>JAXHLX010000016.1:0-137371 GCA_034521735.1 Bacteroidales bacterium
GGAGATTTAGCTCATAAACCAACTTATTCCCAAGTGGCTCTAGAGGTATAAAACAAAAATAAGTAATCACCGAGCGGGAAACGGGGATCGAAATGGCTGCCCTCTTGCTTCAAAAGAAGCATGTTTGGAAAGATTATCTTGCCAACCATCAAAATGTTCGCCAAATCGATTTTGACAGCACCATTTGGGAAGTAGGTTATGATTTCATCATTGGTGGAGAAATTCTTGTTATGGGTATCTATTGGCATCCTCTGTTATGTTTTATATAAATACCTGAATGATCTATAATGTACACAAGATTGTGCATAGGTGGGTATCCGGTACTACCCCCACCCCAAATACCACCCCCTTCTATACGGCAGAGGTGCAGAAAAAAAAACTTATAAAAATTCAGAAATAATGTGCTTGCTCCTAAAACTGAAAGGTTGAAATTATTTGGAAAAATTCTCGACATTTGTAAAACACTGAATTAATCACACTGCTTAGTACTAATAAAAAGTCTGATCAGGAGAAACTGTTACGAGGTACGGTTTTTACTCCTAAAATTGTCGCTGCATTGATATATGAAGCATGTGAAAAACATGGGTATACACTTAGTTGTAGTCAATGCGAAAAAAACATCGTACCTTTAAGATTATTCTAAATATCCGGTGACTTGTCCTGAAATAGGTTTACACTAAAATAGTGTAAAAATGGACAAACAAAAAAGAAAGATTATTCAGAAAAAGGGGAAATTTTTTTCCGAAACGGAGCGCCATGCTATCATACAGGAGATGCTCAGGAACAATTGGACGAAGCAATATGCCTGGGAGCTTTATACAGGCGAACCTGAAGAGAGAGGGCAGTTATTGAGATGGATGAGAAAACTGGACTATGTTGGAAAAATTCAGCATAGGCAGTACAAATCAAAAAGGAGTATACGTAAATTTGGAGTAAAATCATCGGTCATGGCTGAGAATGAAAATACTGAACAGGACTCCTTTGAAATCATGCAGTTGAAAAAACGGGTTGCTGAGTTGGAAAAACAGCTAAAGGATGCCGAAATGAAAGCTATTGCTTATGCAACCATGGTTGATATTGCTGAAAAAGAATTCAATGTTCCGATTAAAAAAAAGTACAATACCAAACCATCGAAGTAATGAAATCAAATTTTCATCACATAGGACTTGCCAAACTCTGTGGATGGTTTGGGATAACCAGACAGGCTTATTATCAGGAAAGCTGGAAGCAATTGGATAAAGGGGTGGAAACAGAAGTACTGCTTAAAGAAGTTCTCTGTATCCGAAAAAATCACAAACGAATCGGAACTCGCAAACTTTATGAAATGCTTACTCCGGTTATGATGGAACACCAAATAAAAATGGGCCGGGATAAGTTATTTGACCTGCTTGCAGCCAATCATCTTCTCATTCGCAGACGAAGAAGAAACATCCGAACAACCTTTTCCAATCACTGGTTAAGGAAATATCCTAACCTAATCCGAGACTTTATTCCAACGTCTCCGAATCAGCTTTGGGTAAGCGACATTACCTACTGGAAAGTGAATATGATTACAGTATATGTAACATTTCTCACCGATGCTTATTCGCATAAGATTGTAGGTTACAACATGGCTAAGACACTTGAGGCCCTGGAAAGCCTGAAAGCACTTAAGATGGCTTTGCAGGACTTTGAGGGTCCTGTAAGTCACCTCATTCACCATTCTGACCGGGGACTGCAGTATTGCAGCAAAGAGTATGTTGGAATACTTAACAAATATGAAATACAAATCAGTATGACAGAGTCCGGAGATCCACTTGAAAACCCCATTGCTGAAAGAGTGAATGGAATTATGAAAGAAGAATATCTTGATGTTCAGGACTTAATTTCAGTAAAAGAAGCTATTATATACCTTCACAAAGCAATCAGGCTTTATAACTCTGAACGGCCTCACATGAGCATCAGTAATCTTACTCCAGATCTAGTTCATCACGCTACCGAGCCAATGGATGTAAAACGATTATGGAAGAACTCTTATGAAAATAAAAAGCAATCTGTAAATCAGTATCAGGATTAAAACTAGCTTTGTAAATGTATAACAGGATTACCAATAAAAACTGTAAACTTTTTTCAGGACGACACACGGGAAACATGAAAAAAACAAATGGCAAAAAAAAAAACCTGCTTCTAAACCAACAAAAAAGCAAATTTCCATATCAACAGGTTTTCCAATCGTAGGTATTGGCGCATCGGCAGGTGGACTGGAAGCCCTGGAACAGTTTTTTCAGAATGTGCCGAAGAATTGCGGAATGGCTTTCGTGGTTATTCAGCACCTCGACCCCAACCACAAGGGTATGATGCCCGAACTATTGCAGCGGATAACCGAAATGAAAGTTGTTCAGGTAACAGACCATTTGCAAGTGCAGGCAAATCATATGTATGTGATACCGCCAAACAAAAATATGTCAATTTTAAACGGCTGTTTGCATTTGTTTGAGCCAATTGAAATGCGTGGTTTGCGACTTCCTGTTGATTTCTTTTTCCGCTCACTTGCTGAAGACCGGCAGGAAAAAAGTATTGGCGTTATTCTTTCGGGCATGGGGTCCGACGGCAGTTTTGGGGTGAAAGCAATAAAAGAAAAAAACGGTATCGTGCTGGTACAAGACCCTTTAACGGCAAAGTTTGACAGCATGCCACGAAGTGCAGCAAATGCAGTGACGGCAGATATTCTGGCAGCAGCAACCGAACTTCCGGAAAAATTAATTGCTTTTCTTAATCATAGTCCGAAAATAGTGCAGAAAGGTGAAATTGATGATAAAAGTAAAAGCAATCTCGAAAAAATAATTATTTTGCTACGTGCGCAAACCGGTCACGATTTTTTATTGTATAAAAAAAATACGCTGTTTCGGCGTATAGAAAGACGAATGAATGTTCATCAAATTGATAAAATTGCAAATTATGTCCGCTTTTTACAGGAAAACTCTAACGAGTTGGATATACTTTTCAAAGAATTACTGATTGGGGTTACAAAGTTTTTCCGTGATACTGATTGTTTGGGAAAAGCTGAAAGAGAAAGTATTGCCCGATTTATTTAACCAAATGCCCGACGGACATGTTTTTCGGGCGTGGGTTACAGGGTGTTCTACCGGCGAAGAAGCATATTCCCTGGCAATTGCTTTTAAGGAAGCCTACGAAAAAGTAAAAAATAAAAAAAGATTCACACTCCAAATATATGCCACCGACATTGATAGCGATGCCATTGAAATAGCCCGAAAAGGATTTTTCAGTCAAAATATTCTTGCAGATGTTTCGCCCGAAAGGCTTAACCAGTTTTTTATAAAAGAAGAAAGCGGTTTTAATGTAAATCCTGCCATTCGCGAAATGGTTGTTTTTGCACCCCACAATGTGATTAAAGACCCTCCATTCACTAAATTGGACCTTCTTTTGTGCCGGAATTTATTGATTTACTTAGAACCCGAATTGCAAAAAAAACTGATGAATTTATTTCATTACAGTTTAAATGCAGATGGCGTAATGATACTTGGCAACGCAGAAAATGAAAACTCTCAAAACAAACAGTTTATAACAATTGATGCAAAATTGAAAATTTATAAACGCTCAGCAGTTCCTGCCTCCACAGAAACGGTAGATTTCCCAAGTTCGTTTACACGTACAAGGAAACAAACTACTATTGAAATGCAACCTGTTAAAACTGTTGATAATATACAAACCCTTGCCGACCAAATATTACTTCAACGCTTTGCCCCAGCCAGCGTGCTGATAAACGCGGAAGGCGACATTTTATATATTACAGGCAAAACCGGTAAATATTTAGAACCCGCCGCAGGAAAAGCAAACTGGAATATTTACGCCATGGCGCGCGAAGGCTTGAGTCACGAACTTCCGGGCGCAATACGTAAGGCAAAACAAAATCGCGAACCTGTAAAGTTGCATAATGTTAAAATCGGCACCAACGGCGGCAATCAAATTGTGGACATTACGCTTCAATTAATTGAAAAACCCGAAGCCATTAAAGGTACAATTATGATTGTTTTTAATGATGTTACGAATATTCCTAAACCATCAAACAGAAAATCAAAAACCGCAAACCAGGACAAAACTGCTCGTGAACAAGGATTAGAACTTGAATTACAAGCCGCTAACGAAGAATTACAAAGCACGCGAGAAGAAATGCAGACCACGCAGGAAGAATTAAAATCTACTAACGAAGAAATGCAATCCACCAATGAAGAATTGCAATCCACCAACGAAGAGCTTACCACATCGAAAGAAGAAATGCAAAGCCTGAATGAAGAATTGCAAACCGTAAATATTGAGTTGCAAAGCAAAATAGCTGAATACAGGGATTCTGACAACGATATGAAAAATCTTTTAAACAGCACCGATATTGCCACCTTGTTTCTGGACAAAGAATTAAACATTCGCCGCTTTACCGACCAATTAAATTCATTATTCAAATTACGGCAAACCGATATTGGCAGACCTTTTACCGACCTGGTAACAGATTTACAATATCGTGACATTAAAGAACATGCCAATGAAGTACTGAGAACTCTTGTGTTTAAAGAAACCGATATCTCAACCCACGACCAACGCTGGTTTAAGGTGCGAATAATGCCATACCGAACTTTCGACGACCACATTGACGGATTGGTAATAACATTTAGTGATATTACCAAAGCAAAAAAAATGGAAGCAGAATTAGCCAATGTCAATAAAGAAAAAAAGAAAAAAGCTGATTCTAATTTGATTACTGCCGACAAAGAAATTGGCTTACTACGCCAGGAGAAAGAGAAGCTTGAAGTCGAATTGAAAAAGGCAATTGAGCTGTTAAAAGAGCATAATCTCTACAAGCCATGAAAAAGAAAAGCGACAATGCAAGAGATGCTGCATCGCTTCGCCAAAAAGCAGAAGTGCGTTTAAAGAAGCAACAACCAGAAACAGCTTCAGTTTTATCAGAAGCCGGTATGCTAAAACTGATCCACGAATTGGAAGT
The DNA here is from genome assembly GCA_034521735.1 of Bacteroidales bacterium. Taxonomy (GTDB): domain Bacteria; phylum Bacteroidota; class Bacteroidia; order Bacteroidales; family VadinHA17; genus UBA9300. The sequence goes on from JAXHLX010000016.1 coordinate 4,997, forward strand.
GCATCAGATTGAGCTTGAAATGCAGAACGAAGAGCTTGTGATTGCAAAAGAAAAGGCAGAAATTGCAGAAGAGAAATACACAGCATTATATGACTTTGCACCTTCCGGCTATCTTTCACTTACGAAAGAGGGTAAAATTACAGAACTTAATTTTGCTGCTGCCCAAATGCTTGGCAAAGAACGTTTGCGTTTGAAAAGCAGCTTGTTTGGTTTCTTTATTTCCGCCGAAACCAAACCAGCCTACAACCGATTCCTAGAAAAAGTATTCAGCAGCAAGACTAAAGAAAACTGCGAGCTAACAATTACACCCAAAGGCAATCCCGCAGTGGCGGGACAGAACTTGCCAATATATGTGGCTATTAACGGAATTGTAAGTCAAAATAATGAAACATGCCTTTTGACTTTGATTGACATAACGGAACGCAAACAAGCTGAACTTATAATTCAGAAAAAAACAGAAGCGGTTGAAGCCCAAAATGAAGAATTAATCAAAGTCAAAGAAAAGGCAGAAGAAAGCGACCGCCTTAAATCTGCCTTCCTTGCCAATATGAGCCACGAAATACGCACACCGATGAGTGGTATTTTGGGCTTTGCTGCTTTGCTGAAAAAACCAAAGTTGACAGGAGATGAGCAACAGAAATACATTAGAATTATTGAAGAAAGTGGAGCACGTTTGCTCAATATTATCAACGACATTATTGATATTTCGAAAATTGAAGCCGGGCTGATGGAATTGAATATTAAGGAAACAAATATTAACGAACAAATCGAATACATCTATACCTTCTTTAAACCCGAGGTGGAAACCAAAGGGATGAAACTCTCATTTAACACCCCATTACCGGCAAACGAAGCTACCATTGCAACCGATCGCGAAAAAGTATATGCCATTCTTACCAACCTTGTTAAAAATTCTATTAAATATAGTAACGAGGGTACAATAGAGATTGGCTATAAAAAAGAGGGCAAAAATCTTGAGTTTTATGTGAAAGACACAGGAATTGGTATACCGAAAGAGAGGCAGGAAGCCATATTTGAGCGTTTTATTCAGGCTGATATTTCTGATGCAATGGCGAAGCAGGGAGCAGGTCTTGGATTATCAATTACCAAGACATACATCGAAATGTTAGGTGGAAAAATCTGGGTGGAAAGTGAAGAAGGAATTGGGTCAACGTTCTATTTTTCACTGCCATACAATGCCGAATTGGTAAAAGAAACAGCTTTTCATCAAACTGACATTCCAGATAAAAAAGATTTCATTAAAAAGTTAAAAATACTGATTGCCGAAGATGATGAAGTATCAGAAATGTTGTTGGACAAAACGATAAAAATGTATGGCAAAGATTTCTTAAAAGCCAGGACAGGAGTTGAAGCCGTTGAAACCTGCAAAAATAATCCTGATATTGATTTGGTTTTGATGGATATAAGGATGCCGGGAATGAACGGTTATGAAGCCACAAAGCAAATTCGGGAATTTAACAAAGAGCTTGTCATTATAGCGCAAACAGCTTATGGACTAACGGGCGACAGGGAAAAATCAATAGAATATGGGTGTAACGACTATATTGCAAAACCTTTTAAGAAAGATAAATTGGTTGAATTAATCCAAAAGTATTTCGGAAAATAATAAAGTCTAACAAGACAATTAAACGACAGAGAATAAAGCACATGGCTATAACATCGTGTTTAGTGTATTTAACGTATAGTGTTAATATTAAGGGTATTACAACCAACAAACTGTTTAGCGGTTTGACAGGTTTGTGCTTCGAATCGCCAAACGACACCATACACGGATCCGAAATATTAGACATGACATTCCACAAAAAGGATTAGATGTTGAGAAAATGCCAGCAGCAGCAATAGTGGAAGAGGATGGGTTATGGTGCAAAATATGGTGCAAATAAAATCAGGGGCTTGCCCCGGTTGAAGGCTAAACCCATGATAATCAATGAGCGGGAAAGGAGGTTCGAACTCCCGACCCTCAGCTTGGGAAGCTGATGCTCTGCCACTGAGCTACTCCCGCTGATAATTTATAAAGCTGGGATGCTGACAGCTGTGTACGGCACCAGACTTTTAAAAATATGATGTTTTACCAGTCGGCCGGCCACTCACCTATACCGTCCTTAAAGAACTGCAGGTGTTCATAATGGGGCTTTGCCTTATCCTCTATCGCCAGCAGCTGGTCTGCACTGAGTTGTTTAAACTCCCGTGCTATCTGAATATTCTCTTCAAGCTCTGCAATCTCATCAATACCAATGACTATGGTGCTTACAGGCAATGACATAACATAGTCCATTGCTTCTTTCATACTGATGATACCGCCATGGTCAAATATCCTGTCGCGGGCCGGTATTTTCATTCCCACAATGCCCATACCTTTCTCTACAGCCACAGGCAGGAAATCCTCAATCATCGAGTTATAATGTTTGTCAGCTGCATTTATTGCAACCAGCACATTATCGAATTCGTACCTTTCTGCCATCATCCTTAATATCTCAGGATCTTCATGTCCGGTGAAACCGATATTCTTAACCATTCCTTCGGCTTTAGCTTTCTCCATTGCCTTTATCACGCCTCCTTCGGCAAAATAATCATCAATGGTTTCCTTTTCGGCTGCCCTCAGATTATGTACCTGCCACAGATCAAGATGATCGGTCTGCAGGTTTTTAAGGCTTTGCTCCAGCAGCCTCATTGAGCCATCATATGTGCGGTTATGGGTTTTGGAGGCAAGAAAGACCTCGTTTCTTCTTGTTTTCATTACCTGCCCTACATTCCTCTCACTTGTTCCCATGGCATCTGCTCTTGATACAGTGTCACTTGAACGGCCATAGGCAGCGGCAGTATCAATATAATTTATTCCCAGGTCTATTGCCTTATTGACAATTTCCACCGCCAGCTCTTCCTTGCCGGGTGTTTCAACCGTTGCCTGGGCACCCAGACTGTAAATACCTACCATATGCCCGGTTTTGCCCAGCGGCCTGAGCGGCATCTTTGCTGAGGCTTTTGTGGTACAACCTGACAGCAGTTCAACAGGACTCACAACGGTAGCCACAGCGGCTGCCGCAGCCATCTTCTTTAAAAAGTCTCTTCTCGTATTACGATTATAATCAGTCATGGCAAACAGTTTTTTGATACAGATATAAATATACGAATTTTTTGCTTATATTATTGAATATATGGTATAAACAAGGATAAAATGCCAATGTTCAATCTATTATACCATCCCTGTGGGAGCTTGCCCTGTACTATTTAAGCTATGACACCCTTTCCAGGTTTTTGATACGCTTGAGCAGGGGTGGGTGGGAATAATGCACAAATACGTAGGCAGGATGCGGGTTCAGGTTACTGAGATTATTAAGCGATAGCTTCTTGAGCGCTGATATCAGTTTAGTGCCCTTATATATTTTACCGGCATAGCTGTCTGCCTGGTATTCATGTTTCCTGGACAGGTAATTCATAAGCAGGCTTATAACACGTGATACAGGGCTGTAGATAAGGGAAAAAGCAAATACACTGATATGAAATGACCCTGTATCTGCGCCCATAGCATCTGTCAGCTTTTCATTACCCGCCAGCAGAGAAAAGATATACAGCATGACACCTGTCTGAAGGATACCACAGAGCATCATTATAAGGGAGTGCTTCTTTTTATAATGAGCAATCTCGTGCGCAAGGACAGCAGTTATTTCTTCAATTGTAAGATCATTGATAAGGGTATCAAAGAGTACTATGCGCTTTTTAGGTCCAAGTCCGGCAAAATACGCATTGGCTTTTGTGCTTCGTTTAGAACCGTCAATGGTATATATATCCGACAGCTTAAAACCGGCCTTTAAGGCCATATTTTCGATTTCTGTCCTGAGCTCCCCTTCTTCCAGTGGTTTTTGTTTATTAAATAACGGTACTATAAGTTCTGAATAGAACATATTCATAAAAACTGAAAAGAGGGTGATAACTACCCATACATATATCCAGAATATTTCTCCGGCCTCATAATAGATCCATGTAATCAACGCTATCAGGGGGCCTCCTATCAGGATGGCCATCAGCCAGCTCTTAAGGTGGTCTGCAAAAAATGTTTTTACGCTTGTTTTATTAAAACCGAATTTATCTTCAATTATAAATGTATCATACCATGAAAAAGGCAGGCTCATAAGATCAAATCCCAGAAATAGAATACCGAAAAAGATTATACTGACCAGCACCCTGTTATCGCTCAGCTCTCTGGCGATACCGTCAATCCAGGCAAAGCCCCCCAGAAACAGCATAAGAAGGATAATAATAAGGAAAAAGGAGGAGCTGATATTGCTGAAATTCTTATTGGTCCGGTAATAATTCTGGGACTTTTTATATTTCTCCCTGTCAATAATATCACTGAGCTTATCGGGCAGGGCATCTGTCCACATTTTATTATTCAGGTAATCCAGATATAATCCGGATACATGACCGAAGATGATAATTATAATTATCAGGAAGAAGAAGATATTATACATAAACAGTTAAAATGAAAAAACAGGGCGCCGGGGATTGGAAGAAAAAATGTGGAATAAAAATGTCTCGCTGCATTTCCCCGTGCTGTATGCGCCCTGTTATCTGTTAAGAATGTTTTCTATATGCAAATATCTGATATTTTTTTAATTATGCAATAGTATAATGACTGTCTTTCAACATAGTTTTCAACAATACTTGTCAGGTAAGCATGCCGCCACAAACCTGTATTACCTGTCCGGATACATAATCCGAAAGGTCAGATGCCAGGAATAAGGCGGTATTTGCAACATCATCAGGTGTCCCTCCCCTTTTCAGAGGTATTTTTACAGCCCATTCCTCTTTAACCTCATCGGGAAGCTGAGCTGTCATCTCGGTGATAATAAACCCGGGGGCTATAGCATTACATCTTATATTTCTAGAGCCCACTTCTCTTGCCACACTCTTGGTAAAGCCTATCATCCCGGCTTTTGATGCTGAATAGTTGCTCTGTCCGGCATTACCTGAGACACCTACCACCGAACTCATATTGATTATAGACCCCTGTCTTTTTTTCATCATAGGTCTGAGAACGGCCTTTGTAAGGTTGAACACACCCTTCAGGTTTATCTGAAGAACCTGGTCCCATTGCTCCTCGCTCATTCTCATCAGCAGGTTATCCCTTGTTATACCGGCATTATTGACCAGAATATCAATAGATCCGAAATCCTTATACACCTCATCAGCAACCCTTTGTGAATCATTAAAGTCGGCCACATTTGAAATATAGGCTTTCACTTTCACCCCCAGCTTATCACATTCTTTACACACCTGGGCGAACTCATCGTCCTCAGCTATATTTGTAAGGGCAAGATTTGCGCCTTCACCGGCAAATTTCAGGGCAATAGCTTTCCCTATACCCCTTGAAGCTCCTGTTATAAGTGCTGTTTTATCATTTAATAAACCCATTTTTTCTGTTTTTTAATATTATGACACAAAAATTTCACAGCCATGGCATATCAGAGTTCTGAATTATTCTTTTTTAGTTTATTTGAGTGCTTCTGCTACTTTTTTACCAATATCTGCCGGTGATTCAACTACCAGGATTCCACATTCATTCATTATCTTCATTTTGGCTTCGGCAGTATCAGCCTTACCCCCTATTATTGCCCCGGCATGGCCCATCCGCCTTCCTTTCGGAGCTGTCTGTCCGGCTATAAACCCTATTACCGGTTTGGTCTTGTTTTCTTTTATCCAGCGGGCGGCATCGGTTTCCATATTGCCGCCTATCTCTCCTATTATTATAATAGCATCTGTTTCCTTATCATCCATCATCAGCTTAACGGCATCCAGGGTTGTGGTTCCTACAATAGGATCACCCCCTATGCCTATGCATGTTGATTGTCCCAGTCCAAGCTTTGTAACCTGGTCAACCGCCTCATAGGTGAGTGTCCCTGACCTGCTTATAATACCAACGCCTCCCTTTTTATGTATAAAGCCTGGCATTATGCCTGCTTTCGCCTCTCCCGGGGTAATTATGCCCGGACAATTAGGTCCGATAAGCCTGCAATCGAGTCCGGATATAAAAGCTTTTACTTTTACCATATCAGCTACGGGTATGCCTTCAGTAATAGTCACTATCAGCTTAATACCTGCATCAGCCGCCTCCATAATGGCATCCGCGGCAAAAGGCGGCGGAACAAAGATAACTGACACGTCTGCTGCTGTATCTTCCACTGCTTCCTTAACTGTATTATAAACAGGACGATCAAGATGGGTACTGCCTCCTTTGCCTGGAGTGACACCCCCGACTACCACAGTTCCGTATTCTATCATCTGTTGTGCATGGAATGTACCTTCGCTTCCTGTAAATCCCTGGACTATAACACGACTTTTACTATTTAATAAGACACTCATAATTTTTTGGTTAAAATAAACTCAAAAGTATATTAATTATTGAATATTTGCAAGGAACTGCGGCTTCAGCAGCACGGTTAAACATTTAACATAAATTGATTAACTTTAAAATCTGCTTTCTGCAGTTTGAAGTGGATGGAAAAATGCAAGAAAAGAGGATAAAGGGTTAATTATGGAAGTTATTGAACCCATATTATACATAGCTATATCACAGACATTCTTTGCCGGTCTGGTGGTTGCCAGCAGGAAGCCGGTGACCATTCCCAACAGGCTGATGGCTGCTTTCCTTTTTATGATATTTTTTGATCTTGTTTTTGCCCTTGTCAAGATCAAATTTATTACTTTTTACTCCTTTCCTTTTGTTGCTTTTACCTACGGACCCATATTATACCTGTATGTGAGGTATATGACAGAGCCCCGGAGACCCTTTATGATCACCAACTACCTGCATTTTATTCCCTTTATTGTTTTTTTTATTGTATCGGTGATTTTCAGAGGAGACAGGGTATTTGCAGATCTCAGGGGATTCCTGGTAGCGGATAAATATATATCCCTCAGGATTGTATACAGTGTTTGTTTTTTTCTTTCAATAACCGTATACAGCATACTTACTTTTATCACTATCAGCAAACACCAGAAACATCTTAAGGACCTGGTATCCTGGGCATCGGGAAAGATCACCCTCAACTGGCTCAAGGTACTGAGCATCAGTTTTTACACTACTTATTTCATATTATTCATACTGGGCGGCATAAACATATTCATGGATTTTCTTCCCTTTGACCCCTACTATACAGTTTTTGTGTTTATTGCCATATTCTCTTTTGTTTATGGATTTTATGCTATTAAACAGCCCGTTATTGCCGGACTCCTTATCGGAACTGAGGAAACTCCCTTATCATACAGCCCCGTGACCATAAATGTCAGTAATTTTAAGGCAGGCAAAGAAGATGAAAAGAGTACTAAGTATATCCGTAGTGGTTTAAACAGTGAACAGGCAAAGAAGAGACTTGAGAAAATATTGCTGCATATGGAAAAGGAAAAGCCATATCTTGAAAGAAGCATGACAATATATGACCTCTCGCGACAAACAGGGATACCAAGGCATCATATCACCCAGGTGCTTAACGAGTTGCATGATCGTAACTTCTTTACCTTTATAAATGAATACAGGGTTAATGAGGTTATCAAAAGGATGAAAGACCCGGCAAACAAAAACTACACAGTGCTGGCTATAGCTTACGATTCAGGGTTTAATTCAAAATCCACCTTCAATACCATCTTCAAGAGTATAACCGGGCTAACCCCTACCCAGTACCTTGAAAAATTGAGGGATGAGAGTCCGTGATCAGCGGATAATACCATATTATATAATTATGCAGGTCTGATTTCTGCGGATCGGTCGATAAACAGGCAAACAGTCCTTTTATTTGCATAAAAATGGCATAATGAGATTTGCACTGCTATTATTATCGGCCAGCTTATTATTATTCACCGGAACGGTAAGGGCACAGTCATTATTTGATAATCCGGCCGCTGCTTCAGGAGACAGCTACAACCTGGGCGGTTTTATCAGAAGCGGTCTGTACCTGAACAAACCTTCAGGGACTGCCGGCATCCCCGTATCATTCTCCGGCCTGGGTATGAATATTGAAGCAGGCAATGGCAGAACATATAAAGCTTTTGCTGACTTAAGATACCGTTATGCCAGGGAGTACGGCAGTATTATTAACAGTCCCGAACTCAGGGAAGCATGGGCTGCATGGTATACACCATACACTGAACTGAAAGCCGGAAAACAGATTATTAAATGGAGTAGAATGGATTTTTTCAGGCTCCAGGATAATATAACTCCGCGTAACGATCTGTACAGGTCATTTGACCCTGCTGACCGCGACCTGGCTAATATTGCGGTAGACCTGAAAGTTAATCCGGCGGAATGGTTATCTGTAGAGGCCCTGCTTACCCCGGAATACAGGGCTTCAGTACTCTACACTGGTTTTATGGATCTGCCGGATATATTGAAGATAAATGATTATTCCATGCAGTCTGGAAGCGGCCTGTCATACGGCTTCAGAACAGAATTTTTCCTCAGGGGATTTACTGCCGGCTTAAGTTATTTTAAGGGCTGGAATCCAATGCCCGGATTAAGTCTGGATACCATATCCATGGGAGAAGGCAGTACTGTACCGGAAATTATTCTTCAGAAAAAAACATTTAAGACAGGGGTTCTGGCAGCCGATATGGAATTTGTGCTGGGTAGCAGTATTATACGTGCTGAAGCTGCATGGTCGGATCCTGGTAAAGACTACAGGCAGCAAAGGTATGTTATGCTGCCGGAGGTGAAATGGGCTGCCGGAATTGAACATTTTTTCGGCGACCTGCAGTTGATTCTTGAGTACAGCGGTAAATACCTTATTGATTATGAGGAGCCGGCTTTTGATCCCGGTTTGCCCGACGAAGCATCGCTGGCCGCAATCGGTTCATTATCCCCGGGGCAACTCTATGAATACACATCTTTACAGATAAGCTCTTTTAACCGCCTGTATAATTATCAGCTGGATGAATACAGCCATTATGCAGGACTGAGACTCTCATATGAAAAGGGATATGCAAAAGTGAAGCCCTCCCTTAATATACTGTATAATATCACTGCAGCTGAGTATATGCTAAATCCCATAATAAAAATTAACCCTTCAGATAATATTGAAATGATAGTCGGGGCGGATATTTACCGGGGTGAGGATGACTCCCTGTTTGATATGATCAGTGATCGGCTTAATTCAATATATACAGGATTGCGAATCGATTTTTAAGAATAACGATAATGACCAGACTATTGATAAAATGGAGGTACCCGGTAATCATAATATCAGTGCTTATCGGCCTTGGCGGAGTGTTTATGTTACCACGCATGGAAACAGATGCGGATACCAGGAATTATATTCCTGAAGACATGGAGTCGAGGATTAACACTGACAGGATTGAGGAGGAATTTGGATTGCAGGATATGATAATAATAGTGTTCCGCGACAGCTGTATCCTCACCCCTTCCAACCTGCAGCGTATTAGGGAAACAGACCGCAGTATTGAAAACCTGCGTTCGGTGGATAATACCATATCTCTTTTTAACACCAGGAGAATTTATGGTAAGGATGGCATGATGATGGTTGATCCGGCTATCGGGAATATGCCCCAAAACAGTGAAGACATAAGAATGTTAAAACAGCAGCTAAGGGATAATCCGCTGGCCATGGGAACCGTTGTATCGGATGATTTTACCATGTCGGCTATTGCCGCCACCATCTCACAGGACACAGATGAAAACCTTATCCTCTCAGATATTGACTCAGTGGTGAAAGCAAATGAAGGTACTGCTGAGGTGTATTATGGCGGATTGCCCTATATACGTAAGGCCATTATGAAGGATGTCAGGCGCGACGGTTTACTGCTGGTGCCCCTTGCACTGCTGATAATGCTTGGATTTCTATGGCTTGCATTCAGGGAATGGCGCGGTATGGTTCTGCCCTTTACAGTTGTTGTATTATCAATGGTCTTTGCCATGGGCCTTGCCCCTTTGCTGGGATGGAAGCTTGTCTATATTAAGCCTTATAGTCCCTATTATGCTTATTGCCGTAGCCAATGATTACGGTATACATATGATAGCCAAGTACCAGGAGCTTGTCTCCGGTCAGACTGACAGCAGCAACAACTCTATGGTAAAAACCATGGTAAGGAAGCTTAGATTACCGATTATCTTTACCGGACTTACAACCATAGCAGGAATACTGGGATTGCTGGCACATGCCATAATACCTGCAAGACATGTTGGAGTGCTTGCATCGGCAGGGATAGCCCTGGCCGTATTGCTAACAATATTTTTCCTTCCGGCATGGCTGTCCTTATTACCAAGATCAAAGCCTATCATAGGCAATAGCAGAAAATCAGGGTCATTGCTGGACCGCGGACTGTCCAGGCTGGCATTAACTGTAACAGCACGGCCACTGAGGGTATTACTCATATCTGCTGCACTGACAGTTCTTTTTGCTGCAGGGATATTGTTTATCAGGGTTGACGCCAACCAGGAGAATTTCTTTCCGCCCAAACATCCTGTGAGCCGGGCCTCTGTGCTGATCAATAAACATTTTGGCGGATCACAGAGCATCTCAATAATGATGAATGGGGATATTAAAGATCCCTCATTACTGGAGACAATGGACGGGTGGACGGAAGAGATAAAAGCCATGGAGGGTGTGGGTGATTCATATTCAATAGCCACTGTGCTAAAGGAAATGACAAAATCATTGTATGATAAGGATGAAAGCGCTTACGGCAGGATACCTGACAGCCGGCAGGCGGTGGCACAGATACTCGAGATATATAATATGAGTGGTGATCCGGGCGACTTTGACCGGCTGGTGGATTTTAATTATACAAAAGCTCACCTGCTGGTGAGGTTTGAAAATCCGGAAACAGATATCATAAGAAATGTGCTTACAAAGATAGATTATATGGCAGATAGGGATAATGCAGATATCATTGTGGGAGGATATGCCTATATAATGCTGCAGTTCGCTGATATGATAGTCAGAGGACAGGTCAATTCACTGATATTTGCTGTCCTGATAGTACTCGTGCTGCTTTCGCTTATCTTCAGGTCATTCAAGGGTGGACTGATATCTACCTTACCCATACTGGCTTCTGTTATCTTTCTGCTTGGTTTTATGGGGATTGCAGGCATAGCCCTTGACTCAGCAACAGCCCTTCTGTCATCAATAATGATAGGTGTGGGTGTTGATTATACCATTCATTTTCTCTGGAGGTATAAATCAGAGCTGGCACTGTCCGGTCACCGCACTGCAATAATAAAAACATTGACAACAACCGGCCGTGGCATTGTATATAATGCACTGAGCGTAATGGTCGGGTTCGCGGTACTTGTATTCTCGGGATTTACTTCAATACGCTTCTTTGGGTATCTTGTACTGATAAGCATAGGTGTCTGTCTGATCAGCGCACTTTTTGTAATACCCTCCATACTGCTGGTATTTAAACCATCATTTGTTGAATATAAGAAACATACAAAAAGACATCTAAAAGTAAAAAATATGAAAAAGGCGATTATTTTATCTGTCCTTCTGACTGCTCCATTTTTACTGAATGCGCAGGAGAATGCGTCAGAGATAATGGAAAAGAGCAGAGATGCAATGAAGGTTGAATCATTCGAGGCTGTTGCCTCCCTTAATATTGTTGACTCAAGGGGAAGGGTTAGGGAGCGAACTAATATCACGGCATCGAAGGGTTATGATGATGGTACTGAAAAAAGGCTTATTAAGTTTCTCTCTCCTGCTGATGTTGAAGGGACAACCATGCTGATACATGATTATGATGAAGGACAGGATGATATGTGGATATACCTGCCGGCACTGAAGCGCACACGGAGGATAGTCAGTTCAGAAAAAGGCAAGAGTTTTATGGGATCGGAGTTCACCAATGCAGATATGTCCTCACCCCCTGCCGATGATTTTCATCATAGCATCATTGAGGAATCACCTGAGTCGTATATTATTGAAAGCAGGCCTGTCAGCCGGGACAAGGAGGATGAGTATGGCTTTGTCCGTAAGATAAGTACCATAAACAAAAATAATTACACAGTCAGCAAAATGGATTTCTATAACAGCTATGATGAGCTATTTAAAACGATCCTTATCAAAGACATAAAGGAGCTTGGAAACGGCAGTTTCATAATAAGCCATATGACGGCCGAGAATTTCAGCAACGGCAGAAGCTCAGAGATTGTTATGAAGGAGATACGCAGCGGAACGGATATTAATGAAGAATTGTTTAATGTATCCAACCTGGGAAGATATCATTTCGAAAAGCAACTTTTTTATTTCTTTCCTGTGGATTGGGATCTTTTCAATATTACCATTCAGGGAGCTCAGGAAATACTTATTGTCAGGAGTAAACGCAAATGCGGATGCCGATCTCGAAAACAGCGGAAGTCCTTTTGCGTTTAGCACATTTACCGGATCACCCTCCCTTGCTCTGATAGCCAGGAATGATTCATCTTCAGCGGAGACAAGATCTTTAAAATAAGGATAATAGTCATTGATTTCAAGTTTTTCAGCTATCTTTTCGCCACTGGCAAGCAGGTTTGATTTGTTGAGGTAGTATGGGCTGGAAAAGTCATTGTATACAAACTTTATAAAGCTCACATTTTCTGAGCCCTCAGCAATCAGACTATCAGTATTATTGTATTCATACATTGTAACAATAATTGACCTGTTGCTATTTGTAAAGGATGCATTGCATCTTCGTTTCTCAGTATATTTACTCATAAGGTCCATTTGAGTCATATAGTTCCCGATATTATCTCTGTATGATGCATTAAAGATCACACGGTTACCGGACAGATCATTAATCAGTATAGAACTATCGGCCGAAGCAGTAAGGATATATTTACCTGTATTATTGAACTCGCATGACCATACTGTATCCCGGTGGCTTGTTATTGAGTCATATATACTATATACTCCTTGATTGTTATTAAAATACCATACATATACTTTTGAATCACATGAGGCACTTGCAATAAACCTTGAGTCAGGTGAAATATCTATGGAGTTTACTCTGCCCGAATGACTGGTAAGTGTATATAGCGATTCACCCTTCATACTATAAATATTTATTACGTCTCCGTTAACTGCGGCAATATTATTTGTCTTATTCCGGAAGAAGCAAAGAAGCCTGTTGTTTAGCATCCCATTCCCTTTTACCGGTATAATGAAATCTGAATTAGCCTTATAGTCAATTATATGCGCAGTATCATTTTCTGTTACCACTGCCAGAATATCTGCATCTTCAGAAAGCTTGATATCCATAATTCCGGAAGTGAATCTTTTGCCAAATAATTCCTTACCCCCGCTGTCCCATACATATACCTTATTATTCGCTGTATGACCGCAAAAAACACTACCATTATCTGAAAAAACAATTGAAAGAATTTCGCTGTCAACAGGCCTAAAATCAAATAACTGTTTGTAGTTTTCTGCATTGGCTGAGTCCTGTAAAAGCCTGTAAAAACCATCAATTATTGCAATGTCAAGCAGACCAATCATAGTATCCCTGGTGCTGTTATAAATTTCATAAGCCCCCATTAGTCCTGTAACCGGTGCCTTTTGCATTTGCAGCATCACAGCAACAGCCATTTCATTTATATTTTTGTCTGTCCTGTTTTGGAGTGAATATCGAAAGACTACAAGCAGAATCAGAATAAATGATATTACTGAAATTGTAGTTACCTTCTTCAGCGCTTTTTTATTTTTATCGAGTACCTGCCTGCTTTTCCTGATAAAATCATCTAATTCGTCGGGTAGGACTCTCCATGCTATCAACAACATTCCTCCCCCTCCTCACACTCACCGGCAGCCAGTCGGAATCCTCGAACTTGTTAGCCAGACCGCAATTGATGATCGATGTCTTGCCCGTACCGGACACACCGTATATCAGCAGCAGCTTACTCTCAAAAACCTTGTGGTACAATTCTTCCGTTTCTTTCTCCCTACCGAAGAAGATATCCTTATCCTGCTTTTCGTAGCTGTCAAGAAACTTAAAAGGTGACTTGTGTGACATAATTCTAATTATGAGGTTACTACCTGTAGGAGATCCTTGAATTCAGATACCAGCTGATCATAATTACTGAGTGCACGGAGGTCACATTTTTCCGTTACCTCGGTACCCAGGTATAAGAGCTGGTCGTTCCGGAATTTGGTATACATAAAGATGTCTTTCTTAATGCTGAATTTCTCTTTTGTATCCAGTACTTCTGAATGAGTGTCAATAACAAGAGGTGAAAGATTCAGGTATTCTTCGATGGACTTTATGGTTCTCATTAATAATACTGAACTGCTTTCCGAGAATATTTCTTGATCTATCTCATTTGAGGTAAAGTCTGAGTCGGAGCTGTTCAGCATGTTAATGACATGATGGAAGCGTGCTTCACGGTTTTTTGGTTTTTTTACCTTTATTTCACGCACAGACACCAGTTTATATTTTGCAAGAAAGGCAATTGTCTGAAGGATAAGTGACAATTTCTCCTCATAGTCAACACATCTTTTTTCTATCTCCTCCTGGGTCAGGTTTATCTGGTAATGACCTATCTCATTGCGTTCAGGCACCCAGAAGTCGAGTGCAGCATAGAATTTTTTGTTGAAATTCTCTCCCATCTCGGGCATAAACCATTCTGTTTTGCTGTCTTCATACAGCTTGCCTAGTGATCTTATAAGCCAGCTATAGTTACCCATGCTTAAGACCATAAAGCGGTTTTCAAATTCCTTTGAGATATTTTCAGGTATTTTTATATCGTTTTTCATTTTGTCCTTCCAGAGCTGGGAAAGCATTACAAACGAGACAAATTGCATGGTGCGTTCTATTGTTTTGAATATCTGGTCGAGGCGCATACGGTCAAGCTCGCGCATTGAGCCCGAGAACAACCTTCGCAGCTCCACCCCTATGCACCAGGGAAAGTTTTTTATTATCTGATCGCCCAGGAGACGGTAGTCTATCTCATCCTCGTCTTCGTCGGCTATAAGGTATTTTGAAAGCGAGGATTTATATTTGACTATCTCATCAAATACACTCCGGATAAGGATTTCATTTATCTGTGCCATAAGCCCGTCGGTTTTAGGTTGATGTAATTTACGAAAATTCAGGGAATAAGTTATTGATCAGTGCCTTAATATTTTAGATGATATTGATTGTTTCCCCAATTTATCTTATACTTCGGTACTATAAGGCAATGATTTAATAATTAATTATACTTGCCATGAGATTAGTAATTCTTAAATTTACCTGGTATTATAAGCTGGAAAATGATATGTTAATTATAGTATGGTGCAACCAGCATTAAAAAGAAATGTAATAATATGGAAAGACACGAATTTGACAGGGAGATAAAAAGACTTTTTAAGAAACATAATGAGCTTGTTATAAGGAATAACCGGGCAACAAAAAGAGGTAATGGTATATACGAGCGATATATTTACCCTGCCATCACCCGTCAGCATGTTCCCGTTCACTGGAAATATGACCTTGACTACCGTACTAATCCGGAGTTGCTTATGCGGCTGGGGGTGAATACTACTTATAACGCCGGGGCTATTAAGCTGAATAATAAGTATTATATGGTGGTCAGGACGGAGGGCTATGACGCAAAATCATTCTTTGCTCTTGCTGAAAGTCCCAATGGCCTGGACAACTGGGTTTTTCATGATCTGCCAGTAGATATACCGGTGATTGATGAGGAATGAGGTCAATATGTATGATATGAGGCTGACACGGCATGAGGACGGATGGATATATGGTTTATTCTGTACCGAAAGGAAAGACATGGACAATGCGGGTGACACTTCGGCTGCTATTGTTTCCTGTGGCATTGCACGTACAAAGGACCTGGTTAAGTGGGAAAGGCTACCTGATCTGAGGTCTGAAACGGCACAGCAGAAGAACTGTGTGCTGCATCCTGAATTTATTAACGGCAAATATATGATCTATACCAGGCCACAGCCAGGGTTAAAAGAACCGGACGATGGCGGTATTATGGCAGGCTTCACCGGATCAATGGAGAATGCGGCTGTTGATGAACAGATTTTGATGGATCCCTTGCAATACCATACTGTGAAGGAAGTAAAGAACGGTCTGGGTCCCCCTCCCATAAAGACGGACAAAGGATGGATGCAACTGGCATATGGTGTGCGTAAAACGGCAGCGGGATTAAGATACACCCTTTATTTAATGCTTACTGACATTAATGAGCCATGGAAGGTTATAAAGAGACCATCCGGCCATTTTATTGAACCTCTGGATGAGGAGAGGGTCGGTGATGTCTCCAATGTGGTTTTCTCCAACGGCTGGATTAAGGATGATGACGGAACAGTGTTTATCTATTACGCATCGTCAGATACCAGGATACATGTGGCAACAACATCAGTTGACAAGCTGCTTGACTATATAACAAACACGCCTGAAGATCCCGGACGAAGTTATTTATGCGTAAAGCAAAGAGCAAAGATGATAAAGAATAACCTGGAGATACTGAAGAAAAATTTCCCTGATCTGCTGGAAAGTTAAAATATCTCATACCGGATAGTGACAGGACAGATATACCGGGCTTTGGAATACACAGTGAATATGAAAAATGACCTGCATACCACCATTATTGCCCCAGCTACAGGCCGGGGTGGTGCTATATCTGTTATAAGGGTCAGTGGAGATAAGGCCCTGGAGATAACGGATAAGATATTCAGGTCCCGTGGTCATGATAAAAAGGCAAAGGAGGATGACCGCGACCATAAGCTGGCAGACAAGAATGGCTTTTCACTCGTTTACGGTGATATTATTGACGGTCAGGAAATAGTGGATGATGTCCTTGTGTCTGTCTTCCGTTCACCTCACTCCTACACCGGTGAAGATTCAGTTGAGATAAGCTGCCATGCCTCACTGTATATACAGAACAGGATAATGCAGCTTCTTATTGACAGTGGAGCTTCCCCTGCCCGTCCGGGCGAATTTACACAGAGGGCCTTCCTTAACGGAAAGATGGATCTGTCGCAGGCCGAAGCTGTTGCCGATGTGATAAATGCTGAGACCGAAGCTGCTCACCGGCTGGCTATGAAACAGATGCGGGGCGGCTATTCACAGGAGATAAACGAACTGCGTGAGAAGATGCTGCACTTTGCATCCATGATAGAGCTGGAGCTTGATTTTGGTGAGGAGGATGTTGAATTTGCTGATCGTACTCAGATGCTTTCGATGGTGGAAGAGATAAAATCGTATACTGATTCGCTCAAGGATTCCTTTAAATATGGCAATGCCATAAAAAAGGGAGTGCCGGTAGCTATCATAGGCAAGCCCAATGTGGGTAAATCAACACTGCTGAATGCCCTGCTGAAGGACGATAAGGCCATTGTGTCAGAGATACCCGGCACCACCCGTGATGTGGTGGAAGATACCATAATAATCGACGGCATACTGTTCAGGTTTATAGACACAGCCGGTTTGCGCGAGACGGCTGATATAATAGAGAACCTTGGCATCCGTAAAACATACCAGAAGATAGATCAGGCCGATATTATACTGCTTATGGCTGAAGCAGCCGACGGGGCCGTGGCAATAAATGAATCGTTCAGGACAATAAGGGAGCAGATTAAGGATAGTGATAAAACACTTTTGCTGGTGATCAATAAGATTGATAAGGTAAGCCAAAAGGATATTGACACCCTTGTATCAGATCTGGAATGTCCGGACAGCCAGTGCATGCTTATCTCAGCCACCGGTGGAAAAGGGATACCCGGTCTTATTACAGGGCTCATCTCGCTGCTTGAAAGCGCCGTACCGGATGAGCAATCTCTTGTTGTGACCAATATAAGGCATTATAAAGCCCTGTCAGAATGTTCCGAAAGTCTGGAAAGGGTGTTAAAAGGGCTTGATGAGGGCCTGCCTGAAGACCTTATAGCCATTGACCTTCGCCAGGCCATACACTACCTTGGTGAGATAACGGGTCAGATATCCACTGATGAGATACTCGGTAATATCTTCAGGAATTTCTGTATCGGTAAATGATTATATGCTGTTCGTGAATAACAGCCTATAATGGCTTAACAACAAGGTTTTTCCACAATACCTTAATGCCGCCTCCGTCATGTATCTGCAGGGCTATACGGCCTTCAGCCTCTCCTATCAGGGAGTCATTGAGCTTAATCATCTCCTTACCGTTGAGCCAGGTGGTGACTTCCGGTCCAAGCGCCCTTATACGTATGGTATTCCATTCACCCTCTTTCAGGTATTCCTCCTTCTCTTCCGGTATCTGCTTAAGCCATCCCCTGCCGTAGGATTCGTATATGCCGCCGGTATCATTTCCTTTTGGTGCCACTTCGACCTGCCATCCTGATACTCTTGCACCTTCAAAGACAGACCTGAAGAATATGCCGCTGTTACCGTCCGACACCTGTTTGAAATCGGCTGTCAGGTCAAAATCGCGGTAATACCTCTCTGTGGCAAGGTATCCGTATTGCTTGTCAGCTCCGCTTTCACATACCAGCAGGCCATCTTCAACATACCATTTCTCATTACCGTATTCTATCCATCCGCTCAGGTCCTTTCCGTTAAACAGTTCCACCGGCTCTCCTTCTTTCCGCGGCAGTTCCTTTATCTTCATATTCCTGAACCACACCCTGCTGCCATGGTCCTGCAGGCTTATATGGCCTGTGTGTGCCAGACCGTACTCAGGTGCATTCTCCCATTTACCGCTGTTTTTCAGCTCGAACCATTCTGGTGTCCAAGCCTCAAACTCAAGTATCTTCTCGCCGTTAAGCCAGTGCTCAACATGACCGTTATCAAACACTATGCGTGAGGAATTCCATTCACCTGCCGGTTTGAGGCTCTTCTTTTCCGGGTCAGGCACATACATGGCATAATCGGCTCCGGCCTTCTGCCAGTCTTCCAGCTCTCCGGGATAACCCTCATCATCAATAAGCTGGTATTCCGGTCCGGTTACATAGGGTGTATTATACTTCTCCGACTCTGTAACATGGTATAATAAACCGCTGTTTCCACCGGCTGCTATCTTCCATTCGAATCTGAGCTCAAAATTATCATATTCATTTTTAGTGATAAGATAACCATTGCTGTCGCTGCCCGTACCATCAGCCACAAGGCAGCCGTCCTCAACAAACCAGCCCTGTGTTCCTTCGGAGTTATACCTTCTCCAGTTATCAAGGTCACTGCCGTTAAAAAGAAGCATCCAGCCTTCAGACTGTTCAGCCTTTGTAAGCTCGTTCTGTGTACCATTGCAGCCTGCTGTGATGAGTCCAAGCAGCAGGAGATATGTAATAGCCTTTTTCATGGTTTAAAATTTAATGCAGGAAAACCTTCAGAATCTCACTTATAATTTCGTGAACTTGCTTGCCAGGTTCCCTTCAATTATACTTCAGTTAAATTTTTATTCATCTAATATAACATTTTAATTCAGTGCTTGTTATTAAGAAATGCAATTTTAATCCATAAAGCCATGTTCAGTAAATTTTTTCAGATGATATTTAATTAGTATTTTTACCCGTCTGAATATCAGATGATCACAAAAATATTATCATGAAGGCTAACAGACGGTTTATCAGCATCATAGCATTGCTTTTATCAATATTAATCACATCCTGTGAGAACCGGGCGGGACAGGATACAGAAACAGAGCTTACCATTTTCTTTATCAACGACAGTCATTCACAGATAGATAATTTTAGCATTATCAAGTCCATAATCGACAGTGCTGAGGATGAGTCCAATGTTATAGTGGTCAGCTCAGGTGATATATTTTCAGGCAACCCGCTGGTGGATTTCTATTCTGAGAAAGGATACCCTGTTATTGACCTTATGAACAAAGTTGGTTTTGACCTGGCAACACTTGGCAACCATGAGTTTGATTACGGGCAGGAAGTGTTGCAGGAAAGGATGGATCAGGCTGAATTTGAATTTATCTGTGCCAATATGACATCCTCATCTCCCCTTCTTGAACAGACAAAAGCCCATGTCACGCTGTACGAGGGAAATCTTAAGATTAGCTTTACGGGGGTTATCGAGACAAAAGGGAAACCCGGGACTTTTATACCTTCAACTCATCCCGGCAAGCTTGAGAATCTGGAATTCAAAGATGCTGCAGATATACTGGAGGATTACTCAGGTTTAAAAGAAGAAAGCGGATCTGACCTGCATATCCTGCTCAGCCATTTGGGGCATTATGATGAAGGAGGTGCAACATGCGATTATTCGGTGGCTCATGATTTCCCTTATTTTGATGCTATAATAGGTGGTCACAGTCATAGTGTGCAGGACACAACCATAAACGGAGTGCATATTTACCAGGCAGGGGCCTACCTTGATTATCTCGGAAAAATATCTCTTGTTATAAAGGATAAAAAGATTGTGTCAGAAGAATTTGAGCTTATTGATCTTGACGATTATCCCGAAAGCGATGAACAGTGTCAACACTCTTATCGAATCATATAATAATAATCCTGCTTTTTCAGAAGTTATTGGCAACAAACGATATACTACCTTACAAGGAACCGGACGGTTGGTTGTTTTTACACCGATGCCCTGATGGCTTATCTTGGTACCGACATGGCATTTCAGAATCCGGGTGGAATAAGAGCTGACCTTGACAGTGGCGATATAAGCCTTATGGAGATATACAAAATCGACCCTTTCGGTAACGGGCTGTGCAGGTACGAAATGACCGTGTCTGAGATAAAGGCTTTTCTTAAAGGAGCAGATGCAGGCTTTTATTATGCCGGCGTCGTAATGGAAAATGACCCTTCCGGTGATATTATTATTAAGGATACCGGGGGTAAGGTC
The DNA here is from genome assembly GCA_034521735.1 of Bacteroidales bacterium. Taxonomy (GTDB): domain Bacteria; phylum Bacteroidota; class Bacteroidia; order Bacteroidales; family VadinHA17; genus UBA9300. Next base: position 25,787 of record JAXHLX010000016.1, read on the forward strand.
TGGGATGATGACCATCTGCTGTCTATAGCGATCAATGACTATATTCCCATGGTGTATGAAGATTATTTCCCGGAGCCTGCTGAAGTATATGATATCACAACAGCAGAGGCCATGATACAGTACCTGCGGAATCTTGATGTACCGGTCAGCTACGATTCATGCAACAGGTACTTCAGGTACCGCAATTGAACCAAGCCTGTCAGCCGGCTCATTGCTGCTGATTTCCGGAACCAATAAAAAGAGCGTTCAGCCAGTACTGCAGGCTCCTTACTTGCTGAAATAGACATGATATTCGTCCTCAGACTCTTTATGCAGCCAGTGCTTATAATCCATCCCTGTTGCTTTATCTATCAGGGGCGCCGGGATAAACGGGGCTATCACCATGAGCTTCTCCTTGTCCCCGAGCCTTTTTATTGATGAAAGAACCTCATGAACCGGCTGTTCACCTTTGTGCAACATATCACGTATGTCAATTGTAGCTGCCAGCTTTTTCTTTTTGACCCACTTCTGCTTTTCGGTATTATACGAGCCGCCAGTTCCTTCATATTCCTCCCCAGGTTCCTGTCCAACCGCCTTTCTGAGCCTGTTGATCATATCCTCCACATCCATACCGGCAATTGTGGCAGCCTGGTTAAGGTCTTGTAGACTACGGCGCCATTATCGGCATATTTCAGTCCGGTATTTCTCACGTCTTAACGGAGTTTCTTAGCTTCTCAAACTGCGGCGCCATCTCTATCAGCATATCTTCCAGCTCCGGATATTCCTGGAGCAGGTCGTATATCTTTGTCTTTGAAGGGCGTATTGGATGTTTATACACTGTTTTTAAATCTTGAGTATCCGTGTCAACGACATGATACTTCCCGGTGTATGGCAGAGCCTGACATCAGCGGTCCCTTAGTTCAGCGAGATCCTGAGACACCTCCTGTGTTCTACCTGGGCGAAATACTCAACCCTGTCATTACGATCAACAAAGGTCATGTCATAAGGAACTGTGTATGAGTATTGACTTTCGCTCTGCATGCTGTAGCTGCCAGAAGGCGTTAGCTACCTCGGCATAGATGTCTGTTACCCGATTTAAAATCTTCGAGTATTTTTTCAACGATATGTACACTTCCCGGTGGATGGCAGAGCCTTGACATCACGGTTTATCATTACAGCGGCTGCGGGAGAGATCCTGTGCTCTCCCTGGGTGAAATATTTAACCCTGTCATTACGATCAACAAAGGTCATGTCAAAAGGAACAGTGTTGAGTATTGACATCAGCTCAGTGCTGCAGTCAAACTGCCAGAACGTCAGTTAGCTATTCATTACCTTCGGCATAGCATGTCTGTTCCTTCCCTTCCCCTTCTTCCATGCCTTCAGGGCTTCCACTCGACAGGCGGATCATACAGCGGTAAACCCGAAGTCAAGGGTCTGTTTGCTTATTTCCCACCAGTCCTCTGTGGTCAGCTCATCCAGTGCCATTGGCAGCAGTATTTCTTCCTCTTTCTGTACCATATCCCTCACTGCCTTCACACAGGGCTTAAACAGCAGTTCCAGGGAGTCAATAATATCCTGTCTGACAATACTTGTCTGTATCGCAGTATCTTCAATACATCCCTTCAACTAGTTCTCTTATCTCATCATGCTTGCCCCACATAACCTTGGGAGGACCTGTGAGTATCATCTTCTGTTCAAGGAAGGGACAAGAGTTTCAGGTACTCCTTCATCTTCTGGTTAATGCTTGTCAATATCTGACAGCTCATTGAAATATCACAGCAGCTCGAGTTCTTCAGCGCCTTCAAAGTCTTTAACATCAGGCTGTAGCTACCCTGTCAAGATGCTTCAAAGGTCTTGCTCCGAGCAATCCTTCATTGAGTACTCTTCATTTTCCTTTTTAAAAACATCCACCGGATGTCCTTCAGGTATTGATTTCATATTGCTGAGGTCTATATGTCCTTCAAGCACTTCGCCGTGTATATCGCAAAGTTTAAGCAACCTCTGATTCCGGCAGGCCTTCATTTATCAGTTCCTGCTTCTACTTCAACAACCTCACCGTAGGGCACCTGGCCCAGTAACAACACCAGCTCCTGCCTGACAGCCTGTGCCGATTCACCTTCATGTAATTTCAGTATCAGCTCTTTAAGTCTTCTTTTTCCGTTTCGAATTGTCTGATGATTTACTCATAATTATAATATAAATATATTTTGTTATAATCTGTTTTTACAATCGTTGTTAGTGATAATGTCCGGAATGGTTTATATCCGTTCCGGACATCAACATCAAAACCTTTTTACTTTTCGTATTTGATCACGTCAACCGGACAGCTTTCAGCTGCTTCAGTAATACAATCCTCATTTGCTTCAAAATCAGCATCACTCTTCGACTACTGCCTCATCTTCATTTCAAATTTCCAGAATAATATCTGGGCATATATCTTCACACAAGCCGCAGGAAGTACAACCCTCTTCTATCCAAACTTTTTTTATAGCCATAATGTTTAATTTTTAATTATTTCAATTTTTGTAATTATTATTCAATACTGCTTCACCCTTTTCCACTTTTTGTGCCAGTGAAGCAATGGTTACTTGACTTATTACTAATTTATAAAAATCTATCACGCACGGTTTTGTATTTATGATGTACGGGACACGGATTATCGTCATTGCAATTATTCAGCCCGAATCCGCAGTCGCGGAAAATCCCGTCTCCTTCAATAACATTAATAACATCATATATTGTTATTTCAGAAATATTTCCGGGAAAGAAAAATCCTCCTCCCCTGCCTTTGGCTGAACTAACCAGTTTATGCCTGGCAAGCGATTGCAGTATCTTTGCCGTAAAAGCGGGTGGAGCATCAATCTCACTGCTTATCTCCTTTATAAGAGGTCTTCTGTTGTTACTGTTTTGGAAGTATATATAAATAAGAGCCCTTATCGCGTATCTGGTTCTTTTTGTCTTTTTGTTAACATAAATCAATAATTTGGATTCTCCCATTCTCTTTATAAACTTACAAAAAAATCGCCCAACACGCAGCCGCTCCTTCCTCGTTCTGGTATGAACTTTTTTAATGACTCCGCTGATATCACCGCCGTTGACTTTTTAGGTTCATACTTGCTTATGAATTTATTATAAAAAAAGTAATTCACTTCGTTCATGAGATCGATTCGCTCAGTTCTTGTCCGGTCTATAAATCATTGTCATTTCTTTGTGCAAAGATACCAGATTTTATATAAAGACAAAACAGTCCTTTTATAAATATATTTTATATATTTGCTTCATAATATATAAAGTTTGAAACAGACATGTCAATCGGGAATATGATTTTTCTCCTAAAGTATGTTTTAATCATTTTTATCAGACGATGAATGATATGATCAATGTCCGGGGAAATATCTGCTGATTGTCATTTTTAAAATTTAACCTATGAAAACAAGAAATCTTTGGATCGGATTTGCTGCGGTAATGATTATTTCGTTTGCTGTACTGGGTTATTTCGGACGCGAGATCTACCGCGAAAAACCTCCCATCCCCGAAAGGGTTGTCACGGAAGATGGCAGGGTGATTATGACATCCGCTGATATTAAAGATGGCCAGAACATATGGCAGTCGATAGGCGGACAGGAAGTAGGCACTGTATGGGGACATGGGGCTTATAAGGCCCCTGACTGGACTGCCGACTGGCTGCACAGGGAACTGGTTTATATTGTTAATGTATGGTCAAAAGCAGAATTCGGAAATGATTATGAAAAGCTGAGCAATGAGAACAAAGCGCGTTTACAGTCGCGCCTGCAGGACAAAATGCGGGCCAACACCTATGACCCGGAAACAAAAGATCTTATTATCAGTTCACTCAGGGCTGAGGCAATAGAGAAAGTCGGCAGTCATTATACCGGCCTGTTTATGGATAATCCTGAAATGGCTGAACTCAGGGAAGCTTATGGCATTCCTGCCAACAGCATAAAAGATCCTGACCGCATGGAAAAGATGAATGCATTCTTCTGGCAACCTGGGCTACTATCACGGAAGACCGGAAAGGACATTACCTACACAAACAACTGGCCACCGGATAAACTTGGCGGCAACGAGCCTACCGGGTCCTTCCTTCTGTGGACAGGTTTCAGTGTTATCATACTTCTTGCCGGTATAGGCTTGCTGGCATGGTATTACGCGGCCAGCAAGGAAGATGAGACAGTGGAGGACAGTCCGGATGTCAATCCCTTATCAGGACTGAAGCTCACCCCTTCCATGAAGGCCACCCTTAAATATTTCTGGGTGGTGACAGCCCTGATACTTGTACAGATACTGATGGGTGTTATCACGGCCCATTACAGTGTTGAAGGTCTGGGTTTTTATGGCTTGCCACTGGCTGATATTCTGCCCTACTCCATATCACGAACCTGGCATCTGCAGCTGGCGATATTCTGGATAGCCACATCCTGGCTGGCCACCGGCCTTTTTATTGCCCCGGCAATATCAGGGAAAGAGCCGAGGTACCAGAAAGCAGGCGTTAACTTCCTGTTCATTGCATTACTTATCATTGTTGTTGGCTCACTGGCCGGACAATGGATGGGTGTAATGCAGAAGCTTGGTCTTATAGATAATTTCTGGTTTGGTCACCAGGGCTATGAATATGTTGACCTGGGCCGTTTCTGGCAGATATTCCTCTTTATCGGTTTATTCCTGTGGCTTTTCCTGATGGGAAGGGCTTTATGGCCGGCAATAAAGTCAAGGTCGGAGAACAGGCACCTGCTGATAATGTTCCTTATAGCTTCAATAGCCATTGCCGCTTTTTATGGCGCGGGACTGATGTGGGGCAGGCAGACACACCTGGCGATAGCAGAGTACTGGCGCTGGTGGGTTGTGCACCTGTGGGTTGAAGGCTTCTTCGAGGTTTTTGCCACGGTAGCCATTGCTTTCCTGTTTGTCAGGATGCAACTGATACGGGCGTCTATTGCAACCGCGAGTGTGTTGTTTGCCACCATCGTTTTTCTTTCGGGTGGTATACTGGGTATCCTCATCATCTTTATTTTACTGGAACACCAACAGCTATCCTGGCACTTGGTGCTACCTTCAGTGCTCTTGAAGTGGCTCCGCTCGTTTTTATGGGCTTTGAAGCCTATCATAATATCAGACTCAGCAGGGCAAAAGAATGGGTAAAGGCATACAGGTGGCCTATATACTTCTTTGTGGCGGTTGCCTTCTGGAACCTTGTAGGTGCCGGAATATTCGGGTTCCTGATAAACCCGCCAATTGCCTTATACTATATGCAGGGACTGAACACCACGCCTGTTCATGGCCACACGGCTCTCTTTGGTGTTTATGGAATGCTGGGCATAGGACTGATGCTTTTTGTCTTAAGGGATATGGACCTGAATGCAGTATGGAAGAACAGGCCTGTTAAGATTGCTTTCTGGTCACTGAATGTAGGTCTTATGCTAATGGTTCTTATCAGCGTACTGCCGATAGGGCTTGCACAAACAGTGGCCAGTGTCAAGCATGGACTATGGTATGCACGTTCGGCTGAATTCATGGAAACGCCGGCCCTTCAGACCCTTCGCTGGCTGAGGGTGATAGGTGATACAATATTCGCCGTAGGGTCTTTATACCTTGCATGGTTTGTTTTCGGCCTTAAATGGGGATGGTCAATAAAAAAGGCAGATTAGTAAATTAAGATAATCAGCATATGCTCTTACAATATTTTTCCATAGATTTGAAATGGAAAAAAAGAAATATGAGCAGATCACTTATACTGGTAATTATTTTGCTGATACCCCTTAACTCATGTGAGAATAAGAAGCCTGATAATGAAGAGTTTGAAATACCTGTTTACAGGGTTAGCGGGTTTAATAATACAAGAGCCAATGAGGTAAGTATTGCAGTAAACCCTGTTAATACGGATAATATTATTGTTGGCTCCAACCTCGACTGGGTCTATTATTCATTTACAGGGGGGTATTCATGGACGGAGGATAATATCACTTCATCAGCGCATGGTGTATGGGGTGATCCGGTGCTTATGTTTGATGAGCAGGGTGTGGCATACTACTGTCATCTCTCAGATCCGGAGGAGGGCGATGCCAAGGTTGACCGTATTGTTGTGCAGAAATCCATTGACAGCGGTCAGTCATGGGATGACGGTATAGGAGTGGGCCTTAACGGTACAAAAGTGCAGGACAAGGAATGGATATGTTCAGACAGGGGTGATTCACCATATTCCGGCAATCTCTACATGAGCTGGACAGAATTTGATGATTACGGCAGTGCTGATCCTGAGGACAGGTCCAGGATAAGGTTCTCCTTCTCGGATGACAGGTCTGCCAGCTGGGCTGAACCAATTGTGATAAGTGATACAGAAGGTGATTGTCTGGATGACGATAACACCATGGAGGGGGCTGTCCCCTGTGTGGATAATAACGGTAATGTTTACGTGGCATGGGCAGGTCCTGACGGTATTTATTTTGACCGTTCTACTGATGGCGGTCGCTCATTCGGCACAGATATTATAATAAGTGATATGCCCGGGGGCTGGGCCTTTGATGTCCCGGGCATATACAGGTGCAATGGCATGCCCTTTACCGTTTGTGATAACAGCGACTCAGCTTACAGTGGCAATATATATGTTATGTGGTCTGATCAGCGGAACGGAACGGATAATACTGATATATTCCTTATAAGATCGGAAGACGAGGGACTCAGCTGGTCAGAGAGGATGATGGTCAATACGGACGGGAGCAGCAGCCACCAGTTCTTCCCCAATATTACAGTGGATCCGCTCACGGGTATAATCTATATTGTATATTATGACAGAAGTGAAACGGAAGGCAATGCAACAGAGGTATGGCTTGCACGTTCCGCCGACGGGGGTGAAAATTTTCAAAACTACAGGATAACTGATAAACCCTTTACTCCTGAAAGCGATATATTCTTTGGTGACTATATTGATATTGATGCATATAACGGTATGATATATCCGGCCTGGATGCAGATGTCAAACAGGGAAATGAGTATATGGGTGGCAAGGCTGCAGGAAGATGACTTTGATAAGTTATGAGAAGGATTGTATTTATTATGGCTATAAGCCTTTTGACAGGTAATATATTATCATCTCAGCATATCTATCTCACTGCAGGTCTGTCGGCATCACAGATTAGCTTATCTTATGTGGATGTTCCTGAATTTTATGATACTTTCCCTGTCCTTGCACCAGATATCGGTGTTTATTACGAGTCGGAGATAAACAACAGGTGGTCACTCAGACCCGGTATCATTGCTAATAAGCAAGGCAGAAAGATGGTGTCGGAACCAACAAGCGGTTATTACGTTGAAGACAAGTATATTATCAGTTATATCGAAATTCCCCTGCTTTTTACCTATAAGTTAAAACGAAAAAGCCGGCGTGACATGCACATGCATATAAGTGCCGGGCCATTCTTTAGCTATGGCTATTTTGGAAAATTCATCAGCAGCAATGGTGCTTTTTATAAGGAGGAAAATATTTTCGTTGGATCTGATGACCTCTACAGGTATAATTACGGTGCCCTGCTTATGTTTACGGGCGGATTTGACAATCACCGCCTGAGTGTGTATATATCTCCCGGATTACGCGATATAAGCCAGGAAGACGGTATATTCAATAGTTTCCGCACATTGAGTGCAGGTATAAGCTATAACTTTATACTGCACACTGATCCCAAAAAAAGCATATTTGTCCTGAAAAAAATTATTGTATTGAACTATATCCTTGCCAGGGCAAGGAAGACGGCATGAAGGGTAATGGTAATTGCAAGGTACAGGTTGCGTGAGTTCTTGCTGTTTAGTCCCGGGAACTTATAATAAAATGAACCTGGCCTGCATACCGACATGCAATCGCCGCACATGGTGCATGTAATGCCCGGCTTCCTGTTCTTTATATCTTCAGGGTCAAGAGCATCATATTTACAGACTGAGGTGCATCTCATGCAGCTGGTGCAGGTATCATCTATCCTGAACCTGAAGGGATTGATATATTTGATGTAGCTTACCAGGGTGCCAACCGGACAGTAGTAAACACAATGTATCATTTTTCCCTTGCGCCCGGACAGAAAAAATATTACCAGCAGCCCTCCAAGACCAAATGCCCCGGCTATAATTGTTGTGTAAAGCGGTGAAACATTCAGTAACCTGAGGATAATGGCCATTATGACAATGATTACCAGGATTGTAATTTTAAAACTCTTTAGCAATGCCCATTTCCTGGTTCCCGTCATCTTCCTTTTCGACATAAAGGCATCCAGTGCCCCAAAGTAACAAAGCTGACTTGCACCATGCCGGACCTGAGATGATCACCGTGCTGAGAAAGAGTACGGGCATAAATGATATTTCTGCCCTGAATACGGCGCCGCCAATTATCAGCATAGGTACAGGCAGATGCAGTTCACCCGTCATAAGAAAAATGTCGAAACCTGCCAGGCCCATTATCAGCTGAGAGAAAAATACAAATGAAAATACCAGCCAGATGCGGACCCTCCATACCGGCTGCTTTACCGGGTCCTTCATATTATAGCCAACCCAGCCTGCATAAAGAGATACTATAACTATTTCAAGCCATCCCCCGTCATTGAAAAATCTTTCCAGGATCAACATCGGGGGTTCAACCATTAATTGCACTGCTGACAGTATCAGTGCTACGAATACAGATATGAGGATTGGCAGTGAATATTTTTTGATCATCACGGAGATTCGTGTTGTCAGTCCATCTTTTCCACAGAGAAAATAAAAGATCCCAGAGTCTTCTCATCCTTCCAATCACTGGTAGCGCTCAATTTGCAGACTATTGTCTGACCGTCATTATTTATAAGCCTCACCTCGTACGAGACATTATCAACTTCCCTCCTCAGCATGCGGTCAAGACTCTGCCTTTTAATAAGATAATCATCCGGATGGCATAACTGGAACAGGTTTATTCCTGAGAAGTTCATATCATGCATATCCAATATATTCATTAGCTGCTTATTAAATCGCATAAAATTACCTCTTTCATCTGTCTGCAGTATGCCCAGGGGATAGTTATCGAATAATAAACGGTATTCGAGCAGACTATTATGAATTGCCATTTCAGTCACTTTCCGCTTTATAGAAGAGTGTATCCTGGCTATAAGCTCCACCGGCAAAAATGGAAAAATGATCATATCAAACTGGTGCCTCATCACCTGTTTCATCATCTCTCCGTCTTCCTTGCCCGCAATTATCAGTACGGGCGTATACAAATTTTTTGTACCTGTAAGACCTCTCAGTATACTGTTATCAATAAGTGCTTCATTGTAAGCATTATAGATAATTAATTCAAATTTTTTACCAAGGCATAATTCTTCAAATTTACCTTTATTATCTGAGTAAACGACTTCAAAATTATCATTTTGAAAATATGTATTAAGGTGCTGGAAATCTATATTCCCCGTATAAAACAGCAGCATCCCGGATGTCTTCATCACCTGGCAATCTTTTTTTAATGAACTCGATCTTGCTAAAGTAGCTAATAAGATCAATCAGTGAAAGTAAAATAATAAAAACTTATCAGTAATTATAAATCAACCCTTCTGCGATTTTAGGTCCATGTATATTTCTGAGTACAGGTTTAAAGGAAGCACAGAACATTATACAGCAATCAACAATATTTTTCCGTTGGTATCCGGCAACAGTGTTGAAGGATAATTAAAACTTGATTAATGTCATCTTTTATTATACATTTGATAAATAATCAGGTAGCAGTACGCAAAATTAATTTGTAACATGCAATTAGAATGCTTAAAGGCGAAATGATCTCATGGAGACACCTTAATAACCTACAGACTATTATTTATGCATAAAGTGCTAAAAATTCAATACTATGAAAAAACTGATTTATTTCTTCATTTTGGCTGTTTTTGCATGTTTTCCGGGCATCACAAAGGCTCAGGTTCCTGAAACAATTAATTACCAGGCTGTTGCAAGAGACGGATCAGGCAACCTGATCACTGATCAGGAAATAAATGTCCGGATAAGCCTTCACACAAACATTAGCAGCCCTGTCAATATTTATATTGAAGAGCACCAGGTGACGACTAATTCCTATGGTATGTTCTCCCTGCAGATAGGTGATAATAATGCAAGCTATATCGGTGGGTCGGTAACAGATTTTTCAGATATCGACTGGAACCAGGAAATATATATCAAACCCAGTGTCAAACTAAGTGGTGGCGACTGGCAGGATATGGAATCATCCCCTCTATCCTCTGTTCCCTATGCCCTGGTGGCTGGTGAGTTGCAAAACAAGCAGCTGCAGGAAAACGCAGACACCTTATATAAACTGGATGGCAGCCTGTCCATAGGCTCCGGGAAGCCGGATAAAAGCATGCTGGCTGTGGTCAGCAGGGATGATGCTTCAGAAGATGCATTATTCGAGGTCAGGAGAAAAGACGGACAGCCGGTGTTCTCAGTTTATAACAACGGTGTACAGATACATGTTGACGATGCAGCGGCAAAGGGACCCAAAGGCGGTTTTGCCATTGGCGGTTTTGACAGGGCGAAAGGGGTATACCAGGATTACCTGCTGGTATCACCGGACAGCATAAGGCTTTTTATTGAAAATAATCCTGATCTGGTAAAAGGAACGGGAAGCAAAGGAGGATTTGCTATTGGCGGTTTTGATCAGAGCAAGCAGGAGGAATCGCTGTACTTCAATATTTCGGGAAAAGCCGACGCCGATACAGTGTCTTCCTCAGCACAGTTTTTATGGTATCCCCTTAAGGAAGCTTTCCTTGCCGGGCGCGTCCATATCGGTAGTCCCGATAGCGTAGGCCTTAACTCAACGGCCCTGGGTTATCATTCGGTAGCTAAGGGCAACTACTCCCAGGCCTTCGGTTATGAGAGCATGGCTCTTGCAGCAAATACTACCGCTATAGGATACGGGGCAACCGCTTCAGGTATTGACTCATATGCCTTTGGACGTAATGCACAGGCAAAGGGAGAAAAATCAATATCCATAGGTTCTCACTATACACATAGCTACAGCTATATACCTATCTTTTCTTTAACAAAATCAGGAGATACAAAAGGTGATTTTCTTATAAGACCTATTCTTCTGCAGCCCATTTGGCGCACGGTAACATATGACAGGGCTAATATTGCAGAGGGCAAATATTCTATCTCGCTGGGCAACGGTAACTATGCAAATAACGGCGGTTTTGCCGTGGGTATTTATAATGATGCCACTGCCTATGGTGCCACAGCCATTGGCTTATCTAATAAGTCCTTAAGTACCAGTTCATTCACGGCAGGATTTGAGAGTAAGGCTGGCGGACCCTACGCAACAGCAATAGGTAACAATCTGTATGCCAAATCATATGGGTCTTTTGTTATAGGCCAGTTTAATACCGTGGCGGGTGATTCACTTAAGTGGAGAGCTACAGACCCCCTGTTTGTAGTTGGCAACGGACTTAATAACAGTAACAGGAGCAATGCCCTTACCATCAATAAGGATGGCAAATCAATATTTATGGGCCAGCATGCCAATATATCGCTTAATGATAAGCGGTTAATGTTTATTTACAACCCTGTAACCGGGATCTTTTCAAGCAGCACAAATGTATACGGTGTCAAATCATATATAAACCGGGCAGATGCAGATGTCAATTATTATTATTCAGGGTATTTTTATGACACAGGTAGCGAGGGTAACTATAACGGCCTTTATGCTGATGTCAGAACAGGCAACAATGCAGATATAGCCGAATATATACTGAACAGTAAGCAGGACGCGGAGCCTGGCGATGTGGTGATTGCCGACAAGGCGGTAGATAAGAATGTTATGCTGAGTAATAAACCATATGATCCCACTGTAATAGGCGTGGTGTCCACCGAACCCCATATAACCATGGGCATGGAGCTGGTAACTGATGAGAAAACAGGCAAGCCATTATCCGGTGTTAGCGCTGTGCGACTTGCCCTGGCCGGACGTGTACCCTGCAAGGTGACAGATGAGAACGGACCCATTGAGCCGGGCGACTTCCTCACAGCTTCATCAACACCAGGACATGCTATGAAGTGGACATACGCTGATCCCTCCGATGCCGCGGATTTTGATGAGCTGAAAGAGATAATGGCAGAAAACGAAAAAAGACGTAACAGCATACTGGGCAAGGCCATGGAAACTCATGAATACGGTAGCGGAAAAATTATGATTATTATTGCATTGCAGTAAGTAGCATAATGGAAAAGTAGTTGGCAATGGTTTGTGCTTTTGCTGTTATCAGTTAAATAATATTAAAAGCCGCCCTGTGTTGTAGCGGGGCGGTTTTATTATTCATCCTATTTGGTATATTTGTGTATATTTAACTGAGAGTCCTGTAATAATGAATGTACGTATTGAAGAGAAATGGAAAAGAAAATTAAGCGGTGAATTTGAAAAGGATTACTTTAAAGAGCTGGCCGGTTTTGTAAGAGAAGAATACGCTAAAAACACAGTATATCCGCCGCCCCCCCTTATCTTTAATGCTTTTGACAGCTGCCCCTTTGACAGGGTTAAAGCAGTTATAATAGGCCAGGATCCTTATCACGGACCCGGACAGGCACACGGACTGTGCTTTTCAGTTAAAGAGGAAGTGGCTATACCTCCCAGCCTCAGAAATATCTTCAAGGAGATAAAGGGGGATCTGAATATCAGCTGCCATGCCTCGGGTAATCTTAAAAGGTGGGCAGACCAGGGGGTTCTCCTGCTCAATGCCACCCTCACAGTGAGAGCTCATACTCCCGGCTCTCACCAGAATAAGGGATGGGAGGTTTTTACGGATGAAGTGATAAGAATCATAGCCGAAGAGAAGGAAAATGTGGTGTTCTTCCTCTGGGGTTCATATGCACAGAAAAAAGGGGCACATATAGACAGGGATAAGCACCTGGTACTGGAGTCGGTTCACCCCTCCCCCCTCTCTGCCAGTCGCGGTTTCTTTGATAATCATCATTTCAGCCAGTGTAATGAATTTCTTGTCTTTACCGGTCAGAATGCCATTGACTGGAGGTAGATAAGCCATGTGGCGACAACTAATGGATAATTACTCACATATTATATTATTACGATGAAAAAAACAGCTCTTCTTATTATTATGGCCTCTGTTTTTTGCGCAGTGCATGCACAGACAGATTACTATTTTCCGGGTCAGGACAAATTTAATCCTGAGATACCCGAACCTTCTGAATTCCTCGGTTACGAGGTAGGAACACATCATGCACGATATGATATCATGATCAGCTATTTTAAAATGCTTGCCAGAAAAAGTGAAAGGGTCAATTATAAGATAATCGGATACTCGGAAGAACGCAGGCCACAGCTTATGCTTATTATCACATCCCCGGCCAATCATGAAAGACTGGAGGAGATACGCCTGAAACACCTGGCGCTGTCTTCTGACGGTGGGGATGACCTGAGCGAAACGGAAAGTGTGCCCCTGGTCATACAGCTTGGCTTTAATGTGCATGGCAATGAGGCCAGCGGCGGTGAAGCATCATTGCTGGCAGCTTATTACCTTGCAGCTTCGGAAGATGAAGAGATGAATATTATACTCGATAATTCAGTCATATTTATTGAGCCTGTGCTTAATCCCGATGGACGCGCACGCTTTACCTCCTGGGCCAATATGAACAGGAGCGATCCGCCAGTGGCAGACCCCAATGACAGGGAGCATAATGAGGCATGGCCAGGTGGCAGGACAAACCACTACTGGTTTGATCTTAACCGCGACTGGCTCCCTCTGTCACAGATTGAAAGCAGGAACAGGATGGAACATTACCACAGCTGGCTGCCCAATATTATCACCGACCACCATGAGATGGGCACCAACAGCACCTTTTTCTTTGAACCCACAAAGAAAGGATCTGAGAATCCTATCATCAGCTCAGAGAATTATATTACACTCAACAATCTCTTTGCTGAACAATACGCTGATGCACTTAATGATATAGGTCATTATTATGACTCCGGCCGCTCCTTCGATAACTCCTATCCGGGCTATGGCAGCTCATACGGAGATTTGCACGGCGGACTGGCCATATTATTCGAGCAGGCTTCATCACGCGGACAGGTACAGCAAACAGATTTTGGATACGATCTTACTTTCAGTCTGGGTATCAAAAACCAGCTTTTTGCCGCCCTCACAACAGTGCGCACAGCACTGGATAACCATACCATGCTTAATGATTATATGCAAAGGTTTTATAAGGATGCTCTTGATGAAGCAAAGGACGATCCGGTTAAAGCCTATATATTCGGCGATGACAGGGATAAGAATCTTACACGTCATTTCCTTGATCTGTTGATGATGCATAATATTGAAGTGTACAGTCTCAGGGATAATATACGCAAAGACAGGAAAATATTCAGGGCAGGGCAGGCATATTTCGTTCCCACAGTACAGAAACAATATAAAATGATCAGGACGATGTTTGAGACCAGTCCATACCTTCCCTGACAGCACCTTCTATGACGCAACAGCCTGGGCCATGGCCTACTCATATGGTGTAAGGATGGCAGAGCTCGAAAGAACGCCTTCAGGGACAAAGCTGGCGGAACTGCCTGAGCCGGATTATGCAAAGCCTGAATTCAGCGATTACGGCTATGTCTTTGACTGGGCCGATTATAATGCAGCGAAAGCACTCTACTATATACAGGACCATGGGATAAGAACAAAGGCTGCATGGGATGAATTCAGCCTGGAGACAGAGAAAGGCCTCCGCAACTTCTCACGAGGTTCTGTATTTATTCCTGTCCGCTACCAGGATATGGACGTGAAAAAGGTATTTGAGATAGTCAGCTCGGCATCTGCACTGGCTCAGATAGATATTACCGGTATCTCCTCATCGGTTACAAAAGAGGGACCGTGGACAGGCAATGGCAGCTTCCGCACGGTAAAGAAGCCCAGGGTGCTTATGCTGACAGGTGACGGTGTAAGCAGCTCAAATGCAGGTGCACTGTGGCATTTCTTTGACACAAAGATATCCATGCCAGTAAGCAAAACAGATGTCAGCCGCTTCAGCCGCGTTAACCTTAATGACTATAACAGCCTGATCCTTCCTTCAGGAAGCTATGAGGGTCTCAGTGAACGTGATATAAGCACTATCAACGACTGGGTCAGCAGGGGAGGAAATATTATTGCAGTATCCTATGCCCTTCGGTTTATTGAGAGTGCAAAGCTGGCTGGACTGGATTATGACAGCCGCCGTCCCGAACCATCGGAAAAGCGTATCGATTATGATATGATAAGGGCCGAAACAGGAAAACATTCAATTGGAGGTATATTCTGTGCTGCAGACCTTGACATAAGCCACCCCCTGGGTTTCGGCTATACAAGCAGAGATATCACCGTCTACAGGAACCATACTCTGTTTGTTGACCCGGTGGAAGGATATACATCCAATGTGTCAGTCTATCCGGAAAATCCTGTTATAAGTGGCTTCTGCACTCCTGAGAATGAACAGAAGATGGCCGGCAGCACCAGCCTGCTCTCCCTGTCAAAAGGACGAGGCAGCATTAATCTATTTGTTGACGATCCCGTGTTCAGAGGAGTCTGGTATGGCACCAATAAGATGCTGATGAATGCCATATTCTTTGGTCCGTCCATGTAAAAACACTTTTAATATGATAAAGAATACCAGGAACATGATTGAGTTGAGTGAAAGAATAGCCTTCAGGACATCTTCAATAATACTTTTTATATTATTGATCCTGACAGCCGGCTGTGATAATAATAAAAATGATTTAGTTATGAATGATGATATCAGGGAGAAAGCTGTTGTAGAAGTTATACATTCCAGGAAAAGTGTCAGGTCTTTTATTGACCGTCCAGTTAGCGATAATGACCTCGAAACCCTTGTGAGAGCCGGTATGGCAGCGCCTACGGGCAAAAACATGCAGCCCTGGGTTTTTTATATCATTAAGGATAAGGATTTACTGGAAAGGCTGGGTAGTGAATTACCCACTGCAGCTATGCTTGGTTCAGTGCATTCGGCTATTATGGTCTGTGGTGATTTGACGAAGGCTGACACCACCAGCTATAGAAATTACTGGGTAATGGACTGCTCTGCCGCCTCCGAGAATATACTTTTAACAGCGGAATCAATGGGACTGGGTGCTTGCTGGACCGCCGTTTTTCCATACGACAGCAGGCAAAGCATTGTCAGGAAATATATAACAATGCCACAGCACCATGTCCCGCTTAACATCATACCTGTAGGTTATCCTGCCGGAATGGAGAGCCCGAAGGATAAGTGGGATCCGGGAAATGTTATAATAATAGAATAACTTTCTCGGTGGAGTAGTAGATCACTGAAAGAGAACAGTTCTCTCAGATATAACAGATCCCTCAAAGAGAATCGATATCTCAGACGGTATTCAGACAATCCTTTATCCTGCCCAGCAGCAACTCTGTGTCTTCATACCCTACCGATAGCCGTATCATGCCTGGCTCAGGATATTTATATCCCCATACCGGTTCAACAGGCATAAGGATGGTGTGTGAGTCGCCCAGCGTAGGCACCAGCTTGATATACTTTGAGGCAGCACTGATAAAAGCATCCCTGCGCTTTCTTTTCTCGTCATCGCTACTGCCGCTGAAACTGAATGTTACTATTGCACCGTAGCCGCGGCCGGAGAAGTTTTCTTTTGCCAGCTTGTGTGTGTTGTGACTTTCAAGTCCGGGATAATAAACATCATCCACTGTTGCCGACTTGCTGAGCAGCTGTGCTATCTCCAGTGCATTATCGCATTGCCTTTGAAAACGGAGACTGAATGACTGCATCTGTGTGTTAAGGCGGTATGCATCATCCGGACTCAGCATATGACCAGTGTATTTACGGTACTCAATGGCCTCTTTCATTATCTCCTCATTATTGCCGCAGAGTGCACCGGCGGTAATATTACCATGACCGCCAAGGTATTTCGTTGCAGAATGGATAACTATATCAGCTCCGTATTCCAGCGGTTTAATAAGATGGGCTGTGGCAAAGGTGTTGTCTATCACTGCCCTGGCGCCGTATTTATGTATTATCCCTATGATCTCTTTTACAGGGGCTACTATAAGCAAAGGATTAGAGATTATCTCAAAAAATACCAGCGCCGGCCTGATCTTTTTAATGGTCTCCTCCAGTCTTTCCAGGTTATAAGACATGCCGTCAGGATCAAAACGGTGAATATTGATGCCACGCCGGGCTTTCAGAACAGAGTCAATATACGAGTTGGTGCCACCGTATATCTCTGAGAAGAACAGCCATGGCCTTTTGTCATCGGCTTTCTGGAACACTGACAGGGCGGTATCGATAGCCGACATGCCTGACTGTGTAAGCAATGCCCACCGGCTTCCCTCTATATCCATTAATACCTCCTCTGCCTCTGTTACCGTTGGGTTCCTGTACCTGGAGTATATGTATTTATCAGGACTGTGATCATGGGTTGATTCTTTCCCGAAAGCTTCCGATGTGCTTTCAGCATCGCTCAACTCAAAGCCTGCATCCCTGTAAACAGGCATCCTTGTACTGTTAATTGTCTTCTTCATATTTATTTTTATTCCGTGAAAAATCAAATCTCAAACTTACAGGTGAAAAATCAAAATAGAAAATTATTCTCATCCCCAGCTCAAAAACCAGCAATATTGCAAAGATAATAAGCATTTTAAGGGCTGGCATCGGACTGAAAAGGCTGTATGAGACATATAACAGGCAGCCGGTATATGCCAGGCTGAATATCTTCTCTGGCGGTGATGACAATCTTATTATTTTAAAAACCAGCAGGTATAAAAGCTTCAGGACGCCAATAAAGATAAAAGGCAGCGGTTCTGCTATCAGAAACGATGACAGCAGTAATCCGGTAAGGAATACCTGGGCGTTATGATATCTTATGACAGGCCTCTTATCAGAATACACATACACGGCATCAATGGCTGCAAGCATCAATAATCCGCTGATAAAGGCCAGCATCCATAGCAGCTCCAGACGAAACATCATTGCCAGTGACGAAAAAACGGCAAAGGCACTGAAGGCTGCTATCTCCCTGCTCAGTGGTGACGAAGACAGATTGATAAGCGAACGGTAAAAGAGCAGTGGTTTACCCAGGTGAAAAAGTGACAGCAGTGCTGCTGCAAGAAGCAGGGCCATATATAGCGGCGCAGAGATTAATTCGTAGCCCTTCCATGCAGAGAAACTAAGAGAAAACAACACCGAAGAGAGCAGGGTGAATAAAATAAGAGGCCATTCGCATAAGGCTTTCACCTTCTGCCTTCCGTCAGTTACCGGTCCAGGGACTTCTACCCGCGATAAAACTCCTGGTTGTAAAATTTTTTGTTTTCGTGATACTTCATGTTTCGATGAGTTTTCCTTTTGTGTGGCTTCCGCTGTTGAAACGCTTTCTGTGCTGTTTCCCGGGTAAACAAGCGGCTTTGCTTCCGTGGACCGCGGATTAATAATATTCAATGCCGGCTTAAGGTCATTCGGATTAATATTATATGCCTCCCCTGATGTATCGCTTATCTCGTCATAGCTTAGTGCTCCCGTTGGGCATGCTGATGTACATGCAGGCAATATCCCTGATCTGAGTCTGTCTGTGCACAGGTGACATTTTTCTATCGTCCCGGTTCCATTGTTATACTGCGGCGCATCATAGGGGCAGTTCCAGTAGCAATAATTACAACCAATACATTTAGCTGCATCCAGTATCACTGCATTGAACTCATTATCGATGCTGTAAGCCCCTGCCGGGCAGGATTCCATACACACAGGATGTTCACAGTGGTTGCAGGCCATTGATATATTATGCACCGGCAATCCGGGGTAAACCTCCGGATTATCAGTCAGCACCTTACGCCATGGCATCTCCCCTTTGTTTTCAAGGTAGCAGGCTGCGGCGCATGCATTGCAGGCCACACAGAGGTCATATTTAAAAATAAAGCCTTTTGCCATTATATCTTTTCCATTGAGACAAGGTTATCATGAAAGGCAGTGCCATGACCCATATCGGTTTCTCTGCCGGCCGACAGGAAATTACCGCATGCCCCCTCGGTCTTCCACCATCCGTTAGGCAGTGAGAGGCAGCCTTTTTTCATTCTTGCACTGATCCTTATCTTAAGTTCCATTGACCCCCTGTCGTTAAAGACCCTTACCATGTCACCGTCAGCCAGCCCATTATCCATTGCATCACTTACCGAAACAGCCAGCAAAGGCTCAGGATCAAATTGCCGTATAATATCAAGGTTACCGAACTGGCTGTGAATCCGGTAATGCGTGTTCGGGGACATAAAAACAAAGCTGTGAGACTTACTGTTTTCTTCTTTGAACACCGGCTTATAGGCAGGTAAAGGAGATATACCCCATATCTTTTCAGCCTCCCCCGAATATAGTTCTATCCTGCCCGACCCGGTTTTGTATTTATGATCACTGAAGGCTATCTGTTGCAGTCCGGGTGCCTCGCGTATTCCCTCTTTAAGATCATCAAGTGTTAAGGGGCTCATACCGCTTATCCTGTCTTTAAGCCAAAGATCCATATTAGCGTTTCCCGGCCCCGGTATACCTGCTTCATCAGTGTTTATGTCCAGTCTCAGAGCCAGCTCATAATATATCTGCGCTTCCGGCATAACTCCTGGTGGCGGATCGAGCACGCGCGGTTTATAGAATACGTATGGCGACCAGTACGAACTAATAATATCCTGCTGTTCAAACATGTTCTTTGCCGGAAGGATAATATCAGCCTGCAGAGCAGTGTCAGTCATAAACTGATCTGTCACTACCTTAAAATCAATATTGTCAAAAGCTTTCTGCAGCCTGTTAATATCACATGCCTGGGTGAAAGGATTAGCTCTTTCCACCCATGCCATATGTATGGCCGGATCCGATTCGCCGAGCAGGTCATCAGCCAGTGTGGCTATAGATATATCCCGCCTGAACTTCGGTGAGCTGTTTATCCATGGATAATAGCTCAATGGCTCTTTTGTTTCATCAAAGACATATCCCTGCAGGTTTGCATAGTTAAACCCTGCACCTTTCCTTCCTATATTGCCTGTTATCACGGCCAGGGCCAGTATGGACCTAACCGTCTGCCCGCCATTTGTATAGCGCTGCATGCCGTAACCAGGGAGGATGGTCATAGGTTTTGTATTACCTATCATCAGGGCGAGATCATAAATTATCCCGCTTGGTATACCACATATCTCCCCTGCCCTTTCGGGACTAATATCCAGAGAACCTGCAAACTCGTCAAAGCCTAAGACATGCTCTGCTATAAATTTCCTGTCAGCAAGGCCTTTTTCTATTATAACCGAGGCCAGGGCCAGTGCCAGGGCAGCATCGGTGCCCGGATTTATCTGCAGCAGTATATCTGCTTTATCGGCAGTGGCTGTCCTGCGCGGATCAATAAGCACCACCCTGGCTCCTTTCTCTTTAGCCCTGTCAATAAAAGCCATCTCCTGCACGTTTGTTTCCGCCGGGTTCTTGCCCCAGATAAGTATCAGCGATGCATTTGGAAGGTCCCATGGCACATTATGCTTTACTTCTCCTAGGCTTAGCCTCACGGCTTCGAGTCCCGCCGGCCAGCAGAAATTACCATAGGTGAGGGTGGCGCCCCCTGTCGCACTCCAGAACTTATGGCCTATCTCATTTGTAAGTCCCGAGCTTCCGCTGCCGGTATAATATAATATGCTTTTCGGTCCGTAGCTGTCGCGAAAATACCGGATCTTACCGGCTATTATATCAAGAGCCTCCTTATTGTTTATCTCGTCAAAGCCACCCTTACTGTTTTTCCGCAGAGGCCGGAGCAGCCTTTTTTTTGATGAAGCCCTTTCAATATATGACAGTCCTTTGATACAGGGACCCTCAGGTACAGCCTTATTTGTACTGTCAGGCAGTATTCTCACTATCCTGTTATTCTCTGTCTGCACCCTGAAGCTGCAGGTGCTGTAACAATTACGCGGACAGGCTGTCAGAAATTCATGCATTGGATAATATTATGATCACAAATCTAAAAAAAATAAGCCTGAAAGGTAGCAGTAAGATTAAATTTGGAATAAATACTGCAGTATGCCGGGGTATAAAAAAGAGTCCCGCGGAACGGGACTCTTAAAAACCAACCAACCTAACCAAAAAACCTTGTTTTTGGAAGACTAATAATGATGAAATCACATTAGTCAATTATATAACCAATAAAATAATAAATTGTTCAGTGGAAAGCAAATATATTTTTGAAAAAGCAGCGCTGCCCCGTTTTATTCCTGGTCTATGGGTGCGTCGATAATAACGTCAACCTCCAATATTCTTTGTTCAGAGTTTATGATATACACTTCATAGGTTATTTTATCCGGGCCTATATATGTAGCATAGGTATAATCCTGTTCGCCGGTGGTATAGACTTCACCATTTATTGTGGCTGTTATCTCTGCATCAGGGTAGGCTTTATCAAACCTTAAATAATCAGTGATTCCTTTTGCCGCTATATCGCCATAATTATGTTCTCCACCTCCCGTATCAACAATGACATTAGTAAATATCTGATCGGTAAGGTTCTTAATCCTCACATCTGTCGGTCCTTCCGGGGTACGGTTGGGTTTCTCGCATGAAACCATTATTATCATTATAATTGCGAGCGCAATAATATTTCTCATATCAGGTGTTTTTTTGTTGCTTTGTCATCCTATAGACAAAGCTATAAAAAAATTGGTTGCTCAGTGTGTAATTTTTTTTATAAAATTCATTGGTATCCAGCCCACTGTGCCATCAGACAGTCTTATCTCATACCATTCTCCCAGCTGATCTTCCACTTTTACTTTCGCTCCTTCATGTATAACAAACAGTTCACGTCCCCCGGTGCCGGGAGAGCTTCTGCCCGTAACCTGGGGTTCAAAAACAATAGCCTCTTTATTATTTATGGTAAGGGATTTATTTGTTAAGGACAATACGAAGGTAAGTATACTGACAATAAAAATTATCACAGCTCCTGTAAATGTATACCTTTTGGTTTTATACCTGGCCGAGAACAGAAAGACAGCAAGAAGTACCAGGGATACGGTAAATGAAAGCAGGCTTATCAGTGCCCAGTCGTTGGTATTTAATAAAAGTGAGAATTTCCTGAACCACCTGACAATGAATATTTCGGGAATAGCTTCGAGCTTATCAATTGTATAAGTCCTTGCGATCTGAAGGTTATGGAGCACATCGTCATTGAAAGGCTTAAAGAGCAATGCCTTTTCATAATTGAGTATTGCCGTGGGTATATCACCCATTTTGAAAGCCGCATTACCTGCATTATAATACAGCTCAAAGGAAGAGTATCCTGCTGTTATTAATTTATCAAACAGCTTCAGCGACTCTTCAAAATTATCATTTCTGTACTTGGCAATAGCCTCTTCATAAATAACTTCCTTCTCCCCGGTATTCTCAGCGTGCATTGTCATGGAGAGAATAATCAAAGCGCTTATCATGCATATAACATGCTTCATACCAACAGGATATTATTTGTTTTCAATGATCTTTATTATTTCTTCTGCCTTTTTATATATATCATCCGCAGTGGATATATCGGTATCAGGTGAATATTTTGAATATTCGCATTTAGCTATCACATCCTGAAGCTCACCGCTTATGTCTGTACTGTACTTATTTCTTATCATGGTACTGTTTACTGTATCAATACTCAGTTCTGATACGGGAATATTAAATTTGTCAGCCAGGTATCCCCATAAGGCTTTTAGCAATTCATCATAAAACCCTTCGGTATCTGATTCATTAAGACAGGCAGCGGCCTTTTTAAGTCTTTTGGATGCTATGCCTGCCGCCTTTCTATTCCTTACTCGTGCTATATCAGAGTTTCTCTTTATCTGTTCGCGTCGAAGTATCAACATTATTATAAATAACAGTGCCAGTCCGGGGAAAGAATACAGAAACGCATTATCAGCAATAAGTATATTATTGAGCGAACGGAAATTCGGTTTTGATGTATCAATATACCTTATGTCCCTGCCCAGGAATCTTACATTTTCCCTTGATACGCCCCCGTATACCTGTGTTGCTCCCTGTTCCTCGTCGCCTTTCAGAACCACAAAAGAATGGTCACCGCCTGTAAGCGTTTTGTAGCGGCCTGAAGAAGGATCAAAGAAGACATACTTCAGTGAGGGTATTTTGAAGTTTCCATGATAGCGGGGTATCAGGACATATTCAAATGTCCGTGTTCCCGATGTGCCAGAGGCACTTACATTAAGCTCGGAGCTGGTCTCAGGCTCATACACCTCAATATCAGGCGGTAGCTCAACATCAGGGGCAGATGCCAGCTTAAGGTTGCCGCTGCCTTTCAGTGTGATCTTAAGGGTCAGGGCATCATTAACAAAAACGGTATCGGCGCTGAGGGATGTGCCCATTGTAAAACTACCCACGGCACCTTTGAAAGCATCAGGACCACCGGCCGGCAGGGGTTTTACCTTTATCTCCACCGGTATTGTGGCTATCATACGCGGCACAGAGGAAAAAGATGAAAAGAAGTCGCCGAAAAAAGGATCATTTGACCGCGATTTCTGTTGCAGCAATACTGTCAGCTCTGCCGGATTTATGGTTATGGTACCTTTTTTCTGTGGGTACAGCAGGAAGCGCTGCAGTACACCTGTGCCGTAAATGCTGCCATTGACATTTTCCCTCTCAAGGTTGCGGAGGGGCGGCGTCTCAATATCCTCTTTCAGAAAACTTTGGAAATCGGGGTATTTAACTTCCTGTATACCGGACAGGTTCACCCGCGAGTATATTTTAAGGCTTGCCAGCACATGTTCGCCCATATATATCTCATCTTTGTTTACCAGCATCCTCACAAACAGGTCTGAGGAGCTTACACCTTCCGCCGTGTTCTGTTCACGGCCGGCATCCCCGGCACTCTGACTGCCTGTACCCTGACTGTCTTTCACCACCTCTATCACCAGAGGATCGGAGGAATACTCCTTTTTGTCAAGTAACAGCTTTGCCGGCTGAACAGTAAACTTACCTTCCTCAGTGGCCTGCAGGTAATAGCTGTATGTGTTGGATATCGTTGATGTTACCTTACCGTTAACTATCTGCGTACTCTGGCTGAAAGATGTCTGGGGTCCTGATAGCAGGTAGAAATCATCGAAGCCGGGGGCAACAAATTCTCCTCCCCGGGTATTGGCTGTCCAGCTAATCCTGAACTGCTCACCCACTGCCACTACCGAAGGTGCTTCAACGCTAACTTTTACATCCTGGGCGTTGAGACTGTAGCTTAAAAAGATCAGTAATAATATTTGAATTATCTTTCTCATTTGTCACTACCAGTTTTTTAATGTCCTGACCCTCGATTTTGCAGCTTTTGCTTTTTTTACTTTTTCCTGTATCTCTTCCTCATTCTCCGACAGTGCCTGCAGCAGACGTTCAGCATCTTCCCTGGACATCTGCTGTTGCTGATCAGGCTGAGCGGAATCATCCTGCTGATCCTGCCCTTGTTGCTGTTGTTCCTGGTCGTTCTGCTGACCGGGCTCCTGCTCATCCTGCTGCTCCTGCTGATCGCCCTTTTCGTTCTGTTCATCCTGCCCGTCAGACTCCTGTTGCTGATCCTTTTTATCCTGCTTATCACCTTCACTGTCCTGCTGTTCTTTATCCTGTTGTTGCTGCTGCTTTTTCAGCTGATCCAGAGCATAAGCAAGATTATACTTGGCCTCCATATTACCCGGATCATTCCTCAGGGCATCCTTATAGGCCTCAATACTTTCTTCCAGTTCCCCTGCCTTAAGCAATGCATTGCCAAGATTATAATATGAATCAGACAGTTTGCTGCTGTTAAGCTCTTTGTCCGAGAGCTCTTTAAAGCGATCAATGGCTTCCTTATATTTCTCCTGCTTATAGAGTGCATCACCAAGGTTAAAGACAGCTTTGTTAAAGGAGGGATCAGCGTCTATAGCCCTGCGATAAAGCATCTCTGAGCCTTCAAAATCTTTTTCATTATATTCCTTGTTTCCCTGCCTGGCATACTTTTTTTGTTTCTGAGCAGCAAGGGGAAATATGGTAAAAAACATCAAAGTCATTATCAAAAATAGCCTTAATAAATATTTATACCCGTACATCATACAGTTTTATTTTACTCAGTTTCCTGTTTTTACGTTCCATAATCAATATATCAAGTACAAGCAAAATAAGTGCCATCACTGCAATCACCCTGAACTGATCGTTATATTCTGAATAAACAGTTCCTTCAAGCTCCTGCTGATCCATAGCCCTTATTCCCTTATAAATCGTATTAAGACCAATATTCGTATTGCTTGCCCTGACATATTTACCACCGGTGGCAAAGGCAATCTCCCTGAGGATTTCTTCATCAAGGCTGGTAATAACCGTATTCCCTTCATTATCCTTTAGAAAGTCTTTCCTTCCGTTGCTGCTGACCGGTATGGGTACACCGGAGGCTGAACCTATGCCAATGGTGTGTATCATAACACCCTTATCTGCTGCCTCCCTGGCAGCAGGCAGGGGATCATCCTCATGGTTTTCGCCATCGGTTATAATGATAAGAGCCCTGCTTTCGTTCATACCCGGACTGAATGAGCTTATCCCCAGGTTAATGGCTGAAGCCAGTGAGGTGCCCTGCTTTGGCACTATACCGGTGCTTATGGAGGAAAGGAACATCTTTGCCGAAACATAATCTGTTGTGACAGGTATCTGGGTATATGCATCCCCGGCAAAGACTATCAATCCTATCTTGTCATCCTGCAGCCTGTCAACCAGTCCGGATATAGCCTGTTTGGCCCTTTCAAGCCTGTTGGGCTGTATATCCTCTGCCAGCATTGAATTACTCACATCAAGGGCTATTATAACCTCCACTCCCTCTCTTTTCACCTCTTCCAGCTTAGAGCCGAACTGCGGACGGGCAAGGATAAATACAGCAAGGGTGAAAGCCAACAACTGAAGGAAAAACTTGAGGTTTCTTCTGAAGCCGGAGAATTCGGGTATCAGACCCCTTATCAACTCATGCTCGCCGGCAGCCCTCAATTTTTTATTCCTTATCCTGCTGTTGATGATCATGATCACCAGCAGTACCGGTACCAGCATCAGCAGGTACAGATAATCGGGATTATGGAATCTGAATAGTTGCATATTAGTTTATAAATATTTTTTTAAAACAGTATACCTTATTAATATCTCAAGTAATAACAGGGCTGCCATTATTATGGCCAGCGGCATAAACTCCTCTTTTTTATTACTGTATTCCTGAACGCTTATCTTCGACTTTTCCAGCTTATCTATCTCCTCATAAATCTTATTCAGGCTTTCATTATCGGTGGCCCTGAAATACTGTCCACCCGTTATCTCCGCTATCTCCTGCAACACATCTTCATCTATCTCCACCTTCATATTGCGGTACCTTATGCCCGCCGCTGTCTGCACGGGATATGGTGCTGTGCCGTGACTCCCCACTCCTATTGTATAAACGCGTACCCCCATTGTCTTTGCTATCTCGGCAGCAGTGACAGGCGCTATCTCACCCCTGTTATTCACACCGTCGGTAAGCAGTATTATAACCTTGCTTTTTGCATCTGAATCTTTTATCCTGTTGATGGCTGTTGCCAGTCCCAGCCCTATGGCCGTACCATCTTCTATCATGCCGCTCTCCATCTCACGCATCAGGTTTATCAGTACAGCATGATCCGTGGTCAACGGGCACTGGGTAAAACTTTCACCGCTGAATATTACCAGTCCCATCCTGTCATAAGGTCTGCCACTGATAAATTCGGTTGCCACATTCTTGGCGGCCTCCAGCCTGTCAGGATTAAAATCGCGTGCCAGCATACTGCTGCTTATATCCATCGACAGCATAATGTCTATTCCCTCTGTTGACCTGTCCTCCCAGTGGTCAACAGATTGCGGCCTTGCTATAATGAGTATTAGCAGGGCTATCACCAGCATCCTGAATCCAAACAGTATATGGCGAAGGTAGCTGCGTGCCGGACGCGGCATATCATCCAGGTACTTAACCGGACTGAAAGTAAACGTAGCTGCTGTGCCGTGCTGTCTCAGTATATAGTAAAGCACCAGCACCGGTATTATCAATAATAACCACAGATAAAGGGGCTGTGCAAATGTAATATCACTCATCTCCATTATCTTTTCTGTCTTCTGTAACATCCTTTCTTCCGGCATCCTTATCCCTGTCCTCAGCAGCACCATTTTTACCGGCATCCTTATCCCTGTCCTCAGCAGCATCCTCGTTACCGGCATCCTTATCCCTGCCTTCGGCCGTTCTGTAAGTATTGCTTACAAAAGACCTGGCGTTACTCAGGGCTTCTGTATTTGATTCAGCATCATGTGTATACCTGGCAAATTTTGACAGGTCTGCATTACGTAATATACTCCGCAGCAGCACCATGTCTCCCTCGTTTATATCCTTGCCGGCCAGACCCTCTATTATCTCCTCAGAGGTCATCTCAAGGGCTCTTATGCCATACCTTATCTCCAGGTAATACCTTATTATCTCCGTCAACCGCGAATAATATTCCTTTATCTTCCCTGCCTGCCACAGTCTTTTCTTTTCCAGCTTATCCAGCTCCCGGAAGCTTATTATATGTATCGGTTCATCCGGCATCTTCGGTCCTTCCGGTTCCTTTTTTTTACTGCGGCGCTGCAGGTATCTGTACAAGAACCAGGCGGCAACAGCTATAACTACTGCCAGCAAGACCCATGGCAGTATCTCCCCTGCGGAGTAGCCCACCTTTTCGGGACCTTTGATATCAAAGATGACATCAGTGGAATCAGGGGGAGTAATATCCACCCTCCTGACCTGAAGAGGCTGATAGTCGCTGTAAAAACGCTTCTTCCCGTTAGGCGTCACATATTCAAGATAATAGGGAGGTATCTGGTAGAATCCGGTATCGAAGGAGGTTATATTATATGTCTTGTTCAGTATAAGGTAACCATCACTTTTATAGGTGGTATCCACCTCTGTCTGCGAGAGGATCTCTATATTACTTATCAAGGTGTCCCTGTATTCAGGCATAATAAGACGTATATCATCAGGCTGTGTCACCTTAATGCTGTACTGCGCCCTGTCGCCTATGAAGATAAGCGATGAATCCAGCCTGGCTTCCACCGTCACATCCTGCGGGTAAGTTGCAGCGCATATTCCAATTGTCAGTATAAGCAGTAACAGTCTTCTCATTATGATCTCTTTTTAAACAGCTTGATCAGCGGTCTTACATAATCTTCGCCGGTGAACACAGTCATATTGTCCACCCCACTCCTGGTGAATATTTCATCCAGTCTCTCCCTGTCCCTGTTCCAATTACTTCGGAATTTCTTCCTTACAGCTTTAAGAGAGGTGTCAATCCACATATTATTACCTGTCTCCGGGTCCCGTACATAAAGCATCCCCAGGTCAGGCAGCTCTTTCTCCATATTATCACTTATTCTCAGTCCTACCACATCATGCTTACTGGAGGCTATCTGCAGTGAACGCTCAAAATCATCAGTCATAAAGTCAGATATGACAAAGGCAGTGCACCTTTTCTTCAGGGCATTGGTCAGGTATCTGAGGGGCTCATCCAGTGACGTGCGTGTGCTTAAGGGATTAAAGTCAAGCAGCTCTCTTATTATCCTCAGGATATGCTTGCGTCCTTTCTGCGGACTTATAAATTTTTCGACTCTGTCGGAAAAGAATATCACCCCTATCTTATCATTATTATTTATTGCCGAGAAAGCCAGCAGAGCTGCTATTTCTGTTATCTGTTCCCTTTTATAGGCCCCTTTTGTCCCGAAATTACCCGAGCCCGACACATCCACCAGCAGCATCACGGTCAGCTCCCTTTCCTCTTCGTACACTTTAACATAGGGATGGTTAAACCGTGCTGTCACGTTCCAGTCGATAGACCGTATATCATCACCATACTGGTACTCCCTTACCTCGCTGAAGGATATGCCCCTTCCTTTAAAAGCACTGTGATATTCACCGGCAAAAACCTGCCGTGTGAGTCCCCTCGCTTTAATCTCTATCTTTCTTACCTTCTTTAAAAGTTCAGTTGCTTCCACATCTTATTTCTTTGATCCGGGTTCAATATTAATTGTAAAGAACCATTCTTCATTCACTAATCGTATCAGTGCCCTGTTTTCTTTCTTTTCATCCACCCATGTATTATCCCCTTTCTTAACATAAAGGCTGTCCATCTCCCTGATCACTTCATCCTTAAGGCTGTGGACATGCATCCTTTTCACCCTCTTACATTTTTTATCTTCAGACATAAAAAAATACACCGTTGTTGTACCGCTTGTACCATCAGTATATTTAAGATAGTCATAATATTCATTCCTGCTGTTATTGTCCTTCACCAGGTTCCTGTGGTTTTCCTTTATGTATTCTGTTATCTCGTCAGGAGTAAAGCCCAACAGGTTCTGGCCTGTAAGGGTAACAGACAGCAATATCATTATTATGGCAAGCGGTAATATTTTCATCTTTACGAAAGCATATTCATTTTTTGAAATTTATTTATGGAACCTCTACTGTATTGAGTATATCACGAATAATATCTTCCTGTCTTATGTTCTCGGCCTCGGCCTCATAGCTAAGGCCAATTCTGTGCCTCATTACATCGGGACAAACAGCACGCACATCTTCAGGTATGACATACCCCCTTCTTCTTATGAAGGCATATGCTTTGGCGGCCAATGCCAGGTTAATGCTGGCCCGGGGTGATGCACCGTAGGATATCATGCTTTTATATTTGCCCAGACCGTTCTCTTCAGGGTAGCGTGTTGAGAACACAATATCAAGTATATAATTCTCTATTTTCTCATCCATATACACCTCTTTCACAAGCTCCCTTGCCTTTATTATCCTGTCCGGTTTCATTATAGCACTTGCAACAGGGAATTTTTTGGCCAGATTCTCACGTATAACAAGTTTCTCCTCATCCTTGCTGGGATAATCAATAAGCACCTTAAGCATAAACCTGTCGACCTGCGCTTCCGGCAGAGGATAGGTTCCTTCCTGTTCAATAGGATTCTGTGTTGCCATTACAAGAAAGGGGTCATCCAGCCGGAATGTCTCCTCGCCTATTGTTATCTGCCTCTCCTGCATTGATTCCAGCAGGGCGCTCTGCACCTTGGCCGGCGACCTGTTTATCTCATCGGCAAGGATAAAATTGGCAAACAAAGGCCCTTTTTTGATCACAAACTCCTCGCTTTTCTGGCTATATATCATTGTCCCCAGCAGGTCAGCCGGCAGGAGGTCAGGAGTAAACTGAATCCTGTTAAAACGCGCATCAATGACGGAGGCCAGCGTCTTTATAGCCAGTGTCTTTGCCAGTCCGGGTACCCCTTCAAGCAATATATGCCCATCGGTAAGAAGACCGGTAAGCAGGCTTTCCACCAGGTGCTTCTGCCCTATGATAACCTTGCCCACCTCATGTTTTATGGCATCGACAAAATCGCTCTCCTTCTCGATTCTTTCGTTTAACTCCTTAATGTCAACATTTATGTCCATATTAATTTTTTTAAAATACAAATATACTATTATCAGAGACTGTGATGATAAAGAAATACCTGTGCAAAATAAAAGATGATTATGCTACAAGCTTGTTAATGACTGTTAAAATATTGTTAAATAAACAGCCTTTACTGCCCGGCCGGACTGATATTGCTTACTGACATTATGCTTTCTTCTCTGTCTGTGCCGTTCTGCTTTCTTATTCAATCAGGTATTACTGTCTCACAGGAGAAAATAAAAAGGGCTCCTCCCTCCTATTCAGGCAAGGATAACCTGTAATACGACCTTATAATTATCATCAGCAAGACAGGGATAAAAGCAGGATTGATGCTCTGGCTTATCAGAACAATAACAAGCATAAAGATAACAGACAGGGCAATCTGTGCCCGCCAGAACCAGTACAGTTTATGCCTGGCAAAAATAGCATAAAGGGCAATGGGTATCAGTGGGTTGAGCCATATCATATTAAAATTCTGTCCCATAGCCACATGGTCGGTAACATAATTCAGGAATATCATCAGCAGTGCCAGCAATGTCAGCACCGACCAGAATACCAGGTCAAAGGCGTTCTGCAGTGAGGGTAATCTGACCACTGCGGTGAAAAGGAAAACAACAATAAAAGCTACTGAAAGCCAGAACCATGGCTGTTTAAGGATTCCTGTATCATATTCAGGCCTTTCATGATCGAACACCATCTCTGTTGGTCCTAACAGCATAACCCTTTTATCGCCATCAGTTATACGGGCTTCACTGAGGTTCTTCATCAGGTATTCGGGAAGGAACATAGACTCACGAAAGCCGCATGGCTGGTCGGCGGGACTCCCAAGCAGCAGGTCAATGCCGGCATCCATCCATAAGACACCATCATGAAACTCATCTAACCTGTCGCGATAGGTAACATCAGGCTCCTCCTCCTGTTCGGGATAAACAAGCTTATCACCGTACACATCTTCCAGTATATCGCGTATCCTTGTTGCACAGTTATCCCAGAAAAAGTCATATTTATAAAACACATTTTCAGGCTTCAGATTCTCGTTCAGCATCTTCTTAAGCTTCAGCAATTCTTTATCAGGCATATATAGCTTCTGCATATAGACACTGCGCTTTGTTGTTCTGTACTCATTAAGGAAGCTTTTATACGAGTAAGCGGCCAGCTTGTAATTAAGCCGCCCCCTGGCAAACTTATAGTTGAAATTTGTTGTGCTGAAATCAAACACACCCCAGTTATACACCACATCGGTGCCGCTGATACTGTCATACAGTCGCAGGGCGCTGTGGCCGTACATGGTATGTGATTCAGGACCGGGATCGCAGGTAATAAGGTAAACCTGTGTGTTATCGGTCTGGGACAGAAGGGGAAAAATACTTATCAGAATAAATGTAAACGCAAGTGCTATTTTGTTCTTCATAATTTATTATTATTGTCTTTAATAAATGTTAAAAATAGTAAAAACTGCTTTACTGCTCACTCAATTTATTAACTTTTGTTTTTTTTAAAGTAAAACACAGTATACAGATCATAAGAAACTCAGAAATTATCGTTAACAAAATTCCTTAACCATGAAAAAACTATCACTTCTTTTTATTGCTTTTACGCTGCTGTGCACTTTCCCGGACCGACTGTCCGCCCAGGGAAAAGGTAAAAGAGCTGCAAGCAGCGACAATGAGTTATCTGAATTATACAAAAACCTTGATTACAGGCTTATCGGCCCCTTCAGGGGTGGCCGTTCAGCTGCCGTTACGGGTATAGCGGGTGACGGAAAAGTGTTCTACCAGGGCTCCACTGGCGGAGGTGTCTGGAAGACCACGGATGCAGGCCTGTCATGGAAGAATATAAGTGATGGATTTTTTGGTGGTTCAATAGGAGCTGTTGAGGTGGCGCCATCAGACAGGAATATTATATATGCAGGCGGTGGCGAGAAGACCGTACGCGGAAATGTCTCCCATGGTTACGGCATATGGAAGTCGCTCGATGCAGGTGAAACATGGTCATATAAAGGACTGAGAGAGGGACATCACATACCCAGGCTCAGGGTTCATCCTGATAATCCAGACCTTGTTTATGCAGCCGTGCTGGGCCACCTGTTCGGTCCGAATAAGGAACGTGGCATCTACCGGTCGGAAGATGGCGGCGAGAGCTGGGAAAAGGTATTGTATATAAATGAGGATGCCGGTGGATGCGACCTTATTCTTGACCCTGTCAATCCCCGTATAATATATGCCTCCACATGGCGTGTGCGACGTACACCTTACAGTCTTGAGAGCGGTGGCCAGGGCTCAGGACTCTGGAAGAGCACAGACGGAGGTGATACATGGGAGGAACTGACTGATAATGAAGGTATGCCATCCGGTCCGCTGGGCATCATAGGTGTAAGTCCGTCGGCTGCCAACCATAAAAAGATATATGCCATTATTGAAGCCGGAAAGGGAGGCCTTTTTGTAAGTGAGGATGCGGGCAACAGCTGGCGAAGGGTTAACAGCGACCGCAGCCTGCGGCAGAGGGCATGGTATTATACCAGGTTGTATGCCGACCCTGAGGATGAGAATACCGTCTATGTTCTTAATGTTGGTTTTCACAAATCCACGGATGGTGGTGAGAGCTTTGAAAGAATAAGGACGCCCCATGGCGACCATCATGACCTGTGGATAGATCCACTCGACAATGAGATAATGGTTATTGGTGATGATGGCGGAGCGCAGGTGACACTTGATGGTGGCAGCACATGGTCTACCATGATGAACCAGCCCACGGCACAGTTCTACAGGGTAATAACGGACGATCATTTCCCATACCGTATCTACGGGGCTCAGCAGGATAACTCAACAGTAAGGATAGATTCCCGCTCCTTCGGCTACGGGGGCATAACAGAAGACAACTGGGAGTCCACAGCCGGGGGAGAGAGTGGCTGGATAGCCCCTGACCCTGATAATAATGAGATAGTGTACGGTGGATCATACGGTGGCTACCTGGTACGTTATAACCATGAGACAGGCGAGACACGCAGGATTGATATATGGCCCGACAACCCAATGGGCTGGGGTGCCGACAGCCTGGAGCAGAGGTTCCAGTGGAACTTCCCGATATTGTTTTCCAGGCATGATAATAATACACTCTATGCAGCTTCCAATCACCTGTTCAAAACCACCAATGAGGGTCAGAGCTGGGAAAAGATCTCGCCCGACCTCACAAGGGATGACAAATCAAAGATGGGTTCCTCGGGCGGACCAATAACAAAGGATAACACCAGTGTGGAGTATTACGGTACCATCTTCGCCGTAGCTGAATCAGTGCATGAGGAAGGAGTTATATGGTGTGGCTCGGATGACGGTCTTATACATATAACCAGGGATGGCGGCGGCAGCTGGACAAATATCACACCGCCTGCGGATATTATGCCTGAATGGACCATGATAAACAGCATGGAGGCTGATCCCTTCAATGCGGGCGGACTGTATGTGGCTGCCACCTCGTACAAGAATGATGACTTTAATCCATACCTGTATAAGACAACAGATTATGGCGCAAGCTGGAAGAAGATAAGCACCGGCATAGATGATAAGCATTTCACCCGTGTCATACGCGCCGATCCTGTCAGGCAGGGACTGCTTTTCAGCGGAACAGAGTCAGGTATGTACATCTCCTTTGATGACGGCAAGGCATGGCAGCCCTTCCAGCTCAACCTGCCGGTGGTGCCTGTCACAGACCTGGCTATAAAGGATAATGATCTTGTTGTGGCCACACAGGGACGTTCATTCTGGGTCTTTGATCACCTGCATCTGCTGCGGAATATGGATGCTAAAATGGCAGGGAGTGACTATGTCCTTTTTGAGCCTAAGGATGCATACCGCATTGGTGGTAGACAGGGAGGCAGCCTGTTTGCAGGACAGAACCCCTTATCAGGGGCAGTAGCCTCCTTTTATCTGAAAGAGGAGCCCGGGGATGATGATGATATACGCCTTGATTTTATAGATGAAGAAGGAAATATTATACGTTCATTCCGCAGCAACACTGCGGGACTGGAGACGGAACCCCATACAATATATGGTAAGCTTGATGTTAAGCAAGGCATGAATCTTTTCTCATGGGATTTGTCCTATCCCGGGGCATTGCGTGTGCCCGGCATGATACTATGGGGAGGCAATCTCAGCGGTCCGGATGCCGTACCCGGCACTTACAGTATGAAACTGCATATCAACGGGGGGTCTGCAGAAAGGGAGTTTAAGGTGCTGGCTGATCCACGATCGTCCACCGCTGTGGCAGACCTGCAGGAACAGTTTGATTTCATCATTGCCGTAAGGGATAAGCTGACAGAGACACACCAGGCCATACTGGACATAAGGAAGATGCGCCAGGATATAACAGATACGGAAGCCAGGCTCAGCAAGGATGAGCATAAAGACATACTGGAGATGACATCTTCAATAAAGAGAGAGCTTGATGCAATTGAGCAAGCCCTTTACCAGACAAAGAACCGGTCGAGGCAGGATCCACTTAACTACCCCATCAGACTGGGCAATAAGCTGGCCGCGCTGAATGGCGTTGTTGCCACCGGCAGCTGGAAGCCAACGGACCAGTCATATGAGGTCAGGGACATGCTTATTTCGCATATTGATCTGCAGCTGGGAAGACTGCAGGAGATAGTTGAGGATAAGATACCCGCCCTGAACAGCATCCTGCATGAAAGGAAAGTTAAATACATACAGAAGGATTAGCAGGTTCAGGCGGCAGTAAATAGCGGCTGTTACTTGAGTAATCAAAAAAAAGAATTAATTTTGCAGCGCAAATGATGGTTCAGTAGCTCAGCTGGATAGAGCAACGGCCTTCTAAGCCGTAGGTCGCAGGTTCGAATCCTGCCTGAATCACAAAGAAAAAGCCCTGTCAGCCATAGGCTGGCAGGGTTTAATTATTTATGAAGCGAGGGAAAGCTTGCTTTCACGAGTGAAAGAAATAATTAAGGACTTTATGAGCGAAGCGAATGAAGGGCTTTTTCTTTGTAGAGCCTCCCCCCTACGGATCAAGCCGAGCGGCAGCGAGGCTTAATCCTTTCAGTGAAGGAAGCCGAGCGGCAGCGAGGCTTAAT
Organism: Bacteroidales bacterium; assembly: GCA_034521735.1. Lineage (GTDB taxonomy): Bacteria > Bacteroidota > Bacteroidia > Bacteroidales > VadinHA17 > UBA9300. Next base: position 61,349 of record JAXHLX010000016.1, read on the forward strand.
CCTTTCAGTGAAGGAAGCCGAGCGCCAGGGAGGCTTAATCCTTTCAGTGAAGGAAGCCGAGCGCCAGGGAGGCTTAATCCTTTCAGTGAAGGAAGCCGAGCGGCAGGGAGGCTTAATCCTTTCAGTGAAGGAAGCCGAGCGGCAGCGAGGCTTAATCCTTTCAGGGAAGGAAGCCGAGCGGCAGGGAGGCTTAATCCTTTCAGGGAAGGAAGCCGAGCGGCAGGGAGGCTTAATCCTTTCAGGGAAGGAAGCCGAGCGGCAGGCCATATAATGCATGGATCGGAGTCAGAAAAATAGTGACTAAATACATTTGTTAATAATTTTTGAATTACTGTCGACAGCATATCCTGTGATCATTCGAAATAAAAGCTACATTTGATAACAGAATAATATGAAACAATCAAAAAGAGAATAAAAGTATGGCACAGCAATATTTAGATCATTCAAAAGCAATTTTAACTTCTGATCGCTCAAATTTTAAAGGAGGCAGCAAAGGTTCGGGAATTATCTCCTTATTTGGGTATCAGAATGAGTATGATCTCAGAAAGGGGTATCCCCTGTTGACCACAAAGAAAATGTTTACAAGGTCGATGTTTCATGAAACAATCTGGTTCTTGAGGGGGGATACAAACACTAAATACCTCGAAGATAATAACTGTCCTATCTGGAGGCCTGATGCTTTTCAGGATAACCTTCCGGGAATGATTAAAGAAGGAATATTTCCTGAAGGCCTTGTGAAGTATTCTCCTGACTGGGACAAGGCTATGGCAGAATATGGTCAGATGATAAAAGAAGATGCCGGATTTGCAAAAAGATGGGGTGATGCCGGACCTATATATGGTAAACAATGGAGAAGATGGGAATATTATGATCATGACAAAGGAAGCTTTGTTGAAATAGATCAACTGGGGAAAATGATTGAAGGCCTGAGAAAAAAACCAGGCGGAAAGAAACATATTGTTGATTCATGGAATCCCGGTGACACACCTAACATGTCATTGCCACCATGTCATGTGTTGTATCAGGCAACCGCAAATGAAGAAGGGGAGTTAGAGCTGCAATTATACCAGAGAAGTTGTGACCAGTTTTTAGGTGTTCCTTTTAATATAGCCAGTTATGCCGCGCTTACCCAGATAATTGCCCAGGAAGCAGATATGGTGCCGAAAACATTCATTCATTCCTTTGGTGATGCACATTTTTACACCAGTATAGGTAAGAGAACTCAATGGTACAGGGAAAATTTCAGGGAGCTGCAGCAAAGAATAAGAAATGTTACCCAAAAAGAGGATTATCCGGAAGTTGTTGATTGGATTAATAAGCATGCTCCCGGTGACGGAAATGAAGAAAAATATGATCATGTAACTGCAATTCTCGGGCAAATGTCAAGAGAACCCAGGCCCCTCCCTGAATTGCATATTGCAAAAAAACCTTTTGATCAGTTGACAATAGATGATTTTGTTGTGAAAGATTATGATCCGCATCCTCCGATAAGAAGGAATATGTGTGTTTAAGCAGGCAGAACTTTGGAAGAATCAGTATTTGCTATTCCAACAGACAAACTATGGAAATTATTAAGCTATAAAAATGCAGGCTTGATAGAGGGAAACAGAGACGTTTTGAAAAGGATTCTCCGTAATGGTGTGTTCCGGAAAAGGGGCGATCTGGAAGAAGACCCTTCCTTTAAGCAAATAATTCCATATGCAATTATCTCACATAAAGAATCATTTTATTTATTCAAGAGGACATCCGGGCAGAGGGAGCAAAGGTTACACAACAAACTCCATCTGGGAGTGGGCGGGCATATGAATCCCGGCCGTTCAAATAAAACAAATGAGCAATACCTGATTAGTGAATTGAAAAGAGAATTATTTGAAGAGGTTAAACTATTAAATAACTGTGTAATCGAAGATATTGAATTTATTGGCTTTATCACTGATGATTCAATTCCGGTTAGCCGGGTTCATATTGGATTATTATTTATTATCCATGTATCAAATAAAGATCTTGTTATTAATGAAACAGATAAGATGACTGCAGGCTGGATAGATAAAACTGATCTGGCTGACTATTATAATGAGATGGAAACATGGACTAAAATTGCAATTGATCACTATATAGAGTGAAGGGATACATGAATTATATTAATAATCCCGGAAGTTTTACTAATTTTAGTACCAGTCGGACCTTGCTGTCTGGAATCAAAATACCTGGTTAACCAGAAAATAATTCATTTAATTGAAATAAGAAATAAAAATATAAAAGCCTACTGAATATGCACTTACCCTTACTGCAGGATATTTTAATCATACTGGGGTTTTCCACAATAGTTGTTTTTGTATTGCAAAGGCTGAAATTACCCTCCATACTGGGTTTTTTGCTTACGGGTATTTTGATTGGACCGCACGCGCTGGGCCTTGTGCATGAATCCGGTCAGATTGAGGTTATCTCTGAAATAGGCGTTATATTATTACTATTCGTAATTGGAATGGAATTGTCCATTAAGCACCTGATATCTATTAGAAATACTGTTATTATTGGAGGTGCCTTACAGGTTGGGCTAACGATCATCGTATCAGGACTGGTTTATTATTTCCTCGGAAACACATGGAATGAAGCACTGTTTATAGGATTTTTATTTTCCCTTTCAAGTACGGCTATTGTGCTGAAGGTTTTGCAGGACAGGAATGAAATATCCGCGCCTCACGGACGGAATGCCCTGGCCATTCTTATTTTTCAGGATATTATAGTAGTGCCAATGATGCTTTTTACTCCCATTATTGCCGGGCACTCGGGCGATCTTACTAACAGCGTACTGCTGCTGCTGCTTAAAACGGCGATTGTGGTTATCATCACGATAGTGAGTGCAAGATACCTGGTTCCGAGGTTAATGCATATTATTGCCAAAACTGGTAGCAAGGAGTTGTTTTTAATCACGACCATCACTATTTGTTTTGCTGTAACTTTTCTGACTTCGGAGGCGGGCCTTTCCCTTGCTCTGGGAGCTTTCCTTGCCGGGCTGATTATATCAGAATCCGAATACAGCCATCAGGCCACGAGCATAATACTTCCTTTCCGGGAATTGTTTACCAGTTTCTTTTTCATCTCTGTGGGAATGCTATTGAACCTCAGTTTTTTTGTTGAGCATTTAGGCCCCATTTTGCTTCTCGTCTTAGCCGTGTTTTTAATAAAATCACTGATTGCATCTCTGGCAGTGGCAGTACTGAAATATCCGCCACGTACATTTTTACTTACAGGGCTTGCCCTGTTCCAGGTTGGCGAATTTGCTTTTATCCTCTCAAAGGTAGGCATTGAATACGGTCTGCTCAGCACAGAGGCTAATCAGTATTTTTTGGCGGTATCCATAGTGTCTATGCTACTCACCCCATTTATCATTATTTTTTCTGAAAATATTGCCTTCGGAATGATGCAATTAAAACCACTAAGGTTTATTGATAAAATGATAACGGTATCAAAAGATAAATCAAGCCAGGCGGTTCAGGAGGAATTAAAGAACCACCTGGTAATAATAGGTTATGGTATCAATGGCAGAAACCTGAGCAAAGCGGCGGAATTCAGTAAAATCCCTTACCTTGTCATCGAGCTCAATGCGGAAGTGGTCAGGGAAGAACGAAAAAAAGGTGTACCAATCATATTCGGGGATGCTACCCAGGACCATATCCTGCACTTAGCCAGGATTGAGAGTGCGAGGGTTGCCGTTATTGCTATTTCTGATCCTGCTGCAACAAAAGTAATAACCAAAAACATACGTACAATCAACCTGTCCATACACCTGGTAGTCAGATCGAGATATGTCAAGGAAATCCCGGATCTCATAGCCCTCGGGGCTGATGATGTGATACCCGAGGAATTCGAAACCTCAGTTGAAATTTTCTCAAGGACACTCCATAGTTTCCTCGTTCCGGAGGACGATATTGAGTACTTTATTGATATGACACGCTCAGATAATTACAGTCTTTTTCAGAGCAAAAAGAGTATACCAAGAACTTTCAGACCAACAAATTTTCCGGACTTTAATATTTCTTGTTTGAAAACAAACACCGATCATGGTAAAATAACAGGTAAATCACTAAAGGAGATTGACTTACGCAATGTATACGGGATAAATGTATTGGGTATTTCAAGAAAAGACAAGATGATCATCAATATAAGGCCGGATGAAAAGATACTAAAAGATGATATCCTGTATGTGATGGGCAATAAAAAAAATATTAACAAATTCAGGAAATATATTGAATAAACATACCTCAGTTATAATCACACATTCGTCAGATTTACATACAATATGCAGTGATCAAATATTTAGTTGAAAACCACCTATGATAAAGAAGTGTTTTTAAAAACGATAGATTTACATTTTCACTGTAAGCAAATTATATAGTAATCCACTTAAAGCAAAACCTCAGGACAATGAAGAATAATTACAGCAAAAACTGCCAGCCCGTGCTCAAAGGAATCATGGTTTTATCCCTTGTGTTTTTTACCTTTCCCCTCAGTGCACAGCAAAAAGCCAGACTGATAATAAACGCAGACCAGGGAGAGTATCAGATCAGCAGGCATATCTACGGGCATTTTTCCGAGCACCTGGGACGATGCATCTATGGCGGATACTGGGTTGGAGAAGCATCTGAGATTCCAAATAAAAGAGGTATAAGGACTGATGTTGTGGATGCCCTTAGGAAGACTTCCATCCCCAACCTGAGGTGGCCGGGAGGTTGTTTTGCCGATGAATATCACTGGACAGACGGTATTGGTCCGCGCGAAAAGCGTCCAACCATGGTCAACACACACTGGGGCGGTGTTACCGAGGATAACAGTTTCGGCACTCATGAATTCCTTGACCTCTGTGAGCAGCTCGGTACCGAACCTGTTATTGTAGGTAATGTTGGCAGCGGAACACCTGATGAACTGTCCCGGTGGGTTGAGTATGTCAATTTCGACGGTATAAGCCCTATGGCCGATATGCGCCGTGAGAACGGTCGCGATGAGCCCTGGAAAGTAATATACTGGGGTATTGGCAATGAGAACTGGGGATGTGGCGGCAATATGACACCGGAGTACTATTCTGATCTATACAGAAGGTTTGCAACCTATGCAAGAAATTATGGTGATGTGCGTCTCCGCAAGATTGCCGGAGGAGCCAATGCCTCCGATTATAACTGGACCGAGACATTAATGAAGAACATCCCGCACTGGATGATGTGGGGTTTATCACTCCATCACTATACAACAAGATGGGAAAGTAAAGGTCCCGCTACAGGCTTTTCCGAGAGCAGATACTTCGATGTTCTTAACCGCTGTCTCAGGATAGAAGGTGTTATTGACCGTCATATATCCATTATGGACAGGTATGATCCTCAGAAAAGGGTCGCTATGGTGGTTGATGAATGGGGCACCTGGTATGATGTTGAACCCGGCACTAATCCCGGCTTCCTGTTCCAGCAAAACACCATGCGCGATGCTTTTGTTGCCGGATTATCACTGAACTATTTTAATGAAAGATGCGACAGGATAAGAATGGCAAATATTGCCCAGACAGTTAATGTCTTACAGGCACTTGTCTTAACTGAGGGTGAAAAAATTATTCTTACACCAACATACCATGTTTTCGGGATGTACAGTGTACATCATGATGCCACACTGCTGCCGTCAGAGCTCAGTGCAGGTGATTATGAGTTTGAAGGAAAGAAAATTCCAGCCCTCAGCGCCTCGGCCTCAAGAAACAGCGACGGAATTATTCATATATCCATAGTGAATATCCACCCGAAAGAAGTTTCTGAACTGGAAATTGATTTACGCGGACGGGATATTAAAAGAGTAAGCGGCAGAATACTGACCTCCTCTGATGTTGGCGATCATAATACCTTCGATCAGCCCGACATGGTTAAACCGGAGGCGTTCAGCGATGCAAAACTGGATGGTAATACCCTCACGGCTCTTATTCCTGCCGGATCAGTTGTTGTCCTCGAGCTGAAATAGAAAAGTCTTATTACTACAAATATGAAACTAACAAGAGTTAAACATCTAATAATTAACTGCTTATTATTGTTTAATATACTGGCAATAAATGCACAGGTACAACTAAAAGGAATCGATAGTTTATATTACCTGACAATCGACCATTTTTACAGAAGTGCGGAAAGCGCAAAAAACAAAATATGGAAGGGCCAGCATTGTATTGTGAATATATGTTTTATAATCATTTTGCTTCTTTTGATGAGGGAATAAAAAACAATTATAATCATAAACATTTTTGGGGAATCTTAACAACTCCATTTTATGGCCGGAATAATTTAAGAAAAAGACATCTTGCTGCAGGTATGGCAATGTGTTTCATTCTTAACCAGAGATTTGATGATTGGCAAACCGAGTATTATACTGACAAATTATCATTATATGATTTTTTTATATCGAAGTTTAATCCACAAAAAGAAGAGCTTGAAATTGGTTCAGCATATTTCAAATTAAGTAATTATCATACCGGTCAGGAAATTTTACAACATCAGGTTTCTTTTGATCAATTCAATGCCCAAAACGGAATTAAAATTACGCTTAATTTTAATCAACGCCCTCAATTTAAAGGGTTTGACCCAATGAACCCCGAACCGGTAATCCCAGCAGCAGTTACTTAGACAGAATATGATACTTTTTAAAAAGTTTGCATTATTACTGTTTAAAAGATCTTTATATGCTGTAAAATATTCATTTCTCTACGGAAATAACCCCGAAACACAAAGTAATTTACTTATTTTGGCGATCGATTTTGACTTATTTTTACTATCGGTTTTTGACTTTTTCGAATGATAAAATACTTCTGATGAAAAAAGCATTGTTCTTACTTATAATAATTATCTCTTCCCTGACCCTTACAAAAGCGCAGGAGGATGTAAAAGCTAACAGCCCGGGTACAGGAAACCCCATACTGCCTGGCTATTTTGCCGATCCTACAATAAAGAAAATTGATGATATATATTATATATACGCTACCACCGACAATGAGATGCTGGCTTCGGGGGCCCCTACCCTCTGGTACAGCAATGACTTCCAGAACTGGTATAACTACACTCTGGAGATCCCCTCACTGTCGTCCGTTAACCTGCGCAATTACTGGGCTCCCGATATGGTGGAAGGAGATGACGGCAGGTATTACCTGTATTTCGGCAACTGTCAGGCAGGATGCAAGATCTATGGTTATGTGTCTGACACACCCGTTGGCCCGTGGACAAAGCTGCATGATGATGACACACCTGTAATTCCCTCCGGGTATCCGGTTGAAGGCTTCCCATCGCTTGATGCACAGTTTTTTAAGGATAATGACGGCATGATATATGCTCACTGGGGCACATGGGTGCATTATAATGACGGTTATGCAGTGGGTGAGCTCGATAACCATACCATGGCCACCGTAAGCGAAGGAGAAAACATACCTGTCGGGCAGACGCCCCAACCTTTTGAAGCTCCCTATATGCTGAAAAAGAACGATAAGTATATCCTGATGTATTCCAGTGCATCATGCCATGACGAAAGCTATAATGTCCGTTATTCCTATTCTGACAACCCCTACGGCCCCTTTACACCAGGTGAGAACAACCCTGTCCTGAGCTCTAATGATGACCTCTCGGTGCACGGTCCGGGTCATCACTCCGTGCTGCAGAACGGTGACAACTACTATATAGTCTATCACCGGCATGACTATCCAATGACTCGCGGTGGTATGTCGCGACAGGTATGTGTTGACAGCCTAATCTTCGAAAATGATTCAACAATAAGGAAGGTTATACCCTCACACCAGGGAATTGCTCCTTTCGAAGAGTCTGAGATACCAGAAGATATAGCATATAATGCCGGAACTACAACATCCTCCTTTTACCATCTCGATGCTGCGGGTTATGATTACAGCTATCTTCCCTCGTATGCAACAGATAATAATAATGCAACCATGTGGAAAGCTGAAGATAACAGCCTGCCACAGCACCTTACCATTGATCTGGGCTCGGTGCAAAAAGTCAGCAGGGTTATGACCCAGTTTGAGTTTGCAAGCTACTACTACCGGTATACCCTGGAGTACTCCGTAAACGGAAAGAAATGGAAGATGTATGCCGACAGGTCGGATAACTACACCCCCGGCAGCCCGATGATAGATGATAAGACAGTTAGAGCCCGCTATATCAGGCTTAATGTGCTGGATACTGAAAAAACAGGACTTCTGGCAGCTGTATGGAATATAAAGGTTTACAGCTCACTTTTCGATATTCCGCTTGGACTGGTAAGTAAAGCCTCTGTTAATGAGCCCGGTGCCAGGAGCTCCGGGGAAATGCTGTTCGGTTTTGACCTTACTGAAGTACCTGATAATAACTCACTTGATGGTCTGCCCAATACAGGATCTGCAGGCGGCAGCTTTACCAAACACGGTGAGCTTAGTATGGCAAGGGACGAAAATGGAGTGAAAGCCATTGAATTTGTCAGAGGCTCACTCGTCCTTGAAGATACGCCTGTTCCGCAAAGCCTCGCCTGGAACGGGTCATACACTGTTGCCACATGGGTAAAGAACCCGGAAGTACCAGGGGAAGGTGAATGTCTTGCATCATGGTGCGACAGGTATAAACACCGCCTGGCCAACTCATGGAATGCCCTTTTTTATAACAGTGGTAACCATGGAGCTGCTGCCCATCTGGACGGACATTTTGATATGCGCTACAGGAATGTGCCCGCAGAGAACGAGTGGCACCATATAGTGCTAACTTTCGACGGAGTGGTGGAGAAAATATATGTAAACAGCCTTATGGACAACTCACAGATAATGACACTGGCCTCGGCAGTTGATAATGCCAGGTTTATTATAGGTGCATCGGACGGCAGGGGCGAAAACTACTCAGGTTTTATGGCCTCGCTGCAGATGTATGACTATGCACTGACGCAGGAGGAGATAAATGATCTGATGAAAAAAACAGACCCTGTTTCGTCTACTACATCCCGGGAGACCGGTATCAGTGATGGTGGGGAGAGCAGTGCAGCGGATCATATTACAAAAAAGGAATTATATATCCCTGAGAAGGTATTCAGAATACCTGATGGCAACGACTACAATAATAATGAAAGCGAATACAGCTATGAGCGTATGGTTGACTCATCAAATATCGCCATCTTCTGGCACAGGGAATATGGTGATGATCCTATGGCCAATCCAAATGAGAATAAACGCTTTGACGTGCACGAACTGCTAAGTGAATGTGAAAGATTCTATAATTACTATGTCGATGAGCTGAAGATGGTGCAAAAAGGTAATTCACTGACAGATAAATACAAACTCCTTGTTTATGTCTTTGGAGGTGATGAAGGGACCGCTTTTGGAGGTGGAGCGGAAGATAAGATAGGTGTTTTGTGGACCAATGCATCGCGGATAAGGAAGGGACCTTACGGTGTTCTTGCTCATGAGATGGGACATTCTTTCCAGTTTCTTTCCAGGAGTGATGCAGGCAGGGGTCCCAGGGGAGCCATCAGCGAGATGTCAGCACAGTATATGCTGTGGCAGGTCTATCCCGAATGGATGACCTTTGAAAACTACCATTTGGTGGATTTTATGAACAAGACTCATTACGCATTCCTGCATCCCATAAATATGTATCACACTCCCTACGTGCTGGAGTACTGGTCTCACAAGCACGGCAAAGAGTTCTATGGCAAGCTGAGCAGAGAAACAGCCGAGGGTGAAGATCCGGTGATGACATATAAGAGGATAAACTTCATTAACCAGGAACAGTTTAACGATGAGATATTTGATGCATACCGCCGGTTTATGACATGGGATATAAACCGGATAGAAAAGGTTGCCCGTCCCTATGCCAACCAGCACCATACAGTTATCAATGAAGATGCTGACGGGTGGTACAGGATAGCCCCGGAGAAATGCCCTCAGAACTATGGCTATAACGGTATCAGGCTTAAAGTACCGGCAAGCGGCACAAAGCTCAGGCTTACTTTTAAAGGTATTGCAGGTGATGATGCTTATAACTCCGTTAAAGTTGATAAGGCCGGATGGCGATACGGATTCGTAGCTTCACTCAAAGGCGGCAGGCGGGTTTATGGTGATATATTAAAGGATGCTGATGGCAAAGCCACATTCAGGGTACCCGAAGACACGGAATACCTGTGGCTTGTAGTTAGCGGTGCACCCACTGAGCACTGGTCTGTTGCATCCAGACGACGCAGTCAGTCGGAGGAGAATAAACCTGAAGAGCAGTGGCCCTACCGTTTTAAACTGCGGGGGACCGACCCAATTGATCAGATTATACAGTGATTATCCGCCTCATATTGTCCGATAACCCGAAAATATTGGTATTTTCAAATTCATCAAAGGTGAATACAATCCGGCGACAACAATATTAGGCTTGAACTCCTCTCACACTGGTGTCTAAGTATCAAAAATATTATTATATTTGACACTGATACAATAAATTAAGGATAAACAGGAGGTATAAGATATGGCAATTAAAAGAAGAAATTTCTTAAAGTTATCATCAACGGCTGTTGTGGCCGGGATGACAGGTAAAGTTTTTGGTCATAAGGTACAGGAAGCAGACTCAATGGTTGAAGAGGCCGCCCAGAAGGTAGGCAGGCTACCCCGCCGCAAGCTGGGATATAGCGGCCGCGACATTTCATTTCTTATCGGGGCCGGCGATATGGATAATTTAGTACTGGAAGCAGGTGTTATGTGTGGTATCAATTACTGGCATAAGGCAAACCGTTGGATGGGAAGCGGCGCTCCGGATACCATACTGAAAGACAGGGAAGCACATTACTGCCAGGTGACGGTTGACCGTGTAGGCGGTGATCACTTCCGGGGACATCTGGATGAAGAGGAGCATTACAGGTATGTAAAGGAGGCTGTTGAAAAAACCGGGCTGGGTTACTTTGATGATATGCAGCTGCATTATGGTTATCATAATACAGTAGAGCTGAAGAATGACAGGAGCTTTGTACGTGCCTTTGACAGGCTGAAGAAAGAAGGCCTGGTAAAGCATCTCTGCCTCTCACAGCACAGCTATGCGGGGAGTCCGCGCGTAGAGAACGGCCAGAGTGCAGCCGAGGTGCTGACAGCAGTAGTGGAAGACGGGCTGTATGAACATGCACAGTTTATGTATTCATACGGTGGTGATCCGGAGATGGATGAGTTTATTGAGTTTGCCAGCAAGAGGAATTTCGGAACCATAGCCATGAAAACAGCACGCGGAATAGGCCGTATGAAAGAAGACCAGGCATTTATATCCGGGCTGCCTGAAGACGTATCGCCACATAATGCCATGGTGCGCTGGCTGTCAACAAAGACAAAGCTTGATGCTGCAGTTATACGTGTAAGAAACCTGAATGAATTTATCGAAACATATGCAGGTGCAGGCAAAGAACCAAGGGTCGCTGATGTTATGGCGCTGGGTATGATGTCTGCTGAAGCTGATGCTGCTGTCTGCCGCTTATGCGGTAAGTGCCAGGGGCATTGTCCACAACACATACCTATAACCGATATACTGCGTTTTGAGCGCTATGCCATGGATGATCATGACTGGAGCAAGGCGACAGGACTTTATAAAGGACTACCGGTTAAAGGTGATGTGTGCACTGACTGCGGCAGCTGTGTTCAGAATTGTCCGCTCAAACTACAGATACCAGCTAAGCTGGCAAAGGCTCATATAATGCTGAGCTAGGTGTTTTAAGCAGGATTGATCAATCCACGCGTTTTATTATTTCAGCGCTGCGGTGACCGTAAGGAAGAGAGCCTCCTTCATCTTCCTTTAGTTTTTGCCATGCGCTGGCTATGATCAGCTCATCGACATCATCCCTGTCACATGGAACACTTACCACATATTCTTCACCGGCATAGGTGGCAATTTTTAGCTTTACTATTGCTTTAGCCATATTAATTATAATCTCTCATTATAAATATAAGGATAATTATTAAGTCTGTGAACAGAGCATCAGAAATTATAATCAGGTATCAGCTGAAAACACTATGTTTGTTTTGACTTATGCCGGTTATTTACATGAAGGCCGCATTCCTTGCTGGTGTTTGACTCCCACCACCACCTGCCTGCACGGAAATCCTCACCGGGCCTTAAGGCCCGGGTGCAAGGCTCGCAGCCTATGCTTGCGTAGCCTTTGTCATGGAGGATATTATAAGGAACATTATGCGCATTTATGTAGTTTCTGACATCCTGCTGATCCCAGTGAAGCAGAGGATTATATTTTAATATATTCCTGGCAGGATCCATTTCAATAATTTGCAGCTCATCACGGCTTGTTGACTGTGTGGACCGTATTCCGGTGATCCAGCACTCCATAGCCCTGCAGGGCACGGTCAAGAGGCTCAACCTTGCGTATATGGCAGCACTCTTTTCTGTTCTCCACCGACTCATAGAAACTGAAAGGACCTTTCTCAGACAACAGTTTCTCTACGGCTGCGGTCTCAGGATAATAACAGCGTATATTCCTGCCATATTTTTCAATGGTTTTGCTGAATACCTTATATGTTTCCCTGAAGAGCCTGCCCGTATCCAGTGTCACTATCTCAATATCCAGCCTGGCGGTAAATATCATATCGGTAATGACCTGGTCCTCCAGACCGAAGCTCGTGGTAAACACAATTTTACCCGGGAAAAGTCCGGACAGCAAAGCCAGTCCTTCTGCCGGCTCTTTATCCTTTAGCATCTTAAATATCTCCTCTTCCTTACTCCTCTTCATGATTTCCTAAGTATTATCCGCTGTATCGACTTTCTTGATCTGCGCGTGTTCCGTCGTATTATCACCATCATTCTGCCCCATCTGAGGCGTTCCCATGCCCTTTCATGGAAGAAGTATAACACCATTTTTATTGCAGCCTCCGCCAGTGCTATGCCTGTTGCTTTCTCGGCGGCAAAGGGATCGCTGTAAAAGAACATATATGCCAGGACGAATGTTGTTGCCGAGGCTATCAGACGCCATGTTATAGCTTTAAATATACTTTTTATGGGACGGTCGCGCGTCACCTTCTCCTTTTTTACATTCCTTGGTGGCGGCGCTGCCTTCTGATCATTTTCAGTCTTTTTTGTCCAGGTATTTTCACCCTCATCCGGACGATATGATTCCACAGGTATCTTCAACTTCTCATCAATCACTTCCATGATGCAACTGATTAATTAATACATCAGTGCAAATGAATACAATAATATTATATGCAGCAATGGGGTAAAAGTTGGTATTTAGCTAATAATAAATACTTATTGACGGCTAATATTTTTTACTAATCATCATTCAATACCCTGAGAAAACTTATACTTCAGCTAAAGGTTTTGGGGACATCATTTTCAGCAGTGTATAGCCTGTGACCCCTGAGATGAGCGATCCCATTATAATTCCCATTTTTGCAGAATTCAGTATTTCAGGATACCCGAAAAACGCAAGGTTAGCAATGAAAATAGACATTGTAAATCCCACTCCTCCCAGGCAGGCCACCCCAATCAGGTGCTGAAGATCTATATCCTTTGGTATTGTGGCAATTCCGAGCCAGGAGCCAATATAAGAAAACATCGTTATGCCTATTGTCTTTCCTGCAAAGAGACTGATCATTATAATCAATGCCAGGGTAATATCAATGCTTCCTCCTGTTCTGAGCTTAACACCTGCATTTGCAAGGGCGAACAGGGGTATAATAAGATAATTAACCCAGTCATGCAGACCATATTCAAGTTGCTGCAGGGGGGAACTCACTTTGTGGGTACAGCTTTTTATCTCGTCTATTTTCTTAAGCTGCATTTTTGTTAGAACAGGCTTCTTATCCTCCTCGTCCGAAGCTCTGAAATCCTTAATAATACCGGTGATCTTAAGAACATATGTTTTAACATCCATCTTTTTGCTGATGGGTATAGTAAAAGCGAGCAATACGCCGGCCACTGTAGGGTGGATACCCGACTTAAGAAAGAAGTACCAGACCACAAGACTGGCGGAGAAGTATAGAAGCCTGGAATAGATACCTTTCCTTGACAGGATCATCAGCACAGCCATAATGGCAAAAGCGCCCACCAGCATAGCCCATTTTATGCCTACACTGTAAAAGGCAGCTATCACGATTACCGCTCCTAAATCATCTGCCACAGCAAAAGTGGCAAGGAATACTTTAAGGGCTATGGGCACCCTCTTTCCAAGCAGCTGTAATATGGCTAGTGAAAATGCAATATCTGTTGCGGCAGGTATACCCCATCCGCGCACTGTTTCAGGGTCATTATTAAAGATAAGATATATACTAACCGGCACAATCATACCTCCAAGAGCGGCAAAAACCGGGAATGATGCCTTCTTAACGGTGTTAAGATGACCTATTAACATTTCCCTTTTTATCTCCAGGCCTATCATAAAAAAGAAAATAGCCATCAGGCCGTCATTAATCCAGTGCAGTACAGATTCCTGCAGTGTAAAATGAGATGATGCTATTCCTATCTCATAATGAAAAATGGAGTCATAAATATGACCCAGGGGTGAGTTAGCCCATATAAGTGCCAGAACAGTAGCACCCAGCAGTAAAACACCACCGTATGTTTCGGCCTTGATAAGTTTTCTTTTTCGCCTGGGTGAACCTACGCTTTTCTTAACCATAATAATTGTTCTTTAGAAAAATATCCGGCAATTATAATTAATTAAACTATATAAAACAATAATTATTTATCCATTGTTTTAAGGGGTATCCTGAAAATATTAACACTGTATGGCTCAACCACTGCCTTGCTGACATCGGCCACTGTTTCGGGACCGGTAATTATCACACTCTCCTCTTTTCCCGGTTCGTTATAAGCCATATCATCAGGGCCTGTAATGCTCCATTTCTCTGTCTCCCCGTCAATAAATGAATTCTTTACGCTTATTTTTATCTCCTGCCTGTCCCATGTAGGGTTAACGGCCGATACAACAAGTGTATCCAAAGAAGCATTAAGGGCGGCTGCAATATCCATGGGTCTTGTATCCCCGCTCAGGCTGACCGGTATGGATCCGAACTTTGACCTGTACAGTTTCAGTACCTGACCTGTTGATGCCATAACAGAATGAGTCGTATTGGTTTTAATGCATCCTATCACATTTACTGTCTGCGCATAGTTTGCCATATAGATCATGTCTGACTGCCGTGCAAACTCATTCATACCGGCAGCTATACCGAGGGCATCCCTTAGGAAATACCTTGTTCCCAGCTCACCATATATATGCGGACCATACCAGTAATTATACTCATCAAGGCATATCCGTATATCTTTTTCTTCCAGTCCGGGTATCTCCTCCCTGTACCTGCGGTGAGCGTCGGTTATATGTTTTATGGCTTCCGGTATCTGCATAACATGGGTCATAAGTCCGCCCCCGTGCCAGTCCTGACTATAAAAATGCTCACTTATATAATCCATATTATCCTGACTTTCAGATAAAATCATTTCATCCCATGGACCTACGTTACCAACTGCAACAAGAATGATATCAGGATCCACCGATCTCATCTGCTCAGCAAACTGGTTATGCTTATCAACAAATTCTTCGGTGGACATATGTCCCAGCTGCCATCCACCATACATCTCGTTTCCTATTGACCACCAACTGACGTCCCAGGGCTCTTCATCACCATTCTGAGCCCTCAGCCTGCCCATAGCTGTGTTAATGTCTCCGTTACAGTACTCAACCTGCTGACGTGCCTGTTCCACATTACCAAGACCTGCATTAACTGCTATATACGGCTCAGTGTCCAGCAGGCGGCAGAAATCAATAAATTCATGCATACCCACATCATTATGCTCAATGCCCGTCCAGGCCGGATTCTTACGGGGAGGTCTTTTATCGCGCGGACCGATACCGTCTTTCCAGTCGTAGCCACTCACAAAATTACCCCCCGGCCATCTGTATACAGGTGAATCCAGCTCTTTGAGCAGGGCCATCACATCTTTTCTGAATCCGTTTATATTATCTGCCGGCATAAGACTTATTGTTCCGATGCCCAGTTCACCCTTGCCTTCAGCGCTTATCTCAATTGAAGCGTTATGGGTAAATACCCCGGATGTGAATTCAAGGGGGTACTCATTGTAGCCGGGTTTAAAGTTATTTATGCTGATCTCCTCAATGTAGTCACCGGCACTGAGGCTCACAGTCACATTCTTTATGTCTGGGCCCGCTTTCATGATTAATCGTCCCGAATACTTCATTCCTTCTTTCAATCCCAGTTCATTCTGTATAAGCGACACCTGATCACTGTCATTAATAAGCAGAACGGGATCAAAATCACCTACAAAAGGATTTACCCGGGATATTTTAAGGAGCTTATTATGACCTTTTAGCTGCCACGCCGACTCTTGCATCCCTGGTTCATAGTAAAATTTCCTGTCTCTTATCATCTCAGCCCAAATGCCGCCATATATGCATTTACCCAGGTGTTCGATAAACTGGCCGTAAACGTATTCGGATATGGGTTCAGCTTTATCTTCCGTATCAATTGACACCGATGCCAGGTATTTTTCTTCCGAAAGCAGTTCAAAGCTCATATGATCAAACCATACCTGTCCGGTGGCCCTGCCATCCAGACTCATGACACAGGACACGGTAGCCGCATCATCTGCTCCTGTGTCGAAGACATATCCTATAAGGGTCCAGTCATTAGTGCCGGTAAAATCCTCCGCTTCGATGTCCATACCATCAATTCTTATAGATGCCCCTTTCTCATTTGCAGGTCTTAGGTTTTTAGTTTTTATCCAGCCCGTGAACCTGTATTCAGACCATGGTTTCAGGTTAACCCTGTTTGACCATCGTCCGCGTGCCGGGGTATCGCTTTGTATTGTCAGGCTTTTATTTCCCTCTTTTGCTATAAAGTCATAAAAGTGAATGGCTCCATTCCTACTATTATCAGGCGTCCAGTACATCACTTCAGAGGACACAAGCTCCTCGGCAGATCCGTTACGCAGCTGTCCCCATTCAGAGCCCGTAAGAGGCTGGTTGTCTTTATCTGTTGAGCAGGCAAAGGCTGCCATGCTGATAATCAGTAGTGCCGGTAATTTTTTCATCTTATTGATTTTTTGCATTATTATTTTGGTTTTGGCAGTACCTGGGTGCGCCAGGCCCATTTTTCCCAGTCATCAGCCATCTCTCTCACCGCCATAGGATCCTATATCCGAGAAGCCCATATCGTCTGCCATTATCAGGATGATATTGGGCTGTTCCTGCCGGGATGTGCATGAAGCAAGGACTATTAAGAAAAGAAAAGCCAGATATTTACCTATATTTTTCATATCAGTCAGTGGTTTTAAAATAAATCATATACCTGGTATTGAACAACTTATAGAAAGGAATAAATTCTATACTGTCGCCATCAGCTGTCCCGGCCTTAAAACTCAGGCTGCCGTTTTATCATTGCTACAGGAGTTCATTAAAAGTATAAGCCCGATAAGTAACAGGCTATTCTTTATCCTTCTTCTCATAAACTATATTTTCTATTATTCTGAAACTTATTCCATGTTCTCTTTCATCTTCTCCAGCGCGACTGTTAACTTCGCCATCTTTCCACACAGTCCTCACATCGGCCGTATATTCCTTTTCCGGATCCAGTCCGTCCAGTATAAAGTATGTAGCAGGCGAATAGCCTATCAGCTCATTATTGAGATAGACCTGGTATCCTGCATTAAGGTAATACTGTGCACGCCAGCTGAGCTTAACTGCGTCCGTACCCACGGCTTCGACTGACAGTCTGCCCGGATCCCTGGTCTCATACTTATATGAATAGGCGGGTTCAAAGGACACAGTCCACTGTATATCGGTTGTTTTTGAGGGGTAAATTGTCACCGTGGACCATCCCTGGTGGTTTGTTATAGTGGTCCTTACCTTACCCCCTTTTCTGACTTTAACATCGCTTATCTTATAATATTCACCCCTTGGATAGGCAAAATGCAGCTGGTATGGATCATCTTTTATTATATTACTCACTCCGGAGTATTTCTTCGTCTCAT
Source organism: Bacteroidales bacterium (assembly GCA_034521735.1). Taxonomy (GTDB): domain Bacteria; phylum Bacteroidota; class Bacteroidia; order Bacteroidales; family VadinHA17; genus UBA9300. Next base: position 79,357 of record JAXHLX010000016.1, read on the forward strand.
CATCATACCCTATCTCTTCCAGGTCAACCCAGCCCTGTGTTATATGCCTGTTTGTAGACACCAGCTGTATCTCCCCTTTATCAGGCATAAGTGTTATAACCCTGCAGCTTGTGGGTGGCACTTCGAAGGCCATTCCTTCTTCCCAGGCCCCTAGGTATTCATTATTCCAGAAGTCAAAGGCATGGTACGGGCCTTCATGGTCAAGACCGATATCTGAAAAATCCAGCATATGCTGCTTCAGTTCTTTCTCACCGTAGTTAAACAGTCCCACCACATCATACTGCCTGCCGAGATGATTTATTTTCAGGTCCCACAGCGTTTTCCTCCTGTCGGTGGGGAACAGGTCTACCGGTCTTATATCAACTGCCGGGTACACTTTTTTCAGCAGCTCCACCCTCTCATCCGAGAGGTCAGTAAGCCTGTCGCTTGTCATCAGTGCCTGTCCGGTAAGTCCCTGCAATGTAGCCCATACCTGTGCCTGCTGCAGCGTCAGTGGCTGTCGCAGCATCAGCACATCGGGGTCGGTATACCATGCTATATTATGCTGGTTGTAATATCTCATTGTAGGCATCAATGAGGTAAAAAAGCCACTCCAACCCAGTACCACATCGCCGCCGGTACGTGATCCGTCCATTATACCCATACCTTCGGTTGGTATTCCCCAGCAGCCCAGCAGGTACCGCTCAGGCCCTATTGCTTTGCGCATTGTTTCCAGGGTGCTGCGGTATAATTCTTCATTATCCTCACCCGGATTCTCCATAAATTCATTTACCCTGTCATATTCCCTGACGACGATAGGCTGACCATCTATCTTATAATAGTCATATCCCCATTCAACCATCATATCAAAAAGATCATACAGGTAGTTATGAGCTTCTTCTGATGTTGGATCGATGAGATAGTCTCCCTCCCATGTATCAGAGGCGGAGGTGCTGTCAGGTTTGAATATAAAAACCCCGGGGTTTGCCATAACCACCGAATCATTTGACTGACCATGCGGTGCAATCCAGATACCAGGTATCAGTCCCTGATCCTTTATATAATCTGCCAGATGAGCCATACCTGAAGGGAATGCCTGATCAGTACCTGTCCAATCGCGCGAGCCATGACCACCATCTTCCTTTTCTATTTGCCAGCCGTCATCAATCTGGAGATATTCAGCACCATAATCAATCAGGTTTTCACTTATCCACCGGGCATTCAGTTTAACCTCTTCTTCGTTTATGTGCTGGTAATAATAGTACCATGTACACATGCCGGACGGGGGCAGCGGGAATATATCCTTTTTTATAGGGCTGTAATAATCCAGTCCCAGGCTGTCTCTGTACCAGTTGGGTATTACGGTTCCGTCAGTCAGATGCACCTCGTCCTTAACAGGGTCGAAAGTACCGTTAGCAAGGGATGTTTTCACATCACCCAGTGCCATCAGAAATAGGTCAGGATTATTATCATCTGAGATCCTGGCCGGTATTTCGTATGGCCAGTCCTGCCAGGTATATGCAGGTCCTTTTGCAACATCAGTTTCAGTACATGAGATACTAAAGAAGAGGCTTGCAGTAAGGATGAGTGGTATTGTGATCGATCCGGTTTTGAATTTCATTCTTTAAGTTTTAAAGCTTAGACTATTTCTTTTTTAAATTAATAATATGTGTATCGTTGCTAATCCTGATGTCAGCATACAACCTGTATCCTGATTTTTTTAGTGCCTGTGGTTTACCGTCAACCTTCAGCTCCCAATTGCCGGAGGAGCTGATATATATCCGGGTTATATGCTCATCATTCGTTCTGTTTTCAATTTTTGCGTCAACAGTCTTCTTGACCGGGTTAAATATTACCTCTGATTCCTTTTTGAAGCCATCCCTTTCCATCTCAATCCCCATTCTCTCCTCATCTGTTACTACCCAGAATCTTGACCTCAGACCATCTCTGGGTATAATAAGATAATTACTGCGGCTTTTTTCCAGCTGGCCTCCATAGGCAATCCATCCAAACAAGGGATCTTTAGCAAGCACGGTAGCTGCCATCCTCACTGCCGAGCCATGTCCAAGATCCTGTTCACCATCATAAAACCAGGCTCCTCTTTCCACATCCTTTCGTATCCATGCCCGTCCCTTTTTTGAAGCCATAAAAGCCCAGCCTGTGGCCCCGTCATTCTCTTTCCCCGGGCCCAGTAACCGTAATTACTCTCTTCTGTTCCCGTATTCATCAGTGACCATGCGCTGAGGTAGGAAGCATATCCGAGCTGCAGCCAGTCCCATGGTTCTTCTGAGAATCTGAGACCGTAATCAAGTATGGACCATCCTCCCATGCGTGCCATATATGACAGGCAGTGGCGATCGGAGCTGGTAGTAAAATCAGATCCAAGCAGGAAGTATTTTGTCTCCAGCCATCCCCTCACTGCCAGGCCGGCATAGTGTTGCTGATCCATAAAGTCCCTTGCATCTTCTTTACTTACCTCGGGGTGTGACCACCATTTCTCCAATTTAACATCATACCACAGGTTGGTGTCGGGCTCCATATCAGTGGTGGCACCGTAGCGCGCAAAAGCGTAGGAAGACTCAAAAGCGGTGCGGTCTATTGCATATTCTGAGCGATACGGGTAGTCATCGTCATAAATAAAATATTTTACTTTCTTCTCATACTCATTTCTTAACCAGTCAGCCTCTTCGTTTCTGCCGTACTCTTCGAGGACAGAAATAAGATCTTCGATCACAAGCTCATTATAGCATCCCCATTTATAGGTATCATACCATGGTAGTATCTCATAGGGATAAATAAAATAGGCCCTGGCTGTTTGCCATGCCCGTTCCAGGTATCCTTCTGCATCGAGGTAATTTACCTTGTCAGGATACATTTCAGCGATCTGGTACATATGATAATACAGCATTATAATATGTGGATAATCATAGGATCTCCATACATTCATCTTGTCCAGGTTTCTGTCTTTTACACCTGCCCTTTTCACAGGATCTCTGTTTACCATCCAGTTAGGTGTTCCATAGATGCCATATGGATAGGGAGTCTCCTTATCGGTTCGTTGAAGGCCGCCCCATACAAAATTTTCAAGGTAATATTCAACTGATTTTATTTCATCATTATCAGGATAGAACACATTTTTTGCCGCTACGTATGGTGCCTTACACAAAGCCGGGTCATCACTGGCCAGTACGTATCCCCACCAGTAGTCAAATCCATCGGTGTTTTCCGGTCCCCTGAGTACCCCGTTTTTCATATCATAAACAGAATAAAGTCCGTCCCACCACTTATCTGGAACCTTATGTTGCTGACTGTTAACTATGAATGAGGCTCTCTTCTTAAAGAGTGTTTCCATATCTTCCGTGGAGAAGAATTCCAGGTGATTGCTTAGCCCGTCACCATAATCAACAAAGAGCATATTCTCACCCAGTCTGTCAAATCTCACCTTATAGATATAATGGTTATCATCTGTTTTCTCAATAAACTCAATCTCAGTCTGTCCAGGGTACTCAGCCCTTATGGCCGTGATATTTTTTTTGAGCGTATAGCCAGTCTGGCTTCCAGATCACGTGGCAGGCTCATACCCGGGACAACCCTGATATCCAGTAATCCGTTATCATATAATATTTGTCTGAGCTCATCATAACTGTTTGCCCACTGCATCCTGAAGGAATATTCTACTTCCGAGCCTTCCTCCCCTGCAGGAGCAAGATCATGATAAGTATGTTCATAGCGCCAGTTCCCCTCCTGGAGGTTGCCTGTGTGACCCGAATGTATATAAACCCTGTATTCATCACCGGAGTCAAAATATTCAAGTCGGGTACCCGGCAAGGCCATAATAATGAAATACGGCGCTTTACCTGAAGGCCTGGTGAAATATATAAAGGAACCATCTCCGGCAATATAGTGATGTTTGGTAAAGCCTCTTTCAAATGTTTGTTCAGGATTACCTCCGCGGGGCAGGTTCCATGGCAGGGGAATGGCAAAATCGCCTATCCTGACAGGGAACTCCATTTCAGTCTTAAGTTTCATATTCCACGTTATTCCGCCTTCTTCAGAAACAAACTCCTGTTCCAGGCTCATGGGCATTCCTTTTATATAATGCAGGTACTTAACTTTATCATCTTCAGTACTCATTATCGTATTACCCATAAAATGAGTAAGCCAGTCGCCCTGAGCAATCCTGTAGTTTATTACCGGACGGCCGAACCTGCCTGATACCGGGTTGGCTTGATAAGGATCATCGCTGCAGGTAACAGAGCTTATGCCCCACTGTGAAAAAACAGCATTTATGTTACCGTCCGACAGCTTAACTGTTCCCTGGGCATCTGCATTAATATGCAGTATCAGGAAAAATGAAATCAATAATACACAGTATCGGTACATAGAAATTGGGGTATTAGTTAATTCAGTAATTCTATACTGTTAAGAGTTACTTTCTTTACCTGGAGGGAATCTGCGGTCAATTTAACAAGCATGAAATTTCCGGTTTTTTCTCCCGACTGCGGTGAGCCTGCGCTCCAGACATCTATGCCCTTCCAGTAATAATGGTCAACTGAATGATTATGACCATGAAAAATACCCTTAACATTATAATCCTTTATTTCCTGATAGAAACTTTCCTGCTCATCCTCCGTCCACCAGAGCAGGCTGAAGTCATCCCAGCCATAATGAAAACACAGTATTACCGGCTGCTTCTTGTCTTTAAGGTTTTCCTTCAGGTCTTTTTTCAGGAAAGCCAGGCTCATTTCCGGATCCCTGAAGCTCTCTTTGAAATAATGGCACCATTCACAATCAGGGTCCCATTCAAGACCCGGGTAAATGCCCAGAGCCACAAAATGAAAATTTCCAATGTCCCAGCTGTAATGCAAACCGTTTTCGGATATGCCTGATATATTATTTCTTTCAGTGTTTCTTTTCCTGATGCTATTCCTCACAACGCCATCAATATTACCATCATGATTACCTGCAAATTCATAAACAGGATATTTCAGTCCGGCTTCCCCATTAAGGCCGAAAGAGGAAACAAAATTGTTCCACTGATACTCTGTTCCGTCTTGAGTAATATCACCCAGTACAATAACTGAATTAATCTCCCCGTCGTTTTGGGAAGGCTTCATTTCATTCACTCTCTGTATCACTGAATCCATTACGACTTTTCTCACTTCGGTGGAATCATAGTGCAGGTCACTCATTATTATCACCGAATGCTTTTTATTAGCATTGCAAGACAGTAATATAATTGCAAATAGGATGGATATTGTTGTAAGCCTGTTAATTCTCATCATCTGTCACCTCCAGTTCAATAAAATTGATATGTCCCGTAAATTCCGATCCTTTATTATAGTTCCCTACAGGATTCACCCAACCCGGACCTGAATAGCCCGCACAAAAGATGCCCGTGAGATATCCCTTCCTCCCCGCTTGTACAGGTTTGGGCCAGGACGATTCAGCCAGGTATTCCCTGTTATTTATAGTCCCACTTATCTTACCATCCTTTTCAAGACGAAAAAATATACTGTTTTGTCCTGTTTTTAATCTCCCGAGTATAACAATCTCATCCTCATTCCATTTTCTGAAACCGGCTTTAAGCATGCCGTCTTCAGCAAACAAAGAAAAACCGTGAGGACCTTCATAATGAACAATTACCGGCCCGTTTGCCACTGCATTTGCATCAATACCGGCCTTCACGGAAAATGACTTGCCGCCCAGGTAAGGGCAATCGAAGCGATTAAGCATTTGCCCGTGCTCAAGTGTGATCTTTGATGGAAAGGGTCTGACCGGCGGAGCATTTTCAAAATCGTCCTTAAGAGTTGAATCTATTCTGTACAGGTACTCCGTAAATTGTTTTACCAGGTGTGAATATCCGGGATCATCAACAATATTCATAAATTCATCAGGGTCTGCTTTCCTGTCATACAGGTCTGCTTCCCTTAACTGACGGTACATACCATATTTATAATCCTTCGTCACCAATGCTGTGTTGCCTATTATTTCAATTATAGCAGTATCAGGAGCATTTTCCTTGCCTGTGAGCACATCATAATAGCTCTGACCTTCCAGTCCCTCCGGCAAACTTCCACCTGCCAGTTCAACCAGCGTAGGGAAAAGATCAATATGTGAGGTAAAACCGTTGATTTCTCCAGGTTTCAAAGCATCAGGCCACCATATGACAAAGGGCACATGGGATGACCGTTCGTAGTGGGTGCCTTTATGGATCAGATCATGGTCACCCAGATGGGCTCCATGGTCCGATGTAAATATTATAATGGCATTATCCAGTTTACCTTTTTCTTCAAGCTTGCTGAATATTCTACCTATCTGTTGGTCAATCAGGGTAAGGCCTCCGTAATGACCGGCTCTTATCCTGTGTATGTATTCTTCTCTTTTGCCGGGGTTTCTGTCAATCAGATCAACAACCTTGCGGGTATAGTTATAGCGTGTAATGGTATGGGCATAAGGTTTTGTTTCCAGTTCACCTTCCATGTATCTGGCTTGTGGCAGTTCTTTTTCGAGGTAATAATTCATTAAGTCAGCCGGCGGGTCCCATGGATTATGCGGACCGTTAAACGACACCCACAAAAACCATGGATCATCGCCCATGCTATCATTTTCAATATACCTCACTGTCTGCTCTCCTACATAATAATCAATATCCAGTGTATCTGCCATGGGCCATTCGTATACTCCGTACAGGTCGGTGCTGTCCTGGTAACTAAGATAATCGAAACGTGTCTTTCCTGCTCTTTTCAGATAGTGGTAATAATCATCCTTTTTAAGGGTATCTCCAGCCCAATTACCCTGGCAATCGGCTATAATACGTTCGTCAAAGCCTGCCATCCTGTCCCAAGGCTTAAAGTGCATCTTACCTATACCTATGGTTTTGTAGCCTGCATTATTCAGTTCTTCCATCAGGACGGGTGATCCCTCCGGAAGCCAATGTGCGCCATTGTCCCACATCTTATGTGTATGGGGATAAGTTCCGGAGACCATTGTATACCGTGAAGGCATACAAACAGGTGCGGTGCAGTAATGGTTTCTAAACACCACCCCTTCCCTGTAAAGCCTGTCAACTGAAGGCATTTTAAGCTCAGGAGTAAGTTCAGGAATATCCTCCCAGGCCTGATAGTCAGTTGTTATAATTATAATATTTGGTTTTTCAGGAAGTTGACGACCGCAGGATGCTAAAATAAAAAAAAGTACTAATAAAAACAAAGTAAGAACGACCCTGTTAAGTAAGATTGAAAACAAATAATTAATAAATGTCATATATACACTTTATATCATATTGCTAATATAGTATATTTTTACCTCCCGGAAAAATAAAATTCAATCAACTAAGCGTTAAAGTTATGTTTTCATATAGTAAAAGGACCGCTATACTATCAAAAACGATACCGGAACCCTTAATAGCAGATAGCTTAATCAATTATCAAGGATAAAAATATGCATTGCCTGCTCATTGAAAAGGTCTGATGCTTTGCTGGAATATGCAAAAGAGCGGATCATGGAACAGTAAATATCAACTCTGTATCTCAATTGAGACCGGGCAGTGGTCCGAGCCTGTTATCTCGTTGTGTATGGAAGCTTTCTTGATGCCGGGAATGAGCTTCTCGCTTACCAGGAAGTAATCGATCCTCCAGCCCACGTTCTTACCCCTTGCTCCTGCCCTGTAGCTCCACCATGAGTAAATATCTTTCTTTTCAGGATAAAAATGCCTGAATGTATCAATAAGACCACCTGAAGTATAGCGATCCATGCCATCTATCTCCACCTGCATAAACCCGGCAGATTTATTATAATTGGGCTTTGGACGGGCAATGTCAATTTCCTTATGTGCCACGTTAAAATCGCCACAGGCAATAACAGGCTTTATTTTCTTCCAGCTTTTTCAGGTAAGCATAAAAGTCGCGATCCCATTCCTGGCGATACTCAAGTCTCTTTAATTCGCTGCCTGAATTAGGCACATATACATTGACCAGGTAAAAGTTATCATACTCAAGGGTCAATACCCTGCCTTCATTGTCATGCGCTTTATTCGCTATCCCTTTTGTTACATCCAGTGGCTCTGTACGGGACAGCACTGCAGTGCCGGAATAACCCTTCTTTTCCGCCGAGTTAGAATATAAATGATAGTCATCAAACCCTTTCAGAGCTTCTTTCACCTGTTCATCCTGAGCCTTTGTTTCCTGCAGGCAGATAATGTCAGGAGACATCAGATTAACACTCTTTAAAAAATCTTTCTTTGCTACAGCTCTTATTCCGTTGACGTTCCAGGAGATTATTCTCATATGTTTAAAATCCAGTTTACAAGTCCTTTTTTCTTTATTATCTCATTCAGCTTATCCGGTAGCGGCTCAAAATCAATGGTCCGTTCCCCTACCCTGACCGTTCCTTTCGCAAAGTCTATATCCACTTTATCTCCTTTGCTGTAAGCTTCAACAGCTTCCGGCAATACAATGAGGGGCAATCCCTGGTTTATACTGGAACGGTAGAATATCCTGTTTACCGACTTAACTAATACAGCCTTAACGCCAATGTGTGCCAGTCCGACCGCAGGATGCTCCCTTGAGCTGCCGCAACCAAAATTATCGCCTGCAATAATAATATCTCCCTCAGAAGCATTCTTGCTGAAATTTTTATCAAATCCTTCAAAAAGATGAGGGATGATAGCCTCAGCGTCAGAGCTGAGCACATTATATGTCAGATTACCGGCAAACATCTGGTCGGTATTCAGGTTGTCGATATCGCTGTAATTCCATACCCCCTTTATTTTCCTGTTATCTTTATCATCTATCAGTGCCCCGGTACTTTCTTTCCGCCGGCTGACATATTTCTCATTACCACCTCCTTTCCTGGGATCTGTTATTTTCCCTTTCAGTGCAGTATAAGGCAACCGTTGCCGGAGATGCCAGGTATATTTCAGCGTTCTTGTTACCCATGCGGCCCGGGAAGTTCCGGTTGGCGGTGGATATGACCGTATAACCATCAGCCGGTATGCCCTGTCCCGTTCCCAGGCACGGTCCGCAACTCGGACCCAGCACATTTGCTCCGGCTTCAATCAGTTCTGTCAGCAGTCCCTCTTTTAGAGCCTGCAGGTATACCTCCCTGCTAGCGGGTATAACAAGCAGCTGGAATCCTTCCTTTATGGATTTCCCTTTAAATATTTCAGCTGCCACCCTTATATCTTCTATCCTGCCATTGGTACATGTGCCTATCAGTCCCTGATGAACTTTCGTGCCAGCCACTTCGGCCACGGCTTTTATATTATCAACATTATGGGGGGCGGCCACCAGCGGGTATATCTCTTCCAGATCAATATCTATCTCCCTTGCATATTCAGCCCCTTCATCTGCCCACGTCTCATTATACTCAATCTCACCCAGAAAATCACGCAATACCTGGTCAGCAGGAAATACGGCATTTTTCGCTCCCATCTCTGATGCCAGGTTGGCCAGTGTCATTCTGTCGGATATACTCAAAGTCTTAACCCCTTCCCCATGGTATTCTATTGACATATAATTTGCGCCTGCAGTCCCTATCATACCTATTATCCACAGGGACAGATCTTTTGCATAAACACCATCCTTTAAGCGTCCATGCAGGGTGATCTTTATTGATTCGGGTACCCTGAACCATGTCTCACCACGGGTCCATATACCCGCTGACTCGGTGCGGTCGATACCCGCTGCAAGTGTATTGAAGGCGCCTGCAGTGCATGTATGGCTGTCGCTTCCCACTATTATCATTCCCGGTTTGGCATGATAAGACATTATCTGGTGGCATATACCCCGGCCTGCATCATAGAATTTCTCTATTCCATGTTTTCTCACCATCTCCCTTATCTCCTCGTATTGCGTTGCCAGTTTGGCATTTGTAGGAGGAGCATTATGATCAAGCACTACAAGTAACTGAGAAGGATCATGGATCTTTTCAGCCCCCATTTTCATGAAGGTAATATAGATGCTTGCCGAATTATCGTGGGTGAGCACTATATCCGGCTTTTTAAATGTTATTGCTCCTGTGGGAGCATCCAGTATTTTTTCAACAAATGTCCTGGCTTTCATAATATTCTTATTTTTCAGGGTTCGATTTTAAACATAGAACAGTCCACCGCTCTTATATATAATCATCTGTACCTCACTGAATGGTGTGATGCTTGTACTTTTGCCGCTGCGCAGATTTTTCAGTTTGCCTGTTTCGAGATTAAGTTCTATATCATCTTTATTTTCAAGCTGTATTTCTGAAAGACTGGAGTAGCTTAAGACCGGGAATGCTGCATTTATGGCGTTTCTTTCATAAATGGCACCAAATGATTCTGCCAGAACAGCCTGAACGCCCAGTGAGACAAAACAATCAACTGCCTGCTGTCTCGAGCTGCCTGATCCAAAATTTTTACCTGTTATTATTATATCTCCTTTTTCAGCTTTTTCCGCGAAATCCTCATATCCTTCAAGATTATCGAAGGTGTATTTACCCATTTCTTCAATATCTGTTATTGAAAGATACCTGTTATGAAATATCATATCAGTATCGATATTATCCCTGTCAATAATCCAGCACCTCCCCTTAATAACCGTGGGACGACTGCCAGGTTTTGCCTGTTTTTCCTGATCCACAGCTTTCCTTTCTCCACCTGTCTTAAATGACACCGGCTCATCCGGTATATTATTTTCATGTGTTATATAACCTGCCACGGCCGATGCAGCCACAGCAGCCGGGGAGGCCAGGTATACGCTTCCCTTGCCCTGCTTGCCCGGGAAATTACGGTTTCCTGTGCTTATGGTTATTTCACCCGGACCGTTCTGACCGACCTGTCCGGCCGCACATCCCGCACATCCTGCATTTGAAACAAGGGCACCGGCATTTTTAAAAATATCTATCAGTCCTTCAGCCAGGCATTTATCCCATACCTCATTTGTTGCAGGCACAATTTTAAGCACAACACCGGGCGCTACTTTCCTGTTTTTAAGCACTTTTGCGGCAGCTCTCATGTCCTCCATTCTTCCGTTTGTGCAACTACCAATAAAGGCCGAGTCAATTTTAATATTTTTTACATCATCTATACCGGCTGTATCATGTGGTTTTCCGGGTAAGGAAACCATTGCTTTAAAGCTGCCTGCATCAATATCAAATGTTTTATCGTACAGGGCATCCTCGTCTGCATACACTGCTTCAAATTCCTTATCTGTACGTTCAGCGCAGTAGGATATCACTTCATCATTGGGAGGGAAAAGTAATATTATTGCACCCATCTCTGTTGCCATGGAAGATATTGTCATCCGGTCGCCAAGACCAAGCTGATCAACACAGTCGCCATACATTTCTATTGAGTATCCAAGCAATGAGTTTGCCCCGAATTCATTCAGCAGGTTCAGTACAATATCTTTGGCATATACATTCGGAGGCAGTTCTCCCTGAAGGTTTATTTTTACGGATGGCGGCACTTTAAACCACACTTTTCCCTTATTCCATGCAGATGCAATATCCTGATCTCCCATTCCCTGGCCGAAAGCTCCCACTGCACCCAGTATATTGGCATGGGAGTCGGTGGAAACAGCTGTAGCACCCGGGTAAACATAACCTTCATCAACAAGCAGGTGGGTTCCTATTCCAGCGTTGATATCATAGACACGTATCCCTTTTTCACGGGCAAACAGCCGGCATATATGCTGGTTAACAGCATATTTCTGATCTGAGCCGGTGGGATTACAGTCAAATGTAAATAATGTCTTTTCAGGATCGTCTATATCAAGCTTATATGTTTGCAAATTTTTCACAACATTTGCTCCTCCAAAATCACGGGCCACCCTGGCATCTATAATAACATCCACAATATCGCCGGGTTTAACAGCGGCAGCATCAGAATGATTGCTCAGTATTTTTTCAATTAATGTCATTCCCATATCAAAGAATATTTTAGTGTTTCGATATTAACAAATTTAATATTATGTAAGCAAACCAGGCAATTTGAAGGCGAAAAGTATCTTACTTATTTCCCTGCATATATTCAGCATTACTTCGCAGCGCCCTATCAAAAATCATATTATTAAAATCAGTGACAGCCTTAAGGGCTTCATCACGGTTGCGGTTCCACAGCTTCATCAGGCCTTTATCGAATTTTTCCGTTTCCTCAAAATATTCCTGCTGGAGCTTATTTTTAAATTCTTTTCTCCGGTCTATTCTTAAGCCGTAATCATCATCCACAAAGGAGGTCACGGATATAAATGACCACCATGCTTTACCATTATTTTCATTATACATGTCATCAGGCACCATGAAATGGTTTTTATAAACCTTCTCATTATCATCATAATATTTATAGTCAGACGGAAAATCACTTATACCGTAATAAACAGGCATATATGCATGAACACATCCCCTTCGGGGGGCTATCCACATCCGGCATCCTATTTCTACAGGCATATCGTCCCTCAATTCAGCCACAAAAGACATTTGCTGATGTCCTGCACAAATATTCATGGTTTTATTCTCGTGAGGATTATGCTGTGTATATTTTTCAGAATCATCTAGATGGGTACCTTCATAATGATTCTGAAGTATATTCATAATATCATCAATAGCCACCGGCTTATCAGGCACAAAGCTATCCGGGAAGCGGTCCTCAATATCATATTCCGTGGGAGACATTTTATTAACACCTATCCACATCCTTCCTATATTCGATATGCTTTCCGCAGATCTTTCATTACCGTATGCTTCCCTGAAATTAAATTCGCCGTTCTCTTCTTTATGCCAGTTTCTGGTAACAGCGTATTCTTTGAGTCCGTCCGAATATAAGTAATTATCACTGTCATCAAAGTCTATTTCCTCTATTATATAAAAATTAGGAAGGTAGACCACGTGATTATCGGGTATACGCATTGCAAGCCAGTGTTTACCCCTGACAACAGACAGCATCCATGCTTCCTCTGTATCGGCTATGGTATATGTACGGCCTGAAGCGTTATACCCGAGCTCTGATATCAGCCGGCCTGCCAGTTCAACACCGTGTCTGGCTGATTCTGCTCTTTCTGCAATAAGTTTACGCAGATTATATCCTATACCACCATCTGTTATCTCTCCATATCTTTCCCTGGAAGGGCATGAATTAGATGTAACAAGCACCCCGTTTTCATTCAAAAAGCTGTCTGCAAAATCCTGGTCAGGCATTTCGAGCCATAAATAACCGTACGTTTTTTGAGTCTGGTCTATGACTGCGCCATTTTTAAGGACCATTTTATCAGATTTCGGAGCATCTTCATAAATTTTATATAGATTAACCACCTGCTTACCTCCGTCATCTTCATTGTGTCCAATAAGCACACTGCCTGTGGCGGATGCCTTTTTACCCACAATAATGGTGGAGCAGTTAAAACCTTCCGGCAATGATTGTGCAGAAAGAATATAGGTAAACAGAAGAAAAACAGATACGGAATATAATCTTTTCATGTTATTAAGAGTTTTTGCATAAAGATTACAGGGATCTCCATGCTTGTTTCATTTTGTAATTCCATTAATTTCTCTGGTATCAAAAATAGGAAAAGTAAGTTAAGTGGTATATGTTTTATGATATATCAGATTTGATTTTATGATAGTGCATATCAGCAAATCACTAATATTCAATTATTATGCAACTATATATTAATATTTTTAATATTTTATTAATAATTTATGATATTCCGTTAGCATATACCAAAGATTATTATTTATTTTACAGCTGATTTTGTTTTCAGTTCAGAATTCAAAATCAGGGTTCAATTGGGTACTGAGGTTGTTCGGTCATATTTTATCAAAACTTACTGTAAATCACATGTAAAACGATAATTTATCAATTTAATTATCAATTTGACCGAACAACCTTTCTTTTTTTGAGTAATAAATTTGAATATTTGATATATAACTTCTATATTTGTAAATGAAGCTCATGCTATAAGCATAAGAGGAGCGAGATAGGTAATGGTTATGTGAAAGAACAGGATTGTATTGCAGACATTGACTTTCACAATTAAGACCTCCGGGAGGAGCGTCTTCCTTATTATCAGACAGTAGATTCCGGGATTATCTTTTAAGAGAACCCGTTCTTGTCTTCCATAACCATCCCTCGCTCCTCTTTATATTTAGTACCGTGGGTCTTGGAGTCTTGGCAAAAATCTACTTATCTTAGCGTAAAATTTAAATGACCTTATCAGAAAATGATAAAGCCGGAGAATCTTACAGTAAAATAAAAGCAATTTTGTGAAAACTCATATCAGGCGTAGAGAAGATAATAAAAGGCTTATAATATTATTCGGGGGCTGGGGCATTGACAGAAATGCTTTTATCCCCTTATGCACTGATGATCATGATTTCATTCTTTATTATAATTATTCAGCTGACGAGCCTCTTGTTCTGCCAGACCATAAGACTTACGACCAGGTAGTACTTCTGGGCTGGTCTCTGGGTGTATGGGCTGCCGAGTATATGTCCGGATCTATGAACCTCGACCCCGACCTCAAAATAGCAATAAACGGTACACCGCTGCCGGCCGATGACAGATACGGCATACCACTTGAAATATTTGAGGGTACGCTGGAGAATATTGATGAGACAGGCATGGATAAATTCAATATAAGAATGTTCGGCAGCAAGACTGTACTTAACAAAAACACTGAAAAGTTATCCAGGAGGAGTATCAGCTCTTATGGTTCAGAACTGAGGTGGCTGTATAACAGGATGATGGAGAATCCGGATAAGAAATACAACTGGGACATAGCATTATCAAGTGCCAATGACAGGATTTTTCCTGCTGAAAACCAGATTAATTACTGGAAAAAAAGAGAAGAGACAAAGCATATAATAATGGACCTGCCACACTATCCCTTTCATCACTGGGGCAGTTTTGATAAAATGATAGATTTCCTGGTACGGAAGAGTGCTTCAGACTTCACTTATAAGTAGATCCATATCACTGCCCTTAAGCTTTTTGCCAAAATCACTAATTATATTGTTGAATTTATTGTATCCCGGTGTTTCCTTAACAGGTATATCTTCCCCCCCGCTTTTTTCTATACGAGAGAGTACGAATAAGAGGCTCATCTTCCCCGGATCCTGTGCCGGCTGGTACTGCCTGTCGCGCGGCTTGTCAATATTTATCTCAGTAAGCAGGCCTGCTTCAGTCAGATTATAAAGTATATCCCTTGCCAGTCTTACGGGTATCTGGATATCTTTTGATATCTCAGAGCCGGTAACCGGACTTTCACCGGCAATAAATCTTTTAATTATTATGTTTAATATAAGAAGAGTAAGTATTCTTTTCTGGTATGCGTTAATCTTCAGAGACTCAAACTCGAATTCATATCTGTTGACATTCTGGTTGGCAAATGATATTTCAGCGCCCATAAGCACAATCAGCCAGCTTATCTGCAACCATATAATAAAAAGCGGGAATGCGGCAAAGCTCCCGTATATCGCCGAGTATTTTGAGACACCTACCTGCGAATTAATATAAATCATCTGTACCACCTGGAATAATGATCCGGCTATGATACCTGCAACAAAGGCCGACCTGAATTTTACCCGGGTATTCGGCATTACCATATATAACATGGTTAAGACCAGCCACATAATAATATACGGAGTGAATTTCAGAAGAAAGACCAGTGCCGGTTTTATGGTATTAAGAACCATGGTCTGGTCTGACATCCCGCTCATCTTGGTATTAAGGTATACCGTAACGCTGCCTGACACTACAAGGAATAAGGGAGCGATAATCATCAGTGAGAGGTAATCGGCAAATTTTCGTACCCAGGGCCTTGCCTTCTTTATCTGCCATATATGGTTAAATGATTTTTCAATATGGTTCAGTACCTGCATAACCGACCAGAACAGGATAAGCAAACCGGCACCAGCAATAAAGCCACCACTGCTTGACTCCAAAAAATTTTCGGTTATCTGCAGTATCCAGCTCATTACATCTTCATGGCCAAGCAGTGCATTTCTTATCTCCACCTCCATCCTTTCCTTAAACCCAAAACTCTGGGCTATCCCAAAGGCTATAGCCACCATCGGTATTATTGAAAGCAGTGTATTAAAAGTAAGTGCCGAGGCTCTTAACTGTGCTTTATCTTCACGAAACCCTTTAAAGGCGAGTACCATTATTCGTATCTCTCTAACAAGAAAGGATTTTCTCCTGGGTAGCTCTCCCAGAGGGATTCGCCAGATATCTTCAGTAAGATATTTAATCTTTTGCCTGATCCACTGTCTGATCTTTTTCATTGTCAAAATATTTATTTCCTTCCGGAATTAAGCCGGTCCGATAATTTTAATTACTGCCTTTTCTGAAATATTTATAAAACATTTGTTTGTTATTTAAGGAATTGGCAATAAACAAATATACTAATGTTAAAATAATTGACTTTAGTCTTATTTTAATTATTTTCGAAGAAAAGCAGATTTCATGTATACCGATCATATCACCGGTCCCGGATTAATAGTTGATAATACCAAATGCCTGTCCAATCTTGAACGGATGGTGCAAAAGCTAAGGAAGCACAATATTTCCTTCAGACCTCATTTTAAGACACACCAGTCGCGTGCTATCGGACGCTGGTTCAGGACAGCCGGGGTGGACAAGATCACTGTATCATCATTGAGGATGGCTTATTATTTTGCTGATGACCACTGGAATGACATACTGGTTGGCATAGCCTATAACCCAAGGGAATACTCACTATATGAGAAACTCGCCGAAAGATGCAGACTGCAGGCAACAGTTGCCTGTACAGATACCGCCCGTATACTGGCCGAACAGTGCCGCTTCCCACTGGAAGTTATGATAAAGACGGATACCGGTTATAACCGCTCGGGTATACGCTGGAATGATACTGATGACATGAGAGCATGCATAAAATATCTTGCGTCCAATAGTAATTTGCGTATCCGTGGCTTAATGACCCATGATGGAAGCACCTATGGACTTAATGATAAAAAATTAATCCTTGATCATTATAACATCTCTGTCAGCCGTATCAATCAATGCAGGGATAAAACAGGCATCAGTGATTTGATAATATCTGCAGGAGACACACCATCGGCATCGCTTGCCGGCAGTTTTGAAGGCATAGATGAGATGAGGCCGGGAAATTTCATTTTCTATGATCTTATGCAATATATTAATGGTTCATGTGAATTTGATGATATTGCGGTTTCCATGTATTGCCCTGTTATAGACATCAGGCGGCGTGCAGAGACAATAGTAATTCATGGCGGTGCCGTACATTTTTCCAAAGACAGCGTTTTAATAAACGGAAAGTCTGTTTATGGGATGCTGGCAGGAATAAACGACAAGGGATGGTCTAAACCGGAAAAACCTGTTTATGTATCCGCTCTTTCGCAGGAGCATGGTATCATTGATTGCTCGGATAATAACCTTATTGAAACCGTAAAACCCGGAGACCTGCTCCCTGTAATACCTGTTCACTCCTGCCTGACAGCCGATTGTACCGGATCTTACCTGACAACAGGATCTGAAGTTATTGATCATATGAAAGGGAGTGCAGGATACTAAACGTCCTGTCTGCTTGTTCCAAACCTAATACTATGTGCCATTACCGCTATTTTAACTGCCGTTTTCATCCTTATTATAACGGTAATAACAGAAAAGTCCCAGTTTATATATTTTAAATATTTTAAGGGAACACTTTGTTGAACGCAGCATTATCTCTATGCGCCTCTGCCTGCGCTTATAAACATAAGCCAGAAGCCTTGTTACACCAAAAATTCTGAGATTTTTATAATACCTCAGCAATTGAACGATACTGGCAAAAGTTTTTTTATCGGTAACCTTATCATACAGTATATTAAGATTACTTATACTGTCCCTGGTCTTAAGAATATATTCCCTGTTTGACTCAAGACCGTCATGAATGAGGCTGTTATCTATATGGGCGATATTTATCCCCGCTTTTTTTAGCTGATAGGCAAAGAGAGAATCCTCATGCCCGTATTTCTTCAATTCCTCATTAAACCTAAACTTGTCGAGTATGGATTTTTCGATAAGGAAGTTAAAGCCTGAAAAGCTGGAATACGGTTTTTTTCTTCTCTTTTTTACTGATTTTTTCTCGTTATAATAACCAAAATGCCATCTCAGGTATTTATCGGGGTCATCGGGAGCTGTGCTATGATAGTCCGTTCCGCCACATACCACAGGTGCCTTCTTATAATTATCAAACCACCTGGAGAGAAAATCCTTGGGGTTACCCTGTATTAAGGCATCAGCATCAATATAAAGCAGATAGTCTCCCCCTGCATTGACTGCGAGCAGGTTCCTTATCGCAGCCCTGCCAATATTGTTCTCACTGACGACCAGGCTCACTTTATCAAGCTTACTCAAGGCCTCATACATACCGAGAAAGTCTTCTGAACAGCCATCAGCACCGATAATTATCTCATCGTATTGTTCAATTTCTTTAACTGCATGATGAAGTCCGGTTATCAATGATGCAATATCATAATTGTATGCCGGTATCAATATTGAAATCATACCCTCCTTAATTCTGTGCTCAAATATAGAAAAATATGCCGGATGATACCAGTAAATTTTGGAAAGGTATTTGTAAGAAGTATTTTTGTTACTAAAATTTGCAAATATGATCAGGTCACTTTTATTCGTAATAGCATTTATTATCACGAATTATTCTGCAGCACAGGAATCTGAATCCTGTCATATACTCTTTGATTTTGAATCTGCAGACAGCAGCTTTATAAGCCTGGCCTATCATCTCGGTGACAAGCAATATATAAAAGACACACTGTACACTGATTTGAACGGTGATGCAATACTTAGAAACCCCCAGCCACTGGAGAAGGGTTTATACATGCTTGTTTTCCCTGATAATAATCTTTTTGAAGTGATAATTGCGGATGACCAGCAATTTAAGGTGTCATGTGACAGGAATGATATAATCAACAGCCTGCATTTCGAGGGCTCCGAAGAAAACACAGCTTTTATTGAGTACAGGAAAAAGTGGAGGTCATTCCAGGAAAAAACGGGTGAATACAGGCACAGGTTGAGCAAGCTCAGCAACCAGGACTCAATTAATACCCTGCGTTCAGCGATAAAGGATATGGAAGATGAAACTCTTGATTTTATAAGAACCACTGCATATAGTCATGAGGGCACATTGTTATCCGCCATGTTATATTCAATGCTGCCTGTCAGGGTGCCTGATTTTACCATCCCGGATAATGTTGCAAACAGGGATTCAGTAAGATGGATAAAAGGATATATACATAATAAGAATCATTTCTTCGATAATGTAGACCTGGGTGAGCCCGGACTTATACGAACCCCCATTCTGTATAATAAATTAAAAACATTCTTCAGTGATGTAATAATACAGGCCCCTGACTCTGTTATTAATGAGATAAGGACTGTTTTGGACAGGGCCGGAAAAAATCCGGAGACTTTTCGTTTCACCTTATCCTTTCTTTTCAATCATTACCGCAGCAGCCAGATTATGGGTCATGATGCTATTATAGTGATGCTTGCTGACGAGTATTATTTAAACGGCAAGGCTGACTGGGCTGATAAGGATTTCCTTGAAAGTCTGAGAGAGGATGTGGCGCGTATAAGACCCAGCCTGATAGGAAAAAAGGCCCGGGACCTGACCATGCAGACATATTCAGGGCAGCCACGCTCTGTTTACGATATTGACTCTGAGTTCACCATCCTTTATTTCTGGGAACCCAATTGCGGGCATTGTAATGAATCCACACCCCTGCTCAAGGAGTTTTATAATGAAAACAGGGATAAGGGTGTTGAGATATATGCCGTATGCACACAGGACAATAAGGAAGAATGGATGGAATACATAGCTGAAAACGGGCTCGACTGGATAAACGGCTGGGATCCCACCAGGAATACCGGCTATGATTATTATTATAATGTTAAGGCCACACCGCTGATTTACGTCCTGAATAAAGACAAGGAAATAATTGCCAAGCAACTTCCTGCCGCCAATCTGCAGGGATTCATAGATAATTACCGCCGCATACATTAGTATGAATCCACAATTGAAATAAACATAAGCAAGCGCTCAGCTTCTAAGCACTCCCTTCATATACAGTATCAGGCTGTATATATCCTTAAACTGCCTTTCGGAAACCGAGCTTTTATATATCCAGTTATTCAATTTCCCGTCAGATACAATAGTTATTGAAGGGCTTACCGCATTCTTCCCTGCTTTAATACCCAGCCTGTTCAGTGCTCTTTCTGTCCAGTACAACAGCAAACCGCTACCCTCAAGCTTAATGGTCATTCGTGTACGCACGGGGTAGGTAAATACACCTTCATCCCGTATAAATGTGAGGTCTGAACCGGCGAACAGTTTATCAAACACCCCGTTTAAAGCAAGGTCTTCCGGTGCTCCCTGGGTAATACCGTCCTCAGAGGCGAGCCATACCTTATCAACCTCTCTTATAGCGATATGTATATCATGAGAAGAGAATATAACTGACTTATTATTCTCCGAGGCCAGTCTTCTTAAGAGATAAACAAGTTCATACCTGTTGGGAAGATCCAGGAAGGCCGTTGGTTCATCAAGCAGTATCAACTCAGTATCCTGAGCCAGCGCCCTGGCTATCATTGCCCTCTGCTTCTCACCATCTGACAGTTCGCTTACATTACTCCGGGAATGATCTGCAAGTCCTACACTGGCTATCGATCTTTCAACTATCGCCCTGTCCTTATCGGTCAGCCTGCCAAGCCAGTTGGTATGCGGAAAGCGACCCAGCGATACCAGCTCAAAGACAGACATATTATAGACAGTGGCCAGACCCGTAAAAACAAAACTTATCTTTTTGGCCAGCTCCGGTCCCATATATTGCTCCGGCTTCTGCCGGGATATCAGTACATCACCTTTAATAGCAGGGTGCAAACCTGCTATGGTTCTTAATAATGTACTCTTACCTATACCGTTAGGACCTATCAGGGCTGCCATCTCTCCATGCCTGACTGAAAGATCAAGAGGGGTCATAAGAGTTTTCTCCCGGTCAGTCCCCGCACCATAGCCGATGCTGAGATTAACAGTATTTAATATGTCAGTGGATGAATCCATTATGTAAACCTGATAAATTTATTTCTCTTAATTATTATCCAGATAAGCACCGGGATACCTATAAGAGCTGTTACCGAATTAACCGGCAGCACCCTGCCGCCCCCGGGCATCTGGCTTATTATATCACTAAGCAGCAATACTATGGCTCCTAAAAGCATGGTTGCCGGCAACAGATAATTATGTGATGAGCTGGCAAATATAAGTCTGCATATATGAGGTACAGCTATACCGATAAAGGCCAGGGGACCGCAAAAAGCGGTAACGCTGCCTGCCAGTATACTGGTGCTTATAAAAATCAGCATCCTTGCCGTTTTAACCTTAAGTCCTATGCTGGTCGCATGATCCTCGCCCAGAAGGAGGGCATTAAGCATTTTTGTAGTGATAATACTAAGTGTCAGTCCGGCTACAACACTGAAGATAAGTACATTTAACTGTTGCCATGATAAATTACCGAGACTGCCCATAGTCCATATCACAAATGATTTGAGCATTGATTCATTGCTGAAATACTGTAGTATGCTCACTATAGCAGAAACAGCACTGGCAAACATTATCCCCAGGATAAGCACAGTCATTATATCCTTTACCCTCGCTGAGACCACCATTATGAGTATCAGTACCAGTGCGGATCCCAGCCAGGCAGCTGCAACAATAGCCCAGCTGTTAAGAACCAGGGATATGCCGGCTGTTACTGCAGAAGAAAGTCCAAGCACCAGGATCGCCACACCCAGACTTGCACCTGAACTTATTCCCAGGACATAAGGACCTGCCAGTGGGTTCTGAAAAACCGTCTGCATCTGCAGTCCACTAACAGACAGGGCCATACCTGCCAGCACCGCGGTCAGTGCTCTGGGCAGCCTGAACTCATACAATACAGTTAGCAGTCCCGGATCCCCTTTACCTGCCAGCGCCAGCAGTAGCTCTGCCGGACTGATGCTTACGGAACCTGTCAGCAGATCAAGAACAAAAAGGACAATAAGGAGAAAAGCAAGCAGTAAGAACAAATATTTGCGTGGCATCATAGTACCCGTATAACTTTTTTTTAGCTGCTCATTCATAGTCATTTGAGGGTATCTGTAAGTGTTTTCAGCCTCTTATAATAAAAAAGCTCATGTTGCGGGAAAAGACCGGGATTTATTATGCTGGCCATATCCTTTAATATTATATGTGGGTTAAGGGCTCCCGATTCCCAGTAGTCATTACCGCCATGGCTGTTTATACGTTTATTATTATTATACACCAGGCCTTCTGATATAAGGGGCAGCTTAGCCAGGCGGACATCAACTGACCGTATATCATCAAGCGATGCTGCTGTACCGGTATTAAACCAAATATCAGCCTCAAGAGCTTTGCGGCACACTGCTTCAAGGCTCATGGGTATTGAGGTATCAGAGTTTATGTCTGACCAGAGGTATTGTCCGCCGGCATCTTCAATCAACCTGGCTATATACGAATTGCCGGGTGAGACAAACCAACTATCCTTGAATGGCAATCCAAGCATCACCTTCGCCGGCTGCCTCCTGTTATTTTCAATAGTTTCGACAACAGTGTTATATTCATCTTTTACGGCCCGGAAAATATTCTCAGCCAGCTCCCTCTTTCCCAGCAGCTCACCATACACCTTTATCCATTCTGCCCGTGCAAGGGGATGGTGTTCAAGATAATCTGCTATATACAATACGGGTATACCCATACTGATAAGCCTGCTGAAGACAGGCACCGATTCACTTCCGACACCATAAACAAGTACGACATCAGGGTCAATACTGTATATTAACTCGGTATTATATCCATTCTCATAACCTATATCAAATACCTTCTCATCATATATCCTTTCCCTTATTTTCCTGTTATAGACGTAAGAGGAACCCGACACTGCACTGATAAGTTCTATACCCCCCAGGGTATCTATCATTGATATATGAGTTGTGGATGTGCAGACAATACTTTTAACCGGACTGATAATAATATTTGTTTCCGGCACATCTGCCGGAATAAGGGATTTATCCTTGCCAATATAATATATATAGTTCCTGTTTTTTGCACCCTGCCACGGGTTTTTTACTGTTAGTTTACTGTAGCCTTCAAATTGCTCAATTATGAACCGTGATGAGTAGTCGTTGGACTGCACATTATCAACTGCCCTGTATGTATCTCTATCGTTATTTCTGCAAGCAGAGAAAAATAATAACAGAGATATATAAATCACAAATTGTCTGAAACACATACTTTCTATCTTATTATAACTTTATCAGTCGATGAGCCTCCGGGGCCATCAATATTAATATAATAGACACCGGGCAGAAGACCGGATACATCAAGCTCATGAATGTATCCTGCACCGGTACTGTAGAAACTCCCTTTCATCATGATCCTTGCTGAATTATCAATTACAGCATATTCGGCAGGGCCTGGTATATCATTGATTATTTTTATCCTCAGCCATGCGGAAGCCGGATTAGGATAAATATTCATGATGGTTGTGCGCTGGATAAGCTTTTCTATATCATTATAGACGGTGTTGGTGGCCGTTATTACCTTAAGGCACAGGTTAAGGGGGTCTGTAAGGTATGGATGTTCATAAAAGGGATGCCAGCTTATAATATCCTTGAACCAGGCCGTGTTCTCTGAAACACCCACGGTAGCCCCGTGAAAAACGGCAAACTGTTGCTGCTCAGCTGCTGCTTCATCACGGTACCAGAGATGCCAGGCAACAAAAAAGCTTTCAGGAAGTGGCACGGGATCTACAAAATCAAAATACAGATCATTAGAATCGCGGGCATCGATAATATTCAGTGTATGCTGCGCCAGTGTTGACTCCGGTTCTGTTATCCCTGACATTATATACACCGTAATACTGTCAGTACTATTAATAAAATTTACCTCAGCTGTTTCAAATACCAGCTCTGTCAGTTCCAGTCCGGGTACAACAGTAAATTTCTCTGCATACATTACCAGGCTGTCACTGTTAAAACCAGTTGTAAACCCTGTTCCGGGCAGATCATATTCAGTAATAAAGCGCTCATCGCCCGCACAATTACATAAGGTGTCGAATTCAGACCTGTTATCCGCATACGGATCACGCCCGTCCAGCACGCTGACACCCGACCTTGCAGGATCAAGCCATGGCATCAGGCTGCGGTGCTGTTCTTCATAAAGGTCATAAGTTATATCGAGCCGCGAGTAATAGTCATTAACGCTGGTCCCGCAAACGGCCTCACCCCCTGTCAGCAGTCCCACCACCCTGTGATCCTGGTCGAACAGGGGTGACCCCGAGGAACCACCTTCGGTAGTACCTTCATCCCATTGCAGCACTTTCCAGAATCCATCTTCATACATATCCTGGAAAGTGTCTATAACCGGCGGATCGCCATCGGTAGTGATCTTTTTCACATCGCCTGAAGGATGATGTATTGTGACAGTGCTGTCCGGCACTGTGCCGCTCACATCCCATCCGGCAAAATAAGGCTTATAGTTAATGGGTGGAAAATCATCCAGTCTCACTATAGTAAAATCAGTATTTTCATCTGCTGCCATCAACTCGGCCCCTGAAAGGCTGTAGTCGATGCTACCGTCAGGTCCATCGCAGTACGGGCTTTCATATCTGAACACATAAACAGAGTTAAAGGCTTGCTGTTCTGATTTTATCACGTGGTTGGCGCTTATCACATAAGGTATATTTTCCCCGTTTGTATTATTTACAAGGAAACCGCTGCCCAGCTCTGTTCCTCCGGCTATTATCCTTACCACCGCATTTTTTTCAAGCTGCCAGTCATTTCCGGATTCACAGTTTATATCAACATTACATGACTGTGAATCACCATAGAATCCATCTTTGGAATAAATAGTGCCGGCGACTCCAATAAAATCATGAGCTACCTGTCCGATAACCAGGCGATCAGGTCCGGTGACATCAAGCATATGATATTCAATAATTATTTCCTGTCCGGGTACAGGCATAACAGCCAGTCCCCTCCCCTCCTTATTATTCAGGTGGGTAAACGGTCCCTTAACCGACCGCATATTATTATCATAGACGTACACTTTCTCACCTTCACGCAGATCAAAAGTGCTGAATATAATATTCAGTGAGCGGGCATTTCCGGATCTTATGGCCATGTACCATACAAGGTCACCTGAGCCTGAATACACTATTTTTCCTGAATTATGCGGATTGTAGTTAACTTCTCTGGCTGCAGCGAATGTGCTGTTGCCCGGTATATTAAAGAAGGCATATCTCATGCTGTCTGTCATCTCAGCAGCAAAGAACAGTTCTTCCCTTATCTCATCAGAGAATATTATTTTATCTGCATCCGGTAAACCTTGCTCATGCACTAACTGGGAAAACAAAATAAAAGGATAAAGGAGTAGTGCTGTAATAACCGAGAATTTTATTCCGGGCTTGATAAAGTGTTTTAAAGTACCAGTCCTGTGATAATATATTTCTTCCATAACTATCATTCACTGTTTAACGCTCTCACTGAACCTTGCAGTGGCGACTATCAAATATATAAAAGAATTTGCTCATGACGGCTGCAGGTCGCTCATTAATGCTTACTCTTCGGGAATTAAAACACCTTCAATATTATCCAGGCAAACATAGGCGGGATTATTAATACCCCAGTCGCCGGTATCAGAAGAAGCCATCTCGAATACCATGGCTTTGATAAATCCAAATTCCGCAAGATTAACCGTTTGCCAGGTATACTGTATATAATCCTCCGATGCATCACTGGACCTGAAGTCGGCCAGGTAAAACTCCACACTACCCAGTGCTTTCATTGAATTATCCAGCGGAGTGATTATCAGCTTGAACCAGTCGGGATCGCTACCATCAGTGCCACCGAACTTTTTAGCAAAATCATTACCGTTAAGCATCACCTTATATGAATATGTTGTATTGCAGAGGGCCAGGCTCTCAACTTTTTCTTCAATGGAAAAAAGTATTGTATCAGGCGATCCTGTGTAATAGAACACTGAATAGTTATCTGACAACCCGGCGCCCGTACCTGTTATGGAGCTATACTGATTTGTATAATCACCTGTTTCGGTATCGGTATGGTTGGTATATGCAAAACCTGACCATACTCCCCAGTCATCATTATAATCATTTACAAAGAAGGCATTCCCCGAATAGAACCCTCCTTCACCATCCGATCCGTTCCAGTATCCGCTGGCACCAGGATCCAGTTCTTCAAAATCAACAATATCCGTTTTGACTTCTTCTTTTGTACATGCCATGGCAAAAGCAGTTGTCAAAATGACGATAAGCAATAATACTTTTCTCATTTCAATAATTTTTAAATTAACTACTTAAGCAAGCAGGAAATAAGTGACAGGCAAAAATGCGATCGCTTTTATCCCGAAAGCTCTTATTATTCCAGTCAGGCAGGTCTTCTGACTCGTCCCGGCCCAGGCAGCCTTCCCATAAGCTTTACAGCGTACAGTGGCATTGTTTGCCTGTGGCCATGACTGCACAAAAATGCAGACGGGCATCACAGCAGCGGGTACTGTTGCGGATTTTAACCGCATTCCCTATCAGGGCTTGCAAAATCAATTATTGCTAAGCACCACCTGACTTGATACAAATATATTATTTATCGGGGGAACTTGAGCTGGAAAAGAATAATTAATACTATTTCTTGTCTCCTGCGGACTTCTTATCAGACATTTTATGACTCCATGGCACCGCTGGACTTTCCCTTAAGCAGTTCAGGCTTTATCCTTACCGATCTTTTATACTTGCTTTTGCCATCATTCTTAATTTCGGTCCATAACATCTGTGATGTTTTAAGTGCAAGTGCAGGATAATCTCTTTTTAATGCTGTGACAGGCGGCTCTGTCAGTCTGAATCCGGGCCGGTCATCCATGGCAATAACTGCAATATCTGCAGGTACGCGTATATTTTTTCTTTTTAATAAAGAAAGCAGCGGATATACCATATCAGCATCTTTCACGATAAAGATATGTGTGGCATCCGGGGGACGAGTATCCTTAATTATTTTTTTTACATCTGTTTCATCTTCAAGGTTGCAGGAGTTTAAAGTATTTACATTAAACAGTCCACCGGGAATCTTTTCATGCAAACTTTCAATCAGCATATCTGTTTTACAGGGAGATACAATCCTGTTTTTATAGTCAAGCAGAGATATACGTTTATATCCCAGCTCATATATATGCTCTGCAACAATCCTGCATGCATTTTCACTATCGCTGCTCACCATATTAATCCTGTGACTGACAACTTCCTTTTCAAGAACAATAAAAGGGTAACTGGAGGCTTTAAGGTCCCGTATAAGCATATCATCAGCAGCGTCACCATATATGATAATGCCCGTGTATAATTTTTTTATTTTATGGAGCAAAAACTTAAACTTATTATCATTCTCAGATCTTGAAACAAGAGTGAATGCCAGTCCTATACTGGAGAAAGCCTTGTCAAGCAAGGGTGCTATTTCAAAAATAAAATGGTCATCAAACCCGGGCACTATCATAGCAATAATGCTGGCCTTACGATTGTTATCCGTACTCGTATTTTTCCTCTTCTTCAGTGGTTTATCGCCGAAATAACCCATCTGACTGGCAGTATAGAGTACTTTTTCCTGAGTTTCAGGTTTTATGCCATAGCGGGATGCTTTATCATTGAGAACAAGTGATACCAGGGTGCTGGAAAAGCCACATTTCTCAGCAATGTCTTTTATCTTTACCCTTTTCTCCATTGTGTTTCATTTAAATGGCAGTTCAAAAGTGCATATCTTATAAAAACAGCTCCACGATTATTTTTTCTTCGGCGACTTATATCCCCTTTGTTTAGCCGCCTGTTCCAGTCTGTTCTGGAACTTCGATTTTTTCTGCGGTTTTTTTCTGTTCTCATCAAGTTTTTTAAGCACTGCATCCTCGTCAATAAACCGCTTGGAAATCAGGTTCTGTCCGAAAGTTATAATATTAGCCAGGAAGTAGTAATATGTTAGTCCGGCTGAAAAATTATTTAAAATAAACATAAACATTACCGGCATAATATACATCATCATCTTCATTCCCGGCATCTGGTCCTGTCCGCTTGCAGAAGGACTGTTTATTTTCATTGTTATGACTGTTGAGACGGTCATAAGCAGTGTAAACAGGCTTATATGGTCGCCATACAGCGGAATAGTAAAAGGCAGATCGAGTATGGAATCGTATGTTGAAAGGTCATCTGCCCAAAGGAATGATTCCTGTCTCAGTTCTATTGATGTAGGGAAAAACCTGAACATGGCAAATAATATAGGCATCTGCAGAGCCATAGGCAGGCATCCCCCAAGCGGGCTAACACCGGCTTTCTTATAAAGGGCCATTGTTGCCTGTTGCTTTTTCATGGCATCCTCCTTCTTGGGGAATTTTTTCCCTATCTCATCAACCCGTGGCTTAAGCACTTTCATTTTTGCCTGCGACTGGAAAGACTTGAAGGTAAGGGGGAAGAGGACTATCTTAATTATAAGTGTAAGTATAAGTATAATAATACCATAATTATTTATGGAGTTATTAAGCCAGTTGAAGATATTAAGTATTACATGCTTATTAATAAACTTAATAATATTTTTTCCCAGCATAACCAGCTCTTCCATCTCCATATCATACTCCTTCAGGATATTGTATTTATTGGGTCCGAAGTAGAGACTCATATCATAATGGACAGATTCATCCGGATCGAAGGGTATGCTCAGCTCCGAAACACAGTATCTGAGGTACTTACTGTCTTCAGGCATTGTGGTATAGGCAACATATCCGTTTGAAAAATACTCATCGCTTACCAGTACTGAAGAAAAGAACTGATCCTTGAAAGCCACCCATTTAAGCCTGGTAAGTATATCATCTTCTTCAAAATCTTTTTGTGACCTGTCCCTGAATCCATCAACATCATCATTATAATGTTTGTATTTTATATTGGTCCAGTTATTCTCATTCTGCCTGCCTTTCTCCTGCTGCGGGATATACGACTGCCAGTCGAATGTAATGGAACTTAAATTTGAGGCAAGGACATTGTCCATGCCTACAAAGCGGACATCAAAATCCACCATATATTCACCCGGCACAAGGGTATATACATATTCTATATACTCATTCTCTGACACTTTAAGCCTGAACACAGCGCTTGCTTCGGCATTGGATGCATCGGTTACAGCAGCCGTATTCACCGGCTCAAAAAACATTTTATCTGTCTCGATACGCTTATTATCGCCGGTAAAAAATTTAAAACCAAACACCGTGGAGTCGCCGTCAAAGAGTATCAGTGGTTTCTGATCATAGGTTAAATACTCTTTTAGCTGGACCGAATAAGGTCTGCCCCCCTTACTGGATATTTCCAGTTCCATCTTATCATTCTTAAGCATAAAAAACTTCTGCTCACCCTGAAAAGCTTCTGCAAAGGCACCCGTATGCGGAGGTTCTATTTCTTCTTCTCTTTTAGGAATCGTTTCTGCCGGCACTTCCTCTTTCTCTTCCGTGATAGTGTCTGGTTCATTTGCCCGGACCGGAGATATAATTTGATTTATTTCATTTACCCTGTTTACTGCTTCAGGGGTTCCCGGTTTAAATTCCAGGGCTTTCAGGTATTGAAGTCTGGCCTCCTCATAATCACCTTCTTCATATAATGAATCGGCCACAGAGACAGCTGACTCATATGAATTTTTCAGTTTATTGCTGTTATACAGGCTGAATCCTATAAAGATGGCAAATATCAGTACCAGGCCTGTTATTGTATTTCTGTCCATTAATTCCTTTTCTAATAATTTTTCTATTCTATTTCATTCTCTTCTCCACAGCAGGCTTTAATAAATTCAACGAAAAGGGGGTGGGGATTAACCACTGTACTGCTGTATTCAGGGTGAAACTGCACCCCTACAAACCATCTGTGTCCGGGTAACTCCATTATTTCCACAAGCTTTGATTCCGGATTAATACCGGTAGCTATCATGCCGGCATTTTCAAACTCCTTCAGATATTTATCATTAAATTCGTACCTGTGCCTGTGTCTTTCCTTTACTTCTTCTTTATTATATATCTCAAAGGCTCTTGAGTCCTTTTGAATCCTGCACTTATACCCCCCCAGTCTCATTGTCCCGCCTTTATAAGTAATATTCTTCTGTTCCTCCATAAGATCAATCACAGGATGGCCGGTGTCGGGATTCATTTCAGTTGAGTCGGCATCCTTATAATCCAAAACATTTCTTGCAAATTCAATCACTGCGCATTGCATCCCCAGGCAGATGCCAAAGAAAGGTATATTATTCTCCCTGGCATATTTAACAGCCCTTATCTTTCCTTCAATACCCCTGGCTCCGAATCCGGGTGCCACAGCAATACCATCAAGATGTTTAAGCTGTGATTCTGCATTATCAACTGTTATTTCTTCGGAATGTAAAAGCTGTAAGTTTACACGGCATTCATTTGAAGCTCCTCCATGGGCAAAAGACTCCACTATGGACTTATAGGCATCAGGCAGCTCAACGTATTTGCCGACAAGTCCAATATTCACTTCTGATTTCGGGTTGGCCTGTTTCCGGAGAAAATCACGCCACGCTACCATGGGTGGTTCGTCTTTGGCTTCGAGTTTTAGTCTGTTCAGTACTGTTATATCGAGTCCTTCCTCCAGCATTTTCAGCGGCACCTCGTATATTGATGACACATCAACGGACTGAACGACTGATTGTTTATCGACATTGCAAAAAAGAGCAACTTTTTCTTTCACATCCTCGGTCAGTTCCTCTTCGGTTCTCAGAACAAGCACATCCGGTTGCACACCTGCTTCCAGCAATGCTTTTACCGAGTGCTGTGTCGGTTTTGTTTTATGTTCGCCCGATGCTTTGAGAAAGGGAACAAGTGTCAGGTGTATCACCATACAGTTATTCATTCCCTGATCCCATTTCATCTGTCTTACGGCTTCTATATATGGCAGCGATTCAATATCACCCACCGTGCCGCCTATTTCTGTTATTACAACGTCGTACTCGCCTGTTTTACCAACAAGTTTAATTCTCCTTTTTATTTCATCCGTTATATGAGGGATAACCTGCACTGTTTTACCCAGATAATCGCCTCTTCTTTCTTTCTCAATTACCGTTTTATAAATGCGTCCTGTCGTTACATTGTTTGCCTGCGTTGTATGCACATTAAGAAAACGTTCGTAATGTCCCAGATCAAGATCTGTTTCAGCGCCGTCAATAGTAACATAACACTCACCATGTTCATAAGGGTTAAGTGTTCCAGGATCAATATTTATATAAGGATCAAGTTTCTGGATGGTTACATTATAGCCTCTCGACTGCAGCAGTTTAGCCAGCGATGATGAAATGATACCCTTACCCAGCGATGAAGCAACTCCACCGGTTACAAAAACATATTTTACCTCTGCCAAAACGAAATATTTATATTAAAAATGCATCTCTTAATCATCTATACCTGACTGATCAATCAGCCTTATCTTTTCTTCCATTATCTCTATATTTTTCTTTGCATTATCAATTTTGGACTGAACCTCCTGTATCATCGATTCTGCATTACTTGATTTCGAAAAGAAGCCGATATTATTTTCCCATACTACTATATCATTCTCCAGCTGTTTCATTTTATTCAGGAACTTCTCCCGGTCGCCCCTCAACTTACGCACGGCTTTTGGTGTTTCCTTTATATTATCCAGCTTTGTCTGGTATTTCAGTATGGCCTTTTCCTCATCATCTATCTTCAACCTGTCAAACTGTTCATTCAGGGCATTCCGGTACCTGTTAATTATAGCATCTTTATCCTTATAAGGAACAAAACCTATTTCAGTCCAGTTTTTTTGTATGTCTTTCAGCTTTTCAAATGCCTCTTTTATATTATCTCCCGGTTCAAAATTCTCCAGTTCTTCAATCAGCTTTTCCTTTTCTTTTAGGTTATCCTCAAAAGAGCTGTCCATGCTGGCAAAATGCTCTGCCTTACGCTCAAAGAACCTGTCACAGGCTTTCCTGAATCTTTTCCATATCTTATCAGAATATTTCCTGGGCACAGAGCCTATTTCCTTCCATTGTTTCTGCAGATTTATCAACTCATCTGTAGCTATTTTCCAATCAGCACTTTCCTGGTATTCCTCTGCCTGCATACATAATTCTGTTTTCTTTTGCAGGTTTTCCATCTGCTGTTCTTTATTCTCGGCATAGAACCTCCTTTTAGCCTGAAAAAAAGCATCACAGTCCGATCTGAACCGCTGGTATATGCTGTTATTATGTTTTTTTGGGGCAAAGCCTATGGTCCGCCATACCCGTTGAAGCTCTATTACCTCTCTGGCATTTTTCTCCCAGTCTTTAAATGAATCCGGGGAAAGCTGATTTATTTCCTCCACCTTTTCACAGAGGGAAGTTTTGTCTTCCAGATTTTTTCTTTGTTGATCTTTTTGTTTTTCAAAGTACTCATGATGTCTTCTGTTTATTACAGAAGTAGCAGCTTTGAACCTTTCCCACAGCTCTGTTCTCGACTCCCGCGGCACCGGTCCGGTCTCCCTCCATTGCTGATGATACTCCTGAAGCACCCTGAAGGCGTTTACGGGATTAGGTTCCATCAGCAGCTCTTCCGCCTTCTCACAGAGCTTGATTTTTATTTCAAGGTTCTTTTTAAAATCCAGATCCCTGAGCTCCTTATTTATCTTAATATAATCATAAAATATCTCAACATTGAGATTATATGTTTCCCACAGGTTTCGCAGGGATGATTGCGGAACAGGTCCCGTTGAATGCCATTCAGCCTGCAGGTCCCGGAACTCCTGGAATGTTTTATTTATTGACTCCTCTCTGTTAACAAGGTCCTTTATTCTGTCAATTATATCGTATTTCTTCTTAAGGTTTTCCTGTTTCTGTGTCTCAAGCTGTTTATTGTACTCCGTTCTCTTACCCCGGTAGCGTGCAAGCAGCCCTTTTATTTTTATCTCGAGGGGATCGTCAGCCGGTTTATAGTCTTCAATCCTGCCTCCTTCGTCCATGAATATCTGCTTCTTCTGATCGGTTTCAGCCTTGTGTTTCTTATAAAATAATGTTTTTATTTTTTCTACATCATCATTAATTTCATGCAGGGGCCTGTTTTCTATCAGCAGCTCAAGTGTTTCAATCAGTTCCTCCTGTGAGCGTCCCGAATAGTCGACTTCCGGCAGTTCCTCCGGCTCTGTCCTGTCACCTGAGGAGGGACTTTCTGTATCTGCCTTTTTTTCTTTGGCTTCGGCTTGTTCAGTATCTGCCTTTTCTTCAGCTTCAGTTTCTCAGTATCTGCCTTTTCTTCCTCAGCTTCAGATTTCTCAGTATCTGCCTTTTCTTCAGCTCAGTTTTCAGTATCTGCCTTTTCTTCAGCTTCAGTTTCTCAGTATCTGCTTTTTTTCCTCAGCTCAGTTTCTCAGTATCTGCCTTTTCTTCTTAGCTTCAGATTTCTCAGTATCTGCTTTTTTCTTAGCTTCAGTTTCTCAGTATCTGCCTTTTCTCTTCAGCTTCAGTTTCTCAGTATCTGCCTTTTTTCTTCAGCTTGTTTTTTCACCATTAGTTTCGGCAGATTTATTTTCTGCATCGAATTGTTCATCACGAACAGAGCTATCCGGATCCATAACAGTCATAATTAATCCTTTTATATGAGCACATTGCCAGATTTTTAATTACTTAAATCTGAGAACTATCAAGGTTACGAAAATATTGAATTATTTAGAAAAACTCAAAGAATAACAGTTTTAATAATTTATTGCTGATCATCAGCTACTTACTCATACCTGGTTATTTTTAATCACAAAGGCATTTCAGAACTTCTTCAGTTCTCAAAATCATTCCTTCAGCAAACACCTTATAAATTACTGTTCTTTTTCAGCAAAAACTTGAATGGATACAATGCCCTCTCAATAAACCTCATATCCTCGGTGATTATCTCAGCTTTACCTTGCATATTCTGACTGAATTCCAGATTCTTCCCATAAAAAGTAGATAGGCCATCGGGCAGTTTAACATCCAGGACATACATGTTTTCATGCGGAACAAGTGATCGTCTTTGTATAAGCCCCCGTACCATACCATACTCAAGGTAAGGATATCCTTTGAGCTGAATATTCACATTCTGTCCCGTCTTTACTTTTCCAGAGCCGGTCATCGGGATCCATATTCTGGCAATTATTTCGTTTTGTCCTTCAGGCACCACTGTCATCACGGTTTCACCCTCATGTACGGACTGATTTTCCGCCCAGTAACGTGTAAAAGTCACATGACCGTCAACAGGAGAGACAAGCAGGTGCTTCTGTATCCACCAATCGAGCCTTGATTTAAGGCGAATAAGCTCATCATCAAGAACTGACCTGTACTTTTGTTTTTCCTCCTCCCCGGCGGCAACAAGATCATGGAGGGTTTGTTTCTTTGATGCCAGGTCTATACGCCTGGAAGCTGCATCCAGTACCACCTGCACCATTTCAATTTTTAAGGAATAATACTTTTGTTTGGAGTTTTCAAGTTCTGCATCGGGCAGCAGTTCCTGATCATTAAGAAGCGAATCCCTGAGGTATTTCTTTTCTTCAAGTTCCAGGCTCGATGATATCAGTCTTTCTTTACCTTTAAGCTTCTCAATATAATCTTCAATACTTTTTATCTCCTCCCTTACTGCTTCAATCTTTTTTCCGTAATAGTCAATTTCAATATGGTTGAGATAATCAAAGTAGCTTTTCCTGAAAGAAGAATACCTGTCCTGTATCTCTCCCAGCTCAGGATTATCGGGCAGTTGACGGTATATGTGGTCTGCTGGGGCTGTTATTTCTGCTGAACTGACTGTATCGAGTAATGAACTCAGCCATTGCACACTCCTGTATGAGGCGGCTGTTTCAAGCACTCCCATCACTGATCCCTGCCTGACATGCTGTCCGTCGGAAACAAACAGTTGTTCTATATCGCCTGATACCCTCGCCACCATGTTTGCCGGTGGCTTTTCTGTTGTTATCACGGCATCAGCCCTGATTATATATGGATACTTGATGAGCCACGAAATAAGCAGCAGCATAAATATTATGATGCCCACAACAGCAGTACCCCATCGTATTGCCGAGGCCGGAGGAGTATTCATTATTTCCTCAACGGGCCGGGAGTATCTTATTTCATGTGACAGTTTTTTCAAGGTTTAAATCAATTAAGACATAAAATTTAACAACAATTCGTTTTATAGTATTGCACTTTAGTTTCATTATTTTTTAACTACCCAGTTCAAGCTGATCCCGAACAAGGTTATAGTAATCACCCCGCTTTCTTATAAGCTCTTCATGGCTACCTGTTTCCTTAATTTTCCCTTTATCCAGCACCACTATATTGTCGGCTGTCCTCACCGTGCTTAAGCGGTGTGCAATAACCATCACTGTTTTTCCGGAAAAAAACTCATTCAGATTTGTAACAATCCTCTTTTCATTTGCCGCATCGAGTGAGTTTGTTGCTTCATCGAAAAAAAGGTAATCAGGATCCTTATATGCCGCTCTGGCAATAAGTATCCTTTGTTTCTGTCCCTGACTCAGTCCCTGTCCGTTCTGTCCTATCCTGGTATTTATCCCCAGGGGCAGGGCGTCAACAAAATCGCTTATATTGGCAATTGTTATCGCCCTGAGAAGCCTGTCCCGGTCAATAATATCAATTCCGGGTGCAATATTATTTGCAATGGAATCGGGAAAGATATAGCCATCCTGCATAACCACTCCCACCCGGCTACGCCACAGCCTGAGGCTCAAGTTCTTCAGGTTTGTGTCACCTACCATTATATCTCCCTCAACAGGATCATAAAACCCCAGTATCATTTTGAGCAAGGTTGTTTTTCCGCTTCCGCTGGTACCCACCAGTGCTGTCACTTTATTCTCAGGAATAACTATACTTACATCTTTTAGTACGGATGGTGACCGGGGACCCTCATACTGGAAAGAGAGATTATTAACATATATACTTTTATTTTGGGGCAGGTTTTTCACCTTCATATCCTCCTCTGACTCCTCGGATCTGCTTGCCTGCACTTCCGACAAGCGGTCCAGGCTCATCCTTGCATCCTGTGCAGTCCTGAAAAACACCACCATCTGGTTAACCGGTATATTGAGCTGTCCGATTATAAACTGTACAGCGAGCATCATACCGAGGGTCATATTACCTGACAGTACAGCTGTTGCTGCAATAATGGTAATTATCACATTGCTTGCTTCATTTATCAGGCGGCCACCGGCAAGCTGGTATTGCGACAGGCTCATTGCTTTCACCCTGGTCTTAAACAGGGATGCCTGTATATTTTCCCATTCCCATCGTTTGCTTGTTTCACTTTGTGCAAGCTTTATTTCCTGCATGCCGGTGATTATATCAATCAGCCTGGCGTTATTATCCGATAACTGCTTGAACCGTTTATGGTCCAGTCTGGCACGTGAGCGCATAAACACCGAAACCCATGCAATATAAAGTGTTGTTCCGCCAATAAAAATCAACAGTATCGACAAATTATATATTGCAAGCACTATACCGAACACAAGCAGGTTGACAAAGGAAAACAAGACATTGAGGGAGGTATTGCTAAGGAAGGACTCAATGCGCTGATTATCTTCTATCCTCTGCAGTATATCACCACTTAGCTTCTTGTCAAAATATGATACAGGCAGGGACATCATTTTGTACAGGAATCCGGATACAATAGCAACATTCACCCTTGTACTTATATGCAATAATAACCAGCCCCTTACAAACTCAACTGACATCCTGCCTATTACAAGTGCCAGCTGGGCAAAGAGGATAAGATAGATAAAATTCAGGTCCCCGGTATTGATCCCTATATCGATAACCGACTGGGTAAGGAAAGGGAATATTAACTGTATAAGGCTGCCAATCAGCAAACCCAGGAAAATCTGAAAAAAATACTTCTTATACATTTTAACATATCGCAGCAGAAAGCGGAAACCTGTCTTCACCTCCCTGTCCTCATCCTGTTCATAGAAATCAGGTGTGGGCTGCAGTATCATTACCAGTCCCACCTTCTCATCATCAATCTTTGTTGTTGCCCAGTTCTGCTCAAATTCCTTCCTGCTGTATTTCACCTTTCCCCTTGCCGGATCAGCTACATATATTGTGTCTTTCTTAATCCTGTAAACTACCACAAAATGGTTTTGTCTCCAGTGCACTATACATGGCAATGGGGTTTCCCCGGCAAGTTTTTCAAACGGTATACGTACACCCAGGGTTCTGAAACCTATTGATTCAGCAGCCTCTGATACACCAAGGAAAGATACGCCTTCACGGGTAATATAACTGCGTTCCCTCAGCTCCGGGAGACTGAATTCTTTCCCATGGAAGCTGGCAACCATCTTCAGACAGGTTGGGCCACAATCCATAGCATCTGCTTGCCTTTCAAAAGGGAATGACATACCGGTTTTATAATTAAAGTCTGTAAATATATCCATTATTTGACTCTATTCAAACACAGATAGCGGCAAGGTAATGATATGGATTCATTCAATATATTATGCGGGAAATGCTATATTTGCCCCAAATATTAGTTCGATGTGTTAAAAAAACACTCTGATAAAAGATTAATAGAGGGAATACGAAAGGGGAGCGATGTTTCTATAAATTACCTCTATGACTCATTTTTTGATATCGTCAAATCATATGTACTTAAAAATTCAGGTACTGTTGATGATGCCTATGATATATTCCAGGATGCTCTGATGGTACTGTTCAAAAAAATACAGTCAAACAATCTTGAAGAGGGTACTGATATAAAGAGGTATATAATTGGTATATCAAGGAATCTCTGGCATGAACAATTAAGGAAGAGAAAGAAAGATGCTGACATTGAGCCTGAGCTGACAGATGAATTTGATCCTTTTGATTTACTTGACACTCCTCTTGAGCAAATAGTGCAGCGGTCTTTCCTGAAGTTAAAACCTGAATGCCGCAAAGTGCTGGAAATGTCTATTATGGATAAAGATTATTCAGATATAGCCAGGGCAATGGATTATAAATCCGAGGAATATGCGCGCCGCAAAAAATACCTCTGCAAGGAAGCCTTGCTGAAAATTGTCAAATCGGATCCTGAGTACTGAAAATCTGCCTGTTTTTGCCGTAATAACAACAAAAAATATACCACGGCTTATTCTGATACTGATTTGTAATAATATCTAATAAGGAAAAAAAGAAGGGCAAGAATAAAAACAAGTCCTATTATATATATATGCAGCTTTGAATATACCGGAGCATCATCTCCCATTATCACCAGCGTACCCCAGAAGTAGGGATGCGACCTCATCTGATCAGCTGCTTCAAGATAATCCATTCGTGCCCTCCGGAGAGAATGACTTTTTGAGCGACCTTTCTTTATATTACGGTAGAAATCCTTAACGATTGCACTTCCCGAGCGGTCATCCACCTCCCATAAGGACATGATTACGCAGGGACTGCCTGAATAGAAGAATCCCCTGGCCAGGCTCATCACCCCTTCACCCGACTGGAGGTAACCGCTTCCGGTATTACATGAGCTCAGAAACAGCATTTTAGCATTTATATCGAGGTTATATACCTCATAGGTGTTCAGCATACCGTCCTCAAGCCCTTCAGGTTCGGAACTAAAAACCATCCTCGAATACATCGGGTCGGTATCGTTCAGCAATGTATGCATTGCCATATGTACAATATCACCCTCAGCTGACATTTCTTTTGAACATGGTTTCAGCTGGCCTGCGCATCAAGAAAAAGCTCACCGCCCAGAAGCTTATTGATAAAAATCCCCTCTTCCCTTGCACCTGGAATATTTGCGAGATTGTCACGGCCGGACTGCCTGCTCATCATTATATCATCAATATCCATTTTTCCGCTGTAGTCGGGGGCAAAACTAATAACATTATTCCTTATGCCTGCTTTCGCTGATGAGGTCTCGGCCATCAGGGTGCCGGAATATTCGTAGACTATTTCATATTCATTAAAGAGGTAATCCAGTCCGCGGTAATTTATTTCATCTGCATCCGGAACCGAAGCAATAAGTGTTTCAAAAGGTATATAGTACAGCAAGCCATCGGGACAGATCACAAGCCTGTCTGAAAGAATGTAATCTCTCACCGGAAGAATCAAGTATCTTATATAAATCATAAGACAGTGCAAGATATTCATTGTACTGTGCTCTTGCACCAGCGTTAATTGCAGGATTAACCAGTATATCCCGGAAGCCTAGAACTTTATCCCTGAAATTCTGAGGCAGATGCACTTTCTCAATCACAGAGGTATCCCTGTTTACAAGGAATATATACAGGAGGCTGTCAGACATATAATACTCAATAAAATTGCCTGATCTTCCCATTTTTCTCTTTATATCATCAGTGTTGCTCACGCCTGTGTTGTATTTCAGGTCATAATACCGCGGGTAATCTTCCTTAAACACTTGCACCAGAGAATCATAGACTGCACCGGATTTAAAACCAAGCAGTTTATAGTGATCAATCAGTTCTCTGTCAGGCTCCCGCCTGGCCGATTCGGTATATACCACTTCATTATAGTCACGTATATCTGAAAGCAGCTGTTTTTCTTTTTCTGCCAGCTGCTCCGGCAGGCGGAAATTCATTGAGCGGTTATTTCTTGTGGCAGCCAGCAATCCTGCTGCCTTTGATCTTTCCGATAAATTAATTGAGCTTTCGAGGTAAGTCCGCTTGCCCGTAAGCTTATACAGTTCATAGAGCACCAGTATACCCATATTGTAAGCATCACTGAACCTTCCGGATATACGGTTGCGGCTTTCATCTTCATTTATCTCAAGCCTTGTCTTCTCGATAATCCCTATAGCCGCTTCCACAGCTGACAGTGATTCTTCAAGTTCCCCTGTACCACCGCCCCCCGAGCTATGAATTTTATGCATTACATGACTTTTCTGTAAGAGGCTGGCCACCACATGACTTGATGAAAGATTCAGTGAATCATCCATTGCCTTATTTATATATTCCAGGGATTCGCTTATCCTGCCGGTTTCATACATCAGCTTTGACAAACTCAGATATGTCTCAGCTTTCACGCGAATGTCATGATAATTAGCTTCTGTATAAGGCAATATCTGAAATAATATGTCCTCTGCCTTTTCATAATCCTCCTTATGCTTCAGGAGAAAATAGGAATAGCTTAGCAGCTTTAAGATATGATCCCTGCTCCCTCTGCCATATTGCATCAGGGCATCATCAACGGACATCAGCAAATACTTTTCTGCTTCATCATATATACTGTCTTCCACCAGGTAAAATGCATAATTATCAAAAACAACCTCAACTGTTCTACCGCGAATATCTTCGCGGGCAATCATATCAAGGGCAATTTGAAAATACCTTCCGGCCTCCTCCCTGTTTCCCAGCTGGGCATTGGTTACGGCAAGTGAATTATAAATCTTCAGGATAATACTTTTATCCGTAAGGCCCTGTTTTACAAGCGAAAGGGCTATCTCGGAATTCCTCCTGGCCCTGCTGAAGTCCAGCTGATTTTTATAGGCCACACTTGAATTATAATATAGCTTTAATAAAGTTTCACTGTCTGTATTCCCGGCGCTTTTCTCTACTGTCTGTATCCCCCTTAGTGATGCTGTAAGGGCTTTCCCGTACATATTCATTTCTATATATACGGCGGTAAGGTTAAGCAGTGTTCTCAGCAGGTCCGGCGAATCCTTGCCGAATAACTGTTCACGCAGATAAAGCGCTGTTTCGAGGTTTTCCCTTGCCTTTTCGTAATTACCCGAATACATATAAGAAAGCCCGAGGTTGGACCTGGCTTTGGAATAAATATCATCCAGGCATTGCATATCAAGCCTGTACCGGACCGCCTTCTCCAGTAAATCTGCAGCTTCATCGTAGGAATTCCTTAAATACTTGTATGTGCCTGAGTAATAGAATAAATTCGATATAAGGAGGCTGTCGCCCACCTTATCTGAATCAAGATAATCCCGCACCAGATCGTAATAATAGCCCGCATCTGGGCTGTCATTCTGCATCGATAACCTGAAGCTGTCAAGCCTTTCCCTTATTATTGAATCATTCCGGACCTGTGGCATAGAGGAGGCCTGCATTCCCATACAGGAACACAATATTAATATAAGCAGCAAGGCTATATAACGGGATTCTGATCTCATTCTTTAAAAAGAAGACTTTAAGGAAAGCAAATATCATTATTTGAAGCTAAAAAGCCAAAAAAAAATACTGTTTTACAACACTGAATATCTGCAAGATACGATTAAAATAAAAAAAAAGTTGATTTTTTTTTGTCACAAAAGCGGTAAAAGCGACATATATATATAGAAGACAGTATTAAAACCCGATTAATTAAACAATAGTGTAAGCAATTAAAAAAATTAAACAATGAAAACTTTTAACCAGGAGAAATTTGAGAATTTCAGTGAATTTTTACTTTCAGACGAAGAAATGATACATGTACGCGGCGGCGACAGTGAAGGAAAAGGAGAGGAAACTCCTCCGGCAACAGAGGTTGAGATCTAGTAAAGGAACAGTTTCAGGAAAAATATCCCTGCAGCGGCAGGGGAACATGAAAAGGCTAGCCAATCAGTGGCAGATCTGCGACCTGAAGGACTAAAAGATTAGGCTGTATAAAAAAGCGATTGCTTTTTTGCAGTCATGAGAAAGAGCTTTATTGCTTTTGACGGAAATACTGATAAAATGCTTTTTCAGTTACCGCAGAGTAAGATCTGCCAGGATAATTGTTCAGGCACAATATCAGGGAAGAATTTGATAGAGGCAGGTACAGTAATGAAGTATGCTGGTAATAATTCAACAGTATCCTGAATTGTTACACAGACGACAGATGATGGCAGGTATATGACCTGTCTTATAAGGTAACGATATTATAAATTCTTGAAATATAATAAATTATGAAAAAGATTGAGTTCGCTCGTTTTATCGAAAGATATCTTGACGGCAGCATGCAGAATGCCGAAAAGAAATGGTTCGAAGCTGAGCTTAAGGGTAATCCGGGCTTGCAGAAAGAACTTGAGCTGCGCAAGAAGGTGAATAAGCATACGGCCAACCAGGAGGCTATTGCTTTCAGGCAGACATTGATGAATGCCGAAGTAAGGCACAGACAGGCTGCAGGATCAAGCCGTGGCAGATCGAAAAAACTTGTTCGTTATGCTGCATTATTTGCCGGTCTGATGTTACTG
This sequence comes from Bacteroidales bacterium, assembly GCA_034521735.1. Taxonomy (GTDB): domain Bacteria; phylum Bacteroidota; class Bacteroidia; order Bacteroidales; family VadinHA17; genus UBA9300. The sequence goes on from JAXHLX010000016.1 coordinate 121,599, forward strand.
GGCAGTGTAAGCTTTTACATGGTTCAAAACAACGTCAATACTGACTATGCTGATAAATACTCACCGGAATATACTCCCCTCTCGGTATCACGTTCACTTTCCGCTAACATGGATGAGGCATACAATAAAGCCACCGTTTTGTACCAGGCCGGCAATTATTCAGAAGCCATCAAATGGTTTAACATGATTGTGGATGAGGACATGCAGGTTGAATATATGAAAGGTACCTCGCATATGCACATAGAACAGTACACTGAAGCCATCGGTTCCTTTAACAGGGTTGTAGAGAATAATGACAACCTCTTTCTTGAAGATGCAAAATTTTACCTGGGTATATGTTATCTGCAAACAGGTCAGGATACTAAAGCAAAACCTGTTCTTGAGAGCATATCCAACTCAGGCAACAGGCACAGTAAGGACGCCAGAAAGCTACTCAGGAAGATCAACTAATAACTATATACAAAATATTTACTGATTAAGATGTTTATGACTTTTGGGAAAAATACGGAGAAAGAATCACCGACCGGTGATAATGATAAGTCAGGAAATACAGGATCTGTACAAAACACTGATATGTTGAATACTCCATCTATATTAACCGGTTTGTCTCATGAAGTCAGGACTTACATGAACTCGATAGTGGCGTTCACATTCCTGAACAATAATGAGACCTGCACGGACGAGGAACGCAGGGAGTATAACAAGCATATTATGAATTCATGCGATCAATTGATTACACTATTTGATAATTTCCTTGACTCTGCACTTATTGATTCCGAAGTGCCGAGTTCAACAATCACAAAAGTACGGCTCAAGGATTTGCTTAAGGATCTCCTGGACCAGTTAGACAATTCACTGAGCCGCTTTGACAAGAAAAATGTTACACTGATAATGGATGAGAGATCCGGGGATGATTTTATCTACGTTGACAAGGAGAAGATTAATCGGGTTTTAAAAAATCTTCTTTTCAATGCCCTGGAGACAACGGAATCGGGTTATATCAAAATTGGTTACATCAGACACAGGAACAGGGTTGAATATTATGTTATTGATTCAGGGAATGGTTTCACCAGGAATAATGAGCTTCTTAACTGTAAAAACCTGGGAAAATACATTGACAGGTACCAGAACACATTTACAACTGTTTCGTTTATCCTTACTCAAAAGCTTATTGAAAGTATGGGTGGCAGGTACTGGATAAAGCCTAACGGTGATAATGGTAGCTGTATTTATTTTTCCATACCTGATCATGGGATTAATAAGAACGAAAAATCTGATAGCATTTTTTCCAGAATCGCGATCTGATAATCTCACCTGGAATATGTCTGCTAATAATGAGAAGGAGCACTTTTAATTTGTGCTCTTTCTCTTTATTCTTTTACTTCAAGGACTTTTATTTCGGTACGCCTGTTCTTTCGCATACCTTCTTCCGTGCTATTATCAAACAGAGGTTCATTCTCTCCGTATCCTTTATATTTCAACCTGCCGGCTTTTATCCCGTTATTTATCAGGTAATCCCTGACTGCCCTTGCCCGCTGTTCGGAAAGCTTATAATTATGTTTTTCGGTGCCTGTGGAATCCGTATGCCCCCCTATCTCAACTACCAGACCTGGATTATTTTCCAGAAGATCAAGCAGGTTACCTAGCTCAGGCAGTGATTCATCACGCAGGGTCCATGAGTCAAGATCGAAAAACACATTATGCAGCGACATTTGCTGTCCGGCCCTGATAGGACTTAATAATATTGTCTTTTCGAATGGCTCTGAGGAGCTGTGTTCAGCCTGCATCATGAAAGTTTCAGAATAAAACAGATAACCCGGACTGCTCACATTAATACCATAATTATAGCCGGAGGGCAGGCAAACCAGAAAGTCACCCCCGCTGCCCGTGGAAGAAATAACTTCTTTCTTTCCTGTATTCAGGTTTAACAGTTCATAAGAAGCCTTAAGTTTTTTACCTGTCAGTTTATCCCTTACAATACCTTTAAGATAAGACACCGGGTCGGGTCTTATATGTTCGGGCACTTCGAAATAAAACAAGTCCCGCCCCTGCCCCGGATTTATCTCCGATGAAAAATAAGCAATTGTGCCAGAGGAGTTAATTATCAACCCTATTTCATCTGTTTGAGTGTTTATGGGATACCCCAGGTTCTCAGGCTCAGACCATATACTATCGTTTTCCAGCCTGGACATATAAATATCAAAGCCTCCCATATTTGGCCTGCCGTTGGATGAAAAATAGAGAGTCTTGTTATCAAAATGTATAAAAGGAGACATCTCATCACCCGGGGTGTTTATCTTATCACCCAGGTTTTGAGGCTCAGACCATTTACTGTCTTTTATCATTGTGCTAACCCATATATCCATCCCGCCGTATCCGCCCGGGCGATTACTTACAAAGTACAGGCGGCGACCATCAGATGTAAGTGAGGGCTGCGACTCCCAGTAGCGAGTATTCACAGGGTTTCCAATATTGATACCTCTTTTCCATTTACCGTTCGAGACTACGGAATAATATATATCACAGCCTCCCTTTCCTTCTTTTCTGTTACAGGCTGTAAAATACATATAATTTCCGCCTGCTTCAAGTGTTTGAGCACCTTCATTATACGGGGTATTGAGGGGAGGACCGGCATTCACTGCTTCAGACCATTCACCATTGACCCTGTAGCTGTAGTAAAAATCTTCCTGCCGCTGTTCACTTCGCATATTGCTACTCCTTACCGTTGTCTGCCTGGTAAAAAAAAGCACCTTGTCATCGGCTGTTATGGCCGGCCAGTATTCGTCATTTGCTGTGTTAACTGAGTCACCGAGGTTAACGGGATTAAAATCGACAGGTTTCTCCAGGGCCACCAGTGCATAGTCACAATCGGCTATATATTTTTTTGCCTTTGCTACATTTAAAGATCTGTCACCCATCATATCAAGGTAGGACTCAAAAAAATCTTTTGCTTCAGCATAGTTACCAAGTATGAACTCAACTTCACCATAGCCATAGAAAGCAGGTGGAAAAAATGTTGAGTCGATTCTCATAACCTCAGCATATGCTTCCTTTGACTGTTCAAAATTACGGAGGTCTTTTGAAAGCTCAGCAAGCAGAAGGTGAGCCTCAATAAAGTCCGGGTCATGGCCAACAGCTTCAAGAAGAAGCCTCTCCGCCTTATTATAATTTATAAAATCATAGGCTTCCTTACCCTCGTTATATGCTGTCAGCGCCCTGTTAGAGAGTGTATGCAACTCCTGCGACATCATAACAGATGAAGCAAACATGCAGAATACAAGCAGACCCGTTCTCAGGGTATACCCATAAATTTGTGACTTTGAAGTGATATTGACCATTCCGTATGGTTTTTAATATAATTAACCAGCAGAGGCATTATCCTCTTATAACTGCTCCATTCCGGCTGTAGATATATTTTACATGAAGGCGGTACCTTTTTTTTGTATTTCTCAGCCCAGGCAAAATCATCTTCATTCTCTATTATCACCTTCAATTCCCCTGCCAAACAGCAGATATTATCCAGGGGAGGAAGGTTTTTTTTAGGCGACAGGCATATCCAGTCCCATTTACCAGTCAGCCTGTGCGACCCGGAGGTCTCAAGATAGGTCTTAATTTTCATTCTTCCCATTTCCTCACTCAGTGGATCCAGGTTATACATTAGCGGCTCTCCGCCGGTTACAACCACAGATTCTGCTCCTGAGGATTTCACGGCATTAATTATTTCATCCAGGGGAGTCATCTCCAGTCCTGTTGCATCCCATGCAAATTTAGAATCGCACCATCTGCAACCAACATCACAACCGCCTATTCTGAGAAAATAGGCTGCTTTACCTGTATGATGTCCCTCGCCCTGTATTGAATAAAAATGTTCAATAACCGGCAGTTTGAATCCTGTATCTATCAATTCTTCCATTATTTCATTCCAGGTTTGAAAGCGGTATTCTGTAAATAGCCTGAGACTTTAAAGTCCTTTCCGAAGCAAGATAGATAAAATCTCCATGGACAAAAACAGATTCCACCTGTGCATTTTTCAATTCGGGGATAATATATTTCTTGTAATCAGCAGTGAACCTGGAGGTTTCAGCATTACGGAAATGCAAAAGATATGTTTCATTATCATAATATCCGCAGAGGTAAAGGCCTTTACACTCTGAATCATAGTATGCACCTGTTACCAGAAAACCGGCATCGAATGAATCTGCTGGACTCAGATTATTCATTTCCCCTCCCGTAATTTCATACATCACGGTGATAAGGTTTTTCCAGTTCTTTGAAAAACAAAAAATACCATCATCGCAAACAACCATGGCTTCACAATCCCACTCATGATTATGTGTGGAGTGTTTAAAACTCTGCTGCAGGCTGTAGCTTATTGCTGTTGTCATGACAGGGGTATCTGAATACTCCAGGCTGTCAATCCGTATTCTGTGTATGGCCAGATCACGTCTGTTTCCCCTGTTATTACCAAGATCAGCTATATATAAATATCCATTGTAAATGGACAGCTCTTCCCAGTCCTTATTGCGTATATTATTTATCCTGAACCTTTTCTTTGTCCTTCCGGTATTCATATCCAGCTGAAATATATAGGGTCCGTTGCCCCCGTCATTCAATGCATAAATATCATCTCCCTGGTATGCCATTCCGGATATCTCGCCAAGGAGCATGCTTATTTTTATTTCGGATTCAATATATAGCTTCTTAATATTTTGTGAAGTTGATATATAAGATGGATACAGATATAAAACCACCAGCAAAAAAAAAGATTTGAATATACCTGCTGTCATAAGTCATACTTTGTAATATCCATACTACCAGCAGATCTTAGCGCAGTTTAAGAACCTCAGTCATTTTATCAAAAAGATCGGTATTTTCATAAACACCTGTAAACACGCCGGCTCCCGGACCAAAAGCAAAAACAGGCACTAAAGCTCCTGTGTGGCCGCTTACTCCGAAATCAGCCTCTATAGTTTTTTCTTGCAGGTTCCCTCCCTTAATAATCATGCCCCCTGTTTCATGATCAGAAGTAACAATCACAAGTGTGTTTGGGTCGGTGGCAGCAAACTGCAGGGCCACCCCCACAGCCTTATCAAAATCCACCATTTCCTCAAACACATACTGTGCATCGTTGGCATGTCCGCCCCAGTCGATCTGTGAACCTTCAACCATCAGGAAAAAACCCCTGCGGTTATGATTGAGCAATTCAATCGCTTTTGCTGTTGCCTCAGGAAGCATATTACCCCTGTGCTCTGCAAATGCCGGCAGATGACCATCTGCCAGTAATCCTGCCACTCTCTCCGCATCAGCTTCTTTCAGCTCATCCACATTAAAAACAACCTGATAGCCATCGTTCTCCAGCACCCTTACAAGGTCACGCTGATCCCTTCTCTTAGTGAAATTATCCTTACCTCCTCCTATAAATACATCCGGCTTATTCCTTACAAAGTCAAGAGCTATGCCTTCATAATCGTTCCTGTTAATATTATGAGCAACAAAGGATGCAGGTGTGGCATGAGTAACAGAACTTGTGCTGACCACCCCGTATGACATCTTTTTCTTTCTCCTGGCTATTTCAGTAATAAGCTGTACCCTGTTGCTGTCGGGCGACATACCAATCATCCCGTTCTTTGTTTTCTTACCCGATGATATTGCTGTTCCGCCTGCTGCCGAATCAGTATTATAATCATCATAAGAATGTGTTTTTATAAATCCTATATGCCTTGACCTTGTCATATACAGTTTATCACCGCTTATGGTCATGGCCCCCGAGACCTGTGTCATACCCATACCATCACCTATAAGCAGTATAATATTCTTTACTTCCGGCTCTTTACTGATTTTCTTTTCCTCATCTGTTAAAGTATAGGAAGACAGTAAGAATGTAAAAAACAGAAATAGTGATAATACTTTTGTCCGTGTCAATGCTTTATATAAAACCATAATTATATTTTTTAATTAGCGGAGGCAAATAGCTTTTTATACTCCCTTTCTCCTGCTTTTGCCACCCAGTCTTCCGGAACCAGGTGCCAGTTATTATCGGTTTTTACAATAGTGTCACCATTATTTTCAAACCATTTTATCATATAATACCTGAGGTCCTTGTCGGTGGATTCCACCAGCCTGCTTTTGATTCCGGCATCATCAGCTGAGAATGCATACTCCAGGTGTCCGCCCCCGCCACTGCCCCTGTATGAGTTTAGTGCCACAAGGTATATCTTATCCTTGTCAAAAACCCTGCCATCTGTAAATGACAGTATTTTCACCTTATGACCGTCAGGCTTGCTCACATCAACAATATAATTTATACCTTCCGCTGAATCAAAATTATATGTCTGGTTTTTAAAACGATATCCTCTGTCTGTGTTTTTTGTTTCAAACATATTATCGTCAGGTCCTGACATGGTACTGAACCACTTGCCATATGAATATTCCAGGTACCTGTCTACTTCCTCCCCTCTCATCTCCACGGTATAAAGCATATTCTCATATCGGTACAGCTTAAACATGTCAGATACGGTAAGCGAACCCTTATCCAGTTTTACATCATATGAAAGAGGTGCAGCAAAGGATATATCAGCACCACTCACCTTCAACTGTACATTATGTATAAGATCCATAAAGCCTGAATCGCCAAAGTATGCATCCCTTGTGCTTATGGTTTCACTTAAACTACCAATCTCATGGCTGACATATTCACTTACAGCCGTAAAATCATCACGAAAATTTTCAACAAAATCAGTATCGGGCTTTCTGTCAGTGAGATTTATAATATCACCCTCAACTGAAATGATATTTTTCTCCTTTTTCCCTGAATATGTAACTCTGGCTGCTGCGGTATATCTTGCCCGGCTGCCACCATCGAGTATCAATACGGAATCGCCAGAATTGTTTATAATATATTTATTCATTACATCATGGTCATGCCCGATGAAAACAATATCAAAACCCTGAACCTTCTCTGCGACGGCAAGTGAGGCATTATTATTAAGGTAAGAGCCTTTATCTCCCTTGTATGTCTCATCCCAGCCGGCATGAAATAAGCCTATGATCAGGTCGGGATTTTCTTTTTCTATTGCAGGCATCCATCTGGCTGCTGTCTCAACCATATCATCAAAACGGATACCATGGTATAATATTTCCGGCAACCATCCCGGCACACCCGGTGTTATCAGTCCCATCACAGCTATCCTGAGCCCCTTCCTTTCAATTATTGTATAAGGATCAAAATACGGTTCACCTGTTTCCACATCCACGGCATTGGCTGCCAGAAAAGGGAAGTCATAATCCTTTCTTATCCTGTCATACACCATATGGCCTGCCTCAATATCATGGTTTCCTGCTGTTGAGGCATCATATCCAAGATAGTTCAGCACCCTGGCCCATAAATGTTCAGCTTTGGTATCCTCAAAATTATAATAATAAACAGCCGGACTCCCCTGCAGGTTATCTCCGTTATCAAGTAAAACATACTCCCCGGGATCATAATCCTTAAGGAAAGAGGCAAATTTTGCTATCGAAGAATAATTCTCATTGCCGGTCAGAGGATCCCTGTCAAAAACAGCACCATGCACATCCGTTGAGGCAAATATGTATATATGTGATAATTTGTCCGCATCCTCACATGATGCAAAAAACATTATTATGATGAGCAGAAAAGTATATGCCGGGTATTTTAAATTTCTCATTTTATGTCTGCAAAGTTAATGTGTTTAATTAATTAATAAAGATTTTCTTACTTTACACTCTGAGTCAAGGACTGAAACATGATAATATGCACATATTTTTAAGCCAGATCTTATCTTTATTTAAACATAATTTTAAGATGTTTTGTTTAATAGCCTTCGACAATCGTTAATGAATAAATTATGCAAAGCAGGTTGCAGGGTGAAGAGGTCTTAAGAACGTAGTATATGATTTTCTTAAAGATATAAAATGGTAAAAACAGGACTGGATAATTTTGATAAAGAGATATACCCTCTTGTAAGAAACAGGAGGGCCGGACTGGTGTGTCATGCTCCCAGCATCAACAAGAGGTATGAGCATATTACAGATATAATACATAACAGCTCCCTGACTGAACTGTCTGCCATTTTTGGGCCACAGCACGGACTATTCGGACAAACACAGGATAATATGATAGAATGGGAAGGCTACCGGCATCCTGTTTATAAAGTCCCTGTTTACAGCTTATACGGCAAAGCCAGAAAACCAACGGCCGGAATGCTGGCCGGCACGGATATACTGATTTTTGACCTCCAGGATGTTGGCACAAGGCCATATACCTATGCATGGACATTGAAAAACTGCATGGAGGCCTGCTGCGAAAATAACATACCGCTTATAGTTATTGACAGGCCCAATCCAATAGGTGGAGCAAAGAGGGACGGGCCTGTTTTAAAGAGGGAATTTTACACTTTTGTCGGAGGAGCAGAAATACCCTTATGCCATGGGATGACCATAGGCGAAATAGCCGTATGGCTTAAGGATAAGGAAAATATCAACTGCAGTCTGGAGATAATAAAAATGCAGGGATGGCAGAGGGAGATGATATGGACGGATACCGGCCTGCCATGGGTACTGCCCTCTCCCAATATGCCATCGCTCAGTACTGCTAAAGTATACCCGGGCATGGTGCTCCTTGAAGCCTTAAACATATCAGAGGGCCGGGGTACCACGCTGCCATTTGAACTTTGCGGAGCACCTTTTCCGGAAATGGATACTGTAATAAACGAATTAAACAGAATAAGGCTTCCGGGTGCCGTCTTCAGAAAACACAACTTCATACCTGTCTTCCACAAGTATGCAGGTGAATACTGCCAGGGGATGCAGGTACATATCACTGATTTCAAACTATACGAACCTGTTTACACTGCTGCCTGCATCTTTAAAATTATAGCAGATATCACTGGCAGGCTAAGGTTTAATGAACCACCCTATGAATATGAAGATGAATTAATGCCCTTTGATATATTATCCGGTGATACGGGTCTGCGTACCAGTATTGAAGGCCAGGGATCACTTGAACATGAAAAAGAAAGATGGAAGCAGGAGATCAATGAATTCGATAGGGAATTTAAAGACTTTGCTTTATATTAATCAGTGCCTGCCTTTGTTCTTCGGTAAGCTTTTTATTTTCCAGTGCCTTACGAATTAAGGCTTTTGCTTCATCAACCTGGTTATTTGCTTTTAAAATATTACTCAAAAGGAAGTATGCATCTGTAAACAGGGGCTTTTCCGAAATAATATCTTCCAGTATCTTTTTTGCAGAACCGGTTTTGCCTGACTGAAAAAGGTAAAAAGAATGTGTGTATGCATATTTGACATTGTCCGGCTCCCATTCCATGGCTTTTTTGCTTAATTCAAGGGATTGTGACATATCACTATCTGATTCAAGGATAGCAAGATTATAGGCAGCCACTGCATTATTATCACTTACACCAAGAAGACGGCTGAAATATTGTTTTGCCAACTCATTTTTTCCTGTTTCTCCATAAAGCAGGGCAAGGTTGAGCAATGCAGCCTCGTGGTCAGGGGCATATGAAAGTGCCCTGGTGAATAATTCTTCCGCCTTTCTGTATTCTCCCATTATTGAATAAATAAATCCTGCATTGACCATAGGCATAATTGCTTCAGGATATATCTTAATGGAAGTATTATATGCCTTTACCGCCTTATCCAGGTCATTAATATTACTGTAGTAATTACCAAGATTATAATGCGCCGACCAGTCATCAGGCCTTGCCACCAGTGAATTCTCATATTCATCCATAGCAGCTGATATTACAGGCATATCCTCCTGACTCAAGAATTCACGGCTGTATGAGCTGAGAGCAAAAGCAGCATTAAGCCGCACCAGCCTGTATTCATCGCTAACAAGTTCAGAAAGCCTGTTAAATGCCTCCTGTGTACTATTAAAGTAGAGACTGTGTGCTGCTGCCCCCCTTACAAGAGGTGATTCATGAAAGGTCAGACTGATCATTACGGGCCATTTTGAGGGACTGTCACTATTCTCCAGCAACCTGATAAATGATGTGCTGTAGATATCATCAAAGGAATTTATTTGCAGTCCGTTCAGTATCTCTTCAAGCTCTGACCAGTCCCCTTCCCTTGCCTTGCGAATCAGTACACCATTCGTCAATGTTTCTTCCTGGTATCTCTTGTTAGGATGTGTTTTCATTATTTCACTCTCAGCCCACTCAGCCGTCATATCATCATGACATATATTACAGGCATTGGGAGAGCCGAAGGCTATGGTAGCACCAGGCATTGGAGGCCTGAAGGAATGGTCGCTCCTGTCCATCTTTGCAAAAGTCGTCTTTGGCATATGACAGGCTATGCATTTACTTCCTTCCGAATCCTCTGCGTGAAAAGAATGAGCATTTACATTTGCAACTCTTTCAGAATGGCATGGCATACATGCATCATTTGCATTAGCTCCGGCAAAGCGATATCTGCCGCTTGATGTGTGGCATGTAACACAATGCATATCACTGTTTTGTACACATTTATTCATCTCCCAGGTAGTCATTGTGTAGTTTTCACCCAGGTCGCGGCCATCAGCGTAAAAATCCGGATTTTCAAGGCTTATAAGATCAAAGTAATCATAAAAACGTGCCCCAGGCTCAAAGCCTTCTGCAATAACATTTGCCTTGGCATGGCATGAGCCACATGAAGCGTTATGTTGCTCAGGTGTAAAATCACTCGTTTGAATAATTTTCAGATCAGCAGGTATATTCCCCTCTTCTGCCCTTACGCAGACTTCAATATGCTCATAACTTGGACCGTGACATGTTTCACAGTTTATCCCGGGCTCCCTCCATGTAGTATGGTAGGTATTGCTTGCCAGATCATAGTTTGTCTCCAGCTGGCTGACATGACAACTGTAACATGTGGTATTAAAAGTGTAGAGATGATTTTTCCAGTCGAGAGGTGCATCCTCAAGATTCTCAAAATGCCTGACTCCACTTTCAGGGTTATTATACCATATCTCTTTATCGCAGTCATAAGCCAGTGGCAGTACCTGCAGGCGACCCCGGCTAAGAGGCGTAAGAAAATAATAAATATACTTCCCTCCCATTGCATGAACGGCAGGATATTTATTAATTGCACCTGAATGCAATAGCTCCGTGAATATCAGCGAATCATTTTCAAGGCTTACCATAAAAGTATCCGTCCCCACCCTGACAGGCTGATTATACATTTTAATATTCTTATTAATAAAATCCGGGTTTACAGGCTGCATTGCCAGTCCGTGGTAAGAGTCAGCCCAGAGCTCATAAAACTCCTCATGGCAGGGTTTACAGCTCTCGCTTCCGGAGTAAACAGCGATATTTTTCCTTAGCTGTGTATTTGTGGATTTTCTGAATATAATAATTATAATAATTACCGTCAGTAAGCCCAGAACGATTAACAGTGGAAAGAATAATTTTGATCGCATAATTCAAATATCTAGGCCACATAACCAGAAGATCCTTATCTTATGGAAGTATGTTCATTATCTGTTTATTTTCAGGTACCGGCAGACAAATTTATATATTATTTTCTGTTAAGATATTTTTTCGGAATATTTGTACCAAAATTATTAAGGTGCATATTTCATTTATACTTGTTGATTCAAAGGTTCCGGAAAATATCGGGGCATCGGCACGTGCAATAAAAACAATGGGCTTCAGAAGGCTTGTGCTGGTGAGACCATGTGAATACAGCTCAGGTCCGGCAAGGTGGCTGGCACACGGGGCTGCAGATATCCTGGATAATGCTGAGGTATATGACTCACTGAAGGAGGCAACAGCAGAAATGGATATTATTATCAGTACCACGGCGCGCTACAGGAGCACAAAAGGCGAATACACAGATATCAGGGATCTCGGCTCCCTGCTTCAAAAAAAATATACTGATAATACAAATATTGCCCTTGTTTTCGGAAGCGAGGAGTCCGGGCTGAGCAATGATGATATGTCCTTATGTGACATAACAAGCACTATTTCAATGGTTGCCCCCTACCCTTCACTTAACCTTTCACAGGCAGTGATGATATTTGCCTATACCCTGAATGATATTCAAACCAATAAAAAAGAGGAAGCTGAGAAATTGCCGGGAGAGCATTCCCTTGCCTTGCTCAAGAGTAAGGCTGAGCTCCTTCTTGCAGGTACGGACATAAGCCAGAATAAAGCATTAAAAGGCAGGATTATGGAGAGACTGTCACTGGCTGCGGGAACCGATATTAAATTATTTCATTCCATTGCCAATGCATTGATCAGTAAATACGAAAAAGAACACTAATGATATATCTTCTCCTTTGCATAGTATCCACAACAGGCATAATGGTTATTTTCAAGATTGCCGGCAGGATGAAGCTTGATACATTCAGGATAATAATAATCAACTATTTCACTGCTGCTATCATGGGATTCAGCATAGGCGGTTTTCCTTCCGGTGAGGATATGACAGCAAGCTGGCTTCCCATGGCAGTAATAATAGGCATACTTTTCATCGTTATGTTCTTTGTTATTGCCCGTTCAGCACAGAAGGCGGGAATAGCAGTAACATCGGTGGCATCCAAGATGTCAGTGGTAATACCCATTACTTTCTCCATATTCTATTTCAACGAAGACCTGGGTATACTGAAAGTAATGGGAATAATACTGGCCCTTGTATCTCTTTTTATGACAACCTACAACAGGGATAAGACAAAAACGAGAGGGCCGGACGTGATGATGCTGCCTATTATTCTTTTTCTCGGTGCCGGTCTTATTGACTCATTGATAAAATACAGTCAGCAGGTTCATATCATTGAGCAGGGAACCATCATGTTTACCTCGGTATTATTTTCCATATCCGCTTTAACGGGTGTTTTATTCAGTTTCTTCAGGAAGGACATGTTTAAAGCAAAGAACATAATGAAGGTTTTTATTGCCGGTATAAGTCTGGGTATTGTAAACTTCGGCTCCCTTTACGGGATCATTATGGCGCTCGACAGTAATATACTTGACAGCTCAATAATTTTCGGTATTAATAATATCGGCATTGTGGTTCTTTCGGTTATCATTGCCCTGATATTTTTTGATGAAAAGTTAAGCAAATTGAACAGGGCAGGCATTATACTGTCGATAATAACAATAGTTTTCCTCAGCTTTTTATAATATTGAATCAGTGTATGAAGGATGAGTACAGGAGCATAAAAATAGCATCACATGGTCTTTTCAAGGACAGGGGAAGTAAATTTATTGCTATGGCTTTTCCGGTGTACTCTGAAGAAAGTGTAAAGGAGAAGCTGGAAGAGGTAAAGAAGAAGTATCACGATGCCCGCCATCACTGCTATGCCTACAGGCTGGGGCCCGGGGATGACAAATGGCGGGTAAATGATGACGGAGAGCCATCCGGCACTGCCGGTAACCCAATAATGGGACAGATAAGGTCATACCGGCTGGATAATATACTTATTATTGTTACAAGATATTTCGGAGGCACCTTGCTGGGGACGGGCGGACTGATAAATGCGTACCGCCAGGCTGCAAAGGCGGCCCTGGAAAACGCATCTGTAATAAAAAAAACTATTGAATGCAGCTACCTCCTTAATTTCCCTTATGCAGCCATGAATGATGTAATGACATTTATTAAGGAGTATAAGCTCAGACAGAGTGAACAGTTTTTTGAGCTTGACTGCTCAATAACAATACATTTCAGGGCATCACAGGAGGAATTCATAGTTGAAAAACTCACTTTGATTGAAAATCTTGACTTTGAAAAGGTAAATGATTAATTATCTTTTAGTGATTTATTAATAAATTATTAACATATAAGTTAAAATATTTCATTGTTTTTAACTTTGTGCTGTCAAGTAATATTTAATCACCTAAAAAAATGATTAATGAAGAATAAGAGCCTGGTTTCGATCGATGATATGAGTACCGATGAAATGGTATCCATTCTCGATCTGGCCGAAAAATTCGAGAAGGAACCAAACCAGCGTTTGCTGGAAGACTTTGTTATAGCCACCCTTTTCTTTGAACCATCAACACGCACCCGCCTCAGTTTTGAAAGCGCTATTTCCAGGCTTGGCGGCAAGATAGTAGGGTTTACCGATGCCTCTTCGTCGAGTGTATCAAAGGGAGAGACACTCAATGACACTATACGGACAGTAAATAATTACTGTGACCTGATAGTTATGCGCCATCCTATTGAGGGCAGTGCCAGGCTTGCAAGCGAGATTGCTGATGTTCCTGTCGTAAACGCCGGTGACGGGGCCAACCAGCATCCAACGCAAACGATGCTTGATCTCTATTCCATCAGGAAAACACAGAAAAGCCTGGATAATCTGAATATCTTCCTTGTTGGCGACCTTAAATACGGACGTACTGTACATTCACTATTAATGGCTATGTCAAGGTGGAATACCACTTTCAATTTTATTTCCCCCGACGAGTTAAAAATGCCTGTTGAATATAAGCTTTATCTTGACAGCCTGGGATTAAAATATTACGAACATTCTGATTTCACCGACATAATAAAAGAAGCCGATATTATTTATATGACAAGGGTACAAAAGGAGCGATTCAGTGACCCTATTGAATATGAAAAGGTTAAAAACGTCTATGTTCTTCGCAATCATATGTTGCACGACACAAAGGAGAATCTCAGGGTGCTGCACCCACTACCAAGGGTTAACGAGATACACCAGGATGTAGATGTTAATACCAAGTCATATTATTTCCGGCAGGCTCTCAACGGAGTATACACCAGGCAGGCCATACTAACACGTTTACTTGGCCTTAAATAAATACTAATATCGTGAAGCAGGGATGAACTTAGCGAAGTAATATCGTGAACGAAGTGAATAAAAATCTAAAAGCATGAAAGAACCTAAACAGTTAAGCGTTAGTGCAATAGAGAACGGGACAGTAATTGATCATATACCGGCATCCGTCTTATTCAAGGTTATACAGATACTTGGTCTTGACAAGATAAGCAATCTGATCACCTTTGGGACCAACCTTGAAAGCAAAAAGCTGGGGCAGAAAGCAATTATCAAGCTTGAAGGCATATTTTTCGAGGATGATGATATAAACCGTATAGCGCTTGTTGCACCTGAGGCAAAACTCAATATTATAAGGGACTACGAGGTTGTTGACAAAAATATTGTTAAGGTACCGGATCAAATTATAGGTATAGCCAAATGCTTCAATCCAAAATGCATAACTAATTTTGAACCGGTAACGACCCGGTTCAGGGTTGTGTCAAAAAAAGATGTGGCATTAAAATGCCATTACTGTGAAAAGATAACAGACCAGGAACATCTGGTTATACTGTAGACCAAAGTAAGCTGCACAAGAACTTCACGGCAGGAAAGAAGGCTTAAGGACAGCTGTCAGTACTGCATTGTGTTACCGTATCCTGTCATAGGATTTAATAAGCAACTCATCTTTCAGTATATTCCTGAAAGCCAGGTAGCCCAGTATTGCTCCCGCAAGCGGAAATACAAGTTTTATATTGAAAACCAGTTCAGCATCCATCTTTGTGCCCGCATAAAAGATATAGAAAAGTATCAGCAGGAAAGATCCTATCTGCAAAAGAGTTGTAAGAACCGTAAGCCGTATCTGCAGTTTGCGTCTCTTATAAAGGAAGATGGCGATAAAAAACAATACAGGTACAGCAATAAGAATGATCTCAAGGGAAGGCTTCTTTCAACAAGTCCGGTGGTAATATTTCCATCAATCCTGTAGATTCCTTTATAATTCAACTAGCAATACGTATGTTTTAAAGGCTAAAAAAAC
>JAXHLX010000017.1:0-140415 GCA_034521735.1 Bacteroidales bacterium
AGGTTTAGCCTGCCAAGTGTACCGAGTGTTTTTAACAGGTCCTGGTCTTCAAGAGCTTTGTCAAAGAAATAGTCAGCTCCCATTTCCAGGACCTTTTTTCTTGCCAGCTCATTGATGGTAAAAACAATTATCAGGGGCTTTGCACTTTTGCTGCGCAGCTGCTGCAGTATATCAAGGCCCTTCATGCCGGGCAGGTTAAGATCAAGAATAATAATGTCAGGTTTTATTTCCTGTACCCGACTGACAGCATTTTCGCCATCTTTTTCCCAGTCAGCCAGCTCCAGTCCTTCCATTGTTTCAATATTCTCCTTTATCCATTCACCTATATGCAGTGAATCTTCTATTAGTGTAACTTTTAGATTATTACTATTCACCATCTCACCACGTTCTTTAAACATTTTATCAAAAATTTTTCATACATAAAAGACTTTTCTACAGATACCTGTTGATTGCATACAACAGCTCGTCAGGTTTCACCGGTTTTGACATTACCATATCTGCTCCGGCATCAAGAGCGCGCTGTTTTTCCCTGTTAAGGCCCCAGGCACTTATGATAATTATTCTGGCATAGGGATCATGCTGCCTTATCAGCCTTGTAGCCTCCCATCCATCCATAACGGGCATTTTAAGATCCATAAGCACAAGGTCAATATTTTGTCCGGATGTAAATATTTCAAATGCAATACTACCGTTTTCAGCTTCGATAACATTATAGTTATGCTTCCTGAGAATAATATTGACATAAGCCCTGTTAACATATTCGTCTTCTGCTACAAGGATATTATACCCCTGCAGCTTATCTGCTGTCCGGTTTGATGTTTTATGTTCTCTTCCTATATCTGTCATCATAATAAATATTTCATGTACAAAAATAGATATGAAAGGCACCGGCATCAATAAGCAAAATCCTTAATTATTTATAATTAGCTTCTTAATAAAGGCAGATTAAGGGAAAGATCAGGTATTCAGGTCGCATATTAGCCGGTAGACCAGGTATTCCCGGTAAGTAAGCTTGCGGGTATTATTAAACTAAAAGTACTGGAGCTTACCCGGGAGATCATGTATCTATACCGGTCAGGCCTGAACGTATGGCATATTTTGTAAGTTCTGGCAGGGTATGCAGCTTTAGCTTATCCATTATATTCTTCCTGTGGACATCAACGGTCTTTGAACTCACGAAAAGCAGTTCTCCTATCTGTTTTGAGGATTTGCCTTCCGCTATCAATTGAAGAATCTCCCTCTCACGCAAGCTCAGGGCACAGTCATCATCATCGAGTCCTGAAATAAAATCAGTCAGTATCAGTCCTGATATTTTATTGGACACATATTTCTGATTATGCATTACTGTATCTATTGCTTTCATCAACTCGCCTGAATCACAGTCTTTCAAAAGGTAAGCATAAGCACCGGCTGCCAACATGCCTGACACAAACTGCTTATCCGAGTGCATTGACAAGCCAATAATTCGTATGCCCGGATTTATATTCAATATCTGCTTTGCCGCTTCGATTCCGTTGAGGTCAGGCATAGCCACATCCATCAGAATAATATCCGGATTCTTTTCTGCAGCAAGCTTAACAGCCTGCCGGCCGTTATCAGCTTCCGCTATCACGGTGTAGGCAGGTGAAGATTCTATAACATTTCTGAGTCCTTCACGCACTATCTTATGATCATCGGCAAGTATAATTTTTGCTTTCATCTGTCACGAATAATAGTTAATCCACAGGCAAAAAGAACTCAACCCTTGTTCCTTTACCAGGTGCGGTATCAATACTCAGACCACCATTGAGATTGTTCATTCTTTCTTTTACCTTGAAAAGACCGAATCCTTTGTTCTTTCTGCGCTGGCCAAAGCTATCCGGCTCAAATCCGGCTCCGTTATCACTAATTTTCAGATAAAGTTTGCCCTCCTTTACATTCATGTCTATCTTAATCATGGAGGCCTGTGCATGTTTTACTACATTAAAAACCAATTCACGTACAGTTCGGAAGATCAATATCAGAACATCATCGGAAAAGCTTATATCCCCGATATTCAGACTGGTTTCTACCTGTAAATTGTATTCCGAACCGGTTTTCCCGGCCAGCCACAAGACAGCTTCTTTCAAACCAAGCTCATATAAAACAGGGGGACTCAGGTCATATGTTATATTTCTTGAGCTCTCAAGCGCCTCAGAAAGATGCCTGATAACAGTTTTTATTGTATCATCCACCACTCCACTCCCACTATCAGTTTTCAAGCCTGACAATTTCATCCTGGCAATCACCAGCGACTGGCTAAGGTTATCATGAATGTTTGCTGCCATCTCACGCCTCTGTTTTTCTTCCGAGAGGGTCAGCTCAATGGTCAGGTCCTGCAGCGATCTCTGGTAGGCTTCTATCTCTTTCTCCTTCTCAATAATGCCTGTAATATCCCGCACTATGGAAAAAATCTTGTTTTCACCTTCCAGGGCGAATGAATTCCATGAGAAATACCTGTAATCATCATCCTTTGTGATATACCTGTTAACAAAGGAACCGGTATCGTCTCCTGTTTTCAATCTTTTCAAGCGCTCCTTTGTTGAATTAATATCCTCCGGGTGAACAAACTTGATAAAGGGCTTGCTGCATAACTCCTTTTCAGTCCAGCCCAGGCTTTTCTCCCAGGCAGGATTCAGGGTCTTAAAATAGCCGTCAAAGCCGGCTATGCAGATCATATCACTGGAATAATTGAAAAGCATATTCTTGTCTTCAATAGTTCTCTGAAGATCGGTAATATCCATAACTGTGGAGATCATAAGGTTCTGATCAAAAACAGGTATGTTTGAAGCGTTCACTATCCTTTTCTCCCCCGACTGCCCGGTGATAATGACGTTTTCCCAGTGCATCTGGTCCGGATTGCCACCTGCTATATCTTCCGATACCATCTTCCTGATTTTCTCCCTGTACTCGCTGTCAGGGTAAACCTTTTCAAAAAACCCATCTATGCTAATCAGTTCTTCAGGCGGCCATCCGTATATAGCCGAGAATGCCCTGTTCATATAAATAGATGTACCCTCATTGACAAGGTTAATTGCAACACCTATAGAAAGGTTGTCCAGTATTACTTCAATAAACTTATTCCTTTCAGTAAGCTCCTGGTTGAGCAATCTGTACCTTTCGGTCATTGATTCCGTTTCACGGCGTCTGTTCTCAGCTTCTGCAATAAGGAAATTCTTACGCTTAAGCTCACTCCTTATCAGGAAGAATATCAGAGCAGAAGTTATAAGAACAAAGCCAATACCTTTATAGGTTTGAATTATGCTTATTCCCTCAGCACCGGCGTTCTCATTAAGAAAAACCAGCAGCAGTTTATCAGAGAACACTATATACAGGACACTTACAACAAGAAATATCACAGTTATTCGGGCAGCACCGGAATATGTTAAGCCTGTTTTATTGTCCATCATTTAAAGTTTACATTAAGTTCAACAGCCTTTAAATAACACTGTTGAATCTGTTGATCGCCCGCCTAAGTTGCCTCAACCAGCCTGGCGGGTTTCCAGATCAATGAATCAACTGCCTCCTGTGAGGGGTGTTTTAACTTTTTTTCAATATCTGCGATCATTCTTTTTTTCAGAGATTTTTTGATTCTCTTACTGTATTCATCTTTCTGATGAGATAAAATAGGGGTAAAATCTCCTTCTCTCAGGATTTTCTGTCCGCTCCAGGGTGACTGAAATATTTCCTTATTATCAAGATCAATGGCAATAACCAGTCCATCCAGAACACAGGGCTCTATGAAATCATCGTCAAGACCAACAAGTATTACCATATCGGACTTATATAATGGTTTAATATTCATCTTCTGTCTTTATAAACTGATTGTTACCTGAACAATAATCTGATTATATTCAAATTTAATAAATAAATAATAAATACGGTACTAAACATTGCTAATACAAGGTTAACACTTTAACGGTTATTTTGTTAACTGTATCCGTATCCTTTCATCCAGGCCTTTTGCACATTTATTACAGAATTCCAGCTTTTTCTGGTCAAGATCCTCCACATATGTGCTGGATCTCATTATACAGCTGGGATTAAGGCAGTGTATAAGTCCGAAGGAATGTCCCAGTTCATGAATTATGACTTTCCGGAACCGTTCAGTAAGCAGCCTGTCATCCTGCGGCAGTCCGTAAAGCTCATTTCGCAACCTGTAAAGCGAAACAATACCGGTACTGCCATTCAGAAAAGACTGGCCAAAAATATACGTAAGAATGGGTATAAACAGATCAACACGCAGCAGTCCCATCGTCCTATATGCTCCGGCAGGTGCCAGCTCTGAAATTTTTTTAAGTATAAGGTTGGCATCATACTGCCTTCTGTCAGGATTATAAAAGCTGCTGAGATCAAGGCTGCAATGCCGGACTTCCAGGGGCAGCCTGAAAAAGTTCAGCAGGTCGGATGATATTTTATCGATGACATATTTTCTCAAAATGCCCGCATGAAATCAATATTATAGTTTTCTTATCCAAGCAGCTTCTGATTAAATTTTCTTTCTGTGATTCGTTGCATCAATAACGGCGGAGTAGTTATTTGGTCCTCTTTTTCAGATCGTACTTCTTTATTTTATTATAAAGTGTTGCACGGTCAACATCAAGCGCCCTGGCTGCCCTGGATATATTCCAGTCATATTTATTTAGTATTGAGGATATATGCTTCTTTTCAAGATCATCAAGACTTTCTATGGAACTGCTCATAACCTCCCTTCCCATAGGAAGGTCCTTTAAACGTATCTCTTTGCCGTTTCCGACAACTATGGCCCTTTCAATCATATTCTCCAGCTCTCTCACATTTCCCGGGAATTCTAATTCCTGCAGGTGCTTGAGGGCTGCAGGCTCTACTGAGAGAAGATCCCTGCTCATTGATTTACAATATTTCCTTATAAAGTGATTAACCAGCAGTGGTATGTCTTCCGTTCTTTCCCTCAGGGGTGGAATTCTTATATTAACCACATTAAGGCGGTAATACAGGTCTTCCCTGAAAGTGCCATTTTTCACCATGCTCTTAAGATCACGGTTAGTGGCACAGATAACCCTGAAATCCGATGATATTTCCTTATTACCTCCTACCCTTACAAATGTGCGGGTTTCAAGCACACGCAGCAATTCGATCTGCATCTTGGGTGAAATAGTGCCAATCTCATCCAGAAAGATGGTTCCGCCATCTGCCATCTCAAAACGTCCTTTCCTGTTAAAGCTGGCTCCTGTAAAGGCTCCTTTCTCATGTCCGAACAGCTCACTTTCCAGCAGGCTTTCGCTGAGTGCTCCGCAGTGTACACTGATCAGGGGAAAATATTTGCGGGGCGAATTAGCATGTATAGCCCTGGCAATAAGCTCCTTGCCTGTCCCACTCTCTCCGGTGATAATTACCGATGAGCTGGACTGGGCAACGCTTTCCACCTCCCTCAGCACCTGTTTCATAGCCTCACTTTCACCTATCAGATCGTCAACATCTTCAAGAGAGGTAATTTTATTCTTCAGACCTTCATTCTCAGCCCGGAGAGTAATATGTGAAGCGGCATTTCTTATTAAATGTGAAAGATCATCAGGATCAAAAGGCTTTGTAACATAGTCATAAGCCCCGTTTTTCAGTGCCTGCACAGCCGTGTCAACCGAGGCAAAGGCAGTCATGATGATGAATATGGGTTCCTTGTTAAGTGCCTTTACACGCCTGTGCATTTCCATTCCGTCCATTCCGGGCATCTTAATATCGGCAAGGATAATATCAAAATCTCTTGCTTCCAGCATCATAAGGGCTTCTTTTGCATTAGCGGCACACTCAACGGCATATCCGTCATCGATAAACCAGTTATATAATGAGTCTCTTACTGATTCTTCATCATCTACTACCAGTATGGATACTTTTTTTTCAGCCATGTCAGTTTACTTTAATCCCTTTTAAGAGGGTATATTAATGATATTGTTGTTCCTTTTCCCAGCTCCGAGTCCACAGCCACTTTTCCCTTATGGTTCTCCATAATACCATGCACTATTGAAAGACCCAGTCCAAGTCCGTTCTCATCCCTCTTTGTGGTATAAAAAGGTTCAAAAATATGAGGAATATCCTCCGGACTTATTCCTGTTCCGTTATCCCTGATATCCATTCTTATACTGTCTTCATCCGGGTTGCTTGTCCTTACAGTTATCTCCCCGTTCTCTTTTATTGCCTCGGATGCGTTTACCATTATGGCAAAACAAGCCTGTTTAACCTGGTTAGGATTGCATAAAACCTCATCCATTTCAGCTCTGAACTCCTTAACCATGTTAATATTAGCTATCTTTGCAGAATGCATTATCAGCTTACATGTTTCCTCAAGTATATCATGCAATTTCTTAACTTCAAAATTATCCTGATCCTTCCTTGAAAAGTCAAGCAGGCCTTTTACAATCTCGCCACATCGTTTTGTTTCCGTTTCGATAAATTTCAGGTGCTTGAGCATTGACTCCTTTTTTGGATGGTAACAATCATCCTTATTCAAAAGTTTATGCACAAGTTTGGTATATACCAGTATGCCGGACAGGGGATTGTTTATCTCATGAGCCACCGAAGATGACAGCTTACCCAGGGAAGCAATACGTTCAACATGTATCAGTTCATTCTGGGCATCAGATAATTCTTCTGACTTTTTCTGGACTTTATATTCCAGCTGCTGCGACCAGTTTTGCAATTCCCTGGTAGCTGAATCAATATTATCAAGCATATTATTGAATGCCAGGGACACCTTTCTCATATCATTAAGCAGGTCGGGTTTTATCTTCAATCCTTATTTTATTGTCACCTTCGGATACAGCTTCACTGGCCCTTATAATTGCATTGAGAGGATTCTTGATCCTTTTACTGGTAAATATTATCAGGAAGGTTACCATAAGGACTGTAATAACCATAGCAAGAATAAAGAAATCATTTGATGATTCATCAACCATTGAATCCAGGCTCATCGAGAGGTAACTTTATTATCAATGAACCCAGCACCTCATCACTTTCACTGTGATAATGGCATGCGGCAGTATAGCATGATTTTTCATTAAGTATCGGTTTTCTTATAAGCAACTGCCTTGAGCTTTCCCCTGCCTGCATTGCACTGCAATCAACCGTATCGCCAATAATACGGTATACCTTTTCTTTTTCGGGAAACATCGACTCAAAATCGGAATGACAATTCCTGCAGTTAGGGTCTATGCCATTATGAGGGTCTGCAGCAAGTGAAGTAAAAGCAAGACTATCACGGTCATCATACATATTAACCTCGTCAATACCCGACATTGTGCTTATTATATCAAGTGTCCTCTGCAACATTGCCTTATCATTCTCAAGCATAGAATAATAGAGGGATCCTTCCACTATCGAGCTTATATTATCTCCGTTCTGCCGTATGGTATTGTTGAAGAAGTCAACATATACTGACCTGAACACCACATTAAACACTATCAGCAGAAGGATAAGTGAGCCGGCTATAATAAACACCACCCGCCCATAAATGGATGATTTGAAAAGCCGGTAACTCCTGAATATATTTGTGTCCCTTATCTTATTTAAAAAACCTTTTGTTTTACTTTTCATTTTCAATCAGCTTTATAGAAGTCCGGCGATACCCATCTGTAACATGTTAAGCATGGAGACCTTTCTGTAAAGATCTCCATGCATCTTTGCATCAGCTCATTTTATTCACTTCGAAATTATAAAATTGAAGTGAATAAACATGATATAATACTGGTATTTTAAGCCCCGGGACTCAGAAATGCATCCTGGAAATCATTCCAGGCCTCTGCCGGCATACCGGAGAGCGGATAATCAACCAGTTCACCACCTTCCTGCAGCACCACATCAGCTGTCTGTGGTGAATATTTCTTCACCGAATTTGCTACGAAATCCTTAAACCTCAATAATTCTTTTTCAGCCCATATTTTTGCTTCTCCGGCCATATAATATTCATCTGTTTCCTCTTTCCATCTCTCAGGCTTGATTTTATATAACCAGCCTTTTTGATAAGGATCGTCGTTAAGAAGGGCAGGCTCAGAAATTATATTATCATTCACATCGCTTATCTCTCCTGAGACAGGAGATGTGATCTTCAACTGCTTGCCATCCTGTGTCATTTCAGCGATCAGATCTCCTTTTTTCACTCTTTCGCCGGGATTCCTGAAATTTTTTAACTCCACCTCACCGGTAATATGCATAAGCAGATCATCAAGGCCAAGTGTTGCCTTACCAGAGCGCTCAAGATGGGTCCAGACATGATTCCTGTTAAAAAGTAATCCTTCCGGTATCCTCAGTACGGCTGCATTAAGGACACCCAGGCTCTCTCTAATCTTCTCTTTAACCATAAGTGGTTTATTCAGGGCCCTCCAAAAAGGGACTATCAATATCAAAAAGCCTATAATTATCAGATACTCTATCCCTTTGGTATCGAAAATGTTTGTATAGCTAAATCCGTCCATTTCTATATATTTTTAATTAGTTAAATTTATTGTCTTTTGCCCATGAGGGAGATTCACGCAGTACCGGCAAGACGGTTAATGATCCACCTGAATATCCATATTTCAATAAAAATCACGGTAAGCGTTACCACAAACTCCTTCCATGTAGGGTAATACTGCTGTGCCGCATCCCACTGGAATCCTATTATGCTAATATTAAGCCTGTTAATAATAATACCTATAATGGTCATTATGGCAGCTGCCCTGATAAGCAAGATATTCTGCCTGCGGTAACTGTAAAAGAAAAGTATCATTGGCACCACCACAAAGCCGATTATTTCAAGCAGGTACCAGTTACCCATACGCGTTCCCAGGTATTCCCAGTTTTTGCTATGAACAAAGTTCAGTACCTGAAGGAATAAATAAACAAAAAGGGCCATGGTACAGACTTTTGACAGTCCGTGCAGTATTCCTTTATGTGCTTTTTTATTCTTTTCATTTATCTGACCGGAAAAGACTCTATAGCTTATTGATCCTTCGAAGATAACCATTGAAAGACCGGCAAAAATACTTGACACAAAGAAAAGTATAGGTATCCACTCTGAATACCATAATGGATGAATCTTTTCTCTTGCCATAAGAAATAAAGCTCCCAGTCCGGATTGATGCAGTGTTGATAATGTAATACCAAATATTACGGCTGCCAGCGTCATTCCTGACAGGATTTTATGTGCTCTCCTGGCTCCAACCCATTCAGCCACTGCAGGTGAGAATTCAATAAGCTGGGCTATCATATACAGAAGAAAGTGCCATGCAACAAGAAACAGCACCGAGCTTACACCAAAATCATTACCGATAATTGGATTAATAATACTCAGGGGTCTGCCCAGATCAAGAACCAGGGCGCCAGCATAAAACATATATGCCAGAAAGCCGTTGAGCACTGTTGCACGTACAATAGGCTTATATTGTTTCATATTAAGGATGTATACCATAAATGTCACCACGTATGCACCTCCCGCGAATGCAACACCTGTAACAACATTAAAACCCTTCCATAAGCCCCACGGCACCTCCTGTGTGAGATTCGTCACAGCCCCCAGCCCGCTTGTAAAGCGTATAATTATCAGTATAATACCGAGAATAATTACCGGTATTGAAATAAGGTTAAAAGGCGTAAACAATTTGCCTTTAGGCTTTAATTCCTCTGCAAGGAATTTCCAGACAGATTTTCTGTCATTTTTCTTTAGTTAATATATACTCGGAATTACTCATTTTCTTCGTCTGATTGTTGGTTTTTATTACTAGTAGCTTTATGTATACCCAGCAGCATTGCCGGCCAGAGAACAAATATCGAAGGAACACTGTAAAGGAATCCCTTTGTCAGTTCAGGGTAAGGCTTTTTCATCACCTTTGTATTAAAGCCGATCTCTTCAAAAGGAGCAGCAGAAAGGTAAAGGTAGCCTGTTCCCCCGGCCTCATGTTCACCATAAATATGATCATGATACTGATCAGGATTATCATTGATCCTCCTGCGTGCTTCAGCGATCATCTCCCTCCTTGTGCCAAAAGTAAGAGCTCCTGCCGGACAGCCCTCAACGCATGCCGGCTGTTTACCTTCAATAACCCTGTGGTGACACATATCACATTTGAGTATTTTCGGATTTTTACTGAAGTACTCAAATTTTGGCATATCATAAGGGCATGAGATCATACAATAACGGCAGCCCATACATTTATCCTCACGCCATGTAACCGGGCCTTCTTTAGTCTTATACATTGACTGGGTTAAACATGCTGAAGCACACGCAGGCTGGTTGCATTGCATGCACTGGGTCTTCACAAAAGCTTCACCTTTGGATGTGGAATACATGTTAACAACTGTACGCCTGTTCTCATTGGTTTTCCTAATCCGCCCCACCTCAGGCATATCTTCAAGATCGGGGTCAGGCAGGCCATTCTCAAGTGCACATTCCCACTCGCAGCCCTGGCAACCGGCACAGAGGGTAGAGTCATAAAGAACACTGTAAAACTCTGTATCATCAGCATTATTTTTTTCTGCTGCTGCATTCAGCTTTTTACCGGCGCCCAGTGAGACACCTGTAATACCGAGTGCTTTCAGAAAGTTACGTCGATTTATACTCATAATTTCATATATTAGGTTTGATTAATGTAATATTTTACTTTTATCTGTTTATCATTCACAACTGCTGAATTTTCAAACGGAAGCGGTATCTATATACCTCCTCTGAAATTCTTCCCATACATCAGGTCCGAAATTCTCAAGAAGCTTATCCCTTATCTCCCCACCATCCTGCAGTACAATTTGTGAATAGTTAATATCATTGATTTTTACTGCTGATGAAATAAAATCCTTAAGCCTTGAAAACTCACTCTTCAGCCACTCCCTGTAATTATCCGCCATAAAGAATTTACGTGTTTCCTTTAACCAGTTGGCCGGCTCAACAATATAAACCCACCCCTCAGAGAAGGGAGCGGTATTCAATAGTGATGAATCTGTTACAAGACCATGGTTGTATTCTGCAATCACACCTGAAACAGGTGAATATATATCCAGTTGCTTACCGTGCTGCACCAGGCTGACAATTATTTCTCCTTTTTTAACTTTTACACCGGGCTGCTTCATTTTAATATTTGTTACTTTTCCGGTAACATGCTGCAGAAAGTCATCAATTCCTACTCTTACATTTCCATCTTTTTCCATAAAGGCCCAGGTATGACTCCTGTCAAAGAACACCCCACGGGGTATAGTTACGGAATTCTCGTTAAAAGCCTTCAAATCTCCCCCATTATCTACTTCCTGCTCTTTTGCTGTTGCGGCATTCACAATTTTGCTTATAATATAAACCAGTATGCTGGCAACCACAAGCGTGGCAATTATGAAAAATATCCTTGCTGTATTCACCACTTGCTGCTTTTTTCCTATAGCTACTACTCTTACCTCTGTATTTAAAGACTGTATCTTTGGCTGTTTTTCACCGGGAACAAGCTCTGAATAGCCAGCCTCAGAAATATAATCCTGTCCGCCCGAAAGCACCCACTGCATAAAGGCGATCCTGCTCTCATCACCAGGGGCACCGGATGAAACCAGATGTATATTCCTGCACAGTGATCCCGGATATTTGCCTATCCATACGCCCCTGTTAAAATCATTCAGGCAGCAATAAATATTTTCATTATTCTCCAGTATCCCATTCCCGTTTATATCAATCGGTACTATCTCAATGCCTTCCCTGATACTGTGGTTTTTATAATCAACAATCCCTGACAACCTGCAGAACCCAATTGAGTATTTGTCATTTACTATCCGTTCAATAAGCTCATCGTTGCCTGATACGAGGGTGGGTTTACCGCTGAGATTATCTGCTCCCAGGAATTCCGAAAGACAGAACCGGACAGGCTCATCGTCAAGACAGTAACAGTTAACTGTTGTTCCGTCACCTGAATCCGACAGATCAGCCCAGGTAAGCTTACCTGGTTCGGTATAAGCACCTGCAAACTGTGAAGGTGATATACCACTCTCCATAATTTCCTTGCTGAATGGATTGTCAGCACTTATTACAGGCACGATAACATCCCGTGCTATAACCATGCTCCAGAGTGATCCCCGCTGCACTGAGCGCAGGTAATCCTCCGTTACAATACCCATCACACCTTTTTTATTGAGACTGTTGTGACTGCCTTCCTCTTGTATATCAGCTACATTGATAAGCACACCGGGATTTTCATGACTGTATTCTGTCACCCACTTTTCGACTAGCCCGTTTAATTCAGGGCTGACAAGGACACGCAGCGTATCTTTATCTCCTGCTGCATATCCGGATGGCATAATCATACTGTTCATTTCAGGTATTGAGAGAAACGCCATCAAACTGATTAAAACGACTAACTTTTTCATAAATAATTATTTTAAGATTCTGTTTCATCCGCAACAACATAACCAATTATGATGCCAAAGTCTGTATGTATCTGTATTTCTGTATTTTACAGAGTCTTATTAAAATCAACAAAGTGCAGGCTACTGCTGTATTATACAACAGTCCTTTCTAGCGGGAGGTGTGAACTGTCTGTTTTACTTACCTTTATAAACTTTGTGTATTTCTACTACACATGTCTATTTATACAACACTTTATATACATCATCTTTATAACACCTTGTTTTTCTGTGTTTTAAAAAGCCAGTACTCTTCTGTGTCCATGACATGTAAATTGTATATTCTCTAAAAATATTCATTGTCTGGCACCTTTCTTAGAAGAAAAGGGATGTAAGCATATCTCTTTTAAGGCAAGCTGTCTATTGACGATGACATAAAAAAATACCTGCCTGAACTGTCTGAGACAGGCCATAAAGCTCATATTTGCTTCGCAGGAATTACGAACCTCCCTGCCGTCGGTTCGTGATTCCTCGCAGGGGGAGGCTTTACAGGGCATATATAACTAATATTGTTTCACCGGAATTACGAACCTCCCTGCCGTCGGTTCGTGATTCCTCGCAGGGGGAGGCTTTACAGGGCATATATAACTAATATTGTTTCACCGGAATTACGAACCTCCCTGCCGTCGGTTCGTGATTCCTCGCAGGGGGAGGCTTTACAGGGCATATATAACTAATATTGTTTCACCGGAATTACGAACCTCCCTGCCGTCGGTTCGTGATTCCTCGCAGGGGGAGGCTTTACAGGGCATATATAACTAATATTGTTTCACCGGAATTACGAACCTCCCTGCCGTCGGTTCGTGATTCCTCGCAGGGGGAGGCTTTACAGGGCATAAAGCTCATATTTGCTTCGCAAATTATGAGTTTTTTAATTTTATTCCGGATTTCAAGCGAGCTTGATCCGGCATAAAATTAAAAAAGCTCCGGAGCGCTGCTCCGGAGCTTTATGCCCTGTAGCGAGACCGGGAATTGAACCCGGGACCTCAGGATTATGAATCCTGCGCTCTAACCATCTGAGCTATCTCGCCATTACGCCAGTACGCATATATTAAAGCCAGCACACCGGCATTTGCGGCTGCAAATATAATACATCCTTTCAATATATCAATATGGTTTTTTATTTATATTATTTTTTCTATATTGCAGAAGATCAAAATATTTATGCGCAAATAACTAATTAATGAAATCACAATTTGAACTTGAATATACGCTTAATAGCTCACCTAAAGTTTTGTTTAACAGATTAAGCACCGCTGAGGGTCTTGCCGAATGGTTCGCAGATGATGTACATATTGATGGAGAGGATTATATTTTCATCTGGGATGGAACGGAGCAAAGAGCAAAGCTTGTACAATTCCGTGAAAATAAACATGTCCGCTTTCAATGGATAAATACAGACGATAAAGATGATAGATATTTTGAGTTTAAGCTTGATATAGATGAACTGACTGGTGATGTAGCCCTCCTTATTACCGATTTTGCTGAAGAAGAGGAAAAAGAAGATGCGATTTATTTATGGGATTCACAGATTGCAGATCTTAAACGGGCAATAGGGTCATAAAACAATCAGTGAGCCATTTTATAAGGCGAAAGTACTGGCAATCTACAAAGACCACTTACAGGGATATTTATCCGGATTACCATAATACGGCACAATTTATGCCATTCATTTCTCAAGCCTGCTTGCAAGCAGATAATTAGAAAACAGATATTATTTTGTAGCTTTGAAGCCCTAGCTTAGCAATATGATGAAGAAATTAGACTGGCTGGTTTTTAAATCATTCATTGGACCACAAATACTTACATTTTTTATTGTACTTTTTGTATTTGTACTTCAATTCCTGTGGATGTATGTCGACGATCTCGCAGGCAAAGGTCTGGAGATGGATGTTCTGGCTGAACTGATCTTCCAGTTTGCCCTGGGATTCGTGCCTCATGCATTGCCTCTTGCAATACTGCTTGCGGCACTGATGACCTTTGGCAATATGGGCGAGAATTTTGAACTCACCGCAATCAAATCATCCGGCATATCACTTCAGAGACTGATGCGTCCACTGATCATATTTATACTGTTACTTAGTATCGGTTCTTTTTTCTTTTCCAATAATGTGGTACCCCATGCAAACAGGAAAGCCAGGACACTGATGTATGACATACAGATGAAAAGACCGGAACTGAACATACAGGCAGGCACCTTCTATAACGGAATAGAAGGATTCAGTATTAAGATTGGAAAAAAAGACCCGGAGACCAACAAGCTTGAAAAAATTATCATCTATGACCACAGGGATGTTGATGGGAACAAAACCCTGGTGATGGCTGATTCCGGATATATGAATATGACTCCTGATGAGTCCGGACTTATCTTCACCCTGTATAATGGACACTCATATACTGATATAATGGAAAAAGGCAGATCTGCCCTGAATAAAAGTTACCCATTCAGATCTGATAAGTTCAGTGAGCAGACACTGATAATTGAACTCAGTGGTTTTGACCTGGAAAGGTCGGATCTAAGCCTTTTTAAATCTCATCAGACCATGCAGAACATGTCACAGTTGCAGTATTTTGCGGACTCGCTTGGAAAAAGGCTGGATACCCGTCAGGATAATTATATAGAAGAATACAAAACATCAAGGGTTTATGCAAGGAGAAACTATAAGAGGACGGATGAAAAACAAGATACAACTGATAATGAATATATTGCCTTTGATGTTGACAGCCTTTACGACTCACTGGGTGTAACCCAGAAACAGATAGTCATCTCACACTCACTCGCCCAGGCACGATCCGGATTACAGTTTCTCACTGATAAAAGCAAGATAAGCTATAGTGAGTATAAGCATATACTGAAATTCAAGGCCGAGTGGCACAGAAAAATCACCCTGGCTGTTGCCTGCCTGATATTCTTTTTTATAGGAGCACCGCTGGGAGCAATAATACGGAAGGGCGGACTTGGAATGCCAATGGTGATAGCAGTTTTATTCTTTGTTATCTGGTATATGCTTACACTGTTCGGTGAGAAAATGGCCAAGGAAGGCATTACACCTGTACCCCTGGGCATGTGGGAGTCAACGGTTATACTGATGGGCGTAGGGATATTCCTGACCTATAAAGCTACATCCGATGCGGCCATAATGAATAAAGAAACCTATACCCACTTCTTTAAAAACATTTTGAAAAAACTCGGGATGGTAAAATCCAGTACAGATGAAGATTCTGATCATCAGTGATAAACCACCCTGGCCTGGAACAAGCGGAGGAGCCCTGGCTGTGATGGAAATAATAAAAGCTCTTGCCAGACAAAAAGCCGGGCTTTCAATAATATATGCCGTAACGGCTAAGCATGATGACACTGCGGTCTGTCCACACAAGATAAATGGTGTAAACATTAATAATATACCTGTAAGAATCAATACAGGGATAAACATAGCATCACTGATACTGAACATCCTTTTTTCAAAGCTACCATATAATATAACCCGTTTTAATTCTGCTGTGTTCAGAAAAAAACTCAAAGAGCTGCTGAAAGAGGTCCGCTACGATATTGTACAGCTTGAAGGACTTAATATGAGTGGATATATAAAAACAATCCGGCAACACTCGGATGCCCATATAGCAATACGCTCGCATAATGTTGAACATGAGATATGGAGCCGTCTTGCAGCAAATGAGAAAAACTATTTCAGGAGCTACTATATGGGAATATTATCACGCAGACTAAAAAAGCATGAATTACAGGCTATCAGGCTTTGTGATTTTCATATACCCCTTACGGGGAAGGATAATACTCATTTTCTCAGCGCCGGAATAAATATACCATATTATATATATCCTTATGCACATACAGTTAAAGAGAGAGCAGATACAAAAATCAATAAAAACACCATATGCTATATAGGCAGCCTCGACTGGAGACCCAACCAGGAAGGTATACAATGGTTTCTGAACAAGGTATGGGATTTAGTACTTGCGGCATGCCCGGACCTGACACTTCTTATATCAGGCCGCAATGCCCCTGAATGGCTTGTGAAAAAATTTAAACGCAAGGGTGTCCGGTATTACGGAGAGGTAAATAATGCAGAAGACTTTATGGATAAAGGGGAAATAATGATAATACCCCTGCTCTCGGGTAGTGGCATAAGGGTAAGAGCAATCCAGGCAATGGCCAGGGGAATACCCATAGTTACAACTTTAAGAGGCATTGATGGGATAGATGCAAGAGACGGCAGGGAATTACTGATTGCCACATCGGCCGGTCACTATGCGGAGTGCATCGTACGATTGATTGAAGATAGAACCTTATACACTAAGCTGTCGGTTAACTCAAGGAAATTCATAGAGAATAACTATAATAATGATGAGCTGGGCAAAGGGCTGTTGGATTTTTATTCAAAACACATTAAATGATTCTGAAAATAACATTCTGGGTACTGCTGGCAATAATTGCTTATACTTATTTAGGATATACCCTGGTATTATTTATAGCAAATCTCTTCATAAGGCCTCGTAGAAAAAAAACTGCAATACCGGAAACCGGAGAGGAGTTACCGGATATAAGCCTTATAATACCGGCTTATAATGAGATGAATGTCATAGACAGAAAAATTAAAAACATCAATTCCCTGGAATATCCTGCTAATAAAATTGATGTGATATGGCTTACCGACGGCTCTGATGATGGCAGCTATGAATACCTTAAAGAAAAAACAAACCATAAAGTCTTACACCAAACCCAAAGGCTGGGCAAGAGCCAGGCTGTTAATAAAGCCATGAAAGAGGTCTCAACAGACCTGGCTATACTTACCGATGCCAATACAATACTAAATACAGAGTCCCTGAACCATATAGTGGCTGAATTCTCTGACTCAAAAACCGGCTGTGTCTCCGGAGAAAAAAGGATAATGCCGGCCCTTACCGGTAATGCTGTATGTGCCGGGGAAGGCATATACTGGAGATATGAATCTTTTATCAAAAAGCTGGAGTCTGATCTTAATACGGCTATCGGCGGTGCCGGCGAGCTACTCGGACTGCGCAGTAATTTATTCAGGGAGATACCCGCTGATATTATTAATGATGACTTTTATATCTCTGTGATGATTATAAAACAGGGATACAGGATTAGTTACTGTCCGGGTGCATTCGCACTAGAGAAGCCATCATTGAATACAAAGGAAGAAAAGAAACGCAAGGTGAGGATAGCATCAGGAGGTATGCAAATATTCATCAGACATCCTGATCTTCTGAATATCTTTAAATACGGATTTTATTCATTCCAGTATTTTTCGCATAAAGTACTCCGCTGGACCATTGTACCGGCACTGTTCTTCGCCATACCGGTAATAAATTTGCTGATTATTGTAAATAACGGCATTGGCAATGACTGGTATTCTGCAATACTATTCATTCAGGCATTATTCTTCCTTCTTGCAATACTGGGCGCTTTTATCAGAAGCTCAAGTATCAGCTTTAAAACTCTCTTCCTCCCCTATTACCTTACCCTTATGAACATTTCAAACCTCAAAGGAGCCTGGCAATATATAAGAGGAAATTACGACACAAAATGGGAAAAATCAGATCGCATGATATAAATCATTATTAATACAATAAGCTTTTTGAAATTTTATCTGTAAAATTAGTTTACAAATAATACTTTTGCACTGTACATTTTACAGGAACAGGACCATAGCATAATGATAAAAGATAAAACAAGTCAAAGCCCCTTTCACTCAATAGATGAAGCAATTGAAGATATCCGCAGCGGAAAATTGCTTATAGTGGTTGATGATGAAGACAGAGAGAACGAAGGTGATTTCATATGTGCCGCTGAACTTACAACGCCTGAAATAGTAAATTTCATGGCCATACACGGCAGGGGACTTATATGTGTACCACTGCTGGAAGAAAGATGTGAGGAGCTTGAGCTTGAGTTAATGGTTGGGAAAAACACCTCCTCTCATGAAACTCCTTTCACCGTGAGCGTGGATCTTTTAAGCAGTAAGACCAGCACCGGGATATCGGCATTTGACAGATGTCTCACCATAAACGCGCTTATTGATCCCCGCACCAAACCTGAACAGCTTGGACGCCCGGGACATATTTTCCCTCTTAAGGCAAAATCCAAAGGCGTTTTGAGGCGTGCAGGACACACTGAAGCTGCCGTTGACCTGACCCGTCTGGCCGGACTGAGACCTGGTGGCACACTGGTAGAGATCATGAACGATGACGGATCGATGGCCAGGTTGCCCGACCTTATTAAAATATCTGAAAAATTTGATATTAAGATCATCTCCATACGTGACCTTATAAAATACAGGCTTGAAAAAGAAAGTATTCTGGAGAAGGGAGTAAGGGTTCATCTGCCCACGGAATACGGAGATTTTGACTTTATACCCTTCAGGCAACACAGCAATAACCTCGAGCATGCTGCCCTTGTTAAAGGGGAATGGAATAAAGATGATACGGTACTGGTAAGAGTGCATTCCTCATGTTTTACCGGTGATATCTTCGGATCACTGCGCTGTGATTGCGGTCCGCAGCTGCATGAAGCCATGAAAATGGTTGAAAAAGAAGGCAGGGGGGCAATTATATACCTCAGCCAGGAAGGCAGGGGAATTGGATTGTTTAATAAGATGCGCACATATAAATTACAGGAAGAAGGCATGGATACCGTAGAAGCAAATATTGAGCTGGGCTTCGGCGAAGATGAACGCGATTATGGCATCGGTGCGAATATTATGAGGGAACTGGGACTTGGCAAGGTTAAACTGGTATCCAATAATCCGGTTAAAAGAGCAGGACTTGAAGGTTATGGCATAAAAATAATTGAGACAATAGCCCTGGCGACAGAACCAAATCCGCATAATGAATTCTATCTACGTACGAAAGTAGACAAAATGGGGCATCACAGCAGCTGTTATAAATATCCCCGTAATAAGCATAATTAGCCCGCTAGTATACATTGCTTTTAGGTCATTTTTATTAGTTTTGTTTTATTAACATCCTTTTGCTGATGACTGCACCGCGCATAATATTTATGGGAACACCCGAGTTTGCCGTGCCAAGCCTGGGTGCTCTTCTGATGAATAATTATAATGTTGTGGCTGTAGTCAGTGCCCCGGACAGGCCTGCCGGACGCGGATTAAAAAGACAACGACCGGCAGTAGCCACTTATGCAGCAGATAATTACCTTAAGCTGTTACAGCCTGATAATCTCAGTGACCAGACTTTTGTTGAAACTATAACTGAGCTCAGTCCGGATATAATTGTTGTTGTTGCTTTCCGCAAATTACCTGAAGAGATATGGAGAATACCAGGTAAAGGAACATTTAACCTGCATGCATCCCTTTTACCCCAATACAGGGGCGCAGCACCAATAAACCATGCCATCATAAACGGTGAAAAAGTAACAGGTCTGACAACTTTTATGATCGATGACAACATAGATACAGGCAATATCATCTTTAGAAAAAAGGTCAGGATAGCAGCAGAAGACAGTGCCGGCAACCTGCATGATAAACTTATGAGGGAAGGAGCCAAACTGGTAGTAAAAACCGTAAAGGCACTTACTACGGGTAATGTAAAGCTAATTGACCAGCGCAGCCTCGTCAAAAACGATGAGAAATTAAATAAAGCCCCCAGGATATACAGTAATGATTGCTATATTAACTGGGAACAAACTGATCGTGAAGTGTATAACTTTATCCGGGGTCTGTATCCATATCCGGGGGCACGAACAATACTAAGGAAAGATAACAGGGATTATATAATAAAGATAGGCCGGTGTAAATGTGCAGCCAGGGAATCAGGTCTGAATCCGGGTGAGATTTTAAGCAATGGAAAAGATTACCTGATGGTGGGCACTTCCGGAAAGCCTCTAATAATAGAGGAGATACAGATAGAAGGCAAAAAAAAGATGCCTGTACCCCAGTTCCTGAGAGGTTTCAATATTAAACAGTCAAACATAATCAAAGACCTTCCGGTTTGAGTTTTCGCAACCATAGCTCAGTACCTGCAGGTGGTTCATAGCCGGGCTCCATCCTGTTATTACTGTACAAAGCTTTTAACCTGATACCATATAGCTGGGAAACATCATACATGGTTTCGCCTTCTTTAAGAATATGAAAATCATTACCTGCAGCTGCCTTTTTTCTTTTGGGCTGCAGGTATAATATTTGTCCTTCATATAGTTCATCCCCCTCATCCAGATCATTATACCTGTACAGCTCCCATCTTAAAAGATCGAACTCCTCAATAAGACTCTCAAAAGTATCATTCTCCCTTACCCTTATATATTTAATCCTGTTCCTTGTCTTTACCCTGCTCTTCTTTTCAATAATAAACTCCTCATCAGAATTTATATTCCCTTCCTTCAGTTTCTTAATATCTTCGTCATCAACTGAGATATCCATTTCAGCGACCCCTTTAACATTATCTAAATCCCTATTGCTTAAGGCTATCTGATCATAAATATGCAGATTATTTTCACTTATCATATCAATAAGCATCCTTGCATACCTGGGATTTGTAGCATAACCTGCACTTTTTAATCCCCGGGCCCAGCCTTTATAATCATCAGGCTTCAGATCAAAGAGAAAGCTGTATCTGGATCCCTGCCTCAGGAAATCTGAATGATCATAGTAGGATTCACTGACCTGCTTATAGCTCCTGAAGCACTCATTGCGCCTATCATCATCATGATATATCTTTCTTCCCTTCCACCCATTATGACATTTTATGCCAAAATGATTATTGGCTTCGCGCGCCAGCCTGCTTCTTCCGTAATCACTTTCAATTATTCCCTGGGCCAGTGTGATACTTGCAGGAACACCTGTCCTACGCATTTCGCTCATTGCAAGCCCTGAATACATATTTACATAATTCCGCAGGTTAGCCTCCTTGTGCTCGGGCACAGCAACGGTACTTGCCCTTCTTGATGAATGGCATGAAGATAACAGAAGCGTCAATATTAATATAAATATACTTATTCGCATACAGGCTAATTTGTTCCAAAAATAGCAAAGCATATACATCTTTCCTTCCCGGAAACGGGAAGAAGTTAACTATTAGTATATAGTTTTCAAGAAATCACACTTCTCAAACAATGCTTCGCCGCTTAGCTAATATTTTTTTTAGTATTTTGCGCTATATTCATATAAGTTATGGTTAAAAAAAGAATAGTTGAACTCATATATAATGAGTACAAAAGTAAAGAAGAATTATCCGCTCAGGAGCAGATTTTAATAGAAGCAGCAAGTAAGTCATCACTGAATGCATATTCACCATACTCCGGTTTCTCTGTCGGAGCAGCAGTAATGCTTGACACCGGGGAGATCATCACCGGTAATAACAGGGAAAATGCGGCTTTTCCGGCAGGTATATGCGCCGAGCACTCAGCCATTGCCTGTGCAGGATCTAATTATCCCGGTTCAGCTATTACCTCCCTGGCAATATGCGCCCGCAAAAAGAAAATTCTGACTGATGAACCCGTATCACCCTGTGGCAAGTGCCGGCAGGTAATATCAGAAGAGGAAGACAGGAGCGGCAAACAAATCAGGATAATTTTACATGGAGTATCACGTACCCTGGTTATCGACGGAATAAAGAATCTACTGCCCTTACATTTCAGCAGCTCCGCCATATCTTACTGATCATCATCCCCTACAATCATCTGGAAACCGGCTCCATGTATATTCTTTATAGATATCCCTGCATCACCTGACAGGTATTTCCTCAGTTTTGTAATGTACACATCCATGCTCCGGGCCGTAAAATAATCATCAGATCCCCAAATTGCTTTAAGAGCTGTCTCACGGCTTACAAGGGAATTGGGTGACTCCGCCAGTATCTCAAGCAACTGAGCTTCTTTTGGAGACAGCTTTTTCTCATCACTACCCAGCGAAAGTGTTCTCAACTTACTGTCAAAATTATACTTCCCGATCTTTATCCTGTCGCTTTTATTTTTAGCCCCCTCCCTCCTGCTGATGATAGCTCTTATCTTTGCCAGCAATATATCAGTATCAAAAGGTTTGGTGATATAATCATCGGCACCCAGACCATAACCATGGAGTACATCATTCTTGAGCTTTTTTGCCGTAAGGAAGATAAGAGGAATGGTCTTGTTTATGGCACGTATTTCAGAAGCAATGGTAAAGCCATCTACATTGGGCAGCATTACATCCAGTATACATAGATGGTAGGGTGA
The DNA here is from genome assembly GCA_034521735.1 of Bacteroidales bacterium. GTDB lineage: Bacteria > Bacteroidota > Bacteroidia > Bacteroidales > VadinHA17 > UBA9300. Next base: position 22,604 of record JAXHLX010000017.1, read on the forward strand.
TTTTTTGAAGGCTTCAACAGCATACTGTCCGTCATCAATCCATTCAACACTGAAATCATTAATCTCGAGGTAGGACTTAAGAACCGATCCAAAGCTCAGATCATCTTCTACAAGCAGGATTTTTGATATATCATTCATAGCAGTTTATCATCTTGTGGCAAAAACACTTCAAATGTTGTGCCTTTTCCAGATTCACTTAATACTTTTATATCACCTTTATGAGCATCTACAATGGCTTTTACATAACTCAATCCCAGTCCAAAGCCCTTTACATTATGAACATTTCCGCTTGACTGCCTGTAGAACCTGTCAAATATTTTCGACTGTACAGCTTTAGTCATTCCTATACCCTTATCTGATACTGACAGTACAAAATATCCATCGCTGTTGCCTGTAGTAATTGTTATTTCAGGCTCATTAACACTGTACTTATTTGCATTATCGAGGAGGTTATGGATCAGGTTTACCAGGTGTTCCCTGTCGCCAAAAACAACAGGCTCATCCGATCCCGGATAATAAAATATATTACCGTTACGACCTTCAACCTGTATTTCAATTGTATCAATAGCCCTTTTTATTATTGTATGCATATCGGTCTCAGAGAAGTTGAATTCCAGCTCACTCTTGTCAAGTGAGGATAACTGAAGGATATTTTCAACCTGCTTGTTCATCCTGGCATTCTCTTTTTTTATCATACTGATAAAATGCTTCACCCTGTTTTCATCATTTATTACCCTTTGATTGCTTATTGTGTCGGCTGCAAGAGATATAGTAGCTATTGGCGTTTTAAACTCATGAGTCATGTTATTAATAAAATCGGATTTCATTTGCGATGTTCGCTTCTGACGTAAAATAAAGAATATACTAAGGGCAAAGGTTAATAATATGATTAAACTGAATAGCATGGAACCACCCAGCAGCAAAGACATAGATGAAAGAATATAATTTTTACGATCGGGAAAAATGACCGAAAGCCTGGTATTACGAGGTATAAGCCTATCATTGAACATATTAACCGTATACTTACTGCTCATCAACTGTGCCTCCGAGGAAGGTTCATATACCCCGTCAATTATATTATTGCCCTCAATGACCGCAAACTCAAACGAAGTGTTAATCCCTGAATTTGCAAGCTCATCATAAAGAACCGACAATACTTCGTCACGATTGGCCCTGGAGTTAAACTCCCAGTCGTAAAGTTCAGATATCATTCTGTCAGCCATATGTTGCAAATCCCTCGATTTCCTCCTGAGCCACAGCCGTAAATGCTCCTGATCGATATCAGCCGGATTATTTTCAAGGTCATTTACACCGCTCCGCAGTGGATTCCGATAAGTACTGTCATCAATAATATATTGCCTGTAATCGCCCAACACATTGACATTATTGCCATCACCGGTCATCCGAAAGGAAAAACTTTCTCCCATCCCTCTCATTCCGGGCCCCAGGCTTATATTCCCACTATCCGGACTCATTCTCTGCAAGGGAACAGCCTGCATCTCGTTTATCTGCGATTGAAAAAGAGAATCGGCAACCATCATACGCTCATAAAAGGCCATTTGCCTGGATGATTCAATTTTGCCTGCTGTACTTTTCAGGCTGTTGAATACGGAGCGACTGAATAAATCATTACGAACACTGACAGCATTATTTATCCATATAAGCTGCACTCCGATAATACCAGATAATGATACAAGCATCAATGATATAAGCCCTATAAACTTCCATCTTCTCATATCACAAAAATATAATTATAATATGATACAATTAAAATTTTAACTTTTCCTTAACCAGATTTAACCCCAGCTTAACTAACTCAGCTTAATATTATTATACATTTGCTGAAGCATTATTTAATAACAAAGAGCAGCGAATGATGATTTCGAAGAGTACTAATGCAATATTATACGGGAATTATCAGGCAGCAAAAATAATGCTATTGATTATGACATCCTGATCTCTGATATTTTCAGTTTCAACTAAATGGCTGTTTTATTACAAAGCAGCCATTTTTTATAATAAAGGTTTTATTTTCGGCCATATATCACTGTCCGGAATATCTGCTGTCAGTTCCAGCCTTTCTTTTTTTACAGGATGAACAAAGCCTATCTTCCAGGCATGCAATGATATACCCCCATCATTATTGGACCTGGGAAAGCCGTATTTAAGATCTCCTTTAAGCGGACAGCCAACATCGGCCAGCTGGCATCTTATCTGATGATGTCGCCCGGTATGCAGGTCTATCTCCAGTAAATAATACCTGTCGCTTCTTCCGATCATCCGGTATGACAGACTTGCTTCCTTACTGGCTTTTACCTGTTTATCATATGAATATGATTTATTCTGTTTCTCATTTTTTTTCAGGTAGCCTGTCAATCGTCCCTCCTCTGCAGGCGGACGGTTGCGGATAACAGCCAGGTATTTCTTTGAAACCTCCTTATCCTGAAACATCCTGTTGAGCCTGGCTAGAGCCTTGGAGGTACGTGCAAACAATATCACACCGCTGACAGGCCTGTCAAGCCGGTGCACCACTCCCAGGAAGACATCACCCGGCTTTTTATACTTATCGGCAAGATATTTCTTCACCTTTTCAGAAAGCGCTTCATCACCTGTATTATCGCCCTGTACAAGCTCTCCTGCCCTCTTATTAACAGCTATTATATGGTTGTCTTCATAAAGTATTTTCATCACTGGCATATCAATACTGTTCTTTCTCATTGGGAAAGTCCTGTGATCTTACATCTTTAATATAGTTTTGTACAGCCCCGTGCATTTCCTGGTACAGGTTATGATATCTTCTTAGGAATCTGGGCGAAAATTCCTGGTTTATACCAAGCATATCGTGAATAACAAGGACCTGACCATCCACCTTATTACCGGCGCCAATACCAATGGCAGGAACGGTCAATGAGGCGGCCACCTCACCTGCCAGTGTTGCCGGTATCTTCTCCAGTACAATGGCAAACACACCCTTCTCTTCAAGTAATAATGCATCCTCCCGCAATCGTTTAGCTTCTTCTTCTTCCTTTGCCCTGACCACATAGGTGCCAAATTTATGTATGGACTGTGGGGTTAAGCCCAGGTGACCCATAACAGGAATGCCTGCAGATAATATCCTCTCAACTGATTCTGCTATCTCACTTCCCCCTTCCAGCTTCACAGCATGTGCACCTGTTTCTTTCATTATTCGTATAGCTGATGACAGTGCTTCCCTGGAATTACCCTGATATGTTCCGAAAGGCATATCTACCACTACCAGCGACCTGCCGGCACCGCGGACAACTGAAGAAGCATGGTAGATCATATTGTCAAGAGTAATAGGCAAGGTGGTTTCAAAACCGGCCATCACATTGGATGCAGAATCCCCGACAAGTATAACATCAATACCGGCCTGATCAATTATTGAAGCCATTGAATAATCATAGGCTGTCAGCATGGCTATTTTTTCCCCTTTGAGTTTCATCTCAGAAAGAACATGGGTTGTAACCCTTTTAACCGTATTATGAATGGACATATTCCTTAATATTATAATTACACAAGGTAAAACTACAAATTTGTTTAATATAAAGAGATTGTATTATTATATTAATGCATTTACTGCCTTTTTGTCATTATGACATTTGTTTCAGACAATCAGATATGGATTAAAATGTCATATTTGCATAAATATCGATGAAAACCCCCATGGCATAATCATTGCTCCTCAGAAGGCAGTAATAAGAAAACAAAAAAACACATTATAAAATGGGAAAAATTATTGGTATAGACCTAGGAACAACAAATTCATGCGTGTCAGTAATGGAAGGCAATGAGCCTGTAGTAATACCTAATAGCGAGGGAAAAAGGACAACCCCTTCTATTGTGGCTTTTCTTGAAAACGGTGAGCGCAAAATAGGCGATCCGGCCAAGCGACAGGCTATTACGAACGCAGACAAAACTGTTTATTCAATAAAAAGGTTTATGGGTGAATCCTTCGGTAATGTAAGTAAGGAAATCTCACGCATGCCTTATAAAGTGGTTAAAGGAGATAATAATACACCCAGGGTTCAAATTGATGACCGTAAGTACTCACCCCAGGAAATCTCAGCCATGATACTCCAGAAGATGAAGAAAACAGCCGAGGATTATCTGGGACAGGAAGTAACAGATGCAGTAATCACTGTGCCTGCCTACTTCAATGACTCTCAGCGCCAGGCAACAAAAGAAGCGGGAGAAATATCTGGTTTAACCGTCAAACGGATAATCAACGAACCAACGGCAGCATCTCTTGCTTACGGACTGGATAAGAAAAGTGAAGACATGAAGGTGGCTGTTTTTGACCTTGGCGGTGGCACCTTTGATATATCGATACTCGAACTTGGAGATGGAGTATTTGAAGTTAAATCAACAAATGGGGATACTCATCTGGGTGGTGATGACTTTGATGAGCTGATTATCAACTGGCTGTCTGAGGAATTCAAAAAAGATGAAGGGATAGACCTTAAAAAGGATCCTATGGCTCTTCAGCGGTTGAAAGAAGCAGCGGAGAAAGCAAAAATAGAACTGTCAAGTTCTACAAGTACCGAAATCAATTTGCCCTATATTATGCCTGTTGATGGTATACCCAAGCACCTTGTCAAGACCCTGACCAGGGCTCATTTCGAGAAACTGACAGACTCACTTATTCAGGCCGTTATAGAACCCTGTAAGGTTGCACTTAAGGATGCAGGACTGAAGGCTTCTGATATTAATGAAGTACTGCTGGTCGGTGGATCAACACGTATACCCGCAATACAGGAAGTAGTACAAAAATTCTTTGGCAGGGCTCCTTCAAAAGGTGTTAATCCCGATGAGGTAGTGGCCATTGGAGCAGCTATACAGGGTGGTGTTCTCACCGGTGAAGTTAAAGACGTATTACTGCTTGATATAACACCCCTGTCACTCGGTATTGAAACAATGGGTGGAGTTATGACCAAGCTGATAGAGGCAAATACAACCATACCCACAAAGAAGAATGAAACATTTACCACAGCGGCCGACAATCAGCCCTCGGTTGAGATACATGTACTCCAGGGTGAGAGGCCTATGGCTGCCGGTAATAAGACAATTGGACGGTTCCATCTGGATGGCCTTCCGCCTGCCCCAAGAGGTGTGCCCCAGATAGAAGTGACCTTCGATATCGACGCTAACGGTATACTTAACGTGTCCGCCAAAGACAAGGGTACTGGCAAAGAGCAAAGCATCAGGATTGAGGCATCATCCGGTCTCAGCGAGGAAGAGATCAACAAGATGCGTGATGAAGCAAAAGCCAACGAGGAGGAAGACAGGAAAGCCAAAGAAAAAGTTGACAAGATCAATTCCGCCGACAGTATGATCTTCCAGACTGAAAAACAGCTTAAGGAATATGGTGATAAGCTGCCGGCAGATAAAAAAGCACCTATAGAGAAGGCTCTGGCTGACCTCAAAGAGGCCCATAAAAACCAGGATGTGGAAGCTATCGATAAAGCTCTGAATGAGCTTAATACTCAGTGGCAGGCTGCCTCAGAGGATATGTACAAATCTGCACAGGAGGGCGCTCAGCAAGAACAGCCAGGCCCCGGACAGGAAGGAGCACAGTCAGGAGCCGATAGCGATAAAGGCGATGATGACGAAGTTACTGATGTTGATTTCGAAGAAGTGAAGTAATAATACATCATAATATATATAGAAAACACTCTGATTTTTTCAGGGTGTTTTTTATTTTTACCCAATAAAGCAATTACCATGAGTTCTAAGCTGAAATATATTTTAACGCTGCTGGTTCTGCTAATGCCATTTAATAATGTGCATCCGCAGGAAAACATTAACCAGACCGGTGATAAAGGATTAAAACAGGGTCACTGGATAAAAAGATATCCGGATGGACAGATTATGTACGAAGCATGGTTCAAAGATGGTAAGCCCACAGGCGAATTTAAACGTTATGATGAGGATGGCAACCTGTCATCCCTGCTGAACTATATAACAGGAACCGACTCTGTCCGGGCACGCATATACCATCCCAACGGATATATAGCAGCCAGGGGTGTTTATTATAAACAAAAAAAAACAGGTGAATGGCATTATTTCTCAGACTACATCGAAGACCATTTATTGATGAAAAGCAATTACATCAATAACCTTATTGACGGAGTATGCATAAAATATCACTGGAACGGGCAGGTTGCTGAAGAACTGGACTATGAAAGCGGCATTAAGTCAGGGAACTGGAAACAATATTTTAATGATGGTACTTTATGTCTGAAGGCATATTATGATAATGGCAAACTGGAAGGAGAATTCCTGTCGTGGCACCCAAACGGGCAAAAAGAGATCATTGGAAAATATGATATGGACACAAGAACAGGCCTATGGTATATTTATAATAATGATGGAAGCCTGAGAAAGGAGATTAAATATAATAATGGCATACCGGAGAACAGGTCCGAGCTAATCAGAGAGGAAACGGAGTATCTTGACAGACTTGAAAAAGAAGGAGGCAAAATCAGTGATCCGGAAATAACAGGAATAATAAGATAACTTTTCGTATAGCATAATGAGCGGAGATTATTTATATAAAATGCTTTGATGAGCAAGCCTGGTGATGAAAATAATGACAGGTATTCCCTGAGTGAAATTCAAAAGCTTATTAAACAATCACTGGAAGATAAGCTTCAGGCATTTTACTGGGTGAGTGCTGAGATATCAGAGCTTAAAATAAACCATTCCGGGCATTGCTATCTGGAACTTGTAGAAAAAAACAAACAGGAAGATATCAGATCAAGGGCAAGGGCTATAATATGGTCGGCTAAAGCAAGGCTTCTGCTACCCTACTTTGAAAATATTGCAGGCCAGCCATTATCAGAGGATATTAAAGTGATGCTAAGGGTTAAGATTGATTATCATGAGATTTATGGTCTGAGCCTGGTAATAAATGATATCGATCCTGCCTATACGGTAGGAGAAATCGCCGTTAAACGAAAACAGATCATTAAAAGGCTTGAATCAGAAGGGGTGATTGATCTTAACAGGGAACTGTTTATGCCTCTTCTTCCCGCCAGTATTGCTGTAATATCCTCGGAGCAGGCAGCAGGCTACGAAGATTTCATTGATGAGCTACTAAGGAATGAACATGGCTATAGCTATAAGACAAAACTATTCAGTGCCGTAATGCAGGGCAAGGAAACAGAAGCATCGGTAATTAAGGCAATTAATAAAATTTTTGAGAGAATCTCCGATTTTGATATAGTTGTTATTGTAAGGGGAGGCGGATCACAGTCAGACCTGAGCTGGTTTGACAATTACAATATTGCCTACCTGATAACCCAGATGCCCATACCGGTGCTCACAGGAATAGGTCATGAGAAAGATCTTTCTGTCACTGATATAGTTGCACACCGGTCATTTAAGACACCAACAGCGGTAGCCGATTATATAATAAACCATAGCCTCAAAACGGAAGAATACTTATCAGCCATGAGGGAGTCAATAATAAGCCTGAGCAGGGAACTGGTAAAAACAAAGCGACTGGCTATTAACAGGATAAGTATTGCTATCTCACCACTGGTAAGATCAGTACTTAAACAAAAGCACAGCCAGCTTAACCGTTCGGGGTTAAGACTCTCAGGTAATGCACGCTCTTACCTGTCGGATAACAGATCAGGCCTTGAAACAATAAAAACCAATATAAAGAAAAGATCATCGGAGTTTATTCTTAACAGGAACAGGCATATAAATGATCTTAACAATAGGATTATTCCCGGATGCAGCAGGTTTACAAAACAAAAACATTCAATTCTGGACAACTTATCCAGATCAATTAACTACCTTAGTCCTTCCAGTGTACTTAAACGTGGATATTCAATTACACTGTTTAATGATAAAGCTGTAAAATCAAGGGATGAATTAACTGCCGGCTCCAGGATAGAAACCATATTAAACAAAGGAAGAATAGACAGTGAAGTTTTCGATTTGAAGAAACCTGATAAATGAGAAAGGGGAAAATATTTCTGATTATCCTGATATTGATTGTTCCGGGCAGATGGATTTCCGGCCAGCCTGCATTTTTCCCTGAGTGTTATAAATATCATTACAGTGATAACCTGAATAACAAGCTATTCCAGGATCTTTATACAGAGGCAAGAGATTATGTTACCAATGCCAATAGTGACAGTCTGGAATACACTTATATCCAGATGAGCAGCCTTTCTCCGCATTATTATCCCCTGAATGCGGGACTTCTTGAAGCGCAGAAAGGAGTCATTTATTATTACAAAGGCGATAACAGTAATGCCCTAAGACAGTTTCTGAAGGCCCTTTCAGTATATTCCAATAAAGAATTTTATTCCGGAGTCAATTCAATGCTGAATAATATTGCTATAATATTCTCCCTGGTGGGGGATCATCAGTCATCGAAGAAATATTTACTGAGAGCCATTGAAATAAATGAAAGAGAAAATTTAGATTATTATGCTCTTTTCAGCTATAACCTTGCCGAAGTTGAGCTGATGCTAGGTAATGCTGAAGCATCCCTGGATATTTTGAAAGAACTGCTCAGGAACGAGGATATAAGATTAAACATGATATCCCCGGTCTCCATTATGGCTTCAATAATAGAAGCATATAATAAACTGAATATGAACGAGGAGGCTGAAAGCTGGATTAACAGGGCTTATCTTGCAATGGATGAAAACAGGTATAGTGATGTAGACAAACTAAACTTCTATACCGCTGTAATGGAGTACCATGTAAGAAATGAGGAATACGATAAGGTTATAGAAATAGCTGAGAAGAATAATATAGACCAGAGTTATAATCTGCCGGACCAGCAGGAACATATTCGAATATCTGTGCCGGGCATACGCAGAAACAGGTGATTTTAAAACTGCATGGAATTATGAGAATATCCTGAGAGAAATAAACGCAAGCGATAATATTATTAACAGGGAAGAAATAATCAATCTCCTTATGGTTGAATATGAAGTTAACAGGAACCGGAGGCTAAAGGAAAGTATCGAACAGGAGATGCAACTAAACAGTAAAAGACAGAAAGCATCATTTAAATTGATGATAACATTTTTTATACTTCTCTTAGCCTCGGTTGTTTTATTTATTATACTGCTCCAAATAAGAAAGATAAGAAGCCGGTACAGGGAGGAATTCAATAATGAAACCAAAAAATTTGCGCTTGTTAACCGCGAATTGCAAAAATCAAATAAAGAACTTGAAAAAGAAAACAGGCTACTGGATACAATGATATCTGTTTTTGCCCATGATCTGATAAATCCATTCCAGGCCATCCTGGGATTCAGCCGTCTTATGGTCGATGACTTCGAGAATCTTGAAAAAGATAATATTACAGAATACAATAATATGCTTGGTGAAACAGCATTCCAGCTTAACCAGATATTGATAAACCTGCAGAGCATAGCTACAATACAAAAAGGTGTTGACAAACTTGAGATATCAGAAAACATTATTAAAGATTCTGTGGAAAAGGTGGTTACTCTTTATAAACCCCTGGCTGAAAAGAAAAAAATAAATATTATAACAACCATAGATAAAAGGATAAAGGCTAATATCAATAATGATGTAATTCAATCTGTTCTGCGCAATGTTTTAAATAATGCAATAAAATTCAGTCATACCGGAGGTGAGATACGGATCAGGGCAAATAACGGTACTGAAACAATAAATATAATGATTGAAGATGACGGCACAGGCATTAGTGAAGAAATTAAATCAAGCATTCTTAATGGCAGTTACCTGATATCGGAACCAGGGACGGTAAAGGAAAAAGGAAGCGGTCTGGGCCTTTCAATATGCATTGATCTGCTGGAAATGAATAATGGGAAAACTTGAAATTGATAACAGCAGGGAAAAAGGGACAACAATAATTCTGAAAATACCACGGGCTGATGGGTAAAAAGAATTTATTGATTATTATAATAATTATACTGCTCGGCCTTGATGGCAATGCCCAGATAAGCATTAGTGACAGTGTGATCAACAGCTTATCTTCCCTGCCTGATTCTGTTGCTCTTACAAGACTTGAGGAGCATGCCCTGAATGAACTGAACAGATCCCTTAAAACGGGACTGACATATGCAGATAAAAGGATGGAATTAGCCAGACAGGGCAATAATATGGAAGCTATTGCAGAAACATGGCATATTTATGGCAACCTTTATGGCTCATCCGGCTTATTTGACGATGCAGGAAAATATTATATCAGAGCCCTTGCTTTGTATGACAGTCTCGGAATGACCGGTGGAAAAGCATCAATACTGCATAACCTCGGGCTTGTACACTTCAATAATAATGATACATCGGAATGCATTGAATACTATAATAAATCCATAGAATTACGAAAACAATCTCTGAGTGACAGGAGAACAGGAGATGAGCTTACCACACTGGGTGAAGTATACCTGTCTTACGGAAATCACCAAAAAAGCAGGCAATGCCTGCTGGAAGGACTGGATTTTTACAGTGATACCTTAGGCTACCCCAGAAAACTGGAAAACTACGCTTACCTTTTCGATAATGATTATATAAGCGGACACCCTGAAGTCACACGATGGATAGACTCAATGGCAGCCGAAAATGACATACTTGAATATCCGGAATATGCAAGCATGATCAATCTCAGGCTGGGCAAAGTATTTCTGCGCAAAGAAGACCCGGAAACGGCTAAACAGTATATTGATAACACTGATTTCAAACTCATACTCGATAAGGAAGTTGTTGATTCAGAAAATACATATATTGAACTGGCAGAGCTGTTCAAAAAAAAGGGTAATGAAACTGAAGCCATCAATTACAGCCTGAAACATCATAAGCTTATTAATGAGCTGAGAGATATAGAGATAGGGGAACTTGCATCGAGCTATAATGTAAGGCTTAACATAAGGGCCTCAGAGGAAGAGATAGAATGGTCCCAGGAACAAAACGAACTTATCCTGCAAAGAATAAAATTAGAGAAAACAATATCCCTGATTATATATATAGCACTGGCAGCCATACTGCTTACACTTGCCTTCCTTATATATCATACTGCCGGCATAAGGAAAACCAATAAGAAACTGGAAATAAGAAAAACCAAACTACAGGAGGCCTACGAAAGCTCTACCAGGTATAAAGAGAAAATACTTAAGACCAGGGAAAACAAGAATGTCTTTTTTTCTATGGTATCATTAAAACTGAGCAAGCCATTTGAAGAAATTTCAGAGCGACTGTCAGAGATAAGCAGCTATCTGGATAGTCATAATAAAGACCTGAGGCTTAAAAAAATGATGGAAGGCCTGTATAATACGGCTGCAGACATTGAAAAGAGACTTGAAAGGATACTGTTATGGTCAAAATTACAGAGAAGTAAATACTATGTTAAGCCCGTAACGATAAACATTAATGATTTCATGCATGAAATGCTGCCTTCACTGCTCGGTTCCACGCTCAGGAAAGATATTAAAATACGCTTTGATATAGACCCCGGCATAAATCTGTCGTATGACAGGCATGCCCTGAAAACAATCATTAATATCCTTGCGGAGAACAGCATTGAACATTCACCTGCAGGAACAGACATTATTTTCAGAGCAGTAAAAGCAGAAAATGGATGCCTGCTGTCGCTTACTGACTTCGGAAAGGGGATACCAGGCGATCTGCAGAACAAACTATTTGATGTTAGCAGGTTAAACGAAGAAACTGCTGAACAGAATAGTAATAAAACGGGACTTGGATTGCTGATTGCCAGCTATCTGGCTGAAAGGAATAACAGCATTTTAAGCCTTGAAAGTAAAGAAAATTCAGGAACTACATTTTTTATTCATATTAAGGACAATGACAGAAAATAAACCTAGCTTCAATAAAGCTGTAGAAGAACTGGAACAGATACTCGAACAGATAGAATCAGGCGAACTCGATGTTGACGAACTGTCCGGAAAAGTTAAACGGGCTTCGGAACTCTTAAGACTTTGCCAGTCAAAGCTCAGGGATACCGAGGAGGAAATCGATAAAATCATTGAAGAAATGGAATAAAAAAAATCAGGACCTGATGCCCTGATTTTCCCTAATGTCCCTAAACCTAAATCCCAGAAACAAACTACTGTTGTTGTTTGGTGTTACCTTCTGTTTGTTTAACGTTTCAAAGATATTAATTGTTACATTAAATATCCAGAAAATTTGGATATTTAACTTTTATTTAATATTTGATGCTTTCTTTTCCACACCAAGAACATCTTTTATTGCCTTCTCAAATGTATCCTTGGGTAAAGCACCCATAGCCATCTGAGGCTGACCGTCCTTCGGGACAAAAAGCAAAGAAGGGATACTCTTAATTCCGAATATTCCTGCCAGTTCCTGCTCCGATTCAGTGTCTATTTTATATATATCAAGTGAATCACTGTATTCTTCCGATAACTCTTCAAGAATTGGCGCAACTATCTTACAGGGCTGACACCAGTCGGCATAAAAGTCTATCATACAGGGCTTGTCTCCTTCGTATTTCCAGTCTTTGTTGTTTTCGAAATCAAATACCTTTGTTAAAAATGTCTCTTTTGTTAAATGCTCTACCATAATGTATATTTTTTACTTATTTTCTATTAATAACGGCAAACACTATACCATTGTTCAATTAGCATTATTATAATCACTTTTTCAGCATTATATTGTAATTTTGTCATGTAACAGTAACAAATCGTCATATCTATATATGAATACATGTATATCTGACAGGATTTTTAAGGTAATTTCACAGACTCAGCGTATGAATCCGGTGTTAAAGCTTATGTCATCGGAGGCTATGTACGTGATTGCATATTATCCCGTAATAATAAAGAAAAGGATATTGATATAGTGGTATGCGGCAGCGGCATTGATCTGGCTAAAAAGGTGGCTGCCAACATTTCAGCAGGGATAAAGGTTCAGTATTACAAGAATTTCGGTACAGCCATGTTCAGAACAAAAGATCATATTATAGAATTTGTAGGGGCCAGAAAAGAATCGTATAACAGGGACTCCCGTAAACCCATCGTTGAAGACGGGAGTCTGGAAGATGACCAGAACAGGCGGGATTTCACCATTAACGCATTGGCTATCAGCTTGAATAAAAACAGTTACGGACAATTAATTGATCCCTTTAAGGGTATTGATGATATCGAAAAGAAAATTATCCGGACACCCCTTCAGCCGGATAAAACATTTTCGGATGACCCCCTGAGAATGTTAAGGGCAATACGTTTTGCCAGTCAGCTTGATTTCTCCATTGAGCCCATGACCTTTGAATCCATTAAGAATAACTGCGACCGTATATCCATTGTTTCATATGAAAGAATTACGGTTGAGATAAACAAGATATTAATGAGCAAAAGGCCATCAGGGGGATTCCACCTGCTGCATGATAGCGGGCTCTTAGAGAAAATACTACCCGAGCTGCATAAGCTGAAAGGTGTTGACATAAAAGACAGGCATGGCCATAAGGATAATTTTGAACATACATTGCAGGTTCTTGACAATATATGCATTAAGTCTGATTCGTTATGGCTGCGATGGGCTGCTCTGTTACATGATATAGCCAAGCCCCTTACAAAGAAATATGTGAAAGGTGTCGGATGGACTTTTCACGGCCACGAATTTGTTGGCTCAAAAATGGTACCCCGCATTTTTAAAAGGTTAAAACTTAACCTTGGCGACAGCATGAAATATGTGCAGAAGCTTGTAGCCCTTCACCTGCGTCCCATTACCCTGTCGCAGGAGATTGTTACAGACTCAGCAGTCAGAAGATTACTCTTTGAAGCTGGCGATGATATAGATGATTTGATGCTCTTATGCGAAGCTGATATCACTTCAAAGAACGAGAAGAAGGTGAAACAGTACCTTGATAATTTCAGTCTCGTCAGGGAAAAGCTTGTTGAGATAGAGCAAAAAGACCATGTAAGAAATTTTCAGCCTCCGGTAGACGGAAACGAAATAATAAGTATGTTCAAGCTAAAACCGGACAGGATAGTAGGTGAACTTAAAAACAGTGTGAAGGAGGCCATCCTGGATGGCATTATACCCAACGATTATGAAGCTGCCCGGGAATACCTGAAACAAAAAGCTGCAGAGAAAGGTATCTATCCTGCTGAAGGCAGCTAATGACGCCTTCCCAGCTTTATGGTAACTGGATAATGATCACTGAATCCGCCCGAATAAGAATATCCCCACCATGTGCTGTATGGCCGTACTCCTTTATAAGATGTATCCTCCGTTGATAAAGCATCATCATTAACAATTCTGAAGCTGTTATTTCTATAATACAGACCCCGCGGGGCATCAAACAATGAAGATGATAATATAAACTGGTCAAAAAGATACCAGGTGCCCTGGTATTTATAGCTTCCTTTACTGTCTTTACCTGTGCTGCTTACATTAACCAGTTGCAGACCCTTAGTGCTGTCTTCTTCAGATACAGCCGCCAGCACCTTATTCACTGATTCAGAATAAGGTTCATCATTCAGGTCGCCCATAATAATAAGTTTTTTGTCAATACCAATACTATCAACCTTTCGCTTAATAAATGATGCAAGTGCTTTCCGTTTGTATTCTGATGCTATAGCCCCTCCCCTTCTTGAGGGCCAGTGGCAAACCATAATATGAAGTGTATCACCGGCATAATGAAAAGAGCTGTAAAGCACAGCCCGGGTAAACATATATGTCCCGTCCCCCCGCAATGGACTCCAAGATTCAGTTGAAATCAATCCCAACCTGTCTTTTTTATAAAGAAGGGCTGTAGATATGCCTCTCTGATCTTTTCCTTCTGATATAAGGTAACCGTAATTATCACGATAAAGGTATGTACGCCGGCAAAGGTCCTCCAAAACTGCCTTATTCTCAACTTCACAGAGGCCAATGAGATCAGGAGTCACCATATCCTCATTGCATAATGCCACTACCTTAAATATATTATTTAGTTTACGGTAATACTTATATGTATTCCACCTTCTGGCAGCTGAAGGAAGAAACTCATCGTCATCAAGCTTACTGTCAAGTGTATCAAACAGGTTCTCAAGGTTATAGAACATCAGCTTCAGTCCGGGGTCTTTTTGCAGGGATGAATTACCCGGACCTGTATTTGCAGCAAGCACAAAAAGCAGGAATAAAAAGTAAAGCGGGATATATTTAATTTTCGTCAGCATTCTCTCCGGGCTGTTTTTCATATGCACCGATGTCCGGGGCTTCATCGCTTAACCTATTATTGCCAAGTATATCATACGGAGCCCTGTCCGCATAATAAAAAGAAGCCGCATCTACCAGTGGCGATAATGTATCAGGTCTGAAATCATAATCATTCCAGCTGTAAAATCCGGGATCCAGATTAAATATGCAATTATCATAATTATAAGCCTGCAGGTTCTCATTCTGCACAAAACAGTTAACAAATTCTACTTCCAGGTCTTTCCCTGTGGCACTTTCAATATATATCTCCGACCGCATATTTCCTGTAACAACAGTATTATAAAAACCTGCTTTTACAAGGTCACCTGTATATCTTGTTTGCTCATTATCATAATAATCACTGATATAAAGTGAGGGACTCATACGGTTTGAATAAGTCCAGCGGTTAGCCATTGTACTGTGTATAAAACTATATTCTCCTCCTGCTGCCAGGAAAGCACAATAATAACCGCAATTGGCAATAACTATATTACTCGCATCAATAGTTCCGCCAAGTGATGAGATACCAGCGACCGACATATGAGCAATAAAAAGATTATATAAATCCAGGTCAGGCGGAGCCTCATCTGAATCAAGGTTGCCTGAGTGAATTCCGGATACTGCCTGTAACACCTTTGCATTACCAATAATGTTGCCAGTACTCCCGTTCAAAAAATACAATCCCTGCCACTGTCCGGGTATATCATCATACATCTTTTCAACCCTGTCAGAGGCGAATATCACCGGTTTTTCCACGCTTCCTTCAGCCACCAGGGTCCCGGCAACATACATACCTGATCCCCTGTGAAATAATATTTCCACACCCTCATTTATTGTAAGCACATGTCCCGTATCCACAAATACCGAATTATATATCACATAAGGCTTTGCGGCGTTCCATGTCTCCGTTTTAATTGTTGCTGAGTTCAAAAGTATTATATCCTGACCCCAGGCAATAAGGTTAACATCTATGATATTCCCTTTTATATCAAATTCTATTGAATCATTTATTAAGACGGGATTATCCAGGTTACTGGGATCAATTATGGCATCAATAAAAATAAACAGGCTGTCTTCAGGAGCTATATCTACATTATTAACCCTGTCAGAAGCTATTCCGTCAATATTCAACCTGAAAAAGGAATCCTCCCCGCCGGCAAGCTCAATCCTGTCAATATGCAACCATTTCCTATAGGGGTTTATTATCCTTAACTCCCTTGTTGTAGTTCCTATACTTGTAAATACCGTATCAAAATGAACTGTATCATCAGAGAATTCAACATTTGCCATATCCCCTTCATAATACATCCTGTTATCACATGAGGAGAAAATAATAAACACTACCGTCAAAAATAAACAGAATCTATTCATATGCAATCCGGGAATCCTGTTAATACTGGTTAAGCCAGCGGTATCTCCTGGCATTATCTCCAAATTTAACAGCAAAAGAAAGTTCATGTGAACCGAAGCTGTGATTTCTTATATCCGTCAGTGCAAAATCAAAGGCATAGGCAAAATAGAACCTGTCATATGTAAATCCAAGCAACATAATAAGTGCATCCTGTGTACGGTAGGATATGCCGGCCCAGTAATCCTCCCTGTAATATATCCGTGTTGTAAGATCCATCTGTGCGGCTTTAAGTATCATATCTGATGACTTGATAAAGGCAGAGGGCTCAAGAATCCATTCATTACCCGAGAGGGGTATCTTCACTCCTCCCGTAAGAAAGAAATGGCCCAGTTCCCGTCTTGGATTCTTCGTTGTATTGCCCAGTGTCAGTGAGCCACGGAACAGTTGTGTGGCAGAAAACCCTATATAGTACCGTTCAGCTGTGTAGCTGACACCAAAGTTAAAGTCAGGTACATAAACAACCCTGTCATAATTATTGAGAAACTCATCATCTATATCAGCCACTATAGCTCCATCAAGGTCTATGGCAAACTGGTAAAACGTTGATGCCAGTCCGAATGACAGTTGCGACCTGTACCTCGTCATATTTATATGATAAGCATATGCTGCTTCAAAACCGGTACGGCTGATAATGCCATTCCTGTCATTGAAGATATAACCTCCCAGTCCGACCCGTCCTCCTCTTGTGGGCCTGACCAGCTTCCTCCTTACCGACGTTGACTTCTGTATAAAACTGGTTTTCAGCAACCTGGTCTGAAAGCTGACAGCATAAGTGCTTGGTGAGGAAGGTATCCCCAGCCACTGCTCCCTTGCCGTCAGGTTAACGGTGGTGTAACCATCATTACCCGCATATGAAGGATTTATCAGGAAGCCGTTCATAACATACTGGCTGTACATAGGAACCTGCTGGGCCTTTAATGACATACCCAGCAGCATCCCTAATAATACAACAAATATCCGCTTAGTGTTTCTCATATTCACGCCGAAAGTTAGCAATTTTATCTGATTATTGTTATAGTACCCGTTCGCGGAGTAGATCCGTCGCCAAGATCAAGAATATAATGGTATGAATCTACCGGCAAGGCCTTGCCCTTATATGTTCCGTCCCACTGGTTCTCTTCAAGGTTCTTAGCCTGGTATATAAGCTTACCCCAACGACTGAATATCTTTATCTCCGCATCAGGATGAAGACTTATATGCCTTATCTGAAGAACATCGTTCTTACCATCCACAACACCGGGAGTTATTACTTCGGGTACAACAACGCAGTTAATGCCAATAACGCCAACTGTAATATACTCCGTAGCCGTGCATCCGCTGGCATCGGTAACCGTTACCGTATAGTCACCATCGGCAATTGCAGATCTGTCGCCAATCGTCTCACCATCATTCCATAAGATAGTATAAGGAGTCACTCCTCCTGCAATAGTCAGGTCTATTGAGCCATCCTCAACACCCGGACAGGAGGCATCAGTGACATTATAAGATACAAGCAGTTCGTCTGGTTCAGTCAGAGTCACTTCATAGGTCTCAGAGCATCCCAGGTCATCAGTCACGGTAAGTGTATAACTACCAGCCTGCAGGTCTGATATATCCTCCTCTGCAGATGTGAATCCACCCGGACCTTCCCAACTCAGAGTCAATGCTCCTGAGCCTCCGCTAACATCAACCTCAATGTATCCATCTGTTGAGCCGTAACAGCTCACTCCATATCCGTTATAATCTGACATATCCACTTCTGTTATAACTATCTGTGGCGGTTCCGTTATAGTAGTATCAAGAGTAAACACATTGCAATTATTGGCATCTGTCAGGTTAAGCGAGTACAGTCCCGCAGCAAGGTCCGAAAGGTCTTCTTCGGTTGAAGTAAATCCGTCAGGACCTGTCCAGTTAATTGCATAAGGCTCTGTACCTCCGCTTATGGTTATGCTTATTGATGCATCATCAGAGCCATAACAACTGTTATGTGTAACGTTGTCAAGGTTAAAGGAGAACACGCCGGGTTCAGCAATTGACATTATTGTATCCTTCAGGCATCCGTTTGCATCAATAAGCGACAGATCATAATCACCCGCAGACAGGCCTGTGAAGTCGCCGGATGCCTGGTATGCACCCCCGTCAATACTATACTGGTACGGTGCTGTACCTCCGCTTCCGCTTATCCTTATTATCCCATCATTTAATCCGTTGCAGCTTATATCAGCATGTTCGTCAACAGTTATTCCCGGCAGTTCATTTATGGTGATTATCTTATCATCCGTATCATCACCACATGTCCCGACACCTGTCACGGTCATAGTCAGTGTAACATTACCGTTGCTATAATCTGCCGCTCCAAAGGTATAAACCGGGTTATCAACTGTTGCATCATCAAAACTACCGTCGCCATCTGTTGTCCACAATACTGTGCCGCCACCTGATGATGCATCAGCTATTACATAATCAGTTTCTGAAGCACATACAGCATCATCAGCACCGGCATCAGCAACAGGAGCTTCAAATACCCTGATCTTCATACTGTCAATAGCTGTGCCGCATGAACCTGCTCCTGTAACAGTCAGGTATAGCGTGACTGAATCTGTATCCGATACACCAGGGGTATATACGGGATCAATAACTGAATCATCATCAAAACTTCCATCACCTGAGCTTGTCCATAATATTGTGCCGTCTGCATAAGAGGCAGTGCTTATTGCCACATCAGTCGTTCCCGTGCATATATCAATATCATCGCCGGCATCGGCAACAGGAGCTTCATTTATAGTAAGCTTCATTGTATCACTGGCAGCACTGCAACCGGTTAATGGTGTAACATCCATATACAGCTTAACACTGTCACTGTCAGTAGCACCAAGGGTGTAAACAGGATTAACAAGTGCCGGATCATCAAAAGATCCATCACCCGTTGTACCCCATAATACTGTTCCGTTGCTTACTGCTGCAGAGCTTAGTATATATGTTCCATCTGTTATACACATGCTGTCATCAGGACCGGCATCAGCTACAACCGTATTGGTATCGCTTACTGTAACTACAGCAGTACCCGTAGCGGCATTGCCTGCATTATCATAAGCTGTTACATTAACAGTATTGGCGCCCAGCATGCTGCAGTCAAATGTACTGACGTCAATCGTTACATTGGTTATTCCGCAGTTATCGGAAGATGCCAAAGGATCATATACATATGAGCTGTCAATAGTTGCTATATTACCGGCACCTATATAAACTGTTGTATCAACAGTCACAAGCACAGGATCAGTGTCATCAATCACAATGACATCGGCATTGCAATCAACAGAGTTACCACCGGCATCCGTTACAGTTATTGTAACCGGTGTAACACCTGTCAGTGATAACCGTAGCTGCTGCAGGGATCTGAGTAATGGTAATGCTACCGCTGCAGTTATCCGTGGCAACAATCTCGCCCGTAAGATCAGGCATTAAGGCCTCACAGTTATTATCTGCGCTTATTGTACTGTCAGGTGCACAGCTTGTAATAAGCGGTGCTTCATCATCTGTTACGGTTACATCAAAGCTGCACAAGCTTGTATTACCACAATCATCCGTTGCCGTATAAGTAACCGTTGTTGTTCCAACACTGAAGGTGCTTCCCGGAGTATGACTGCTGCTGAAATCATCAAGACTGCAATTATCTGTAGCTGTCGGCTCCGTCCATGAAACAGCTGCATCACAACTTCCGGCATCAGCGGATACATTTATATCTACCGGACAATCCGATATTACCGGTGCTGTTATATCCTCTATGGTTATAGTTTGTACATAATCAACCGTATTACCACAGTCGTCTGCTATGCGGTAGGTCCGGGTAACTATCTCAGGACAGCTGCCAGCGTCGCTTACTTCTGATACAAGGATGAAACTTGACGCATCAATACCACAGTTATCAGTGGCGCTTCCGCCGGCTGCTGTAAATTCAGCATAATCAGCATAGGCCGGCTGCTCTGATATATCACATTGAGCCGTCAGATCACCCGGTACCGCATCAAAGGTAGGAGAAGTGTCATCATCTATAGTTATGGTCTGTATATAATCAACCGTATTACCACAGTCATCTGCTATGCGGTAGGTCCGGGTAACTATCTCGGGACAGCTGCCAGCGTCGCTTACTTCTGATACAAGGATGAAACTTGACGCATCAATACTGCAGTTATCCGTGGCATTACCCCCTGCTGCCGTAAACTCAGCATAATCAGCATAGGCCGGCTGCTCTGAGATATCACACACGGCTGTCAGATCACCAGGCACTGCGTCAAAGCTATAGGATTGATGCCATCATCTATGGTTATGGTCTGTATATAATCAGCCGTATTACCACAATCGTCTGCTATGCGGTAGGTCCTGGTAACTACTTCAGGACAGCTGACTCCATCACTCGATTCATCAAACAATGTAAAGCTTGATGCATCAATACCACAATTATCTGTGGCATTTCCACCGGCTGCCGTAAACTCAGCATAATCAGCATAGGCCGGCTGCTCTGATATATCACACACGGCTGTCAGGTCGCCAGGCACTGCGTCAAATATAGGATTGATATCATCATCTATGGTTATGGTCTGTATATAATCAGCCGTATTACCACAATCGTCTGCTATGCGGTAGGTCCTGGTAACTACTTCAGGACAGCTGACTCCATCACTCGATTCATCAAACAATGTAAAGCTTGATGCATCAATACCGCAGTTATCCGTGGCATTGCCGCCTGCTGCTGTAAACTCAGCATAATCGGCATAGGCCGGTTGTTCTGAGATATCACAAACGGCTGTCAGATCACCAGGCACTGCATCAAAGCTTGGGGAAGTGCCATCATCTATAGTTATGGTCTGTACATAATCAACAGTATTACCACAATCGTCAGCTATGCGGTAGGTCCTGGTAACTATCTCGGGACAGCTGCCAGCGTCGCTTACTTCTGATACAAGGATGAAGCTTGATGCATCAATACCGCAGTTATCCGTGGCATTGCCGCCTGCTGCTGTAAACTCAGCATAATCGGCATAGGCCGGTTGCTCTGAGATATCACATTCTGCTGTAAGATCACCGGGAACTGCATCAAAGCTTGGGGAAGTGCCATCATCTATAGTTATGGTCTGTATATAATCAGCCGTATTACCACAGTCGTCAGCTATACGGTAGGTTCTGGTAACTACTTCAGGACAGCTGCCTCCATCACTCGATTCATCAAACAATGTAAAGCTTGATACATCAATACCGCAGTTATCCGTGGCATTACCCCCTGCTGCTGTAAACTCAGCATAATCGGCATAGGCCGGCTGCTCTGAGATATCACATTCTGCTGTAAGATCACCAGGCACTGCATCAAAGGTAGGGGAAGTGTCATCATCTATAGTTATGGTCTGTATATAATCAACCGTATTACCACAATCGTCTGCTATACGGTAGGTTCTGGTAACTACTTCAGGACAGCTGCCTCCATCACTCGATTCATCAAACAATGTAAAGCTTGATACATCAATACCGCAGTTATCCGTGGCATTGCCGCCTGCTGCTGTAAACTCAGCATAATCTGCATAGGCCGGTTGCTCTGAGATATCACATTCTGCTGTAAGATCACCAGGCACTGCATCAAAGGTAGGGGAAGTGTCATCATCTATAGTTATGGTCTGAACGTAATCAACAGTATTACCACAATCGTCTGCTATACGGTAGGTCCTGGTAACTACTTCAGGACAGCTGACTCCATCACTCGATTCATCAAACAATGTAAAGCTTGATGCATCAATACCGCAGTTATCCGTGGCATTTCCACCGGCTGCCGTAAACTCAGCATAATCGGCATAGGCCGGTTGTTCTGAGATATCACAAACGGCTGTCAGATCACCCGGCACTGCATCAAGGGTAGGAGAAGTTACATCATTTACAGTGATCGTCTGGGTAACCTGGCTGGCATTGCCACAATTATCAGCAACTTCGTATGTTCTTGTTATTGTTTCCGGACAGGTATTAATATCTGACACATCACTTATCCATGCAAAGCTTGAAGCATCAATACCACAATTATCATCTGCTGTTCCTCCTGCCATTTCAAAGGCCGGCAGGCTTACATATGGTGCATCAACATCAGAAGCACATTCAAAAGTAAGTGGTGCCGGTGAAGTAAGCACCGGAGGTGTGATGTCATCTATTGTAATTGCCTGAGTAGCTGTTCCAACATTACCACAATTATCTTCTATCTGGTAGAGGCGTGTAATGACTTTCGGACATGCATTACCGTCATCTGTCTCACTTACCACTGTAAAGCTTGCAGTGTTAATACCACAATTATCACTGGCTGTTCCCAGTGCAGCAGTCCACTGTACATAGTTACCATACGGTGCAGGCACATCACCTGTGCACTCAACGGTTATATCAGCGGGGGCAGTCAAGGTTGGAACTGTATTATCATCAATAATAATAATATGATCTATAGTACTGCTGTTACCACATTCATCGGTAAGGGTGTAAGTACGTGTAACTGTCACGGGACAGCTACCTGCACTTGTCTCACTGCTGCTTACTGTGATATCAGCATCAGCACTGCAGGCATCATCTACTGTTATACCTCCTGCCAGGGCTTCCAGATCGGCAACTGTTGTTTCTGCTGCCGGTGCATCTCCCGCATCACAACCTTCTACTGTTAAATCTGTCAGGCTGCCTGTTATTACAGGGGCCGTATTGTCATCAATCTCTATGGTCTGAACAACATTGGTGGTATTACCACATTCATCGGCAAGGGTATAGGTACGTGTAATGGTAACAGGACAGGTGCCGGCACTTGCATCACTGTGGGTAACGGTGATATCAGTGTCAGCACTGCAATTATCCGTTATCGACACCCCGCCGGGCAGTCCTTCCAGCCCCGATACTGTTGTTTCAGCTGCAGGTGCATCTCCCGCATCGCATCCTTCAACGCTTACAAGGTTAAATGTTCCTGTCACAACAGGCGACTCGGTATCCTCTACAGTTATTGTCTGGGTATGGGTTGTGTTATTGCCACAGGCGTCTGTTGCACTCCATTCCCTGGTCAGTGTATAGTTGTTTGCACAAGTTCCTGCTGTACTGGTCTGGCTGAAATTAATTGCAACCGCTCCGTCACAGTTATCTGTGGCAGTAATGGCAGCTACTGCAGGCACTGCATCGCATTCAACCGTAACATCAGCAGGTGTAAGGCTCAGTACCGGTGGGGTTGTATCATCTACACGTATTGTATGCACTATATTATCGCTGTTACCACATTCATCGGTAACTGTATATGTCCTGGTAATAACGAGCGGACAGGTACCGGCGCTTGCATCACTGTGGGTCACAGTAATAGATCCGTCTGCACTGCAGGCGTCATCTACCGTTAGTCCGCCGGCAAGTGACTCGAGTCCGGCAACTGTTGTAACTGCTGCAGGTGCATCCGTAGCATCACAGCCCTCGATATTGCTGTCTGTCAGGCTGCCTGTTATAACCGGTGCCGTTGTATCATCTATCTCTATGGTATGAACCACAGTATTCGTGTTACCACATTCATCGGTAAGGGTGTAAGTACGTGTTATTACCAACGGACATGTTCCTGCACTTGCATCACTGTGTGTAACTGTAATATCTCCGTCAGCGCTGCAGTTATCCGTTATATCCAGTGTTCCGTCCAGTCCTTCAAGACCTGCAACCGTTGTCTCTGCTGCAGGTGCATCTGTGGCATCACAGCCTTCAATTACAGTATTATCGAGTGATCCCGTTGCTGTTGGCGACTGGGTATCGCTTACTGTAATAGTCTGGGTAACATTAATCGAGTTACCACAGTCATCGGTTACCGAATAGGTCCTGGTTATTGTTTCGGGACAGGTATTGCCGTCTGATGCGTCACCTACATGCGCAACAACAGGTGCTGACGTACAGTTATCTGCTTCATCATCGACAACCGTCACATCCGGTGCAGGCACGTCACCTGAGCACTCAACTGTGATCGGTGAAGGATCGCTTGCAGTTGGATCAGTTACATCATTAATGGTGATTGTCTGATCTACCGTGATGGAATTACCACAATCATCAGTTACTGAATATGTACGTGTTATTACTTCAGGGCAGGTATTACCATCTGACACATCAACTACAAATGCAACTGTAGGTGCTGCCGTACAGTTATCTGCCTCATCGGTAACAACTGATATATCCGGGGCAGGCACGTCACCTGAGCACTCAACCGTGATCGGTGCAGGATTGCTTGCAGTTGGATCAGTTACATCATTTATTATTATGTCCTGTGTGGTTGTTATTGAATTACCACAATCGTCCTCGATATAATATGTACGGGTGAGGGTCTTTGGACAGGTATTGCCATCATCAGTTACCCCGGCAAAAGCAAAAGTGCTGTTGTCAAGCGAACAATTATCATCTCCAGTTCCTCCTGCTGTTGTCCACTCGGCAAAACTACCGTATACTGCAGGCACATCACCTGTGCACTCAACGGTTATATCAGCGGGGGCAGTCAAAGTTGGAACTGTATTATCATCAATAATAATAATATGATCTATAGTACTGCTGTTACCACATTCATCGGTAAGGGTGTAAGTACGTGTAACTGTCACGGGACAGCTACCTGCACTTGTCTCACTGCTGCTTACTGTGATATCAGCATCAGCACTGCAGGCATCATCTACTGTTATACCTCCTGCCAGGGCTTCCAGATCGGCAACTGTTGTTTCTGCTGCCGGTGCATCTCCCGCATCACAACCTTCTACTGTTGAATCTGTCAGGCTGCCTGATATTACAGGGGCCGTATTGTCATCAATCTCTATGGTCTGAACAACATTGGTGGTATTACCACATTCATCGGCAAGGATATAGGTACGTGTAATGGTAACAGGACAGGTGCCGGCACTTGCATCACTGTGGGTAACGGTGATATCAGCGTCAGCGCTGCAATTATCCGTTATCGACACCCCGCCGGGCAGTCCTTCCAGCCCCGATACTGTTGTTTCAGCTGCAGGTGCATCTCCCGCATCGCATCCTTCAACGCTTACAAGGTTAAATGTTCCTGTCACAACAGGCGACTCGGTATCCTCTACAGTTATTGTCTGGGTATGGGTTGTGTTATTGCCACAGGCGTCTGTTGCACTCCATTCCCTGGTCAGTGTATAGTTGTTTGCACAAGTTCCTGCTGTACTGGTCTGGCTGAAATTAATTGCAACCGCTCCGTCACAGTTATCTGTGGCAGTAATGGCAGCTACTGCAGGCACTGCATCGCATTCAACCGTAACATCAGCAGGTGTAAGGCTCAGTACCGGTGGGGTTGTATCATCTACACGTATTGTATGCACTATATTATCGCTGTTACCACATTCATCGGTAACTGTATATGTCCTTGTAATGACGAGCGGACAGGTACCGGCGCTTGCATCACTGTGGGTCACGGTAATAGATCCGTCTGCACTGCAGGCGTCATCTACCGTTAGTCCGCCGGCAAGTGACTCGAGTCCGGCAACTGTTGTAACTGCTGCAGGTGCATCCGTAGCATCACAGCCCTCGATATTGCTGTCTGTCAGGCTGCCTGTTATAACCGGTGCCGTTGTATCATCTATCTCTATGGTATGAACCACAGTATTCGTGTTACCACATTCATCGGTAAGGGTGTAAGTACGTGTTATTACCAACGGACATGTTCCTGCACTTGCATCACTGTGTGTAACTGTAATATCTCCGTCAGCGCTGCAGTTATCCGTTATATCCAGTGTTCCGTCCAGTCCTTCAAGACCTGCAACCGTTGTCTCTGCTGCAGGTGCATCTGTGGCATCACAGCCTTCAATTACAGTATTATCGAGTGATCCCGTTGCTGTTGGCGACTGGGTATCGCTTACTGTAATAGTCTGGGTAACATTAATCGAGTTACCACAGTCATCGGTTACCGAATAGGTCCTGGTTATTGTTTCGGGACAGGTATTGCCGTCTGATGCGTCACCTACATGCGCAACAACAGGTGCTGACGTACAGTTATCTGCTTCATCATCGACAACCGTCACATCCGGTGCAGGCACGTCACCTGAGCAATCAACTGTGATCGGTGAAGGATCGCTTGCAGTTGGATCAGTTACATCATTTACAGTGATCGTCTGGGTAACCTGGCTGGCATTGCCGCAATTATCAGCAACTTCATATGTTCGTGTTATTGTTTCAGGACAGGTATTGCTGTCAGAAACATCACTTATCCATGTAAAGCTAGAATTATCTATACCGCAATTATCAACTGCTGTTCCTCCTGCCATTTCAAAGGCCGGCAGGCTTACATACGGTGCATCAACATCAGAGCCACATTCGAAACTCAATGGTGACGGTGAAGTAAGTGTTGGAGACGTTACATCATTCACTGTTATTGACTGGGCTGCAGTCCCGATATTTCCACAATTATCTTCTATCTGGTAGATGCGTGTAATGACTTTCGGACATGTATTACCGTCATCTGTCTCACTTACCATTGTAAAACTTGCAGTATTAACACCGCAGTTATCACCTGCGGTACCACCTGCTGCTGTCCACTGAACATAATTAGCATAGTCTGCAGGTACATCAGAAAGGCATTCAACACTAATGTCAGTTGGTGCTGATAAAGTCGGGTTGGTAATATCCAGAATGGTGATGGTCTGGGTAACATTTATTGAATTACCGCAATCGTCTGTTACAGAATACGTCCTTGTTATTACTTCAGGACAGGTATTACCGTCTGACGCATCACTTTCCCATGCTACCACGGGCACTACTCCGCAATTATCCGCTTCATCTGTCACTACTGTAATATCCGGTGCAGGCACCTCTCCTATGCATTCCACATCTATTGGTGCAGGATTACTTGCTGTAGGATCAGTTATGTCCTCTATAATAATAGACTGGTCACATGTTGCGGTATTACCGTTTACATCGGATATCTGATATGTTCTTGTAATCGTTTCGGGGCAGGTGCTAGCATCAGAAACATCACCAAGATGTATAAGTGATGCCACGTCTATACCACAATTATCAAAGGCTGAGCCGAGGTCTGCTGCCAAAGCTGCATAATCAGCGTAAGGAGCAGGCACATCGCCGGCACACTCTACATTTATCACACCCGGGCATGTTAATGACGGGCTGATTGTATCAATAACCGTAGCAACAGCAACACAATTATCGGAGTTGCCACTGTTGTCAGTTACTGTAAGAGTAACATTATTTGGTCCGGTATCACTGCAATCGAAAGTACTTATGTCAATAACCATGCTCTGTATTCCGCAGGCGTCGGATGATCCGTTATCCACATCTGCAGCTGTAATGGATGCGTTACCTGTAGCATCCAGGTAAACGTTTATATCCTGGCAAATAACTGTTGGGGGTGTGACATCTGCAAGCACAATACTTACCGGTATATTATCTGTACAGCCCAGTGCATCTCGTGCAATAACCGTATAATTACCTTCAGTAAGCCCGGTAAAGGTATGCGGGGATGTTTCCCAGTTAAGACCGCCGTCTATGGACAGTTCATGTATGCCCAGGCCGCCGGTGGCACTGACGGTCACTTCACCGTCGGATGCACCCGGACAACTCTCATCAGTCTGTGAATCATCTGAGCCTTCCACCTTATAAACAACCACATCGGCATCAACCGAATTGGGGCATCCTTCAAGGGTGGTAACCTGCACATCAACATTACCTGTTCCGGCAGATGTCCATTGCACAGTTACATCATTATCTGAAGCACTGCCACCGGCAATTATACTACCTCCGGTAACAGTCCAGCTATAAGAATCATAAGTATTTGTTAAGGTATAAGTTTCGGTTGCATTTAAGCATTTACTGGTCGCAACAGGAGCAACAAAAGCTGGTGTTGGGATGGGGTGTATTGTCACACTGTCAATAACAGATGATTCACAATCTCCGAATAGTGAAGGCTCGGTAATATTTGTTCTTACTACACCTTCTGTAACTGCCAGGTCCCATGCAACATCAATCTCGTTTGTGTAGGGAATTGCAGAAATTATTGTACCATTCTCCACTTCCCATGCGTAAGTTGCATCAGCATCATATCCCACAGAGTAAGTAACTGTTGAACCTTCACAGGCACTTGAATAAACAACAGATATATTATCCGTTGTAAGACCATCTTTTGTAAAGATAAGTGTATCGATATCGGTACAGCCATTACCATCGGTTACAGTAAGAGTCACCTCATATGTACCATCTGCAAGGAACCAGCTTAGCAGTGGGTTTTCTTCAGTTGAAGTATTCGAGGTACTTACTGAGAAGGGGATCAGGGTAATTGTCATGAATGGATCAACCGAATCATCAAGGCCATCCCAGAAATAGGTATAATTACCGTCTCCACCGCCCACTTCAGAGTCAAATAATGCAGCTATTCCGGGTACTGCATTACAGCTCTGAACAGACATCGCTGTAATATCTAAAGAGCTTTCAACCGTCACATTTGATACGCAGGTAGAAGTATTACCTGAATTGTCTATTACCGTAAGTGTGACCGGAACAATACCCTGATCAGCGCAGGTGAAATCGGTAATATCAAGTGTCGATGATGCAATGCCGCAATTATCAATACTGCCGTTATCAACATCAGCAGCACCAATTGAGGCATTTCCCGTTGCATCAAGCGTTACCGTAATATCTTTACAATTGGCAACAGGGTTTTCATTATCTATTATCTCTACATCGAACTTACATGAATCAACTTTTGTTGGACCGTCCCATAGGTAATAAACCACCTCTGTCATGCCCACCGGGAAGAAATCACCCGGATCAAAGTTACTTGTTACCGTAAGAGCCGTACATATAGCTTCGGGTTCGGGGGCTGTCCATGTAACAATGGCACCACAATCGCCCGGATCATTATCCTGAACAATATCAGTCGGACAGCTGGTAAATACGGGTGTACATTCAATTACATGACCAACTGCAAACTCATAGGTATTCAGGGTAATTCCCCTTCTCCTGACCGTATCTGTAAGCACATTTGCATGTATACCATTAACCAGCCAGTCTGAACCTGATGAATATCTGCTAAGCAGCCTTGAATTCTCTGTTAGCGTCAGACTACCGAAACCACCGGCTACCACATCAATGTCAATGCCCGCAGCAGCGGATATTGAGAATCCACCAGCCACTGTCATCTTCCAGTAGCCCTCATTGAATGTTTCATCAACAACAAAGAGTCCGTCATTCTTAGGCAGACCCTGGTTGGTAGGACTGCTGCCTGTAAATTCCATTTGCAGCCTTCCCGAGGTAGAAATATTGTTTGCATTGATAATAAATGACCTGTCGTCAGAGGCTGTACCTATGGGATAAACAATATCCCTGTTATCATCTGCAGTGGATGAGAGCCAGTATACCAGTTTACCTACAACGAGGCCACTGCTATTAACAAGTGTCCCCCTGTTGGTAGCATCCTCTCCTATGGTAAGTGCTCTTTCCTGAGGTAAGAATAAAATTACCCCCGTTCATCAGGAGGGTATCCCTTACCTGTATATTATGATCTGTTATTATCTGGCTGTTAGTGCCAATTTCAAGATCATAGAATATTTCATTATCACCTGTATTACGGTTTATCTCCTGCGCTGCAGTTCCATCGAATAAGACCTTCCCGTTTTGGGCATTAAAAGTACCGTTGCTCTGCCAGTCGCCGTTAAGCGTAATGCTGTAATTATTGGCAGCATCCGCATCCAGCGTGGTCACAGATTCAAAAATTGTCAGGTCACCTGTCACCACTATATCGCCGCAAAGGGTTTTGGTGCCGTTGCCCCTGACAGTAAGATTATTATATATCAATGACTCGATGCACTGGGCGGCGTCAGCTGAATATATAACCGTGCCTGTACCGGGGTTAATATTTCCGCCTGCGACTGTATCTATAGTACCCACAGTTATATCAAAATTATAAGAGCCGACGTTTAGTACACCAGAGGCACTGTTAATTATAAGGCCTCCCACCTGAGTGTTTGCTGTCAGTGTAACATTATGTGAAACTGTAACATCTTCATCGGCCGATGGTACATTCAGCAGCCATGTAGCCGGATCATTCCAGTTACCATCTTGCACTGATATATTACGTCCCACACCGATAAAGAACACATTGCCGTCATTAAGGGAAATATTACTCTTTCTCACATATGTGCCAAATCTTTGATCAAGCACTACAGCATTTGTTCCTCCGTTGCCAAGGTCACCGTCATCATCAATAAAGAGGATATAATTATCATATCCTGCTGGACGAGCCGGCAATCCTGATGTATCGACAGCAATCCGTATATCACCAATATCGTTTGTTTTATCAACTTTCCATTCTCTTTCAAGCCTTTCCACTCCGGTATATCCGGCAGGCAGATTGTTTGTGGTCCAGGTATCCTTATTGCCATTATCATGTCCTATCATGATATAATCACCTTCATCGAGAGACTGAGGTTCATCAATCAATACAAGACCTGTACCTCTTGATACAATATGTGAAGTTGCATTAAGCCTTCCCATCCCAAATACTTCATAACTATGGCTTGCATCATATGTAAACAACTCCGTTCCCGGGGCATGACCATACTTGGATGCAAAATAATTATTCATCAGATTTCTCTGAACATCTGCCAGTAATGTATTGTAGCTAAGGAATTCCTGAATTTTCCCTGTCAAAATAATAGTTTTCGCCATTTTCCCCGCTATTAATATCTGTATGGAATCTTGATCCATTATTCATAAACCCGAGTCCAATATCTCCACCGTGAGCGAAAAGGTTTCCGGCACCGCTTGCAGTTCCAAACAGGCTACCGTTAAGGTATGCTCTTATCTCTCCTGCTGATGCTTCAAATTCCAGCATTGCTGTATATGAAGTACTGGCAGCTACAGGGGTATTTGAATAAATATATAACCATGGTGTGGTTGCATCATCATTGGCATCATTATATCCGCCTATATATAACTGGCCTCCTTCAATATAAATATTAAGACCACGGCCTGAGCCTCCCTGTTCATATATAACCTGGCGTGAAGTGATATCTGTACCTGTCTCAAAAGATGCTATAAGAGTTTTTGAAGTATAAGGTCCGCCTGTATTGAAATCCGTATCATCATCGATTTCCAGTCCATCATTATTTCCATCAAATAATACCACAGGCCTGTCATTCACATTATCACCTGCATTATCACTGTATATGGGTTGCGAAGCTACTGTTCCCTGCGTACCGTCATTGCCATTACCGGAAACATCATCCCATACTGACACAGGGTTGGTATCAGAGTAACCTGTCATTGAGTCTGACTTCAACCATATCTGGTAATTTCCACCGTCTCCTACTCCGCCGGGGCCGATAAATCCCTTACCGTCGTCATCGTAAATTGTATATGTATATGTTGAACTTCCCGAGACCAGTGTAGCATTCTTAACACTGTCAATGGTAATAACTATGGTCTCATCCGGTTCTTCTATAATATCATTGAAAACAGAGAACTCAAGACTGTCGAGTGTTGAACCCGCGGGTATGGTGATATAACTCTCGTCAAGTATTACATAGTCATAGTCACCGGCATAAATATTACTTGCTGTACCTCCGGCTGCTGAATAATATACTGTTACATCATTGCCGGATGCATTATCAATTTCAAGGTAGAGCCTGACCGGTGAGAAACTTTCTGCCCCGCCACCGCTTAGTGGTGAGCTGAATCCCAGGTTTGGCATAGCATCGTTATCAACAATGGTATATGTAAACACCTGGTTAGCACCAAGATTTGCATTGGTCGGGTTGGAAAGGGTAACCACTATTGTTTCATCAGGCTCGTAAAGTAAATCATCGTTAATACTTAGCGGTATAGTGCCTGTTGTACTGTTGGCAGGGATTGTCAGCATGCCGGCAACGAGGGTATAATCCACTCCCACACCTGTTGCAGTGCCACCTGTTGCCTCATATAATACTGTTGTTGGGTTGGCCGGATCAGCAACATCCAGTGTCACTTCTATATCATATGAAGTGACACTTTCATCGTTGCTGTCAGTTGTTGTGGTAAATTCGAGTGTTCTGAGGTTATCATCATCCTGTATGGTATAAGTATATGCTGTGTTTGCACCAAGGTCTATACCTGCAGTTGGATTGCTTAATTCAAGCTGTATTCTTTCATCAGGTTCCGGGTCGGTATCATTCAGAATATCGAGCTGGAAGGTGGTTGTCCGGCTACCCGAAGGTATTATAACAGAACTTACACCTATTGTATAATCATCATCCTCAATGGCCTCTATTCCGATTACCGAAAGATCGGCTGTTACATTTGTTGAAGTGCGGAAATTCAGGCTTACCTCTACATCCACCGGGCTGACCGACTCTGATCCAAGGTCAGAAGCAACCGTAAACTGGATAGTTGGTTTAATTACTCCTATGGTGAAATATTTATCGTTTGAGAGATTGATATTATTAGCTTCATATAAACCGGTAGAAGCATTTTCAGCAATCTCCACCATGTTATAACCGCTTGTAAAATCACCATCATCATCAGTTATGAGCACATAGGTTGAGTTTCCAAAGAATGGATTGGGATCGAACAGGCTGATATCAGCCCCCAGCCTTACCGTACCTGTTGAATTGGTCCTGTCATCGGCCCTCCATATTCTTTCTGTCCGTCTGATATTCGGATCACTGTCCGGAACGTTGGTATCTGTCCATGTCAAATCATTACCGTTATGTCCTGTTAAAAGGTACTCGCCATTATCCATGTCAGAGGGATTATCAATCCGTATAACCCCAGCCCCCTGGGCTATAGCATGACTGTTAGCAAGATCGTCCTGTCCTATACCAAATACTTCATAACCATGATTGTTCTGATGGTCATAATAATCATTGGTAATGTTAATACCGTATTTAGCAGCCAGGTAATTATTAACTATAGTCTGCTGCGCAGTATTATATACTATATTGCTGACTATCAGCTCTCCTATATAGCCGGTATAATAATGGTCTTCACCACCATCCGGACCGTCATAAAAATAGCTGTCGTTATCCATAGCTCCCACACCTATATCACCGGGATGGCCAAATAATCTTCCGGCCCCCGGCAATGTATCTATAAGGGCTCCGTTCAGCCATCCTGTCACTCCACCGCTGCCACCGTCGAAGTTAAATTGCAGCATTGCATAATAAGGTGTGTTTGCATTAATGGTTGTATCAACGTCTATATATGGCCATGGGGTTGTACTTCCATCATCATTATTCTCATTCCAGCCGGAGAGGTAAAGTCTTCCTCCGTCAATATAAATATTCAATCCTCTTACACCGCCTCCTTCTTCGTATAATACCTGGCGGCTGTTGATATCGCTTCCTGTACGGAAAGAGACAATTATTGATTTTTTATCATAGGGGCCTCCCGTATTTATATCATCATGATCAGGTATATTCAGAAACTGAGAAAAACCACTGTTGAATTGAACAACCGGCCTGCTGTTCCACATATTTTCAAGGAAAAGAGGGCGTTGCGCGTTAACAGGCTGTATGGCATCATGATTATTCGTTGTTACATCAGGCCAGACATCAACACTGGAACCATTAACCAGTGACCCTGCATCAGATGCATTTAACCATACCTTGTTCTGGTTGAAATTTGCCACGCCACCGGGTCCTTCCCAGCCAAGGCCATCATCATCCTGGATGGTATAGGTAAAGGTTGTTGTAGCTCCAAGACTGCAGTTAACGGGATTACTAAGGTTTATTTCCAGTGTTTCGGCCGATTCTTCGTCAGTATCATCAATTATACTAACCATTACACTGTCAGCCGTCTCCCCTGCCGGAATAGTGAGAGTCCCGCTGGCAAGTGAAAAGTCCACATCACCTGTTGCAGTAAGTCCTGTTATATCATAATCAACCTGAGCATCAAGGTCTGATATTGCTGACAGGCTTAGGTCTACCCATACTGTCTGAAATGATTCTGATCCACCTGCGCTGGCACTTTCGAAGCTTAATGTTGGTGCAGCGTCATTATCATTTATTGTAAAGGTAAACAGGGTGTTGGCGCCCAGATTTGTATTAAGTGAACCCGTACCAATAAGTTCTATCTCTATGGTTTCGTTATTCTCATAAAGGGCATCATCTATTATACTCAGAGCTATATCAGCCGTCAGGTCTCCTGCCGGAATTACCAGGGTATCATTGCTAAAGAAGAAATCGCTTCCGTCTGTTGCGCTACCACCGGTAGCTTCATAGGCTATTTTTGAATCAGCATCGGGATTGACCGAACTTAATCTCACTTCAATAAGCACAGGTGTAACTCCCTCATCACCATTAGCTGTGGCAGGAGAAGCAGTAAACTCTGCTGTCCTTGCATTATCATTGTCATTTATGGTATAGGTATAACTTGTATTCGCACCCAAATAGCCTGCGGAAGGATTGGATATGTCAATAATAACAGTCTCATCTGCTTCTACTATAGCGTCAGCATTTATAGTAAGAGATATATCGGCGGTAGTTGATCCTGCAGGTATTATAATGCTGCTGCCGGGAAGGCTGTAATCTGAACCACCGGCTGTTCCACCTGACACTGCATAATCAACGGAGATATCAGTTTTATAGGGAAAATTGAGACTTACTTCTATCAATACGGGTGAAGCATCTTCGAGTCCGTTGCCTGTTGCTGCAGTGAACTGCACTTCAGGACGTGTAACAGCAATTGTAAGGTGGTCACCGTCGCTAAGGTTAATATTCTCCGCCGTGTATAAACCATCAACAACCTTCATTGAATATACTGTGGCACCACTGCTGAAATCATTATCCGTATCAACCAGCAGTACATAATTATTATATTCAGCAGGCTTTGCAGGCAGGTAATTTGTATCTATTGCCACACTCAGGTTACCCACCTCCCCGGTTTCATCTACCCTCCACTCTCTGGCTATCCTCCGTATTGAACCTGCCGGCACTTCGGCATTTACCCAGGTACCCAGAGTATCGCCATTATGTCCGAAAAGAAGGTATTCATCATCATCAAGGTCAATGGCATTACGGATCAGTAATATATTAGACGACATTGCAGCTGTATGCAGGGTATCGATCGCCTCACGGCCAATACCAGCCACATCTTCACCGTAGGCAGCATCCCAGGCATAGAGGTCTTCGGATACAGGAAGGTTATATTTCGAACTCAGGTAATTATTAATGATCTTAACCTGGGCATTGTTAAGGTAGATATTATAAGCAATTACTTCTGCCATATCACCTTCGTAATACCTGTCGGTCATGAAATTACCGGAACCATCCAGACCCGCGCCTACGTAATAAAGGTCATCCGCAGTGGAGGGCAGATTGGTTGGATTAGAGCTTGATGTCTCAGTTAGAGAATTTCCACCGATAAATCCTTCATACTCTCCGTACAAAGCACCGGAGAAGTTACGTATTGCACCAATCTTCCAGTCATCCTGTGTATAGCCGTCAGAAAAATACCGGTTTCCATTATTGAATCTAATTGTAGCCAGATATTCGATACCATAATGTCTTATTGTACTATTAGCCCCTGATGGCTGGCCTATAAACAGACCGGAATTATGTTCATCACTCGTTGTAGTATTCCTGGCTACCATAAATACAGTTGACGCACCTGCTCCGCTTATTCCAAGAGAAAGATTGGCTCCAAGATAGTCGCCGTTGGTTCCTCCATTATCATCAAATCTTATTACAGACCTTCCATTTAGGACGGAGGAAACAAGGTCAGGCTCCTGTCCGGGAGATAGATTTGAGGCATGGTTGCCGTTACCTGAAAGGTCAAGCCAGTTCAGCACATCGGATCCTGTTGTAACGACATTACTGTCGGCACTCAGCCAGAGTTTGTTGTTCTGCAGGTCGCCTACCCCACCGGGTCCCCTGAACCCGGTATAATCATCATCTGTAATCGTAAGAGTATGTTCAATATCTGCCGGGGCGCCGAGCACTGCACCTGAGCCGACAAGGTTTGTTAGCTGGAATACTGCTGTCTCTTCCGGTTCGGTATCCGTATCGTCAATAATGGTTACTGTAAAAGATGTAGATGTATCTCCTGCAGCAATTGTCAGAGTGGAAGGGCTGATACTGTAGTCTGTACCCGAGGTGGCTGTACCACCGGCTATATCAATATAATCGAAGGAAATATCAGTTCCTGTCGGACTGGTAAGAATTGCTTTGATCTCTGTGCTGCCAATATCTTCCGATGCACTGGATGCATTAATCTCGAAAACAAGTTCAGGCTTTGTATCATCATCGAGGATAGTATAAGTATGAACCGTATTAGCTCCAAGATTGGCATTTGAAGGGTTATTAAGCGATACCACTATTGTCTCATCAGCCTCATAAATATCATCATTTACTATATCAATCTGAATAATAGTTGATATATCACCAGGTAATACCGTTGCAGTTCCTGACGCGAGTGTATAATCGACCCCACCGCCTGTAGCAGTACCACCTGTAACTGAATAATCGACAGTTGTGGGATTAATATTATCAACCACATTCAAACGTACTGTCAGATTTGCTGTTAGTGATGTCTCTGAATCTGAGCTTGAGCTAAGCGTAAAATCTATTGTTCTGCTGTTATCATTATCTATAATTGTATAGATGGTAGTATCCTGCCCTCCTATATCGAGTCCGGCGGATGGATTGTTGAGTCGCATCCACACTGTTTCGTCACTTTCAGGATCAGGATCATCAACGATGGAAAGATCAAAACTTCCTGTAATGCTTCCGGCCGGTATAGTTAAAGTGGCCGGGGCAAGGGTGTAATCATCACCTCCGCCTGTTGCCGTTCCTCCGTAGGCCGAATAGTCCACCGTAACGTCTTCTCCCAGTTCCGTGTTCAATACGACATCAATATTAACTTCTGTAACAGACTCATCTCCCGAATCATTATTCACTGTAAACTCAACAAAAGGCCTTATAATGCCTATTGTGAGGTAATCACCATCCTGTATATCAATATTATCGGCCACCCAGGCTGAACCGTCAAATGCAAGGGGAACCGCCCTGGCGCCACTTGTAAAATCTCCGTCGCTGTCGAGCCAGACAGTCCAGAAGTTATATCCCGGGCTTGCAGACGGCAGCAGACCGGGTTCAACGGTAATTTTTACCGTACCCGCATCGTTTGTCTTATCAAACCTCCATTCTCTTTCGATCCTATTTATTGAATCACCGGGAGTCTCATTCGTTGTCCAGCTGTCAAAGGCACCATTATCATGTGCAAACAAGAGATAATCATTAACATCGAGTGAAGAGGCATTGCTTACCCTCAGCATGCCGGCACTCTGTGCTGCTGTATGGAAGTCACCTGCACCATACTGCCCTATACCTGCCA
This sequence comes from Bacteroidales bacterium, assembly GCA_034521735.1. Lineage (GTDB taxonomy): Bacteria > Bacteroidota > Bacteroidia > Bacteroidales > VadinHA17 > UBA9300. Next base: position 60,528 of record JAXHLX010000017.1, read on the forward strand.
GGTCTTCAGGATGACCGGATTGATAGGCAAAATAATCATGGGAACTTGATGAAATATCAATATTGTATTTAGCAGCCAGATAATTCTCAACAATTATTCGCTGGGTATTATTAAGTTCATTATTATAAAATATGACCTCGGCCATATCACCATCAAAGAAGTCGGTTATATGATCAGACCAGCCTATTGATGTTCCGTTTGTTCCGGTATTAATTACAGCCGGTGCGACTGAGGCCTGAGTGAGAGACAGGCCTTCAAGATAAGCTTCAACTGCTGTAACATTGGCACCTGCAGCATTTCTTATTGTCAACAATCTGAAGTCGGTTGTTCCGAAACCTTCGTTGAAAACTCTGTTCCCGTTTACCCTTACTGCTACCTCGGGAGTTATTGAATAGGTCTCACCACTTCCACCCGTCTGTAAATAATCAAGGTTCACCAGTAATCCGTCATTACTACCGGTACTGGAGGTCATCTTTCCTATAATGAATATCGTTCTGCCTATATTACCTGATATTATTGAAGGTGCAGTCATAAAATCAGATATACCATCAAATCTGACAATGGGTTTGCCATTGATCACAGATGTCCTGTAAAGCGGTTGATCAAGACCGTCCAACTGCGCAAAATCATTACTGTTCCCTGAAAAATCAGCCCAGGCAGACACAGGATCATCATCCACCAGTCCGGTAAGTGAATCGGTCCGGAGCCATAGTTTATTATTTGTCTGGTCGCCTACTCCACCGGGTCCCTCATAGCCGTCAAAATCGTTATCATTAATGGTAAGGGTATGGACAGTTGTTATTCCCAGGGCAGCGTCTCCTGCAGCTATACCGCTTATCTCAATTTCTATTGTTTCATCAGTCTCAATATCCGTATCATCAACAAGAGTGATGTCTATAAAGGTTGAAGTATTACCGGCGGAGATGGTACCGGGACTTGCAGATATGCTGTAATCAGTTCCGCCACCTGTTGCTGTACCGCCCGTTACTGAAAAATTAAAGTCAACATCAGCTGTAAGAATTGCTGAAAGGACTACTTCTATCTGCACCACACCACTGCCTTCACTGAAGGATGATTCTGCAATATTGAATTCCAGTGTGGTTCCGTTTGTAGCCAGACTTATATATTCACCATTATTAAGACTAAGGTTATTTATCTCGTAAAAACCTGAATTGGATGAAAGAGGATAGACTGTTGTGCCCGCAGTGAAATCACCGTCATCATCAACAAGCAGGTAATAAGATGTTCCCCCGTCAGGAAGTACAGGCATCATATCTTGTTTCCAGGCAATAGTAACAGATGAGATATTATTTGTTTCAGATACATACCATTCCCTTGCTATTCTTTTAAGTGAATCGGCCGGTGATTCGGTCTGTGTCCAGATACTGTAATCTGCATTATTATGACCTGTCAGCAGGTAATCACCATTATCCAGGCCTACAGGGTCCTTTATCCTGAGCATTCCGGCCGAAATTGCATCTATGTGAAAATCCGTTGAGCTTTCTATCCCTATACCAGCTACATCGTAGTGATATCCCGGGTGCGACCCATATTTATCTGAAGATACCGTAAGCCCGTATTTAGCAGCCAGGTATGACTCAATAATATTGCGTCTTGTCTGGTTGAGATTGACATTATAAACAAGGACCTCGGCAATATTACCGCCATAATACATAGACGAATTAATAAGCGAGCCAAGGCTTTGCTCATTAAGACTGATGGTGGTCTGGTATTCAACAGTCACCAGTTCCGGTTGATCATATGTCCAGTTGTAGGCATGTGAATTTGGACTGTCCTCGTAATAGGAAGTGGAAAATGCAGATCCGTTTTTAGCAAAACGTGCCATGGTCGACCCGCCGCCGTCAAAGCTGAATACTCCTTCTTCCCTTCCATCAAGTGCAATATGTATATCCCTGTCATAGTCTCCCCAAAGTTGCCCCAGGAAGGATGTACTCTGCACCCCGCTTTGTATCTCATAAATGGCAAAAACTGTTTTGGCGCTGTAGGAGTAGCTATCCTGGTAATAATCATTTGATCCGTCAAAAAGGACAACAGGAAGTCCATTTATCACATTATCATTAAATAAGGGCTGGTTAGGAACTGTTCCCTGGCTGGCATGATGATTATTCCCTGAAACGTCATCCCACTGTGGCAGCGGGTTACCGTCAGCCACCGATGTTATGGAATCAGCCCTGAACCATAACTCATTGCTCAGCTTATCACCAACACCACCCGGACCAGAATAACCAAAGTCCGCATCATTGTCAATTATAGTGTAGGTATGCTGGTCCTGTGCACCTATTGTTCCATTGGATATATTAGTTATGGTAATAATAACGGTTTCCACGGGTTCAGGAGTGGGATCATCAGTAACTGTAAACACAATATTAGCACTGAGGGCTCCTGCCGGGATTACAAGCGTGCCATCATTCAGGTCATGGTCACCGTCAATGGTAGCAGTACCAGAAACTGTATAATCGACGGTAACATCAAGCAGTGAAATTGCGCTTAATTCAACAGGCACTGAAACAGGTGTAATTGATTCATCACCGTCAGAACTTGCCATGCTGAACTGCACTGACGGATTACCGTCATTATCGGTAATTGTAAGTGTATGCTCGGTAGGATTGGTTGATGACAGGTTTCCGTTTGTCGGGTTATAAAGTTCAATTATCACTGTTTCATCATACTCATCAAAAGGATCCTCAACTATGTCCAGTGTAAATGTGGCATTAAGCGAAAGAGCGGGTATGGTGACTGTTCCATCGGCCAGAGTATAATCAACGCCTCCTCCGTCAGCCGTACCACCAATCACCCTGTAATCAACGGTCGTAGGATTCGTAGGATCATGTGTTCCGGCAGGTATTTCAACCTGTATAGACACTGGTCCGTCAGCCTCATCAAAAGATGATGTTGCACTGGAGAATGAGATCTTTCTTGGCTTATCATCATCCTTAATTACATAAGTAAGGGGATGGTTTGATCCCAGAGTATAAGCGGCCGGCAGGTTGGAGAGTGACACTGTAAAATCCTCATCATCCTCAGGATCAATATCATTGGTAATGGAAAAGCTAATTGTTTCTGATTGTGTTCCTGCAGTGATTGTGGCCGTGCTTAACGGAATGGCAGTATAATCTGAACCTGCAGTAGCCGTACCATCGGCTGTTGCATAATCAACCTGCACATCATTCTGAGCAATAAAATTAATTACGATGTCTGCTGTGGTACTTGTTGTTTCAAAGGTACTTACCTCATCAGATGAAAATTGTATTGTGGGTATTGCTGTACCGATTGCCAGGTATGATCCGTTTGCCGGGTCAATATTATCCACTGAAAAGAATTCATCCGTGCCTGGCGATTCCATCTCATAAACGCTGCAGCCGTTGGAAAAATCGCCGTCATCATCCTGTAAGAGGACAAAATGCGTATATGATGCTGGTTGTGCGGGCAGCAGGCTGGTATTAACCGTTACTGTAATTGTTCCCACATCTCCTGTTTCCTCGAGTATCCATTCGCGGTTAAGACGTTGAAGGTTAACGGCATTTGACGGTAATTCCGTTGTATTCCAGGCTGCTATGCCCGCACCGTCATGACCGGTAAAGAGCCACTCATCATTATTGAGATCAGATGGATTACTAAGCTGAAGTATTTTATCTGAGTAAGCTGCAGTATGTGAATCGCCGGATATCTGTCCTATACCTGTTATACCATCCGGATAACCGGATTCATTTGAGTAAAAATCAACAGAGTTAATTGCAATGTCAATATTATATTTTGATGAAAGGTAGTTTTCTACAACTATCCTCTGGGCATCATTAAGGGCAGAGCTGAAAATAATGATTTCAGCTATGTCTCCTCCATACTGGTGTTCTCCAACCGGAAAATTTCCTGTAGCTCCGGAATAGAGTGAACCAAGAGTCTGCTCGGTCAGAGCTTTCAATGAGGTATATTTCACTGTTACCAGCTCAAAATCATCATATTGCCATGCCTGTGTATTTGAATTGGAAACAGGCCCGGTATATACCGCCCCGTTTATTCCATAATACGCATCAGTAACATTCAGGGGAGTACCATCAAAACTGAATCCCTGCAAATTCCCTGAGCGGGCATCCATTGCCACATGTGCTCCCTCATCATAATTACCCCATGCCTGTCCCAATTCGGATGGATCCTGCAGTGTTGAAGACACCCTGTACACAATAAAAGCTGTTGTTGCATCATAGGAATGGCTGTCAAAGAAGAAATCATCAATACCGTCAAACCTGACGACGGGATAACCATTAAGAGCATTATCAATAAAGACAGGCTGGTAATTAATATCCGACTGGGATGCAAAATGCCCGTTACCTGAATAATCAGGCCAGTTTATATCTATCTGCGAACCGGAAGAAATACCGGTAATATCATGGGCTCTGAGCCATAAAGAATTGGTAGTTTGTGAACCTACTCCAGCAGGTCCCGTTTGGGCCATTGTCAATAGACTAAAGGAAAATGCCAGAAACGTCAGTAATATTGAATAACTCCTTTTCATATCTTGTTAGGTCTGCTGTTACGATACATCAAATAATATATAATTGATTAACAACCCCTTGAGCTCCTTGAAATGCATAAAACGTCTGGCTGTTTATCAATCCTTAAAAATAGTTAATTTATTCAATTAACCTTAATCATTTCTAATCAATTACGTGTTTCCCTATTCTGACTTGAAAAATACAAATTAAGTTGCATCCCTTAGTCACGACAAACAGCCTATTTGTCACAATTTATGCACAACTCGTAAAAAGATATCAAAAAAAAGCATCGATTTTATCAGCACCTTGAGCTATACTATCCTTTTTTGATGAAGTGTATCAATCCGGAAAGTCAAATATTATATATCTGTTGCAATGACACTTACAATGTATCATTAGCAAGTAAAACAATAAATATTGAACTTTTTTTTCTGAATAAAATATTTGGCTTATATTTGCACTCTCATTCAGGGTGGTTAGCTCAGCTGGTTCAGAGCACCTGCCTTACAAGCAGGGGGTCACTGGTTCGAATCCAACTCCAGCAGGTCCCGTTTGGGCCATTGTCAATAGACTAAAGGAAAATGCCAGAAACGTCAGTAATATTGAATAACTCCTTCTCATATCTTGTTAGGTCTGCTGTTACGATACATCAAATAATATATAATTGATTAACAACCCCTTGAGCTCCTTGAAATGCATAAAACGTCTGGCTGTTTATCAATCCTTAAAAATAGTTAATTTATTCAATTAACCTTAATCATTTCTAATCAATTACGTGTTTCCCTATTCTGACTTGAAAATTACTAATTAAGTTGCATCCATTAGTCACGACAAACAGCCTATTTGTCACAATTTATGCACAACTCGTAAAAAGATATCAAAAAAAGCATCGATTTCGTCTGCACCTTGAATTATTGTATCATTTTATGATGAAGTATAGCAACCTGGAAATTACAATGTTATAAATCTGTTGTACTGACACTTACAATATGTCATTAGCAAGTAAAACAATAATTATTGAACTTTTTTTTCTGAATAAAATATTTGGCTTATATTTGCACTCTCATTCAGGGTGGTTAGCTCAGCTGGTTCAGAGCACCTGCCTTACAAGCAGGGGGTCACTGGTTCGAATCCAGTACTACCCACAGAAAGAAAAACCGGTCACTGTCGTGATCGGTTTTTTATTTTCATCCCCGTCAAAAGCTCGCTTTTGTAAAGGGGTGGAAATAAATCTGTGTGCTGCGTCAGCAGCACCGGTTTTTCTTTCTGAATATCCCCCAAACCTGGATCACCGAGCGCAGCGAGGTAATCCAAAGGACCTTCAAAGCAATGCGGCTTTTTGTTCCGGATCACCCATTACGGCGAGCGAGATAGTCCGATAAAACATCCTCATGAACTTCGCGATCCCTGTCACTGAAAAGAACAAACCTGATCTTTCTGCAGTATTCAAGCACAGGTACCAGGTCAATAATTGTTGTGAAAGCAACTCTTGCCGCCTCTTTCATGGGATAGCCAAAGGCACCGGTGGAGATGGCAGGGAAAGCGATTGAATCTATCCGGTTCTCTTCGGCAAGCTTCAGTGCATTGCGGTAACAGTCGGACAGCAGTTTATCTTCAGGTTTATCCACACCGTAAACAGGACCAAGGCAATGTATTACATACTTATTTGGAAGCTTATTACCGGAAGTAATAACTGCCTCACCCGGCTTAATGGGTGCAAGGGGTGCTGTCTCTTCTTCCAGTCCGGGTCCGGCTGCACGGTGAATGGCACCGGCCACACCACCTCCTATCCTGAGTTGGGCATTTGCAGCATTTACCACCGCCGTGATATCCTCCTGTGCAACTATATCCCCGCTTATCAATTCAAGCGTTACGTCTGATACATTCTTTTTCATTATATATCCCCTTTAAATAATATCTTCTTTTTATCGCATGACATTTCATTCTTACTTTTTAATCCCTGTCATTTCTTAAAAACCTCAGAAACATCATCCCTATAAATATACAAAGTTATTTGCACTCCGGGGTAGCTGAAAACAAAATTAGTCATTTAAAATATATTAAGATTCTGATTGAACTGCACAGTCAAACTCTGCAAACCATGGCAGTCGGAGCACATTAACATTAGCAATGGCAGAGTATCTGATTATTATTTCTAAATTTGGCTGTTAACCGATACAATAAAAACACATCATGAACCGGGCATGAACTGAACGAAGCGAGCTCATGAACGGAGTGAATAAAAAATAAAAACGTATGAAAAGAATAATATCTAAAAGGATTGGGTTTATTATTATACTGCTGGCTCTGACAACCGGTCTGGGTGCACAATCTATCAGCGGCGACTGGTACTCACTGATGAATGTACAGGGACTGGACATGCAGTTTTATATCCATATTGAGGAGAACGAATCCGGGTTAACTGGCACATTTGATGTCCCGGAGCAGGGGGCAAGAGGTATTCCACTGAGCAGTGTAAGCCTCAAGGACCAGAACTTCAGCTTCACTTTTGATCCGGCAGGATTTTCTTTTGAAGGAATAAGCGATCGTGATTACTCGCAGATCATTGGTTATTTCAAACAGGGCGATATGAACATAATGACGCGTTTTGGGCGCGAACCTGTTGAGCTTCCTGAGAGCAGTCCCGGTGCCATCAGGGAAATATACAATAAAGAAGAGCTATACATAGAGATGAGGGATGGCATTAAGCTTTTTACATCGGTTTATTCACCTGAAGATCCGTCCGGGGAGTCACCTATTCTACTGTTCAGAACACCTTATAATGCAGAAGGTGGCGGTGAAGATGCCTTTAATCATTTTGTTTCCATATACCACAGGTTTTTAAAAGAAAACTATATCCTTGTTTTCCAGGATGTCAGGGGCAGGTATATGAGTGAGGGTGATTTTATTAATGTAAGGCCCTTTATACCGAATAAGAAAAAAGATGAGGTGGATGAAGCATCCAGATACATATGACACTGTCGAATGGCTTATAAATAATGTGGAGAATAATAACGGTAATGTAGGAGTGACAGGTATATCCTATCCCGGCTTTTATGCCACCATGGCAATACTGGCTGATCATCCGGCCATAAAGGCAGTATCTCCGCAGGCGCCTGTAACCAACTGGTTTCTAGGAGACGACTGGCATCATAACGGGGCATTCTTCCTTTTAGACGGATTCAATTTCTACACCAGCTTCGGTGATCCCCATCCCGGGGAATCAAGAAGGAATTACCCCCTTAATTTTTCATGGGGCAGTGAGGATAACTACGACTTCTTTATGGACATGGGCCCGATAAAAAACACAAGGAAGATTTTTCCTGATTCGGTTAAGTACTGGCATGAGCTGTTTCGAGCATCCCAATTATGACGACTGGTGGAAGGCCACTGTGCCTCTGCCCCATCTGAAAAACGTAAAGCCTGCGGTTATGACTGTTGGAGGCTGGTTTGATGCGGAAGATCTCTGGGGAGCGCTGCATACATATAAAGCAATAGAAGATCAGAACAAAGCATCATTAGCCAACCATCTTGTTATGGGTCCCTGGGCACATGGACAGTGGGCCGCAACAGGAGCTGAGAATCTTGGAAACATATACTGGGCAAGCAGTCCTAATGAGAGCTATCATGAGCTGGAGGTAAACTTCTTCAACCATTATCTTAAAGATGAGAGCAAAAATGATTTTCCTGAAGCTTTTATCTATATGACCGGTGAGGACAGCTGGCATGAATACAGCGACTGGCCACCCGAGCAGGCTGCTGAAAAAAACATCTACCTGCAGACAGGAGGAGCGATAAGCTTCAGCAAACCAATAGAAGAGAATATGTTTACGGAATACATCTCCGATCCTGACAAGCCCGTTCCTTATATGGAAGGTGTGCATCTTCGAAGGGACCCTGTATATATGATAGATGATCAGCGCTTTGCCTCCAGGCGTCCTGATGTCCTTGTTTTTGAAACAGAGACGCTGACGGAAGACCTGACACTTACCGGTCCTGTTACCGCCGACCTTTACGTCTCAACCACAGGCACCGATGCCGATTTTATCGTAAAGATAATTGATGTTTTCCCTGACAGGGTAAATCCACCCGCCGGGGCTAAGGTTGATGTCCCCCTGGGTGGTTACCAGATGCTTGTGAGAGGTGAAGTGATGAGAGGTAAGTACCGCAACAGCTTTGAGGAACCTGAGCCATTTGTACCCGGAGAAATAACAAAAGTAAGCTTCAGTATACCCGATATAGCCCATAAATTCAGGGAAGGTCATAAACTGATGATACAGATACAGAGCAGCTGGTTTCCCCTGGTCGACCGGAACCCCCAGAAATTTGTCAATATCTATGAATGTGATGAGGATGACTTTCAAAAGGCAGCTATCAGGATCTATCATGACAGCAGTCGCCCATCAGCTGTGAAAGTGATGGAATTGAAGCAGGAATAGGTTCATATCATGCCGGTCTTTCTTTGATGCCGGGATCAATTTATCAGGAAAAATGGCCTTAAATGTCATAAGCGACATCCCGGCCCGGCTGTTTACTGCCTGTGAGCAATACTGCTTTTTTCATCATTCGGCACCTTTTGCTATCTTTAACTCATTAAAATGATTGATAGCGTGAAAGAAAAAATCGATATTCAATGAAGAAGATAAGCAGGAAAGAGTTTATTGCAACAACAGGTGCAGGGCTGGCAGGACTGGGATTACTTTCATCCGGTAAACTGCAGGATGATAATAATGAGCCGGCAAAAAACGAGCTGGGTAATACAGGCATATATGTCACACCCCTCTGCTTCGGTGCAGCCCGGACCAATGATGAGGGACTTATACGCTTTGCCATTGACAGGGGAATAAATTTTCTTGACACAGGACGGTCCTATGCAAGAGGTAATAATGAAAGGCTGGTAGGAAGGGCTGTGAGCGGAAAAAGAAAAGATATTATTATACAGTCAAAGATGCACCTTGAGCCTGATGAGCTCAGGCATGAAGGAAAAGGCAGGCAGGGTCACAAAGAGATAACAGAGATACTGGAGAACCGTATAGCCGAAAGTCTGGAGGCCCTTGACACTGATTATATTGATATAATGCTTTTCCACAGTGCTGACAGGGAAGACCTGACATACCATGAGGCGGTGCTTGAGTTCTATGACAGGCAAAAGAGAAACGGTACAATAAGGGCCCACGGTTTTTCCTCACATGATTTCAGCCTGGGACTGCTTAAGAAAAACAATACTGACAAGTTCTATGATGTTATAATGCACGCTTTCAACTATAAGGGAGGTTTCACCCATTCACTGTCCAACTGGTCAACTGAATGGGACCAGGAGGTGCTGATTGATGAACTGGATAAGGCGGCGGCACTGGGAACGGGTATCGTTGCAATGAAGACCTGCTCAGCCGGTCCCTATTCCTTCACCCAGGGGGCGGAACCTACATACAAACAGGCTGTGGAATGGGTATTAGGACATTCTTTTATCCATTCAGCCGCAGTGGCCATGCCAAATTATGAACAGGTCAGGGATTATATCAGCTGAAATTACTTCACAGGTATAAGAGCCAATCCGGGGTTTTCATATTTAGGATCGAGATCGGGTATGCCGTTATTATCAACATCCTTCATTGAGGAAAGATAATTAAGCAGCGCAAGCCATTCCTTCCCTTCCTGCACTCCCGGGGCCTTACTGTCAAAATCAATAACAGCAGTTGACATATCGCTTATCTCATTACCATTGATGTCTTTTGGTTTTACCCTTATCAGTCCAAATGTCATTTTCTGTATTATACCTATAAACTCCAGCATATAGGAGTTAGCTGCAATGGAATACAAAGCATCATTATTCCGCGACAGATCCACGGGTATCATCTCACCATTACCATTCTTAATGCTTATGGAGCTGATTTTTCTGAGAAGCCCCCTGTCCGGATCATACTTTACCTCCAGTCCTGAATAATAGCAATAATTTGAAGGGGTTGATTTCCAGGCAACAAGTAATATCTCCAATACTCTTTTCAGTTCTTTGCCACTAACATATACCCTTGCAAGGGGATAACCCGGCACATCATCCCTGCCGGAACCCAGAGACATGACACGGAAAATATCCTGTGTGGTCTGGATGCCCGGCTCCACCCTGTCACGTATAACACCGGCAGCCACCATGGCAATATCAGTCCCCTCGTCCGTACCGGAATTCACATATCCATATATTGCATCAGCCACCAGGGGGCCAAGGTTGCTTTGCTCGAGATTACCATACTCATCGCAGGTCAGTTCAAAGCCTGTACTCACTATACTGTCATCAACCCTGTACCCCGTAATACTGTATAGCTTACCGGAAATAAGCTCTTTCTGATAATCTATCCTGGTCTGTACAGCAGCGTCACCCCTCACATTATCGTCAACAGGTATCAGGGAATAATCGATCAGTCCGACCGTGCCCTTATCCATCGATATTTCCAGCTTCCCTATATACCGGCCGTAACTACCTGTCTGCACTATGACCGTATTATTTATTATAAGCGGATCATCGAGCATTGAATGGGTATGACCGCTGATGATTATATCTATATCATCCACTTTCTCAGCCAGCTTAACATCCTCCCCGGTCCACTGACCATCATCATCTTTCTCCAGGCCGCTATGCGACAGGCAGATAATAAGGTCGCAACCCTCAGCCTTTAGTTCTTTGCTTATCTTACGGGCCGTTCTGATATTTTTATCGAAAGACAGAGGCGCAGCAAATGGGGCAACCTCATCCGCATCCTCACCCAGCAGTGAAAAGACACCTGTTTTAAACCCGCCTTTTTCAAGAATAATCCGGCGTTTTATAATATCCTTGTTAAAAAGATCCTGAAAACTGTCGTCACCGCTGTCTTTATTATCAAAATCAACATTACCCAGCAATAGCTGAGGTATATCGGCTACAGCCCGTGAATTACTGATAATATGGGCTATCCTCTCCGGACCATAATCAAATTCGTGATTACCCAGTGCAACAGCATCATACCCCATCTCTTTCATTAAGGGCAGCTGAAAAGGCTTATATTCTTCCATATAATGAAAGATAGTACCCATAAGAAAATCCCCGGCGTCCAAGACCAGCGTATTATCCGGATTCTCGGCCCTCTCCCTGTTGATAATGGCGGCCAGGCGGCTGAATCCCCCTTCAGTGTTATCATCACCGGTGATCAGCGGGGTATATTCCAGGGAAGGCGCATATCCATCCAGGCGGGAGTGAAGGTCGTTGGTATGCAATATTACAAGTTTTCCTGTTTCCTGTGAGAAAGCACATTGAATGTGATTGACTAACAAAAGCAGGATCAGGGGCCGGGCAATCAGATTAAAAAATTTCATTTTCCCTGGTTTAAAGTTATATTCACTTTAGTCCTCAGATGCTTTACCAGATTCGTTCCTTTTTCATCTGCTTACATCTGTCACTAAGATATAAATAATTAAATTATGAATAATATGATAGCACCACAATTATAAGGTTTTCAGTAAATCTGCGACAACAAAAGTACTACCCCCGATAAAGATCACATCATGTTGCCCGGCTTCCTGCAAAGCAGCATCATAGGCTGTGGGAACGGATGCGTAGCTGTCACCACTCAGAGAACACCTGGCCGCCCGGCTTTTCAAAAGATCCTGATCCATTGCCCTGGGTATGGATGCCCTGGTAAAATAATATTCAGCGTCTGCAGGGAAAAGACCCAGTATTGTATCAATATCTTTATCATTGACCATCCCCAGAACAATATGAAGTTTACTCTTTTTCAGTTCCATCAACTGTTCAATAACAATTTTAAGTCCGGGATAATTATGAGCCGGATCACATATAACCAGGGGAGATTGTCTAATAATCATCCACCGTCCACTCAGTCCGGTATCCTGTTTTACATTTCTTAAGCCTCTGCGCAAAGAGTCTTTATCCAGGGTATTACCAGCAATAAGCAACTCTGCTACCTGCAGCACGGTTATAATATTCATTTTCTGGTAATTACCGGTCATATCCGTATACAGTTCCTGCATAAACAGCTTTTTGTCCCGATAAGCATTAAATAACTGTCCGGCAACATCATTTTCCCCTTTTAAAAGTTCAAGGGAAAAAACTTTATCAGCAAAAAAGATGTCAGAATCATGCTCATTTGCTTTCCTGATAAAAACAGGGGCAGCCTCAGTATCTGATTCACCAATAACAACAGGCACCTTATCTTTTATTATACCAGCTTTCTCTTCTGCTATCTCAGGAATTGTGTTGCCCAGGTATTGCATATGATCAAGACCAATATTTGTTATCACTGATATTTCCGGCTTTATAATATTTGTTGAATCAAGCCTGCCCCCCATGCCTGTTTCAATAACTGCAATATCCACCTGCTGCTGTTTAAAATACAGAAAAGCCATGGCAACTGTCATCTCAAAGAAGGAAGTTTCCAGCTTCCTGATCATATCCATATTGTCCACGACAAAATCAATTACATCATCTTTGCCTATCATTTTACCGTTAACCCTTATGCGCTCCCTGAAGTCAAGCAGGTGCGGAGATGTATACAGTCCGGTGCGGTATCCTGCAGCCTGCAATACAGAGGCCAGCATATGTGAAACCGAACCTTTGCCGTTGGTCCCGGCAACATGGATGGTCCTGAAAGAGCGATGTGGATTGCCAAAATAATCATCCAGGCTGACAGAAGTGCTCAGATCGGCTTTATAGGCTGCTTTGCCAATGCGCTGATACATTGGTAGCGATGAGTAAAGGAAGTCAAGAACATCACTGTATTTCATCAAATTGTTAGTTAATTGTGCAAAATAAATAAATTTAGTATTTATAATAAGCCCCGCAGTACTTATTTTTGTTATTGACAGATAATGAGCAGAAGGAACAGAGCCGGTAGCCGGCCGGATAAAATTAAAGCATATGAAAAAGAAAAAGATCTTTATTATAGACACCAATGTATTACTGCATGATTACAGCTGTATCTATAAATTTCAGGAGAATGACATTATAATTCCCATTGTTGTACTTGAGGAACTTGACAGGTTTAAGAAAGGCAATGATCTTATTAACTTTCACGCCAGGGAGTTTACCAGGGAGCTTGACAGGTTATCCGGCGACAGTCTCCTCAAAAACGGAATCAGCCTGGGAGGCAAGCTTGGAAAGCTGTATATCGAAACAGGTAAAGATTTTTCAGAACGGGTTTTTGCATCATTCCCTGAAAAAACAAGTGACCACCGCATACTGGCCATAGCAGACTATGTCTGCAATAAACACAAGAGTGAAGATGTCATACTCATCACAAAGGACATCAATCTCAGGATGAAGGCCAAGTCGCTGGGTTTAAAAGCCCAGGATTACCAGAATGATAAGGTTGCTAATATTGATGACCTTTACAGGGGAGTCGAGACCATTGCTGACATTGACAGCAAAATGATTGACAAACTTTATGAAAAACCTGAGGGTATTTCAGCTAAGGATATGGGTCTGGATATACATCCTGAGGGACACCAGTTTTACATACTGAAAAATAACGGTTCCAGTGCCCTGGCCCATTATAATCCGACAGACAGGATGGTCAACAGGATAATGAAACAAACGACTTATGGCATTGATCCACGCAATGCGGAACAGACTTTTGCCCTTGAAGCCCTCACCAATCCTGAGATACAGCTGGTAGCGCTTACAGGCAAAGCGGGCACAGGGAAGACCCTGCTCGCACTGGCTTCAGCACTGCAACAATATAAAAGATATAAGCAGATTTTTTTAGCAAGACCAATAGTACCTCTTGCAAACAGGGATCTTGGATATCTTCCTGGTGATGTCCAGGAAAAGATTGATCCCTATATGCAACCTCTGTTTGACAACCTCACTGTCATAAAACATAAATTCAGTCACCAGAGTCCGGAATTCCTAAGGATAAATGAAATGATGAAGGAAGACAAGCTTGTAATTACTCCCCTGGCATATATAAGGGGGCGCAGTCTTTCAAGCATATTTTTTATAGTGGATGAAGCGCAAAACCTGACACCTCATGAGATTAAAACCATTATCACCAGGGCTGGTGAAGACACCAAGATGATATTTACAGGCGATATAGAACAGATCGATTCGCCATACCTTGATATAGGATCAAACGGCCTTTCCTATTTAACAGATAAAATGAAAGGACAGGATATATTTGCGCATGTCAATCTTCTGAAGGGCGAAAGGAGTTATCTTTCTGAGCTGGCAAGCCGGCTGTTATAAAAGAGCAGACCATTAAAAGGCTGTAAATAAAAGGGAATGAACGGGACCAGCCGGCTGTTATAAAAGAGAAGGCCGTTAAATAACGTTAAGAAACCGGGACTGAACCGGTCGCAATGATGTTGTAAACAAAATGAGAAACTGAGCTTAGCGCTGTTGTGAACGAAATGAGAAACTGAGCTTAGCGCTGTTGTCTCACAAACGAAATGAATCAAAATCAAAACGTATGAAAAGAACAATTATTCTTGTAAGGCATGGCAAGGCCTGCTCGCTTGATGCATTCGACAGGGATATTGACCGGGTACTTATAAAAAGAGGTGTGAGCGACGGGTACAGGGTCGCCGGAGAGATTATGAAATCAGGTATTATACCTGATCTCCTGCTTACGAGTCCGGCCGCCAGGGCCAGTCACAGTGCACTGATCTTTGCCCGTGTAATGAAAACCGGATCTGATAAAGTAAGGGTAATCGATGATCTGTACCATGGGCCGGGCCAAAAGATGCTTGAAGAAATATCGCTGTTGACGGATAAAATAAAAACCGTTGCTCTTTTTGCTCATAACCCGGGCATTACGGATCTTGCAGAAACCCTTAGCGGGGGTGCCGTTAATTTTCTGCCAACAACAGGAGTGGCAATAATAAATTACAAGACCGATAGTTGGTCTGATATTTATAAAACCGGTCCCACAGACTTTAATTTTATCTTTCCAAAGGAGATCAGATAAGCAACTGTCTGATATCAGTAAAACAGCTGCCTCAGACTTTGATTCTATTATCCCAAAGGAGATCAAATAAACAAACAGACCTTTATCTCCCTGAAAAATACTTATTTTTGCAGTCCTATAATCAGCACAAATGAGTGATAAACAATTAAAGGTTGCATTCCATACCCTGGGATGCAAACTGAACTTTTCAGAAACATCAGCCATAGGCATGAAGATGGAGCAAGCGGGCTACCTTAAAACATCTTTCGATGATAAGGCTGACGTTTATATTATTCATGGCTGTACCGTAACAGAGTCTGCAGATAAAAAATGCAGGCAGGCAATAAAAAAGACCATACGCAGAAATCCGGACGCCCTGATTGTAGTTGCAGGCTGCTATGCGCAGATAAGGCATAAGGAGATTGCAGCAATAGAAGGTGTGGACCTGGTGCTTGGCACAAATGAAAAATATGATATCCTTAAATACCTGGAAAACAGGAACAAAAGGCCTGCGCCGGAGCTGCATAACTGCGGGATGAATAAAAAAAGCATCTTCAATCCATCATATTCAGGCAATGACCGCACCAGGTCATTCCTTAAGATACAGGATGGATGTGATTATTCCTGTTCATATTGCACAATACCGATGGCAAGGGGAAAAAGCCGCAACCAGCCGATAAAGGAATGCATAAAAGATGCAGAGGAGATAGCCGGGAAGGGTATAAAAGAGATAGTGCTAACTGGCGTCAATATTGGTGATTTCGGAAAATCAAGCAATGAATCGCTCTACGGCTTGTTAAAGGAGCTGCTTAATGTTAAAGGCATTGAAAGATACAGGATATCCTCTATTGAACCCAACCTTATCACAGACGAAATAATTAAGCTTGTTGCGGATAATAAAAAGATACTGCCTCATTTTCATATACCGCTGCAGAGTGGATCAGACAAGGTCCTTGCAGGAATGAGGAGGAGATACAAAAGGGAGACATTTGCATCAAGGGTGGAAAAGATAAGACAGACTATACCTCTTGCCGGAATAGGAGCTGATGTCATTGCCGGTTTTCCGGGCGAGACAGATGACGATTTTAATGAAACATACCGCTTTATTCAATCTCTTGAATTGTCATACCTTCATGTTTTCAGCTACAGCGAAAGGAAAGGCACCCCTGCTGCATCAATGGAAAATAAAGTTGATAACAAAACCAGGCAGAGCAGATCAAAGAAGCTGCAGGCTTTATCAGAATTAAAAAAAAGACAATTCAATAAAAAATGTACAGGCATGGAGGCCGAAATCCTCTGGGAAAGTGAGGATCCTCCCGGCAGGATATCAGGATTTACAGAAAACTATATCAGGGTGTATACATCCTTTGACAGGGAGCTTGAAGGGAAAATAAGCAGGCACATCCTTAAAGATACTGATGAAAATGGTAATTTTACGGTTTAAAGAATAATCTATGGATCTGAAAAGCTTATGCAAGGATGTATGTGCTGTTGCCAGGCAAACAGGTGAATTTATTAAAAAGGAATCAGCAGGTTTTGATGCTGAGGATGCCAGGTTAAAAGGCCAGCATGATTTTGTTTCCTATGTGGATATAGAAGCTGAAAAACAACTGACTGGCGGACTGGCAGACCTGCTGCCACAGGCAGGTTTTATAGCAGAAGAAGGAACAGGTGAGGCAGCAGAAAGCGGACTTAACTGGATTATAGATCCCCTGGATGGAACAACAAATTTCATGCACGGGCTGCCTGTCTATTCAATAAGCATAGGGCTGGTGCAGGAAGACAAAATATTGCTTGGTGTAATACTCAATGTTCCGGGCGATGAACTCTTTTACGCTTATGACGGGGGTGGTGCATGGCTGAATGATAAAAGGATAAATGTTTCACAATCAGACAACCTTAATGACAGCCTGATAGCAACCGGGTTCCCTTTTAAGAATTATGAAAGACTGGATACCTTTATGACCAGTCTGGAGTATTTTATAAGGCATACCAGGGGTGTCAGAAGGATGGGATCGGCGGCTATTGACCTTGCTTATGTTGCCTGCGGAAGGTTTGACGGTTTCTATGAATACGGGCTTAACAGGTGGGATGTGACAGCAGGCATAATTATTATCAGGGAAGCCGGTGGCAGAGCAAGCGATTTCAGCGGGAATAAAAGTGATATTGACGGATCAGAGATAGTAGCATCAAATAACAATATCTTTGATGCCTTCAGGCTGGAAGTGGACAGGCATATGAATAATAGCAGGCCATAAGGTTCACAGGTATCCCTTAAAAAGGTAAGAGAAAGGCTAAAATGAAAGCTGTATTATTCTATATCTTCAATGCTTTTAACCGGGTAATAACACTATTACCCCTCAGAGTGCTGTATGGTATTACACCGCTTTTCTATTTCATCCTCTACTATTTCCCGGGTTACCGCAAAGATGTGGTAATGAAAAACCTGCGTAATTCCTTCCCTGATAAAACAGAAAAAGAGCTTGTGTCTATCTCAAAAAAATTCTACCGTCACCTGGCAGATGTCTTCGTTGAGATAATGAAGCTGCAGAACATGAAAGCATCTGAAATAAAAAAGAGGTATAAGGTGATGAATCCCGAAATACTGGACAGGCTCAATGACCAGGGAAGAAGCACTGTTGCCGCGTTCGGTCATTATGGAAACTGGGAGTGGATCATAAGCCTTCCACTTAGCATTGAATATAAATCAATAACAGTGTATAAACCCCTGGCTAACGAATATTTTGACAGGTACTTCAAAAATTTCAGATCACAGTATGGTCTTGAGCTTATACCCATGATAAAAACCGGCAGGACATTATACCGCTACGAAAAAGCAGGTATCAACACCCTTACCGGGCTGGTTTCGGACCAGACACCTCCTAGTGGCGAGATACAGTACTGGACCAGGTTTCTCAACCAGGACACACCGGTATACATGGGTATCGAAAAGATATCACATAAATTCAATATGGCTGTGGTTTTTTTACATATCGATAAGGTAAAAAGAGGTTATTATGAACTGACCATTGAAATGATCACAGAAGAACCAGGGAAATTAAAGCCCTACGAAGTAACCGAAAAGCATGTAAGGCTGCTTGAGGAGCAGATAAGAAATAAACCGGAGCTATGGATGTGGTCACACAGAAGATGGAAACATAAAAAACCGGCCGGCACATGATTAAAACAGCAGTAGTCATACTTAACTGGAACGGTAAAAAATACCTTGAACAATTCCTTGGAGACATTATAATGACTTCATCGTCCGCCAACTGCAGGGTTTATGTTGCAGATAACGGCAGTAAGGACGATTCATGTGAATATATAAGAAATAATCACCCCGAAGCAGTATTGCTGGAGATGGACCGTAATCACGGTTTTGCAGGGGGATATAATGAAGCGCTAAAAAACATCGACTCAGAATATTTTGTACTGCTTAACTCAGATATTAAAGTAAGTCCGGGCTGGCTCAGTACGGTGACAGACTATATGGACAATAACCCGGAAGTGGCAGCCTGCCAGCCAAAGATACTCAGTTATCATGAACCTGATAAATTCGAATATGCCGGTGCTGCCGGAGGCTATATAGACAAATACGGTTATCCTTTCTGCAGGGGCAGGATAATGAATATCACCGAAGCAGATAATGGTCAGTATGATAATATCAGGCAGATTTTCTGGGCAAGTGGAGCCTGCATGTTCATCCGCTCCTCAGTATGGAAGGAAACAGGTGGCTTTGACCCTGATTTCTTTGCCCATATGGAAGAGATAGATCTGTGCTGGAGAATAAATGCCACAGGAAGGAAGATAATGTTTATCCCCGGTTCCGTGGTTTACCATATCGGAGGAGGCACTCTTCCCTACCATTCACCCGCAAAAGTATTTTATAATTTCCGTAATAACCTGTACCTGCTCTATAAAAACCTGCCCGACTCGGCCCTTGGTCCTGTACTCTTTAAAAGGAGGGTGCTTGACGGAATTGCAGCAATACGTTTTCTGCTTACATTCAATATAAAGGCTTTCAGCAATGTAATAAAGGCGCATACAGCTTTTTACCGGCATAAGAAAGTTCTGAGAGCAAAAAGAAAGGAGAATATTTCCCTTGAAGCTGTTTACCCGGGGAAGCTGGTTATGAACAAAAGTCTTGTTTTTAGCTTTTATATAAAAAGAAAAAAGACATACAGTGAACTCTTCCCGGAATAGAAAATAAGCCTTAAAATGCGATCCAGAGATATCATTATTTTTATTACACTTGTATTGCTAATTTACTCAGCAGCCTGCACATTCCTGTATTTCAAAGGAGCCAGTGCCTTCAGCGGTATTATGGATAACAATATTTACACTGCACTCTTTATTACTGTTTCTGTAACATTCATTGCCGGCAAGCTACTGGAGCGGGTTTCTTCCTCTGTTATAGCCGATATACTCAATGTGATCGGTGGATTCTGGCTTTCATTCATGCTGTATTCGGTAATAATAATTATTGCAGCTGACCTGCTTAGGCTTGTTCTTGAATTAAGCGGTATAATAATTCCGGGCGTTTCAGATCAGTTCAGACAGTACTCATACCTTATTGCTTTCGGTCTTACTATACTGATCATTATTGCAGGTTTCCTTAATACTGTCTCCCCTGTTACAAAAAAATACCGGGTCACTCTTAACAAACCCGCTAAAACAAAGGAGATAAGGATAGCAGCCGTTTCAGACATACACCTCGGCAGTGTCTTAAGGAAAAGGAGCATGAGGGTACTGTCACGAAAGCTTGAAGCATTGGCCCCCGACATGGTGCTCTTCCTTGGTGATCTTATTGACGGTGAGATAGGCCCGGTGATAAGGGACGATCTGCTTGATTCGCTGAAAATACCTGAGAGTGTAAAATATGTATTTGCCATCACAGGCAACCATGAATATATAGGGGGTCATTCAAAAACCATACCCTATATTGAAAGCAAGGGAATACGAATACTTCTCGATGAAGTAGTGACACTGGAAGAAGGTGTTCAGCTGGCAGGAAGAAAAGACCGTGATTCACAAAGATACACCGGCCAACAGAGAAAAGACCTTGCAGATCTGCTGGAGGGAACAGACAGCAAAAAACCCGTTATTGTACTGGACCATCAGCCACCTCTAAAGAATGACGATAATATAGCATCTTTTGACATCATGCTGTCCGGACATACACATAATGGACAGATGTGGCCTCTGAATTACCTGACGGCCAGGCTATATAAGATCAGTTACGGACACAGGAAAATCGACGGAACACACCATATAGTATCATCAGGATACGGTACATGGGGTCCCAGGGTCAGGCTTGGAAGCAGGTCAGAGCTGATCGATATAAGCTTGACCTTCAATAATCAGATGGATGATTAAAACGGTAGAGATATCATCTTCAGGCAGAACACTGTAAGCTAAATAATGCCCGGGCGTCCCTCACATCATCCCGTAAATCTTTTCCAGTCCGAGGGCCCGTGAGCCCTTAATCAAAACAATATTATCCTGCACGGGCATTTCCTTAAGATATTTTATCAACTCCTCTATTGATTTGAATGACAACATATTATATTTATCAGCCAATGAATGAAACACTCTTCCTACAAGTATTACATCTATTCCATCCATTGCTGCCAGTTTGCGCAGGATATTCTCATGTTCCGCGGATTCATAATCTCCCAGCTCAAACATATCACCCAGTATCACGGTTTTTTTATTACCCAGGATATAAGGCGAATGCATCAAGCGACTTTTGCATACTTACAGGATTGGCATTATAAGAATCACATATAAGAATATTTTTTTCTGTTTTAAGAATCTGCGACCTGTTATTATCAGGCCTGTATGCTTCAATTGCCCTCTTGATTTTATCTGCAGGAATATCAAAATACAGACCTGTAGACAGTGCGGCCAGTACATTCTCAAGGTTATATATGCCAAAGAGACTTGTTTCAATATTTATTTTCTCACCGTCAATGGCTGCTGTAAGTCTCAGTCCGGGTACCTGGCTCACTTCAAGTACAGAAATATTATGTTGCCCTGGCTGTAAATAAGGTACGGGATTTATTCCATCCCTGTTAACCAGATCCCTCAGTATACTGTTATTCTCATCATAGAAGGCTGTACCACCCACCGAACTGAGATACTCATAGAGTTCTGATTTTGCCCTTTTAACCCCTTCCAGGGAACCGAATCCTTCAAGATGGGCTTTTCCAATATTTGTAATAAGTCCATAGTCCGGCATAGCTATATCGCATAACTGTCTTATCTCCCCCACATGGTTTGCGCCCATTTCCACAATCATAAAATCTGTATCCGGACTGCATGACAGTATGGTCAGGGGCACCCCTATATGATTATTCAGGTTACCGCTTGTAGAATGAACACAAAAATTGTTTGACAGCACCTTTGCCAGCAATTCCTTGGTTGTTGTTTTACCATTGCTGCCTGTTATTGCCAGCACCGGTATATCGATTTTTTTACGGTGCATGCGTGCTACCGCCTGCAATTCATTCTCAGCATTTTCCACAAGAACCGTCTTACTCCCTGTATATCCAGGATCATCTATCACTGCTGCCACTGCTCCCCTTTTCAAAGCTTCAGCTGCAAACTCATTACCATTGAAATTCTCCCCCTTAAGGGCAAAAAAAACATCTCCGGGTTCTGTCTTCCTCGAATCAACAGAGATATTGAAGCCGTTACTTTCCAGTATTTTATAGACAGAGTCTTCCTTCATAGGTTTAAAAAAACCTCATTACGGTCTCCCATAATGAGGCTATGATTATATAAATAATATTTTTTTTAAAAGCCTGCGGGGCTACCTACTCTTATCATGGCACAGCGGAACCCGAGGTCATCACGTGCTGCTTCCTGATCAAGGAATCTGCGTGTGGAAGGATTCAGCCAGTATGCCCGGTCTTTCCATGAACCGCCCTTGATGACCCTTGCCCGGTCATTTACCAGCGACACATACTGGTTTTCATCCTGCAGATACATTGATTCGGTTCCTTTATCCCCCTCACCTGTCCATTCACCGCTTTCCTGTATATTGGAGACATAATCACCATCAAGATAGTTCCTGTAATCACCTTTCTGGTAATTATACCTGTCAGCAACATCCTCGGCCTGCACAGTATCTATCTGCATACGTCCCAGCTCGTCCTTGGTAATAAGGTTGCCGTTTGCATCGCGACTCAGATCGGTATATACATTACCCCTGAAAGGGTTAAACGCATCCACATCCTCTGCACTTAAGGGCCTGTAAACATCCTGCACCCATTCATTAACATTACCGGCCATGCAATAAAGACCATAATCATTGGGCCAGTATGATTTCACGTCAACGGTGATTGACCCATTATCGTTCAGGCTGCCTGCCACACCCATCAGGTCGCCTCGTCCCCTGACAAAGTTAGCCATAAACTCTCCACGGTTTCTCTTGCCAGAAAAACGTACGTTATGTCCATCCCATGGATATACTCTCCTTTCAAATATCCTCTCCTCGAATGTATTACCTCTGAGAGCATAGGCTGCAAACTCCCATTCTGCTTCTGTTGGAAGCCTGTACTTTGGCAGCAGTATACCATCTTCAATCCTTACCCTTCGCTCCTCCTGGTTCGGGTCAAGACTTGGAAGGTTTTGGTTAACAACACCCTCATACTGACCGGCCAGGTAAGCATCTGTATTGAAATTATTCTCGTTTACCTGGTTGGGGTCATAGCTTAATATGCCCTGATCAATCATTATCTGCTCATTAACCCTGTCTGTACGCCACAGGCAATAGTCATTAGCCTGCAACCAGTTTACACCAACCACGGGATAATTATTATATGAAGGATGGCGGAAGTAATATTGCACATATGGTTCGTTATATCCTAGAGGGGACCGCCACACCAGTGTGTCGGGCAGAGCCCTGTCATGAACTTCGGGATAATCAACATATACCCTTTGTAGCCACCACAGGTACATTTTATAGTCGACGTTGCGTATCTCTGTCTCATCCATGTAAAAAGATGAAACGGTAACCCTTCTCAGGGGGTTATTCCAGTCATACATAACATCTTCCTGGATTCTTCCCATTGTGAAAGTACCTCCTTCGATAAGTACCAGTCCCGGTCCTGTTTCCTGCTCAGCTCCTACCGTAACTTCAAAACCGCCGTTATCCGGATCATTATAGTCCCAGCCTGTAGTTGGTGAAACATTCGGATTATCACCACGGTTACAGGAAGCAAACAGCAAAACTGCAAGAGCGACCACTAGTGAGGATGTAAATTTGTACATAACACGAAATGTTTTGGTCTTATTAATTAATTTCAAATATAACAAATTTTGATAAAAGTGCGTTTATTTCTCAAATATAACTACAATTTGGGGAATATTATTGCCTTTATCACATCTCTTTTTTCAACATTGTTTAAACCTATTGCAATATATACCTGGTTTGACATTGTAAACGGTTGCAGACTGCTATTCTGCACCGGATTAAAATTATAGTTATAGCCCAGCTCCATTCTTCCGGCCTCAAAAAATAATCCGGACTGTATAAAACTCAAGCCCCCACCCGGCTCAAAAAAAGGTAACAGGTTTATTGATATGTTATTATACGAAACAGCTGCTCCTGCGGCACTTATGATCATATTATCCTGTATATTGAATAAAAATGCCGGGCTTATGCTCAGGCCTTCAGGTCCAGGATACAATTCTGTCCCGCCATGCAATGTTATCCTCCTGCCGGCACGTGAATCTTCCAATCCGTTACCAACAAGGTCCGGACGAAAGATATGACTGACAGAGATGCCTGAATGATAGTTACGATAACTGAACAGAAATCCTATTCCTGCATCAAAAACTGTACGCGACATGGAATTTATTTGCTCTCCTGAAGGCAGCACAGCACCTCTCAGGGGATCAATCTGATCCGGCAAAACTATTTTGCCGGCATCCATACTTCTGTGTACCAGTGCCGCCATAAACCCGGCATTCACATAAAAATCACGGCTGGCCCTCAGATGGTAAGAATAAGCTACGCCGGCCCTGAAATCATTCAGTATCTCCCCAAGAATATTTTCGGATAAAAATATACCAAGACCACCATGCGCCTCCTCCACAAAAGTGTCGTAGGAGCAGGATATGGTATGAAGATTAAGTCCCCTGCCAGGGTAATAGTCACGATACAACAACCTCAGTTTACCGGTACCCTCAGCTCCTGTAAGGGCAGGATTTACCTGGACCGGATTATAATAAAGACTCAGAATATCTGTATCCTGTGCCTGCCCTTGATAAAGAGCTAACACCTTACACAGAAATAGGATGAGAATGATTATTTTTATGCCCTTTAACATTTAAAAAGTTAATATAGGGCAGAAGAACTGCCTGTTTTGAAGTCTGAATTACAAATACCATTGCAATATGAACAATAATGCCACGTTAATTATTGTGACTAACAGGACAAACTTAATAAATTAGCCTGATAATTGAAGAAGCTGATAGCCATACTTATTGCCTGCTTTGTGGTAAGCACCATACTGACAGCCCAGGAGTTTACAGAATCTTCGGTTCTTGCTGAGGGAATATGGCATAAAGTAAAATTAACGGAAAAGGGAATATACAGGATAGACTATGATGAGCTGGCCGCACTGGGTCTTGATTCCGGTGAGGAAGCTGCCATCTACAGTAATAATTTTGGCCTGCTTTCATACTATAATGATGATCCGCGTCCGGATGACCTGGTTAAGACGGCCGTTATGGTTGAGCGCGGCCAGGACGGGGTATTCAATGAAGGTGACTACATCCTTTTCTACGGCAATTCAACACACAGGTGGAAATATGATTATACCGGGGAGGAATATAACTTCCAGAGACATAATTATTCCGATACAGCAGTGTATTTCATTAAGCTGAACGAGGCTCCTCTTGAGATAAGTCCGGAAGCAAATACCGGTACCCATAATGTTACATCCTCCTGTTCAGATTATCTCTATATACATGAAGTTGAAAAACAGAATATTTTGAGATCGGGACGTAGTTGGTATGAACCAGTTCCGGCCGGATCTGACTTAGGTATCCATCCCGGTTTTGAAAACTGCACTTTTGAAAACGGAACAGATCTTAACTATGAACTGAGGGTGCTGGGCAGATCGGCCGAACAGACAGTGATGAGGCTGAACAATGATGGCGGGCATATCCTTTCAATAAATATTCCCTCCGTAAACATCTATAACACTGCAGGAACCTACGCAAGGCTAATTGAGGAGAGAGGTGTGATAAGCCTTGCCGGTGGGAATCCGGACCTGTCCGTCAGTTTTCATAATAACGGTGACATGAGTGCCAGAGCCTGGCTTGACTATCTTATTTTGCAGGGCAGGATAGAAAACAGCTTTAAGCGGACAGCAGGCAAACATTTTATCATACGGGATAAACATACTGTTCAGCAGGGTAATATCACAAGGTTTACACTGCTTTCAGATAATGACAACCTGCTTATCTGGAATATAAGTGAAGTCAATAATGTACAGAGCGTAAACAGTAATTATTCCATGGGGGAATATTCATTTATATCGGCAAGCGACAGCCTTAAGGAATTTATGATATTCCATCCGGCTGATGCGATGACACCGCTGATTGAAAAAAACGCTGTTGCAAACCAGAACCTGCACCAACAGGGCAGTTATGATATGATAATAATAACTCATCCCCTGTTTTATAAATATGCCGCCGAACTTGCCGGTATCCACAGGGATAATGATTCATACATCAGCAAGCTTGTGACTCCTGAAGAAATATATAATGAGTTTTCGGGAGGAATACCGGACATAAGTGCACTCAGGAATTATGCAAGAATGGTTTATTCCAGGAATAATAACAGTGAAAGGAAACTAAAATACCTGCTGCTTTTTGGCGACGGCTCATTTGAAAACAAAACATTGCCACCCGCGAATCCTAATTTCATACCAACATACCAGACTGAAAATTCACATATAAGCATTCTGTCTTTCACATCGGATGACTATTATGGTTTACTCGATGCAGGAGAAGGCGGACATGAAGGATATCTTGATCTTGGCATAGGCCGGTTGCCGGTTTCCGACACTGCACAGGCTGCCGCAATGATAAATAAGATAAGGAACTATATTGATCATGATAACACGGGACCCTGGAGAAACATTATAGCAATGGTGGCCGATGATGAGGATAATAATATACATATGAATGACTCGGATAATCTGGCCGACCTGATATCAAACAAAGAGCCCGCATTCAATATTGATAAGATCTACCTTGATTCCTATAAACAGGTTACCACGGTCAACGGAGACTCATATCCTGATGCAACAAAAGCCATTAACAACAGGGTTAACAACGGATGTTTA
Organism: Bacteroidales bacterium; assembly: GCA_034521735.1. GTDB lineage: Bacteria > Bacteroidota > Bacteroidia > Bacteroidales > VadinHA17 > UBA9300. Next base: position 87,336 of record JAXHLX010000017.1, read on the forward strand.
ATAATAAACTACGCCGGTCATGGAAGTGAGAACGGGCTTGCTCATGAAAGGGTGGTCAGTATTGAAAATATCAACTCATGGTCTAATAAGGGGAAATATCCCGTTTTTATAACTGCCACCTGTGAGTTTTCACGTTTTGAGAATGTAGATATTGATCAGGGCACCGGAGAGATAAATCAGAAATCATCCGCAGGTGAACTGGCATTGCTCAATCCTGGTGGCGGAGCCATTGCCCTTATGACAACAACACGTATAGTTTTTGCATCCCATAACTATAACCTGGCCGTACACCTTTATGAAAATGCTTTCAGCAAGGATGAGGATGGAAGAGGGCTGACCATGGGGGAAATAATGAGACAGGCAAAAATAAATACAGAGGGAGCAAATAAAAGAAACTTCACCCTGCTGGGCGATCCGGCGCTGAGACTGGCATACCCATGGCACGGAAGGGTGGTTACAGATTCAATAAACGGGGTAAGCATCAACGAAGTCAGTGATACCATAAAGGCTCTGTCTGATATTACCGTATCGGGTCATATAAGCGATAACTCGGGCAGACTCATCGATTCATTCAACGGGCTTGTTTACACTGCACTGTATGATAAGGAATATGAAATGACTACCCTTGCTAATGACGGAGGGCTTCCTTTTGATTATATGGCACAGGACAGGGTATTGTTCAGGGGCAAGGCAGAGGTCATAAACGGGAGGTTCCGCATCTCAATGCTTATTCCCAGGGATATTGATTATACCTTCGGCAAGGGTAAACTGAGCTATTTCGCCGCTGATGGCAGTGCTGATTATACAGGTTTCTACACCGACCTGGTAATCGGGGGCTTTAGTAATACAACTATAAGTGACACCACCGGTCCGCTGATAAAATTATACCTTAATGACACCCTGTTCAGGGATGGAGGGATTACAGGACCTGATCCCATATTACTTGCTCACCTGAGCGATTCTGGCAGTATAAACACTACCGGCACAGGCATAGGCCACGATATAGTGGCCGTTATTGATGAAGATAAAAACAATTCAATAGTACTGAATAATTATTATGAAAATGACCTTGGAACTTACCAGTCAGGAAAAATATATTATCCTCTGAAAGACTTAAGCAAGGGTACACATAGTGTAACACTCAAGGCCTGGGACAATTATAATAATTCATCATCATCTTCCCTTATGTTTTTCGTAAGAGATGAAGACGGGCTGGTTCTTAACAGGCTGATTAATTATCCCAACCCTTTCGTTAACAGTACAAAATTCAGCCTTGAGCATAACAGGCCGGATGCCACTGTAGAAATAATAATCAATATCTACAGTCAAAGCGGCAGGCTTATCAAAACTATTAAGACAACTGAAAAGACAGGTGGTTATAGCTTAAAACCCATAAGCTGGGATGCAAGGGATAATAACGGGAGCAGGGTGGCGGCAGGATCATATATCTATACCGTTTTGTTTAAAACAGACAAAAATGAAGCAGCGCGTATCTCAGGGCGCATGATCATTTTATAGGTAAAGCACAATAAAGAGTGCATTAAAATGTTTATATATTTGCGAGCTTAAAACAGAAATTAATGAGATTAAAACTAATAGTCAGCTGTATCATTATCAGCATATCATCATCATGGACTTTAAAAGCCCAGGATACGGGGGAGCTTAATGCCATACAGTATGTTGTGCCCTTTTTGCTAATAGCCCCGGACTCAAGGGCCGGTGCTATGGGTGATGCAGGTGCTGCTACCTCGCCTGATCTGTACAGCATGCACTGGAACCCCGCCAAATATGCCTTTATTGATGGTGAAGGTGGTATTGGCATCTCCTATTCACCATGGCTCAGAACACTGGTGCCGGACATCAATATAGCTTACCTGGCAGGCTACTATCGCATTGATAATAACCAGGTTGTAAGCTCCAGCCTTCTTTATTCAAGCCTGGGGGAAATTCCTTTTACCGATAATTTTGGCAATATTGAACGGAATTTCAGGCCAAATGAATTCAGCATCGATGCTGCTTATTCAAGAAAACTATCCGATAATATATCCGGAAGCATTGCCTTCAGGTTCATTTATTCGAATCTGACCGGGGGATTTCCGGTCGGGGGGGGTACCGAAACAAAACCAGGCATATCGGTTGCATCAGACATATCCTTCTATTACAGGAAAGATATCTCATTGTCATCAAAGGATGCCACCCTGTCTTTTGGTTCAAACATATCAAATATAGGGAATAAGATGTCCTATACAGACGAGAATGATCCTGATTTTATACCTATGAACCTGAGACTTGGCCCGGCACTGAATATTGAGCTGGACTCTTATAATGATATCAGCATTGCTTTTGATATGAATAAACTTCTTGTACCCACACCGCCGATGAAAGATGGTGATGAAATAATCGCAGGCAGGGACCCAAATGTAGCTGTGCCGGTGGCAATATTCCAGTCCTTTGCAGATGCCCCGGGAGGACTAGTTGAAGAATTGCATGAGATAAGCTATTCACTGGGTATGGAATACTGGTATAATAAGCAGTTTGCCATCAGGGGAGGATACTTCCATGAACATGCAAGCAAGGGGAACAGGAAGTACTTCACCGCCGGGGCGGGATTCAGGATGAATGTATTCTCACTTGACTTTTCATACCTTATGCCACTGGTAAATAATCATCCACTGGCACGCACACTGAGGTTCTCCCTCTCTTTTGATTTTGATGCATTCAGAAATATCATGTAAGTAGTATGATAAATATAAGAACAGGACAGGGGATCGATTTTCACAGGCTTGTAAAAGACAGGAAGCTATGGCTGGGAGGTGTTCAAATACCATCAGCCCGGGGATGCCTGGCACATTCAGACGGTGATGTACTGATCCATGCCATCTGTGATGCACTGCTGGGAGCGGCTGGTCTGGGAGATATAGGCTCGCATTTTCCGGATACAGACGAGAAATACAGGCTTATAGACAGCAAGGTACTGTTAAAGGAAACAGTGGAACTGATATCAGAAAAAGGATTCAGTATTATTAATATCGACAGCACTGTCTGTCTTGAGGAGCCTAAGATATCAGGCTATATCATGAAGATGCGCGAAGCACTGGCAACTGTATGTGAAATAGATAAAGACCTTATATCGGTTAAGGCAACGACGAGCGAGAAGATGGGCTTCACCGGGAGGGGAGAAGGAATAATGGCTCTTGCTTCGGTGCTTATTTCCAAATGATCGTACATTTGTTCAAAAATTATATATTTTCCGTTCATTTTTATATTTTTATAAAAAAAAGGTATGGAGAAACCCACACTGGTACTCGGAGCCAGCCCCAAACCCGACAGATTTGCATATAAGGCAGTCAGGAGCCTTCAAAGAAGAAATATCCCGGTTATAGCAATAGGCAGGAAAGATGCCGACCTTGACGGTATTAAAATAAGGAAAGGCAAACCCTCTGATATAGGCCCGGTACATACTGTGACCATGTATCTCAACCCAAAAAACCAGCAGGAATATTACGATTATATCCTGTCTCTTGAACCAAAACGTATCATATTCAATCCAGGCACAAGGAATCCGGATTTTGCCGAAAAAGCCCGGGAAAGGGGTATTGAAATTGTGGATGACTGCATGCTGATTATGCTTAACAGCAGCAGGTTTTAATCAGAGAAGAAGCTGCTGATAAGCTCATCCATAAAGGCATAAAATACATAAAAAGTGACTCTAAGGGTTTTAATCAGAGAAGAGGCTGCTGATAAGATTATCATCGGCTATATGAGGTAATGTTATCTTCAGTTCCGGGGTCCTTTCCATCTCACGCTCAGCTGCAAACCGCGACTCATCACTCCTTCCCCAGCTACGCCTGGCTATGCCGTTATTTACATCCCAGTGCAGCATCATCTTCAGTCGCCTGCCGGCATCCTCCGTTCCGTCAAGCAATAAGCCGAATCCACCGTTTATCACTTCACCCCATCCCACACCGCCGCCATTATGAATGCTCACCCAGCTTGCACCACGGAAGGAATCACCTATCACATTCTGTATTGACATATCGGCTGTGAAGCTTGAGCCGTCATAAACATTGGATGTTTCCCTGAATGGTGAATCAGTACCTGATACATCATGATGATCACGTCCAAGCACCACCGGGGCACTGATCACACCATTTCTTACAGCCTCATTAAAAGCCATAGCAATTTTTATCCTTCCTTCTGCATCGGCATAGAGTATCCTTGCCTGCGAACCCACAACCAGATCATTCCTGCCGGCTTCCCTGATCCATTTTATATTATCCAGCATCTGCTGTTTTATCTGTACGGGTGAATCTTCTGCTATTTTTTCCAGAACCTCACAGGCAATATTATCACTGGCTTCAAGGTCAGCTGCTTTATTTGAACAACAGACCCACCTGAAGGGGCCAAATCCATAATCAAAACATACAGGCCCCATAATGTCCTGTACATAGCTGGGGTACCTGAACCGGCCGTCGGCAGTTTTTATATCGGCCTGCGCCCTTGATGCCTCAAGGAGAAAAGCATTGCCATAATCAAAGAAATAGGTACCCTTAGCGCTATGCCTGTTAATGGCTTTAACCTGCCTGCGCAGGGACTCCTGCACCCTCTTCCTGAACTCAGCCGGATCCTCAGCCATCATCCTGTTGGATTCTTCAAAACTCAATCCTGCAGGGTAATAACCTCCGGACCAGGGGTTATGCAATGATGTCTGATCGGAGCCTATATCAACGTATATATTCTTCTCTGCGAATTGCTCCCATACATCAACAATATTGCCATGGTATGCCAGGGAAACTGTCTCACCGCCAGCTCTTGCATGCTCCACCCTGGCTATCAGTTCATCCATACTATCAATAAGCTCATCAACCCATCCCTGTTCATACCTTTTACGGATGGCAGCAGGATTCACCTCGGCAATAACAGATATCACACCCGCAATGTTTCCTGCCCTGGCTTGTGCACCTGACATACCTCCCAGTCCGGATGAAACAAAAAGCTTTCCTTGAAGATCGTGCTCCTTCCCGGATATACGACGTACGGCATTAAGTATGGTAATAGTTGTACCATGCACTATGCCCTGGGGACCAATATACATATAAGACCCGGCTGTCATCTGTCCATACTGGCTCACGCCCAGTGCATTAAAGCGCTCCCAGTCGTCCCGGGACGAATAATTGGGAATTACCATGCCATTACTTACCACCACCCGCGGGGCATCTTTATGAGAAGGGAAAAGTCCCAGGGGATGGCCTGAATATATAACAAGGGTCTGCCTGTCTGTCATCTGTGCCAGGTATTTCATTACCAGCCTGTACTGTGCCCAGTTCTGGAACACAGCACCATTGCCGCCATAGGTAATAAGCTCATGCGGATGCTGTGCCACATCATGATCAAGATTATTACTTATCATAAGCATAATGGCGGCCGCCTGTTTTGACTTATGAGGAAAGTCATCTATATGCCTTGCCTCAATCTTATAATCAGGTCTGAACCTGTACATGTATATCCTTCCGTATCTCTGCAGCTCATCAGCAAATTCAGGAGCCAGCACTCCATGAAATTTTTCAGGGAAATACCTGAGTGCATTTCTGACAGCCAGACGCTTCTCAGCGGTATCCAGGATATCTTTTCGCTTTGGAGCATGACTTACATTGTTATCATATTCCTTTTTGCCCGGCAACTCATTCGGTATGCCTTCCATTACCTGCCTGTGAAATTCCTTCATTAACTAAAACTTTACTGTTAGCATTCTGTTGACAGAGCTAAGTTATAAAAAAATAGAAAGCCCGCCTCTTTACGGGGCAGGCCTTTATTATAACAACTGTTTCCTTACCGCCTACTCTACCAGAATATCATCATCGACCAGGATACGTCCACAGTATTCACATACAATAATCTTTTTCCTTGACTTTATATCAAGCTGCCGCTGCGGGGGTATCTGGTTAAAACAACCTCCACAGGCATCTCTCTGTACAGGAACAACTGCCAGTCCGTTCCGTGCATTCTGACGTATGCGCTTATAAGCCATCAACAATCTTTCTTCTATACTGTCACTTATCTGCTCTGACTCATTTATAAGAGTCTCCTCTTCTTTCCTGGTGTCAGCAATAATGGAATCAAGCTCAGATTTTTTATTCTCAAGGTCACCCTTAAGGTCTTCCAGATTCTTATCTGACTCCTCTATTACCAGTGCCTTTTCATCCTTCAGCGCTGTAAACTCTTTTATTTTCTTATTGCAAAGCTCAATTTCCAGGGTCTGGTATTCTATCTCTTTTGAAAGCGAATCATACTCCCTGTTATTTCTTACATTATTCTGCTGCTCCTCATACTTTTTTATCAGGTTTTCAGCATCAACAATCTCATTCTGCTTCGTTTTAATAGCCTTCTCCAGCTCACTAAGCTCATCATTAAGCTTTCCTTTCCTTGTTTCCAGCCCCTCCACCTCATCTTCGAGATCCTGGACTTCCAGGGGAAGCTCACCCCTTAATATTCTGATTTTATCAATCTCTGAATCAACGACCTGCAACCTGTACAATGCCTGCAGTTTTTCCTCAACTGTCATTTCCTTATCGGCTGTCTTTACTTTTTCCATACCTGTAAATAATTTACTGGATTTGTATTTGTTTCTGAAAATCGGACTGCAAATTTAGGGAATTTTTTTGTAATTAACTCATGTAAAATTTCCAGGGCCGGTTTTTCACTTTCATAATGACCTATATCGGCCAGTAAAACATCCCCGGCTTCAAAGAAGGAATGATATTTAATATCAGCTGTAACAAAAGCATCGGCCCCTGAATGAATAGCTTCTCTTATATAACTACCTCCGGATCCGCCCATAACAGCAACTTTATTAATCTTCTTTCCCTTTAAAGCAGTATGCCTGATACCTTTTGCCCCGAACAGATCACTCAGCATACTTAAAAAATCTGCATCCTTCATATCATGTTCCAGATCCCCAGTACATCCCAGACCGGCACCGGGCACGGTATTTTCTATCTTGTATATATCATAGGCCACTTCTTCATAAGGATGAGACTCTATCATGGCTTTAAGAACCTTGCTCCTGGCATATTCAGGCATTACAGTTTCTATTCTTATCTCCCGCTCTGTGTGGTCCTTACCAGTATCACCTGCATAAGGATCAGTTCCTTCTCCTGCGCGGTAAGTACCCTCACCACTGATATTATAACTGCAACGGTCGTAATCGCCTATAAACCCTGCACCGGCATTAAAAATTGCATCCCTTACTTTTTCTGCATGAGAGGTGGGCACAAAAACCACCAGTTTGAGAAGCCTGCTGGCAAGGGGCGACAGCACACTGACATTTTTCAGTTTCATCATTTCAGCCATGTGGTAGCTGACTCCACCCTTTACAATATCAAGGTTGGTATGCATGCTGTAGATTGAAATACCTTTATTTACAGCCTTAAAGATTATTCTTCCTGTAGCCGTTTTTCGGCTGATACTGCTGAGAGGCTTAATAATAAGAGGATGATGTGATATGATCAGGCCACAGGCCTTATCCTCTGCCTCCCTGATAACAGCCTCTGTTATATCAAGGCAGATCAGGGCAGAATCGACTGTATTATCAGGGTCACCAAGCTGCAGGCCGGAATTATCCCAGCTCTCCTGCCATTCAGTAGGCACTATGGATTCAAGATAATTAATCAGTTCCTTTATTTTCATATGCTTTTTTATGATTAATAAAAATCATGCTCGCTTACTCACAGTAAAACTGTTCGTTAGCTCGCTGCGCCCGGTTCATTCATGCCAATTAAATACCATCTCTTATTTTAACAAGCATTTCCTTTATCCCCTGCAGTGATCTAATAACTTCATGGTTCTTCCTTATATCATCCGGGTTGTCAGACATCTTTCTCTTTGCCCCGGCAATGGTCATACCCTTTTCCTTCAGCAGGTAGTGTATTAATTTCATGTTTTCCACATCGTGCGGGGTAAACATCCTGTTTCCTTTCTTATTCTTCTGGGGTTTTATTATATCAAACTCCTTTTCCCAGTATCTTACAGCTGAGGTCTGTTCACCGAGCATATCCGCAAGCTCACCTATTGAGTAGAATAATTTCTCTTTCTTATTGGTTTTTTCATCTTCCATGGCCAGGCATTAATTTAATATTACCATCATTATCAATACTAATTCCGGATTCAGGAAAATCTGTTTCTGTCAGTTCCCTGATCTTAAAAATAGCTCTTTTCCGGGGATCATGTTTAACATAACCGTAATTATTCTGATATACGGGTATTATCCTTCCCCCTCTGAATGCACCATCTTTTCCCAGCTCTGCAATAAGAACCGGCGAATAGCCATTCGGTCCCCGCAGGTTAAAACGTCTGTATGTACAGAAATTACCGAGACTGTAGGCTATAAGTCTCCCCCTGTATATTTCCATTGCCCTGCTGACATGCGGACCGTGTCCCAGTACAATATCTGCCCCACGGTCAATAAGCTTATGGGCAAACTCATACATATTTCCCCTGTTTTCGCCATAATAGAACTCCTCTTCCCTTTTCACATTCTGGTAGTCGGCTCCTTCCCCGCCTCCGTGCACTGAGGCAATTATTATATCACAGCTGTCTGAGAGAATACTCATTATTTCATCCACACGCTCATCATCATGCAGGTTTATCGTGCCTTTATTCGGTGCAAAAGCGCAAAAACCGATCAGGATGCTGTCATTTGTCATTTTTACCGACCATGGATAATCTTCCGTTCCGGCATATATTATACCAAGGGAATCAAGGATACTCACAGTTGTTTCTTTTGCCTCATAGCCAAAATCACCTATATGATTATTGGCAATACTGATAAGATCAAAGCCTGCACTGTCAAGCACTCCCGAATATTTTTCAGGCATCCTGAAAGCATAGCATGTGGTTGTATCCCTGCATTTCTTCTCCAGCTTTGCACTGTCAGAAAAAGGTCCTTCAAGGTTTCCAAAAGTAAGATCTGCAGCGGACAGTATATCAAAGACCGATGACATAAGCGGGTATGGGTTATCCCCTGGCGGCAGGTAACTCCTGTCAGGAAATGATGTGCCCATCATTATATCTCCCACCGCAGCAAGTGTAATAAACTCATTTTTATTATTATCCTGAGGAAAAAGTGAGGATGCCGGCAGGAATAATATAATCAATGCTATCAGCCGCCACAGGTAGTTTCTGAGCATATACAGTGAGCTTACTTTTAAATGATTAATCAAAAGATTGCCCGCTTCGCATTGACAGTTCAATCATCCTTTCATATTCTTCCGGGCTGAGGTCATTAAAGTAGTAATTGGCCGGATCCACTTTCTTTCCGTTAAGATGCACTTCATAGTGCAGGTGGGAGGCAGTGGACAAACCGGTACTGCCTACATAACCTATTACATCACCCCTCTTTACCGATTGTCCTACCCTAAGGTTATTGAACCTGCTCAGATGGGCATATAAAGTCTGATAACCAAAACCGTGATCTATAACAATATGATTCCCGTAACCGCGTTTGGAACTTCTTATTCTTGCAACCTTTCCATCGCCTGTGGAATATATCTCCGTGCCCGTTGAAGCCGTAAAATCCATTCCTTCATGAAATATCCTTATCTTGTATATGGGATGTATCCTGTAACCCCAGCCTGAGGCCGTACGTTTAAGATCCCTGTTGGAAATAGGCATAATTGCCGGTATGCTTCTGAGCATCTCTTCTTTCTCAACGGCCAGCTCTTTGAGTTCATCAAATGACCTCGACTGCACATATGTCTTCTTCTTTATACGGTCAAGCCTCACTGCCGTTTCAATAACTATTCGTGAATTATCATAACCCTCAAGCTCTTCATACCTGTTAACACCACCTATGCCGCCCTCACGCAGGGATGTAGGTATAGGCTCGGCTTCAAAAACCGTCCTGTACAGGTTGTCATCTGTTTCCTGCAGGTGGGCCAGCACCTTTTCAACCTTTTCCAGGTCCCTGTTTAAAATTTCATACTGCAGCCTCATCTGAGAATTCTCTCTTTTCAGGACCTTTTCTTTTGGTGAGTCAAAAACGTAGGTAAACAAAGCCCCATAAAGTACAGCAAGGATAACTGATCCTGTAAAATATGCCATAAACCTCAGGAACCTCTCACCTGATGTCCTTTTCACCTTTTCAAAGGCTAGTGATTCCGGATTATATTTATACTTTGTTTTTGCCATATTCAAAAATATTATGCAAAGATAGTATAAATATATTAAATATAATTTCTTATAAAAACCGGCTGTGATATAATTATCAACAATTTAACAAATATTACAGGGATATTTTCTCAGTTAACAGAGCTCTTATGAAAAGTGTCTATCATCCTATTATACTCTTCCATTGTAAGATCATCATCAAAAAAATAAAGAGGATTCTGCACCCTGCCGTTATAATGTATCTCATAATGAAGATGCGGGCCTGAAGAAATACCTGTGCTACCGGAAAGGCCCAGTAGTTCGCCGCGTTTAACTTCCTGACCCCTGCTTACCTTTACGGCACTCAGATGGCCATAAATAGTATTAAAACCGTAACCATGATCCACCTCCACCATATTACCGAAGCCGTAGGGACTCCATCCTGCACGGCTGACCACACCGGCTCCCGTAGCAAACACCTCTGTTCCTGATGGAGCAGTAAAGTCCTGGCCATAATGCCACTTAGGGCTTCCCAGAACAGGATGTTTTTCCCTGAATTTTAAGCCATCTCCAAGGGGTATGTTAACATTAACCGGGCGTACGAAAGGGATATGAGCAATACTGTCTTTCCATACAGAAGCGACAGGAATAATATCCTCGAATGATCTGGACTGAATATATACTTTACGCAAAAGCTCATCAACACTCCGGGTGGCAGAGATCATTAAATCTGAATTTTCATATCCCTCCAGCATTGAGTACTTACGTGTACCACCAAAACCAGACTGCCTGAATGAGGAAGGTATCTGTTCCATACTAAAGACCGGCCTGTAAACATTGTCCTCGACTGAAGCTACTTCACTCAGTTCTCTTCCTATATGTTCAAAATCCTTTTCCAGTAAGCTGTACTTAAAACTTATCTCATCCAGTTCTGACTGCAACCTGTTTTCCTTAGGGGATCCGAAAAAATGTTTAAAGCCGATACCATAAGCGGCTGCGAGGATAAGTGAAAATATAAAAATCAATAAAAACCTTGAGAGCCTCTGAACAAAAGAAAGCCGCATCTCTTTATAGACCAACTCCTTCTTATCAAAAAAATATCTCGTTCTTGCCATCAGGTCTCCTACATATTGATTTTTTTCATCAGGTGGAGCAAATCTAATTTAAATAAACTAATTTTACAAACCCTTAAATCATCAACAAGTTAATGGAGTAGTATATTATATGAATTCACAGGAACTAAGAAACGCTTTTTTTGATTTTTTTGCCTCTAAAGGACATAGTATAGTCAGGTCAGCACCAATGGTCCTCAAGAACGACCCTACCCTTATGTTCACTAATGCGGGTATGAACCAGTTCAAGGATATCTTCCTTGGCAATGAAACCCCTGGCACTAAACGTGTGGCTGACACCCAGAAATGCCTCAGGGTTTCAGGTAAGCATAATGACCTGGAACAGGTAGGTCATGACACCTACCATCACACAATGTTTGAGATGCTTGGTAACTGGTCATTCGGGGATTACTTTAAGAAGGAGGCCATAGAATGGGCATGGGAATTCCTTAACTCAGTGCTGGGAATCTCTGAAGACAGAATATATACAACTGTGTTTGAAGGCAGTGATGAAGAAAAACTTGAGAGGGATAATGAAGCTGCCTTATACTGGGAAAAATGTTTCAGCAGTACTGAAAACAAGATACTCAACGGCTCAAAGAAAGATAACTTCTGGGAAATGGGAGATACCGGACCCTGCGGACCATGCTCCGAGATACATATAGACCTGAGAGAGGATCAAGAAAGGGCTGCAATCCCGGGTCACAACCTGGTCAATAAAGACCATCCCCTGGTTGTTGAAATATGGAACCTTGTATTCATACAGTATAACCGTAAGGCAGATGGCTCACTGGAGCAATTACCGGAAAAACATGTTGATACCGGGATGGGTTTCGAAAGGTTATGCATGGTTGTCCAGGATAAAAAGTCCAATTATGACACAGATATTTTCCGTTCACTGATAAATGAAATATCCGGCATAACCGGTGTGAGCTACGGAGAAAAAGAAGAAACAGATATAGCATTAAGGGTAATAGCCGACCACCTGAGAGCCGTTTCTTTTTCGGTTGCTGACGGACAGATACCATCCAATAATAAAGCAGGTTATGTCATCAGGAGAATACTCAGAAGGGCAATAAGATATGGATTTAACCAACTAAAACAGGAGGAACCTTTTATATACAGACTTGTACCCGTTCTGGTAAATACAATGGGAAATGCCTTCCCGGAATTAAAAGCTCAGCAAAAGCAAATTACAAGTATTATCAGGCAGGAGGAAAATACTTTCCTTAACACACTGGGCAAAGGAATTAAGCTTATTGAGAAGACGCATAGATGAGCTGAATGCAGATAATAAAGATACTTTTCCCGGAAAAGACGCCTTTACTTTATATGACACCTATGGTTTCCCTCTTGACCTTACCCAGCTGATAATGAAGGAGAACTCCATGTCAGTGGATATTGTCGGTTTTGAGGAGGAGATGAAGAAACAGAAGCAAAGATCCAGGACTGATGCTGCGAAAGAAACAGAAGACTGGGTAGTGATAGAAGACCACCAGGGTACAAGGTTTACCGGTTATGACAGGACAGCGGAAAAAGTGAAGATTACGCGTTACCGCCGGGTAAAGCTAAAAGGCAAGGAGCTTTACCACCTTGTATTCGACCTTACCCCTTTCTATGCTGAAGGAGGAGGACAGGCAGGTGATAGCGGTTATATTACCAATGGAGAGGAAAAAATTGACATTATTAATACAACAAAGGAAAACAGGCTGATTATTCATATCAGTGAATCAGTTCCTTCACAGCCCCATGATTATTATGAGGCTGTAGTTGATGAGAATAAGCGGATGTCCACAGCTAAGAACCACACTGCCACACACCTGCTACATTATGCACTGAGAAAAGTTCTCGGTGATCATGTGGAACAAAAAGGGTCTCTTGTAAACGAGGAAAAACTGCGCTTTGATTTCAGCCATTTTAAGAAGATTTCCGGCGAAGAGATCAACAAAATCGAAAAACTTGTCAATGAGCTGATAAGAATGAATATCCGTGCAAGGGTTATGGATGATATTACAATGGATGAGGCAACTGAAAAAGGAGCAATAGCACTGTTCGGTGAAAAATACGATGATACTGTACGTGTTGTTGGCTTTGGTGATTCAATGGAGTTGTGCGGAGGCACTCATGTTGAATCCACAGGTCAGATAGGCCTTTTCAAGATTGTCTCAGAAAGCGCAGTGGCTGCGGGCATAAGGAGAATAGAAGCTGTGAGCTCAGAAAAGGCACTGGATTATGTCAACCGGAAACTGGCTGTTCTTGACCAGGTAAGCAATATGCTCACCGGCACTGAAAATATACCTGATTCAATTGCCAGGCTGATAGCTCAGGTCAATGAGCTTAACAAAAAGATAGAAAAGCTGGAAATTAATGCTTCTGTTATTATCCGCGACGATTTGCTCAAGCGCTCAGAAGATATTAAGGGAGTGAAATTTATCTCACAGGAAGTACAGGCAGACTCAGTTGATATACTGAAAAAGATTGCCCAGATGATAAGATCATCAAATGATAATATTATCGTGGCTCTTGGCGCCCGTATAGATAACAAAGCCAATCTCCTGGTTATGATAAGTGATGATGTACTCAGACTAAAAAAAATTCATGCAGGTGATATTATCCGTGATGCGTCAAAATATATAAAAGGGGGTGGCGGCGGCCAGCCTTTTATGGCCGTGGCCGGTGGCAGCAATCCCGATGGAATACCACAGGCTCTGAAAAAAATAAGGGAAACCGTTCAGGAATCATTATCCTGACAAAGCAATTCAGAGTTCGCTAAGAAATCATTATCCTGACAAAGTGATTCAAAATTCACTAAGAAATCGTTATCCTGACAGGGTATTTCAAAGTCAGAGTCGAAAAATATACTTTCCGGCACAACCTCCCCAAAACCCCATTTGTTGATATTATACGAATATCATCCTCCATGTTGGATAACATTTATTTTCGGATGTTCGAAAATTTTTCGTAGCATTGCTGGCTATCAAAATCAATGACTATGGAAGTAACACGTACTTTTGACATTATAGACTGGAATATTGAAAAATATTCCAGGGAGGTAGCCATTGCAGGTAAGATTGATGGGGAATGGAAAACTTATTCAACAGAATCATACCGCAACCATGCCAATATGGTAAGCTATGGGCTTATGGCCCTTGGCCTGAAAAAAGGCAATAAGGTGGCGACCATAACAGGAAACCGCCCGGAATGGGCCTTTGCAGATATGGGACTGTCACAGGCCGGAATGGTACACGTACCGGTTTACCCCACAATCGGGCCCGAGGAATACCTGTATATTCTCAATCATGCCGAAATAGAACTGATATTTATATCAAATAAATCAATTTATAATAAACTTGTACCCATACTTGATAAACTAAACTGGTGCAGACATATCTATTCTTTCGAAAAGATTGAAGGAGTAAAACATTTCAGTGAACTACTTGAACTGGGAAAGGAAAATGAAGACACTTACAGGGATGAACTCTACGGAATAAAAAAATCAATCAGCCCGGGTGATCTTCTTACCATAATATACACCTCCGGAACAACGGGGCAGCCTAAGGGGGTAATGCTGTCACATAACAATATAATATCAAACGCTCTTGCAATCAACGATATACACCACCTGGGTTTTGGTCACAGGGCAATGAGCTTTCTTCCCCTGTGCCATATTTATGAGCGGATGGTAAACTACCATTTCCAGTATAAAGGAATGAGTATATATTTCATTGAGAATATGGGACTTCTCACAGAGCTTATTAAAGAAGTCAAACCACATGTGATGAATACCGTACCGCGTCTTATGGAAAAGATATACGATGGTATAATAAATAAAGGCAAGACACTGAAAGGAATAAAAAAGTTTCTTTTCTTCCAGGCTGTGAAGACAGGTCTGAAATATGAACTGAAAGGGAAAAGCTTACTGTACAGGATTAAACTGTCTGTTGCCAGGAAGCTGATATTCAGCAAGTGGCAGGAAGTCCTGGGTGGTGAAATTGAAATTATTGTATCAGGCGGTGCTGCCATACAGCCAAGGCTGGAAAGGATATTCTGGGCTGCCGGCTTGCCTGTGATAGCCGGCTATGGTCTGACCGAAACCTCGCCTGTCATTGCAGTGAATCCGTTCAGAATAAATGATATAATGTTCGGGACTGTCGGGCCTCCTATACCCGGTGTGGAAGTGAAGATTGCCGGGGATGGGGAGATACTCACACGCGGGCCCCATGTAATGATGGGATATTATAAGGACGAAGAAAGGACTAAAGAGGTAATAGATGACGAAGGATGGGTGCATACAGGTGATATAGGAACACTTGTTGAAGGCAAATGGCTGAAGATTACAGACAGAAAAAAAGAGATCTTTAAGACTTCAGCCGGTAAATATATTGCACCCCAAATGATTGAAAACAGGCTAAAAGAGTCAATCTTTATTGAACAGGCGATGGTGGTCGGAGAAAACCAGAAGTTTGCCAGTGCCTTGATATCGCCAAACTTCAAATACCTCCATGACTGGTGTGCAGGGGAAAAAATTTTGTTCCGCGATAACAGGGAACTCATCAGGAGTCCACAGGTCATTAGCCGCATCGGTGAAGAGGTGGAGCAGTTAAACCGGTCACTGGGCGATCATGAAAAAATAAAAAGATTCAGGATCGTTGAAGAGGAATGGACACCGGATACAGGGGAACTGTCACCTACCCTCAAGCTCAAAAGAAATGAGCTTATGAATAAATATAATATGACAATAGAGCAGATCTTCAATAACAGAAAAAACTAAAAGAATAATCCATAATAAGCTGTAAGGTCTTTTTTGGAGCATTCATTTTTTCTACTTTTGAATGCGTCTTTTGTATTCAGCCGATGAGAAAATTATATCTGTTCATTTGTATTACCTGCCTGCTGGCACTTAGCTGTGCCTGCACAGAGGAAAGCTGTGAACAGGAGACTGAGGTGATGATGCGGGCAGGCTTTTATGAAAGCGGATCCGGCAATAGTCTGACTGTTGACAGCTTAAGCATACATGGTTTATATATTCCTGACTCCCTGATATATTCCAATGCAAAACTGAAGCAGATAAGCTTTCCTCTGAACCCATCGGCACCATCCTGTTCTTTTATAATTATAAATGGCAGCAGGCATGATACAATTGAAATACAGTATGAGTCAAGCCTGAAGTTTCTGTCAAAAGCATGTGGATATATTTATATTTATTCACTTAATCAGGTAATGTTTACCAGTAATGACATCAGTAATATATCGATCACAAACGAACAAGTAAATCCCGGTGATGAAGAGAATATTCAGATTTTCTTTTAGCTTACTGTTGCTATTATGTTCCCTGGCCGCTGATGCCCAGGAGGCCGACACAGTTAAAGCCACAAAGTCTTTAAGTATTGGCGTGGACATAACAGGACCCGCTCTTTACGCAATAGACAGGTCAAAATACAACTTTGAAGGACAGCTGTCCTACAGGCTGAACTATAAATACTACCTGGTGATGGAACCGGGATATTCAGCTTATAATTATGAAAAATACAATTATGAATATTACAGCCGGGGAATGTACCTCAGGATTGGAACTGACATTAGCCTGCTCGAGCCCGTGGCTTCAAAAATCAACCATTTTGCCGGCATAGGCATCAGATACGGATTATCACTCTTTCAGCAGGCAACACCTTATATAAGCCTTAATAATTACTGGGGACATATTGATACATCGGTGGAGGAAAATTCCGTGCATGCACATTTCATTGAACTACAGGGCAGTGTGAAGACAGAGGTATTCAGAAACTTCCTTATTGGATGGGCTGTTAAGCTTCGTACATCTGTATACTCATCGGGCAAAAACGGAAAAAAAGCCGCATACATTCCCGGTATGGGCGCTACAGATAAGTTTATAACTCCGGCAGTATCATATTATATTATTTACCGTTTCCCACTCCCTGATTCTTCCGGCGAATAAGAATCATGCCGAGAAAGGTGATAAGGCCGTTAACTATCAACAGTTCAAACCCGAATTCATATCCCCCGAATAATGACTTTGAGAAAACATTAAGCACCACACAGAGCAGAGGTGAAGCAATGGCTATCCAGGGCATATATTTATCATATATTTCCCACCTGGTAAACAGGCCAAATGAATACATGCCAAGGAGTGGACCATAGGTATACCCGGCAACAGTAAACAGTGCCCCTATTACACTCTGATCATTAATCAGCCTGAAGACCAGTATAACAGCCATCAGAACAAATGAAAACATTATATGAACCCTGAAACGCACCTTCCGCAGAACCGGCTCCTTCTCCCCGCCCTTGCCAAGAATATCAACGGTAAAGGAAGTTGTCAGAGCAGTCAGGGCCGAGTCGGCACTTGAATACGCTGCTGCAATAAGACCAAGAATAAAGAATATTGTCAGCACCGGTGCCAGTCCGCCCTGTGTTACAACAAGCGGGAAAAGATTATCTGCCTGTTCAGGCAGGGACATGCCCACAAAAGCTGTGTATACAACCAGCAATACACCCAGTACAAGGAAAATCAGATTAACAGGCACAAAAGCAAGGCTGTAAGTGTAAACATTCTTTTTTGCATCGCCCAGGTTACGGCAGCTGAGGTTCTTCTGCATCATATCCTGGTCCAGTCCCGTCATAACAATGGTAATAAACATACCTCCCAGGAACTGCTTCACAAAATGCCTCTTATCATTGAAATCGTCAAAAAAGAACACCCTCGACAGCTTATTATTCTTTACCGTCTCAATAATCGACCCCATATCCATATCCATTGACCTGGATATATATATAACCGTGAGAACAACAGCGGTTAGCATAAAAAGTGTCTGCAGGGTATCGGTCCATATTATTGTTTTAATACCCCCTTTGAAAGTATACAGCCATATTAATGCCAGTGTTATGGATACTGTAACGGCAAAGGGCACATTCCATGCATCAAAAACTGCAAACTGTAGTACCATTGCTACAAGAAAAAGCCTGAAGGAGGCCCCTACTGTACGTGACAACAGGAAGAATGATGCCCCTGTCTTGTATGAATAATGTCCAAAGCGGGTAGAAAGGTATGTATAAATTGAAGTAAGACGAAGCCTGTAATATAAGGGAAGCAGCACCTCGGCAATAACTGCATAACCTACCAGGTATCCAAGCACCATCTGCATATATGAAAACTGGCTTTCAAGAACCCAGCCCGGAACAGATATAAAAGTGACACCGGATAATGAGGTCCCGAGCATTCCTATGGCTACAATAAACCAGGGCGATTTGCGGTTACCTATAAAAAAACTCTCACTGTCAGCCCCTCGTCCGGTAAACCAGCCTATAAGCAGCAGGAAGCTAAAATAAAGCAAAATAATTACCAGAATCAGTACCGGATTCACGTGATTATATTTTATTTATTTCAATGGCCACATGGAACTTACCATTAAAAAATAATCATACTCTTAATGTGAAATAATGATGATTTTTTAATGGACGTTTCATACGGAAAATTTTGGCAAGAATAATAAAAACAGCCGAAACAAAAAATTATAATTATTAATTTAATGCACTAACTTTATCCCCTTCATTGAAAAATATGTCTATGACATTCTCTGACTACCCGTCAAAATTACTTGAAAATGCAGTTAATGAGTTTGCATCACTGCCCGGTATTGGAAAAAAAACTGCATTCAGGCTTGTAATGCATCTTCTGAGGCAGAACGAATCAGATGTGGAGCGCTTTGGTGAAAGCCTTATTAAGCTCAAAAAGGAGATTAAGTATTGCAGGATATGTTTTAATATCTCAGATAATGACATTTGTGATATATGCAATGACAGGTCACGTGACCGGACCCTTGTCTGCATTGTTGAAAATATTAGAGATGTAATAGCTATCGAAAACACCGGGCAGTACAGGGGCCTGTACCATGTGCTCGGCGGAATAATTTCGCCAATGGATGGTATTGGGCCATCCGATCTTAATATTGATCAGCTTGAAGAAAAGGTAAAAGAAGGAGGCATTGATGAGGTTATTTTTGCCCTGAGCACAACAATGGAAGGCGATACAACAAATTATTATATATTCAGGAGACTCATTCCCTATAATATAAAAGTATCATCCCTTTCAAGGGGCGTAGCCATAGGCGATGAACTCGAATATACTGACGAAATAACACTGGGGAGATCAATTATCAACCGTACACCCTTCGACATACAAAAAGAGCACTAAAAAGGGCTTTGCCGGATCTTTGCCGGTAAAAAAATTTTTACTACTTTAGAAGAGTACATGCCTTGTCAATTTATTTAACCTTAATAATAATATCATGTTACCTGAAATAAATAATAAATTTTCATTATCAGCAAAATCAATGAAGAAATCAGAGATCAGAGAGATCCTGAAGCTTCTGCAAAACCCGGATATGATTTCCTTTGCCGGGGGACTCCCATCACCGCAATCTTTCCCCGTAGAAGAAGTTAAGGAAATAACCTCCATGATACTTGACACACAGGGTGCTTCTGCCCTTCAATACGGAACCACTGAAGGAGACCCTGAGCTCAGGAAGATGATACTAAAAAGACATAAAGAACGTGGCCTTAGGATAAATGAGGAAAAACTTGCCATAAGCACCGGATCACAACAGGCGCTTGATATTCTGTCAAAAATATTTATTGATAAGGGTGACTGTGTAATATGCGGATTACCCTCTTACCTGGGTGGACTGTCCTCTTTCAAAGTCTACGGTGCTGAACTGGTGGGTATACCCTTCGATGAAAACGGAATGAGAGCGGATGAGCTGGAAAAGACTATCAGCAGACTAAAAAAGGAAAATAAAAAAATTAAATTTATTTATGTCATCCCGGATTTTCAGAATCCCGCCGGTATTACCATGCCTGATTCGAGAAGAAAGGAAATTCTGGATATTGCATCAGAACATGATATCCTTATACTTGAGGACAGTCCCTACAGAGATATCCGTTTTGAAGGCACTCCCCAGAAGCTGATATTTGAAATGGACAGTGAAGAAAGGGTAATAACACTTTTTACATTCTCAAAAATATTCGCACCCGGATTCAGAATAGCATGGCTGCTGGCAAACCCACTTATTATAAACAAGTTTATACTGGCAAAACAGTCTGCAGATATCTGTTCACCCGTGCTGGTACAGAAAATTATTGCCGAATACATGAAAAGGGGTTTGCTTGACAAAAACCTTGTTAAGACCATAAGCCTTTATAAGACCCGCCGCGATCATATGCTTAACAGCTTTGAAAAATATATGCCCGACGGTGTTAAATGGACTAAGCCCGAAGGTGGACTGTTTCTTTTTCTCACACTCCCTGCAAACATCAACGCTGATGACCTTCTGAAGGTGGCGGTGGAAAGGAATGTAGCCTTTGTGAAAGGATCCGTATTTTATTGTAACGGCAGTGGACAGAATACTATGAGAATTAATTTCTCCTATTGTGATACTGAGAATATCACAACAGGTGTGGAAAGACTGGCCGGTGTCATTAAAGAATATATTAAATAAAGGCGGCAAGCCTTAATGAAAATATCGGTAATAATAGTGAATTATAATGTCAGGCATTTCCTGGAGCAATGCCTGGTATCAGTATTCCAGGGGTCTGAAGGATATTGAAAATGAGGTTATTGTTGTTGACAATAACTCTACTGACGGGTCAGCAGCAATGATAAATAATAAGTTTCCCGGGGTCATCCTTATCAAAAATTCTTCAAACGCCGGTTTTGGCGCTGCCAATAACCAGGCTCTGAAAATTGCAGGTGGAGAGAATATTCTTTTTCTTAATCCCGACACCGTACTGCAGGAGACAACCATCAGTGGATGCCTTGCTTTTATGGATAAACACCCTGAGGCAGGGGCAGCAGGAGTAAAAATGATTGATGGCAAGGGGCGCTTTTTGCCTGAATCAAAAAGAGGCCTGCCTACACCAAAAACAGCTTTCTACCGTATCTCCGGACTTTATAAAATCTTCCCGCGTTCGGAAAAATTCAACAGCTACTATATGGGACATCTCCCGGAGATTGATGTGCAAGAGATAGAAGTGCTTACGGGTGCCTTCTTCCTTACACGCAGGGAAGTACTGGAGGAAACAGGGCACTTTGATGAATCATTCTTTATGTACGGAGAGGATATAGACCTGAGCTACAGGATACTAAACAAAGGATATAAGATATATTACCTTCCTGAACCCTCCATTATACATTATAAAGGTGAAAGCACTGCCAGGGGCACACTCAATTATATCCTGCATTTCTATAAGGCAATGATCATCTTTAACAGGAAGCATTTTGCAGGCAACAGGATAAAATTATTCTCATGGATGATCAATATGGCTATATTTTCCAGGGGGGCGATTTCTTACCTTAAATCGCTTGCCAGAACACTAGTCTTACCCGCCGCGGATTTCCTGGTATTCTACCTGAGTTATATATTTGTCAGCGGTCTCTGGGAAAAATACTACTTTAACGGTGAGGCTCAGTATCCTGACATACTTAAAAAAACAATTCTCCCCCTCTATGTCCTTGTTTGGGTGATTTCCATTGCCCTTTTTAAAGGATATAAAAAACCTTTGCAGATACCAAAGGGCATTACAGGCATATTAGCCGGTACAGTTTTTATCCTGGTGGTTTATGCTCTTCTGCCTCTTGAGTTAAGATTTTCACGTGCTCTGATAATCCTGGGTCTTGTAATGTCGCTTATTGATTTTTTCCTTATCAGACTTATTGCCGGGTTTGCAGGTATAATTAAAGTACAAGGTGTCAGCAACAGGGAAAGAAAGGCGGTGATAGTCAGCAATCCCGGGGAATATGAAAAGATCAGGCAGATAATTAATACGGCAGATATTCCGTACAGGCTCTGTGGCAGGGTTAATCTATCAGGAAGTGAGTCAAAGCATGATTCTCTGGGCAAGCTTGAAAATATCAAAGAAATAATCAGGGTGAATAATATCGATGAAGTAATATTCAGTTCATCCGACCTCAGTGCAGGAGAAATTATTGAACTAATGAAAATGCTGGCCGGTTCGTCAGTATCAAAAAAGATAGCAAGGACAGACTCGGATTATGTCATAGGCAGTAAGTCAAAACTATTGCCGGGTGAGATAAATTCATTACGGATGGGAAAGATTATCTGAGGTCAGGATAATTATTTCTGCATAAATAATTGAAACATTTTTGTTTTTATTTGTTTAATACTTAGAACAAGAATATAAGACAAATGGGAAAGATAGAAATTTATTTACCGGCAATGGGTGAAGGTGTAATTGAAGCCACAATAAGCAAATGGCTGGTTAAGGAGGGAAGCGAAGTAGAAGAGGATGATCCTGTGGTTGAAGTAGCAACTGATAAGGTTGATACAGAGATACCGGCTCCTGCTTCGGGCGTTCTGAAAAACATTGCCTTCAAAGAGGGTGATGTACCCAAAGTCGGAGATGTTCTGGCATCCATTGAAAGCGATACCCATGAAACATCTTCTGAAGAATCAGCTCCTGAAGTTGAGAAAGAGTTTAAAGAAGTAAAGAAAGCGTCTTCAGCCTACCTGTCACAACAAAAAGAAGAAGACAGTAACAGTGAACAGCTAAAAAGCCGTACGCCTGGTGGAAAGTTTCTTTCACCCTTGGTAAGAAAGATCGCAAGTAAGGAAAACATAAGGTACTCTGAGCTCGATGACATCTTAGGTTCGGGTATGGATGGCAGAATAACCAGGGATGATATAATGGAACTGGTTTCGGACAGGTACGCCTCATCCAGGCCATCCACAGATGATAAACCTGCCGGAGCAGGCATAAAAGAAGAACCTTCTGTCCAGGGTAAAGATGCTCCTTCAGCCTCACAGGCACCGGTAGCCCCTGCTGCAAGCAGCGAAGGTGATGAGATAATTGAGATGGGCCGGGTGCGAAAGCTGATAGCCGAACATATGGTAAAGTCAAAGCAGACTTCACCGCACGTGACATCATATATTGATGTTGACATTACTGACATTATCAGATGGCGGGAAGGTATAAAAGAAAAATTCCTCCGGAGAGAAGGTATAAAATTAACCCTTACCCCAATATTTATTGAAGCAGTTGCACGAGCAATAAGACAGGTACCTATGATCAATGTAACTGTTGACGGAGATAAAATAATCAAAAAGAAAAATATCAACATAGGCATGGCCACCGCGTTGCCCGACGGCAATCTTATAGTACCGGTAATAAAAAAAGCCGATGAGAAAAGCATTATCGGACTGGCTCGCTCCGTTAATGATCTGGCAGAAAGGGCAAGAGATAGCAAGCTTAAACCGGAAGAAATAACAGGCGGCACATTCTCAATCACCAATTACGGTACTGTTGGCACACTTATGGGCTCCCCTATCATTAATCAACCCCAGGCAGCAATACTGGGGATAGGAGCAGCCAAAAAGATGCCCGCAGTTATTGAAACAGAGGCGGGCGATTCAATAGGAATAAGAAATATTGTATACCTTTCACTAAGCTATGACCACAGGATAGTCGACGGGGCACTGGGTGGACTTTTTCTTAAAAACATTAAGGAAAACCTGGAATCATTTATCAAAAATAGTTTTATTGAAGATCTGGCACTCTGAAACATTTAATAAAAGATTTATTACAAAGGGTCAATTAATTGACCTTTTTTTTTTAATATTGTCTTAATATTATTAGTTTTGGGGAAATGAAACCTAACGCAGATGAACAGACAGGCTATTAAACTGCTATTGATTGCCCTGATTTTTAATTCAGCTATTAGTAGCGCACAAAGCCGCAGGGAAATCAAAGACAAGTTTTTTGAAGCCGAGTCTTGGATGCTGTTCGAAGAATACCAGGATGCACTACCCCTCTACCTTGAACTGCTTGAACTGTACCCTGAAAACTATAACTACAGGTACAGGATTGGCGTCTGCTACCTTAATATCCCCGGACAGAAAGAAAAAGCCCTCCCCTACCTGCAGGAAGCCGTCAAGCATATTGACCTTAAATACAGAGAAGGTAAATTCAGGGAGACAAATGCGCCATATGATGCTCTTTTTTACCTGGGTGCAGCCTACAGGATAACAAACCAGCTTGACAGGGCCATAGAAACATACCGCTCATTCTATAATGGCATGGATCATAAGACCTACGACTCTACGATAGTCAAGCTACAGATACAGGCCTGCTTCAATGCCAGGAACCTGATGAAAACGCCCCTTTACCTGAAACATGAAAACATGGGCGAGTATATAAATGATACCAGGTCAGACGTGAACCCGGTGGTTTCAGCCGATGAAAAAACAATGGTTTTCACACGTGAACTGGCATTCTATGAAGGTATATTCTATTCAAAAAAAGTGGACGGCCTCTGGTCACCACCAATCCAGATACAGGCCGAACTGCTCATTGATGATGGATATTCAACAAGCCTTTCACCTGATGGTAATGAATTATATATTTACCGCGACGACGGATACGACGGGAATATATATGTGAGTAATTATGAGAACGGAAGATGGTCCCCGGCTCAGAAAGCTGAATGAAAATATAAACACAAAGTACTGGGAATCACATGCATGTATATCCAGTGATGGTGAAAAACTATTTTTTACAAGCAACAGGAAAGGAGGGTTTGGTGGACTGGATATATATATTTCAGAGAAAGACAGCCTGGACCAGTGGGGTCCTGCACTTAACCTGGGACCGGTAATAAACACGCCGTTTAACGAGGAAACGCCTTTCCTCAATAATAATGATGATGTGCTTTTTTTCAGCTCAAGGGGTCATTTTAATATGGGCGGACATGATATATTCTACTCTACAAAAACAGACAGCAGCAAATGGTCGGTACCTGTGAATATGGGTTACCCGGTAAATACCACGGATGATGATCTCTTTTTCTCACCCGTCGGTGATGGTTATCTTGCCTATGTGTCAAAATTCGACACTGATGGATTTGGCATGGAAGACATATACAGGGTGGAGGTATTTTCAGATGAGCATCCCAGAAAATTCTTCGTAAGAGGTATAATAAGATTAAAAGATCTTCTGAAGCAGTATAATGACAGTGTAAGGATAAGCGCCCTCGACAGGTCTAACCTCGATACTCTTGTGGCTGTCTACTCAGACCCGCACACAGGGGAATATGAGTTTGAGATACCCCAGGGCGAATATAAGCTGGTTTACGAATCGGATGGTTCAAAAACAGTTGAAAAAGATATTGAACTGGAACTGAACCGCCCGGGCGATAGCATAATGATGCCTTATGAAGAACTGGAAAAAGCTGATTATTTTGCAGATATCCGTATGCCCGGACTGAAAGATTCAGTGAGTTACGAAATTGATGATACTGCCAGTATTAAACTTTTTACCGAGCCTAACTCAATACTTATTGTAGAGCACTGGCAGGGAGACAGCCTCCTCAGTACGGAAGAATTTTTCATCCATGATACTGTATTTACCTACCAGGCTCTTACACCTACAGGAAATAATAATATCAGGTTCACACTGAAAGACCGCTTTAATAATATTTCAAGCATAGATTATAACTTCCTGGTACATGAACCTGTAATTAAAGAACCTGAAATAGCAGAGCCTGTAATAACAGAGCCTGATCCGGAAGAACTGATTGCACAACAGAAAACTATTGACAGCCTCAAGACCATACAGAACAGGGAAAAAGAAAGCATTGACCGTATGGAGCAGGTAATAAGCGAAGTAAGTCATGCCAGCGAGAACACACCCATGAAAGAGGCAATTCAGAAAACCAATATGAAGCAGATAAAGAAGGCCGGTGAATGGCTGGAATCTCTTTATTCGGTTGCAATAGAGGATGGTACTGAAAAAGAACTTCTCACAAAGCTCATTGCGGCAATGTCAGCAGAGACAGATGATAAGGCTGACACTTACCTGGCCAGACTGGCAGAATTTGCCGGACCAGAACTAAGGAAGGCACTGGAGCAAATAGATCTTAGCAAGCTGGATAATGACAGCCCTGAAGGATTGATAAATTATCTGCTGAGCAATGCTGACAGGATGGGATATACTAAAAATGATGTATTCGAAGCATTCTCTAAAATGATAAATGCTTCAGACAAGACAGCAGACGAGATAGTTGATTACATTACTGCTGAAAAAGAATCCAGGCTATGGATTGTATGGATACTACTTGGCGGTGCAGCAATAACATTAATAATTTTCGGAACCAGAAAGAAAAAGAAGAAAAATGATTAACTTGTAACAGTATGAATGCCTGATTTTATCCGGGTTTTTATATTGTTAATATTTTAATATTTTTGTTATAATCAAATTGCCGGGATATGTATCGAATATTGATAAGTCTGATTCTGATATTATTTATAAGCAGTAATCTTCATTCCCAGAATTTCAAGAAAGATCAGGAAACATTTCTGGAAGCAGAATACTTCCTTATGTTCGAAGATTATAATGATGCCCTGCCCTATTACCTTGACCTGTATAAAAGTTACCCGGGGAATAACAACCTGGCATACAGGATAGGTCTTTGCTATCTTGGGATACCAGGTAAAAAACACCTGGCAATAGAATACCTGGAGGAAGCAGCCCTTAACTCGGAGGCATCTTACAGAGAAGGATCATTAAAGCAGGAGACGGCACCATATACGGCATGGTACTTCCTTGGCAATGCATACAGGATAAACTACCAGTTTGAAAAAGCCAAAGAAGCCTATAAGAGATACCGGGAGACTTTGCTCCAGGATGATACAGACAATATTATGTTCATTGATCACCAGATAAGCACCTGCGATAATGCCAGGGAGATAATGAATGATCCGGTGGAATATGAAGAAATCAATGCCGGTGAAAAATTCAATGATGCCAATAACAATTTCAATCCTGTTATATCATCAGACGGATCAGCCTTTGCATTCATGTCATCCCTGAAATTCTATGATGCTGTATTCTTCTCTTTTAAAGAAAAAGACAGGTGGAGCATAGCTGTTAACATCACCCCTGATCTCAGATCCGATGGCGACCTGTACATATCATGCCTGGCTGATAAGGGAAACACACTTTATCTGTCAAGATACAATGATAATGAAAGCAATATTTACAAAAGCGAATATGACGGAGTTAAATGGTCACCCGCCGAACCAGTAAGTGAAATAAATACCGGAAACTGGGAATCACATGCTTTTGTCACAGAAGATGGTTCTGCTATGATCTTCAGCTCTGATCGTCCGGGTGGCATGGGTGGTCTTGACCTTTATATCTGTCACAAAAATGAAAAAGGGGAATGGGGAACGGCCAGGAATCTTGGTCCTGAGATCAATACACCATTCAATGAAGACAGGGCCTTCCTTATAGATAAGGGCAAGCAACTTTTCTTCAGTTCTCAGGGTCATTATAATATGGGTGGCTTTGACCTTTTTAAATCAGAAAGATCAGGAAACGGCAGTTGGTCGAGTCCCGAGAACCTGGGCTACCCTGTAAACAGCCCTGATGATAATGTATTCTTTATGCCGGTAAACAAGGGGCAGTCGGGATATATATCAGCTTTCAGGGAAGGTAAAGGATTTGGCAAAAAGGATATATATTTATTATTATTTAAGTAAGCCTGAAATGCATAGATATATTTTGTCCCTTATAACTCTGCTGATTGCATTAAATATTAATGCCCAGAATGATGAACTGCGTGAAATATTTGTGGAAGCTGAATCGTACTATCTCTTTGCAGAATATGACCTTGCCAATCCCCTGTACCTAATCCTCGATGAGTATTTAAGTGACAATGCAAATATCAAATTCAAAATAGGTAACTGCTACCTTAATATCCCGGGTGAAAAACAGAAAGCCATACCATATCTTGAAGAAGCCGTAAAAAATGCAAGCTATGATGCCAACCCTGAATCATTCAGGGAAACAAGAGCCCCCCTCGAGGCATATTTCTCACTTGCATCTGCCTACAGGATTAATAATGAGTTCGAAAAAGCCCTGAGCACATATGCCAAGCTTAATGAACTGCTGCCGGAAAAAGGAGCTTTTGAAAATGCCGACTTTATCGACCAGCAAATATATGCATGCAGGAATGCTATGACAGCTGTGGAGAATCCGGTCGAATTTAACAGGGAGAATCTGGGACCTGATATTAACCAGGGTTCAATGAATGTTGCCCCGGCTATCAGCGGTGATGGCAATACACTGGTATTTACCGAAGAAAGAGGCCTTGAAAACACAATATTCTTCGTAAAAAAA
This sequence comes from Bacteroidales bacterium, assembly GCA_034521735.1. GTDB lineage: Bacteria > Bacteroidota > Bacteroidia > Bacteroidales > VadinHA17 > UBA9300. Next base: position 115,802 of record JAXHLX010000017.1, read on the forward strand.
GAGAGGGGAGAATGGGGAGACCCCGTTGATATAACAGCACAGCTGGGAGGCGCCACGGACTGCACATCCAACGCCCTCAACCATGACGGAACAGAACTGTACCTGTATAAAAATGATAATTTCGACGGGAATATTTATACCTCATCTTATGAGAACGGCTCATGGACCAAAATAAAAAAACTGGGAAGAAACATAAATACAAGGTATTACGAGTCACATGCCTGTATTTCATCTGACGGAACCTTATTATATTTTACCTCTAACCGCCCGGGAGGGGAAGGGGGCCTTGATATTTATATCTCGGAAAGAGAAGATGGCAAAAACTGGGGAGCCCCTGAGAACCTGGGGGCAGCTATTAACACACCTTATAACGAGAATACACCCTTTATTACAGCAAATGACTCCATCCTTTTCTTCAGCTCGGAAGGCCATACCAGTATAGGAGGATATGATATTTTTAGTTCAAAACGGATTGGAGGAGTGTGGAAAAGCCCTTCAAATACAGGCTATCCCATTAACACACCTGATGACGACCTTTTCTTTAACCCCCTGAATAACGGGAGTAATGCATATTACTCCATGGTCAAAGGATATAAGGAAAAAGATATATATTACCTGACACTGGGTGAAAAACAGGCTGCACCCACCTTTGAGATAAAAGGAATTGTAAGCCTGAGTGATACTGTTGTTAAGTTTAATGACGACTACAGGATAGTTCTTTACAGCATGACAAAGGAAGATACACTTGATGTTGGCTATCCAAACAAGTCAAGCGGGTTCTACAGCTTTATGGTTAGCCCGGATGAGTACAGGATAAGCTACGACGGGGTAGCATACCTGCCTGTTATAAAAAATATTACCCTGGCGGAAGACCACCCGGCAAAAGAAGAAGTTATAAATGTAACGCTCGAGCCCGATACCAATTATATCCCAAAATTGAAATTACCCAGTAGATTTGAAAAACTTGACTTCTCCCAGGTTCAGAGAATAGATGCCATAGATTCTTCCATACTGGTAACGGATGTTGTTATACGCGATGTAAGCGATTCTGATTCAACAAATATTGACGTACTGTACTATACCATCCAGCTTATGGCCCTCTATAACCCTGTTGATATAACCTTCTTCAGAGATACCGACGTTACCGTGGTATATAATGAAGATGACCGCTTCTACAGGTATACCACCGGCCAGTTTGAAACAAAAGAAGAGGCATACAGGAGAAGGGATGAGCTGATAGACAGAGGCTATCCGGAAGAGATATTTGTTAAAACAGTCTTCAGGGGGAACCAGTAATGCAAGCGGACAGGTATTTTCTGTGTTTCATATTCTTTTTTGTTTCCGTTTCATTCACCATTGCTCAGGATAAGCCACTAAGTGAAAGGGAAACTGAAAAATTAATAAACCAGGCTGATGGTTATTTTATCTACGATGCTAACTATAAAGAGGCAGCTCCCATATATGAAGAGCTATTGAGACACCAGCCGGATAATCATAATATTAGCTATAAACTTGGTACCTGCTACCTCAATATAACAGGGAAAAAGAAAAAAGCCCTTGAATTACTGGAATATGCATCCTCCAATTATGTTATGGACCAGGGTTACACCACCCTGGGTAGTGCCGCTCACTTTGATGTACTTTATTACCTGGCTTTTGCATACCAGGAAAATATGCAACTAGATAATGCTATTGAATATTATGAAAAATACCGTGAACTGCTTGAAGTAAAAAATGCCGCTGAAATAGAATATATCAATCTGCAGATTCAGTCATGCCGCAATGCCAGGGATAATATCAATACTGATCATCAACTTGAAAAAGAACTGCTGGCACCATGGCTCCACACTTTCACCGGGGTAATCAATCCCGTTATCTCAAGCAGTGATTCCGTTTTTATTTTTACTGTTGAAAAAGAATTCCAGAACCATATCTTCTGTTCCCGGAAAGAATCAGGCCGGTGGTCAGAACCTGCTGACATAACAGATCAGCTGGGAGGCAAAAAGGATATGTATACAAATTCCATTACGGCTGATGGCAATACAATGCTTATTGCACGGAATGATGGTATAAGTGGCGACCTGTACCTGTCTCACTACCTTAATGGCTCCTGGACAAGGCTTGACAAACTGGACCGCACAGTTAACACAAAATACTGGGAAGCACATGGCTCGCTGAATAATGACGGAAGTATGCTCTTCTTTGCCAGTAACAGACCCGGTGGATACGGCAGCCTTGATATATACAGGGCTGAACTGGATGATAAATTCAGGGCAGGAGAAGCCAAAAACCTTGGCCCTGTAATCAACACTGTGCTTGAAGAAAACACACCGTATTATATAGACAGCACCGCCACATTATATTTCAGTTCAACCGGACACATGGGATACGGGGGCTATGATATATTCTACACTAAAAACAATAAAGACTGGTCCCAGCCGGTGCATCTACCCTATCCTCTGAATACCACATCAGATGATCTGAATTATATACCGAGAAATGGTAATGAAGGCATTATAAGCATCCCACCGGACGACACTTCCTCATTCAGGAATATATACCTTGTGAGCATAAATAAAAAAGCTGAACCGGAAAGAATAATTGCAAAGGGTAAAGTAACACTGGATGATGGTCTGCAACCGGTTCCGGATAAACTCAGTATGTCAGTCCGCGACAATACAAGCGGTGAAATAATTGCATATCCTGAAACTGACAGTGCCGGGCTGTTCTCAACTGAACTGGGATATGGTGATTACAGTTTGGCTATCAGCTATCCGGGATACAGGGAAGAAATAGTAAATCTGGATATCCCGGAATCTTACAAGCAGGATGATATATATATATCACAAAAACTGATACCTGACAGGGTGGTAAACGGTGAGTTTATTGCCATTCGCAATATACTCTTCGACTTTGACAGGGCAAAGCTCAGCAGGGAAGCTATGATTGAGATAGAGAAACTTGTGCCGGTGCTTCTTGCACATAAAGACCTCAGTATAGATATCAAAGGCTATACTGATGCATTGGGAAGCCATGAATACAATGCTGAGCTTTCAAAAAGAAGAGCGGACTCGGTGCGCCATTATCTTACCCGGGCCGGTATAGAACCGGCCAGAATAAGCATATCAGCGGAAGGAGAATCTGAATTTATAGCCGATAATTACACTGAGGGTAAAACTGATAATCCGGAGGGACGCAGGTATAACAGGCGCGCAAGTATCAGCATACAAAATAATGGCTATGAACTGCCGGTTGAATCATACCTTAATGTGCCGGGCCACTTAAAGAAACCCTATTCATACAGTTTTTATGTGGTAGTAGAAGAATCAGTGGAAAGATATCCACCATCTTATTTCTTACAGTATAACAGAAGCGAGTTTTCATTTATCAATGAATTTACCATTGAAGATAAATTCATATACGCGCTGGGAGGCTTCCGTACAAGGATAGATGCACTCAGCTATCTTATAAGCCTCCGTGAAGATAATATTAAGGGCTCATATATTATTACCGAATATGATCTGCCGGAAAAGGGAGTTAACAAAAATAAACTTCCGCCCCTATATACAATACAGATACATGCTCTCAGGAATAGAGCGGAAACTGATTTTGATGGACTCAATAATGTCAGGGAAATTAAGGGCGATGATGGATTTTACAGGTATACTGTTGGTGAATATACCGGCTATTCCAGGGCCAGGCAGGCACTGCAGAGAATACGCAAAACAGGTTATCCTGATGCCTTCATTAAGGCAATAGACATACTCGAGAAACAATCATTACTGAACAGATAGATGATATTTGAAAAGATAAAATTAAGAGCACCAGAACCTGAGGACCTTGCCATCCTTTACAAATGGGAGAATGATTCTTCTGTATGGCAGATCAGCAACACACTTACGCCCTTTTCAAAGTATACCCTGAAGCGGTATATAGAAAAATCCCATAAAAGCATATTCGAAACGGGCCAGCTCAGGTTTATGATTGATATTGCCGATAAAGGGCATACCATAGGCACAATTGACCTTTTTGATTTTGACGCCTTTCATCTCAGGGCAGGTGTTGGAATATTAATAGCGGATAAAGGAGAGAGGAGGAAAGGCTACGCCGCTATGGCACTTAAAGCACTAATTAATTACTGCTTTGAGCATTTAATGCTACACCAGTTATATTGCAATATTACGGAAGATAATACAGCCTCCGTTAATCTTTTTACAAAGACAGGATTCACCGCGATTGGCAATAAAAAAGACTGGATAAAAACAAAAGACGGATTTAAGGACGAGGTAATGTACCAGATAATCAACATTCCAGATAATCAACACTTCAGGATAATCAGTACTTCAGGATCATCGGTTTGCATCCGGATGTTTACACCCTTATGAATTATCCCCGAAAGGGTTCTCTATGTCTTCCGTTAACATCCCCCCCAGCATCCTGGCACCATCGTCGGTCACAACGAAACAATCTTCTATCCTTACCCCGAATTCACCGTAAATATAAATACCGGGTTCATTGCTGAATGTCATGCCGGGTTCCAGTACCAGGGGATTGTCTTTAACAAGATATGGATATTCATGTCCATCCATACCTATACCATGTCCCAGCCTGTGGGCAAAATACTTATAACCCGGACCAAAACCTGCATCATCTATAACCTTTCTTGCCACCCGGTCAATCTCTCCGCATGAGACACCCGGCTTTATGGCCTTATGTGCTTCCCTCTGCGCTTTAAGGACAAGATCAAAGACCTGCCTCTGCCTGTCAGAGGGCTTACCAAAAACAATGGTCCTTGTAACATCACTCCTGAAACCTTCAACAGAACAGCCACCGTCAACAAGCACTATATCACCATCATGCAGGTCCCTGACCTGGTTTGTGCCATGGGGAAATGCTGAGGTAAAACCAAAATAGGGACCGCCTCCCCCACTGGTGCCCATCTCTGAATGGGCAAACCTTATATGACCGGCAAGCTCAGACCTTGTCATACCCTCCTCCAGTTTACCGAAGCCATAGCGGTATGCTTTCTTTGTTATCCTGTTAGCCAGATCCATATAGCCTAGCTCCTTCTCCGTCTTTATAGCCCTTACATTATTCACCGCCATGCTACCATCAAGCAGGTCTGCCTGAAGCGATCTCTGAAAACCTTCAGAGATAAAGCTCCTCACATTAGGACCTACGGCAATCTTATTCTTATCAACCCCCAGATCATTAATTATTTGTCCGAACAGTTTGTAAGGAGATTCATGCTCGGCCCAGGTGCGTATCTCATGTCCTTCGGGTATCTGTTCCTTTGCTCTCTCCAGCTCAAATTCCGGACATATCCATACCGCTTCCTTTTTAGTATTTATTACAGGTCCGAAGGTTCTCTCGCTCAGCCACCATGAGATATTGAAAAAATATTTCATATTGGTGCTGCCTTCTAAAAACAAAGCATCAATACCCTGATCTGACATTGATTTTACAAGCTTGTTAAGGCGGTCACTATAATCGCCGGCATTAAGAGGCTTCACGCCGGTAAGCTCATTTTCCAAACCATGGTTCTTAATATCATCATCTGCTACGGCACAGGATTTTAAAAAAGGTGCAACAAGACCGCTGCCGGCTATTGACAATCCACCTATCTTAATAAAATCACGACGGGTATTTTTCATTTCTTCAATAGATTTGATTTATCTAAAGGTACCCATTTTTGACCATTAGTGAAATGTTAGACAGCATGCCTTACTTTTCCTGTCCTATCTGTGCCATTATGTTCCGTAACAACGAAAAATACGCATTACAATCCAAACACCTAATTACGCGGTATCAGTAAATAGCTTATATTATTTTCGTATTTTTATATATTAAAAAAAGCAAAACATATGATCACAACAACAACCGAAACCGTTCCGGGAAAAGAAATATCCGAAATATTAGGTATCTCGCGCGGTAGCACAGTAAGGGCAAGGCACCTGGGAAGGGATATCTTTGCCGGCTTGAAAAACCTTGTGGGTGGCGAGGTTCATGAATACACTCAGCTGCAGGCAGAAGCGCGCGAACAGGCCCTTCAGAGGATGGCCTCCGATGCTGAAAAGCTGGGAGCAGATGCAGTCATCAACGTAAGGATGCACACATCTATGATAATGCAGGGATGCTCTGAGATTCTTGTTTACGGAACAGCAGTAAAGCTCAAATAAATAAAATATTATCATGAAATTTCTGGCCGGGTTCATTATTATAGCCGTACTGGCCTTTGGCATATTTATGCTGGTAAAACTGCTTCTTGTTATTGCCAGGCGTGTTGAGGATAAGGACAGGGAGACTTTTGAGAAAAGGAAAAACTGACAACTCTGTTCTTTATCTGTTGCCTGATCAATAAACCCACCTGGTTATCCAGGTAAGATATCATTCCTGCATAGGCAGCATGAGGATATCGCTGAGGAAAATATCCCTTATCACCGGTATAAGGTTCTTCATCTCCAAACATCTCCTCTCTCACCCCACTCGTGGTTACCCCCTTATAAAGGCATGGCCTGAATGTTTGCCTGTAAGCAAAACACAACGTGAAGGGGCACAAACGGGTGAACCGGAATAATGCTGTGTAAACATCATTCCGGATTCTGCCAGTTTGTCTATTTCAGGTGTTTCTATCATATCCTGACCGTAACAACCCAGTTTCCCATAACCAAGGTCGTCGGCCAGAATATATATGATATTTGGTTTAGAGCCATGTTCCCGTTCACTATGGCAGGAAAACAGCAGTAATGATAATAATATAATTATCAATAAAGAATAAAGCTTAAAGGCTGCTGAATATTTATAACAATTAATTCAAAAAGCCCAGATTCCTCAGGAAAGCTGTCCTTTCCGGCTCCCTGCCCCTGAAATTAATATACATCTGCATGGCATCCATGGTGCCGTTTTTAGCCAGTATATTATTCCTGAACGATTCTGCTGTTTCACTATCAAAGATTCCGTTTTTCTTAAATGCTTCATAAGCATCATGATCGAGTACACCGGCCCAGTCGTATGAGTAATAGCCTGAATCGTATCCACCCGCGGCATGTAGGAAGTAAGTGCTCCTGTAGCGCGGTGCTATTTCTGATATCAGGCCAATATTCTCCATCGTCTTTGCCTCGAAGCCGGCAACATCAACCTCTGTTCCCGGCTTTATTGTATGATAAGCCATATCCAGATAACAGGCAGCCAGGTACTCCACTTTATTAAAGCCCTGATTAAAGAGGCTGCTCCTGGTAATTTTCTCTATCAGTTCATCCGGCATGGGCTCATTTGTCTCATAATGCAATGCGTATGATTTAAGCATCTCAGGCTCGGTAACCCAGTGCTCCATTATCTGGCTGGGCAGCTCCACAAAGTCCCATGCAATAAATGAGTAGCCGTATGTTTTTTCTGAAAAAAGGTTATCCAGGGCATGTCCGAATTCATGGAACAGAGTAGTCACTTCATCAAGAGATAATAATGAAGGTTTGTCACCACTGGGCCTTGTAAAATTCATCACCATTGTAGTCACCGGTGTGATCTCTTCACCGTCCTCCATTTTATGTGACCTGTATGAACCGCACCATGCTCCCTGTTTTTTACTTTCACGAGGGTGAAAATCCATATACAAAACACCAAGGTGGCTGCCATCCTTATCTTTCACTTCATATGCAGAGGCCTCCTCGTGCGGAGCGGGAATATCGCCGATCTCAGCAAAAGTGATCCCGAATAACTTATTGGCCAGATTAAAAGCACCGTTTTTTACATTTCCAAGCTCAAAATAAGGTCTCAGTTCACTGTCGTCCAGATCATATTTTTGTTTACGCAGCTTCTCGGCATAATACCACCAGTCACTGGCCTTAATATCATACCCCTCATCTTCCCTGTCTGCAATTTTCTGCATCTCTGCCAGATCCTGTTTTGCAGCCGGCAGTGCTGCCTCCCATAGGGTATTCAGCAGGTCATAGACATTCTCAGGTTCTCCTGCCATCCTTGGCTCAAGAACAAGATGTGAATGTGTTTCATATCCCAGCAGTTCAGCACGCTCAGCACGTATCTCCATCATTTCTGCCAGTATCTCTTTATTATCATATTCATTATCATTATTACCCCTCATTAAATATGCATCATACAGTTTCTCACGCAGATCAGCTTTCTCTGAATACTGCAAAAAAGGTAACATGCTGGGTTTCTGTGTTGTAAACACCCACTTGCCTTGAAGTCCTTTCGCCTCTGCTTCTTCAGCAGCACTGTTAACAACAGACTCCGGCAATCCAATAAGATCATCCTCCTCACTTATCTCAAGCATAAATTCATTTGTCTCGGCCAGGACATTCTGGCTAAACTCAACCCTCAGAACGGAAAGCATCTGATTCATCTCTTTCAGCTCTTCCTTCTGTTCGGGTTCAAGGCCGGCACCATTTCTTATAAGGCTTTTATATATATTTTCCAGTATAAATTCTTCCTCTCTGGTGAGATTAAATTCATCCCTGTTGTTATAAACTGATTCAACTCTTTCAAAATACCTGGGATCCAGGCTTATCTCGTCGCTATGCTTTGCCAGTTTGGGTGAAATTTCCGTTTGTATTTCCTGCAATTCAGGATTTGTGTTTGCACTGCTAAGACCGAAAAAAACGTAAGACACCTTATTCAGTATTTCACCAGCCTTATCCATTGCAATAATGGTATTCTCAAATGTCGGTTCCTCTTTGTTGCTGAGTATAAGCTCGACTTCTTCTTTTTCCTGCTCCATCCCTTGCTCAAAAGCAGGAATAAAATGTTCGTTTTCTACCCTGTCAAAGGGAGGAACACCGAAAGGAGTATCATATTCAGAAAAAAACGGATTCTCCGTTCCGGTTTTTCCTTTGTTCACTATTGCATGCTGAAATTGCAATAAGTGTAACTAATAGTATTGCTAATAAATTTCTCACTGTATTAGGTTTTTAATTATTATTTGAGTTTTTATTATCCTACAAAATAAGAAAGATTTTAGTAATTTCCAGTCCTTTGACATGATAAATTAAATTATAGCCCGTCACCGGTTTATTAAAGGGTTAATATTTTGTAGATTTGCAAATCCGCCCTGGAGAGGTGCCGGAGTGGTCGAACGGGGCGGTCTCGAAAACCGTTGTACGCTCTGCGTACCGAGGGTTCGAATCCCTCCCTCTCCGCCAAAGCATTTGCAGACAAAAACCCGCGCCCAGGCGGGTTTTTATTTTACAGGCTACCGGCCCCGTCAAATGCCTGCATTTGTAAGGGGGTGGGAGACTGTAAAAAAACGTCGCAAGACGTTTGTCTGCAAATGCTTTGAAGCTACCCCCCGGGATCACGAGGAGCGAAGTGACGAGTAATCCCTGGCCCGCAATGTAATGAAGGGTCAGATGTGATCACGAGGAGTGAAACGACGAGTAATCCCGTGGCCGGGACGACGAGTGACTATCACTTACGTCCTTTGTGTTTTATATTTTATCTTAAATCCCTGATCTTATCAATAAAAAAACAGAAGAAATGACAATCCGCTTAGCCGAGCACAAAGACCTGGAAGCTATAAATAACATATACAACCAGGTAATACCATACGAAATATCCACGGCCGATATGGTGCCCTATACAATGGAAGAAAGGGAATCATGGTTCAGGGCCTGTGACAGGTCAAAATACCCGGTTTTTGTTGCTGCAGATAATGATATGATTGCAGGTTATTTTTCTTTCAGTCCATACAGGCCACGCCGGCTGGCAATGAGGTATACCACGGAAATAAGTTACTTCATACACGAAAAACACAGAAGAAAGGGTGTTGGCACTGCCTTAATGGAACATGGCATTAGCATAGCACCTGAATATAATTTCAAAACCCTTATAGCCATACTGCTGGCCCATAATGAGGCAAGTATTAAGTTGCTGCAAAAATTTGGTTTTAAAGAATGGGGAAGGATGCCCGGTGTTGCCGACTTCAATGGCCGTGAGAGAGACCATCTCTTTTATGGTCTGAGAGTTGGATAATAACACAGGCCGCGTAGTAAACTAAATACCAGAGGATACTCCCATTATAATTATTAACAGTGTCATTCCCATAGTGTCATCTGTTCATCCTGCAGGCTGTTAATTCCCAGGTTGGATATTGAAACACCCAGCAGCCTTACCTTTTTTCTCCTGAAATTGATCTGTTTCCTCATAAGTGTTGTCTCTGCATGCAGGGTCTTAAAGCTGTCAACCACCCTGTCGAGCGTACGGCTCCTTGTTATCTGCTTAAAATCATCAAACTTAACCTTAAGGGTTACCGTGCGTCCCGATTTACCCTGTTTCTCCACCCTTGACCATAATTCTTTCTCCAGCTTATATAGTTCGGCTATTATCTCAAAATCCGTTAGCAGGTCCCTGTCAAAAGTAAGTTCAGCACCAATGGATTTTCTTTCACGGCCTGGATTAACAGCCCTTTTATCAATCCCCCTTGCAATATCATAATAGAAACTGCCGGCTTTGCCAAAATTTCTTTTCAGAAAGGACAGGTCTGCTTTTCTCAGATCATGACCTGTATGTATACCAAAACGGTGCATTTTTTCAGCTGTAACCTTTCCTATTCCAAAAAAACCTTCAATAGTCAGTTTGTCAATAAAAGCATCAATATCACCGGGATAGATAATATACAAGCCATCAGGCTTGTCAATATCGGATGCCAGTTTAGCCAGGAACTTGTTAACCGATACCCCTGCAGAGCATGTAAGGCCAGTCCTGTCACTTATCACTTTCTTTATCTCACGGGCTACAGATGCTGCCTCATCAAGGTCTGTCACCCTGTCACTTACATCAAGAAAAGCCTCATCAACAGAAAGTCCTTCCACCAGGTCTGTATATTTATGAAAAACCTCAAAAACATTTTCGGAAACCTCCTTATACCTTGTCATTCTGTGCTTCCTGAAAATGAGCGCGGGACATAACCTTTTCGCCACTGTACATGGCATGGCTGATCTGACACCATATACACGGGCTTCATAGCTTGCCGCTGCTACAACACCACGCTCACTGTCAGACCCAACAACCAATGGCTTACCTTTCAGCTCAGGATAATCGCCCTGCTCAACAGATGCAAAAAAAGCATCCATATCAATATGCAGTATCTCGTGACCCATATAATTACTACAAAAATGTATAAATTTAAAAAAAGACCGGGAACTTACTTTGAAAAGTGTATAATCTTGCTCATACTTGCAGGATATAGTATTTAAGCCCTTATGAGTCCATTAAAAAAAATATCTGATCGTGCTTTTGTTCTTATACTGAGCAAGCACAGGCTGTGGGGGTCGTTATTTCTTCCCTGGTTCATTGAAAAGGAAGAGGGAAGTGATTATTACAGTCCCGTTGAATGCCTGTCCCCGTACGCTTCTCCCGAGTCACTGGATGGACTCTCTGAGCATGAGATAGAACTTATACAACTTATAAACAGTTATTCTGACAGGCATTTATTCCGCCTTTTCTCACGCGAAAGGAACGTGGTGGAATTTACCGAAAAGATAGACAGGGAAAGATTTGAAAAGCATATAAAACCATATATTGAAAGGAAGATAATCAGTTGTTTCGATATTATCCGCAGAAGTTCAATACCTGTGTACAGGCAAAAAACCGGTACCAGCAATCTTCATAAAGAAGACCTTATGCTCATTAACCGTGAGATGCTTAATCCTGTATTTACATTCCGCAAAGGAGAAGAGAATAATTCATACAGGCTGGAATTATTCAAAGGTGATAAAAAAACAGATCTGCAGGGAAGTGATATCGAGATAATAAGTAATTACCCCTGTCTGATAAGACATAATGACGAACTGAGCATTGTGGAAGATATAGAAGGTGCCAAGCTTACTCCCTTCCTGACAAAAAACGAGGTGATCATTCCCTTAACACATACACAGAGATATTTCTCCACCTTTGTTAAGACTGTAGTTAATAATCACAGGGTTATTCCCATAGGGTTTGATATAGTTGAAATACAGCCAAAAAAATCTCCCTTCCTTATTCTCGAGACGGGAATAAGAAATATCCCGGTTCTGATACTTAAGTTCAGATATGAAGAACAGGAGATATTCCGTGACAGCACAATAAACTCCTTTACCTTACTGGAAGAGGAGAAGGGATATCTCTATAAGAAGATTATAAGGGACAGGCAATGGGAAGATAACTGCATTGCCACCTTAAATGATCTGGGATTTTACAGTGAGGATGATATTAATTTCACAGTGGCCAGTAAAACAGGGGAAAAGAATGAGGAACTGTATTCGCTTATTGAATGGCTAAACGAGTCCTATGATGAAATCAGCGCTAAAGGTTTTGTCATTGAGAGGGGAAGTCTTGATAAAAATTACAACCTGAAGCCCATAAAGCTGGATATCAATTACGAAGTGGTGAACGACTGGTTCGACCTGGAAGCGCTGGTGAGAATAAACGGCAGGGAGATACCTTTCATTCGCTTCAGGAAGAACATACTTGAAGGTAAGCGCGAATACCAGGACGAGGATGGCTCCGTTCTTATATTACCCGAAGAATGGTTCACAAGGTATTCTGAATTATTCGAGCTTGGATCAACGGAACAGAACCGCTTAAGGGTACACAAGCAGCATTTCTCCCTGCTTGGTGATATTTTCGATACGAAAGAATGTAAATCCTGCCCTGCCCTTGAAAAGCTTGTTATTCCTGACAGCATACCCGGGGTGGAGATGCCGGAGGGCATGGACATAAGCATGCGGGACTACCAGAAAGAAGGGCTTAAATGGATGGTCTTCCTGCAGGATAACAAGCTCGGAGGCTGTCTTGCAGATGATATGGGTCTTGGTAAAACCATACAGACACTTGCTCTCCTCCAGCTTAATAAAGAAAGATATGATATTGCCTTGCCTGAACAAAGTGAGCATAAGCAACAACTATTCACCTCGCAGACAAGAAGAACCTCACTGCTGATAGTACCGGCGTCCTTAATCTATAACTGGGAAAATGAGATAAAAAGATTCACCCCACAGCTGAGGGTATACAGCTACAAGGGGAATCAAAGGAAGAAATCCACGAAATATTTTCCTGACTATGACATTATACTATCCAGTTACCACACTGTTAGACAGGATATTGAGCTTATATCTAAATTTACATTTCATTATATCGTGCTTGATGAGAGCCAGGTGATTAAAAATCCGGCCTCCCAGTTATATAAGGCTGTATCAAGGCTGCAATCTGATCATAAGCTTGTATTGACAGGCACACCGGTAGAAAATTCACTCACTGATCTGTGGACACAGCTCAACTTTGTAAATACCGGCCTGCTGGGCAGCCTGGCATATTTTAAAAGGGAGTTTGCCCTTCCAATTGAAAAAGACCAGGCCGAAGACAGGGAGAAAAGGTTAACAAGACTTATCAAACCTTTTATCCTTCGCAGGACGAAAGAAGAGGTTGCTGCCGATCTGCCACCCATGTTGGAAAATACTGTTTACTGTGATATGAGTGAGGACCAGTACAAAAGATATGAAGAAGAAAAATCCCTGGTAAGAAATTCCATACTCGAAAACGCAGTTAAAATAGGTGAAGAAAAATCAGCATTGATAGTATTGCAGGGACTGATGAAGCTGAGACAGATATCCAATCACCCGCTGCTTGCCGACCCTGATTATAAGTCGGATTCGGGCAAGTTTGACAATGTACTGCACGATATAGAAGCTGTCATCTCCGAAGGGCACAAAATACTTGTTTTTTCCTCCTTCGTAAGGCATCTTGATCTCTTTGCCAGGGAATTTGAAACAAGATCACTCAAATATTCCATGCTCACGGGCAGCAGTACAAACAGGGGTAAGATAGTGGAAGAATTCCAGGAAGATAAGGATAACAGCCTGTTTTTAATATCGCTGAAAGCAGGTGGTGTGGGACTGAACCTCACTGCAGCCGATTACGTGTTTATTCTCGATCCATGGTGGAATCCCTCAGCTGAATTACAGGCACTAAACAGGGCCCATAGGATAGGCCAAAACAAAAGTGTTTTTGTTAAAAGGTATATATCAACTTACAGCATTGAAGAGAAGATAGTTAATTTACAAAAGAGAAAATCGAAGCTGGCAGAAACCTTCATATCAACCAATAACCCCTTAAAAGAGATGGAAGTTAAAGATATCCTTGACCTGATAGGCTAATTATAAATATGTATATTTGCATCCCTTAACAGTAAATTCTTAATGCTATGCCAGACTATTCAAAGCACCCGCTAAACAGGAGTTATGACCTTGACACTGCACTCAGCACCATATGGGAATTTTATAAAAAATGGTTCTACAGTTTGTTTGTTATATCATTCGTGTTCTCACTTATTACTACTTACCTATCAGGCAAAGTCAATATGTCAGAGATATATTCTGTCACCGACCCACAGGAGATGATGGAAATTCTTGGTTCTCTCATCGGTCCTTATGCCCTGATCATACTCTTCACCTTTACATTCACCCTTATACTGCAGTATTATGTCATCATAAAACCACTTGAACCTGAGAGCACCATATTCTCAATAGCATCAACTGCCATCATTAAGTTTTTCTTACCACTGCTGATCCTTAATATCATACTGGGAATAGTTGCAGTTATATCTATAATGCTGGGTTTCTTCATATTTATAGTAGGCGCATTATTTGCCCTTGTGTATATTGTTATGCTTGCAGCCTTTATAGGCCCGGTACTGATGATAGAGGATAATGGCATAGGCGACACAATAAATAACTCCATCAAGCTGGCGCATAAGCGCTTCTGGCCAAACATAGGCTGGGTGGCAGTCTTTGGCATACTGTTGATAGTAGTCTCCTTTATCCTTAATGCTGTGATTATGATACCCTTTGGCGGCAGCTTTATGAAAACTATAACAAACCCCGATAATGCAGGTGAAGTTTTAAACATAGCCAGCCGGCCTTCGTTTATCTTACTCAGCTCCCTTGCAAATGCCGTAACCATGCCACTTTTTCCCATTTTCAGCCTCGTACTTTATTTTAATGCACGATCAGGTGCAGGGAACAGGGTTTCCAGTGATAAGCCGGGAAGGAACGAAGGGGGGAAAGTGAAGATTGAAGATCTCTATGCTCCCAGAAAGGACAGAAAAAAGGAACTTAACAAAAAACCTGACAAAGGGCCCACGATAGAGGATCTTATGCCCTGATTACATAAATCTTATTATTCACAGATATGAAGGTAGTAGCTTTTAACGGCAGTCCGCGTAAAAAAGGCAATACAGAGATACTTCTCAGGCAAGTTCTTAAGGTGCTTGACAGCCATGGCATTGAAACTGAGTTAATACAGATTGGCGGAAAGAAGGTTAACGGCTGTGTTGCATGCATGAAGTGCCGGGACAAAAAAGATGGCCGGTGTCACAAAAAGAATGATGTTTTGAATGAATGTCTCTCAGCCATGGCCGGGGCGGATGGAATACTTATAGGCTCACCGGTATACTTTTCGGATATCACTCCTGAAACCAAAGCCTTAATTGATGTGGCCGGTTACGCATTAAGGGCAGCCGGCAATCCTTTAAAAAGAAAGCTTGGAGCCGCAGTCATTGCCGTAAGGAGGGCCGGAGCCATACACTCTTTCGACAGTATTAATCATTTCTTCCTTATAAATGAAATGATTATACCGGGATCATCATACTGGAACCTGGGCATAGGAAAAGATAAGGGTGATGTATTAAAAGATGAAGAAGGACTGAAAACCATGAAGACCCTGGGTGAAAATATGGCCTGGCTTCTGAAAAAGACAAACAAAAAGTAATAAAAAAACTAAAGGGCACCCTGATAATTCAGGTGCCCTTTATCAATTCTAACCATTTAATACCATATCCTTAGTACTTTACTCTCTCAACATAATGTGTGTGCAGGAGTTCATGAGCCTTATGGCTGTTGGGCTTCTCCAGGAAGTCCTTATAAATCTGCTGCTATTTCAGGATTCTCATGTGACTTCCTCACGGGCAGTGACATATCCTCTGCATAAATGGCATCAATCCTTTGCTGTCGTATAGCCATATTAGTCGGTATAGGTTGTCCGCCACCACCAATACATCCACCCGGACAGGCCATTATTTCCACAAAATGGTAGTTAGCCTCACCTTTGCTGATAGCTTTCATCACCTTATCAGCATTGGTCAGTCCGTGTGCAATGGCCACATTGAGCTCAACTCCTTCCAGGAAGCTCCATTCTTTAAGACATCCCTCAATCTTGAGTGAGGCTTCCTTGACACCTTCCATACCCCTTACAGGCGTGATATTCAGGTTGTCAAAGGGAACAGGCTTGCCTGTGACAATCTCATAAGCAGTACGTATGGCAGCCTCCATCACTCCACCCGTAGCTCCGAATATTGCAGCAGCGCCGGATGAGTCACCCATCAGTGAATCATACTTTGAAGGTTCGAGTGTTCTGAAGTCCAGTCCGGCCTGCTTAATCATCACTGCAAACTCTCTTGTTGTAAGGACAAAATCAACATCCTTATATCCGCTGTCCCTCATCTCCGGACGGTTTGCTTCAAACTTCTTGGCCGTGCAGGGCATTATTGAAACAGAAACGACATCCTTAGGATCAACACCAACATTATCAGCATAGTATGTTTTGGCAAGAGCGCCGAACATCTGCTGTGGTGATTTACAGGTTGAGAGGTTAGGCAGCATCTCCGGATACTTATGCTCAATGAATTTTATCCATCCCGGTGAACAGGATGTATACATAGGCAGTACAGTGTCCTTATCACCGTCAACCAGTGCTTTCTTCAGTCTGGTTAGAAGCTCTGTTCCTTCTTCCATAATGGTAAGGTCAGCACTAAAATCAGTATCAAGCACTGAATCGAATCCCAGTTGTCTGAGGGCCGTTACCATCTTACCTGTCACCCTTTCTCCCGGATCATATCCCAGGTCCTCACCCAGACCTACCCTTACGGCAGGTGCTGTCTGAACAACAACATGCTTCTTTGTATCATAGATAGCATCCCATACATAGTCAATATAGTTTTTCTCTGTCAGTGCTCCTGTCGGGCAACGGTTAACACACTGTCCGCAATTGGTGCACACAACATGACTTATAGGCCTGTCATGGAAAGTGGAGATCTTCATCTCTGAACCCTTGCCGCTGACGCCTATGGCAGAAACCTTCTGCAATGCACTGCATGTACGCACACAACGCTGACAACGAATACACTTGCTGTCATCTTTTATTATAGAAGCACTTGAATTGTCAATCAGGTGCTCATGATGATCCACCAGGTCAAGGAAGATATGATCACCAAATGAAAATTCGTTCGCCAGCTCCTGCAATTCACAGTTCTGGTTACGATAACATTTCGTACAGTCTGCCCTGTGCTCTGACAGCAGCAGTTCAACCACATGCTTCCTGGCATTTCTCACTTTAAGTGAGTTGGTAAGTATTTCCATACCTTCTGCTACAGGCTGGGCGCAGGATGCCGAAAGCACACGTGCACCTTTTTGCTCAACCACACAAACACGGCAGTTACCGGCAACACACAGGTCGTCGTGATTACACAGCGTAGGTATATTTATATTTAGTTTATGAGCAGCCTCAAGTATCGTTACTCCTTCGGGAACCGATACCGACTGATTATTTATTTTCAGGTTAACCATTTTATTCTTTTTCATTTTTCTTTCCTCTTTAGTAGATGATTTCTTCTTTGAAGTTCTCAACTATTGAACTAAAAGCATTACCCACCGACTGACCTAGCCCGCATTTCGATGCTATCTTCATCGATTCGGAGAGCTTAACCAGCTCATTAAGGTAGGTCGACTTTGATTCGCCCTTCTTAACACTTTCCACACCTCTCAGAAGTTGCTGACAGCCTACACGGCATGGTGTACACTGGCCGCATGATTCTTCATTGAAAAAATCAAGGTAATTATGAAGGACATTGTACATTGAACGAGAGCTGTTAAACAGCTTCATGGATCCTCCTGTCGGTACACCTTCAAAACCAATAACCGTACTGGCAAATAATTTCCTTGGAACACAGAATCCGGCAGCTCCTCCAACCTGCACAGCTTTGGTATCACCATCCCCAAACTCCTTAACAAATTCCAGCAGGGACATGCCAAGTTCAATTTCATATATTCCCGGGGTCGGAGTATCTCCGGATACCGAGAACACCTTTGCTCCTGTTGAGAACTGGGTTCCCATCTTTTTATAACTGGCCGATCCGTACTTAATGATTATTACTGAATTAACCAGTGTCTCAACATTATTGATAACAGTTGGTTTGCCAAATAATCCGGAGCTTGTCGGGTAGGGAGGTTTATTTCTTGGTTCTCCCCTCTTACCTTCTATTGATTCGAACAGGGCACTCTCTTCACCGCATATATAAGCCCCGCTTCCAAGCCTGAAATCAATACTGAAATCATAACCTATCTCCTCAATCATCTTATGAAAGCCGTCAAGCTCCATCCTCAGCTGTGGGATAAGAAATTTATATTCACCCCTCAGGTAAACAATCCCTGTCTTTGCCCCTATAGCTTTACCGGCGATAGCCATACCGGCAAACACCTTATAGGCAACACGGTCAAGTATCTCACGGTCCTTGAATGTGCCAGGCTCACCTTCATCGGCATTACAAATTATATATTTCGTTTTTTCTTTCTCCTCTGAACAGAATTTCCATTTCATTCCGGTAGGAAAACCGGCTCCGCCCCTGCCCTTAAGACCCGATTCAAGGATCTCCTCGATGATCTCTTCAC
This sequence comes from Bacteroidales bacterium, assembly GCA_034521735.1. Lineage (GTDB taxonomy): Bacteria > Bacteroidota > Bacteroidia > Bacteroidales > VadinHA17 > UBA9300. Next base: position 134,512 of record JAXHLX010000017.1, read on the forward strand.
CGGACATATTATAGGCTTTTGTCAGCACTTCGCGGGGATCAATGTGTTCAAATATAAGATCAACTTTACTTATTTTTTTGGTTTCCATTATCAGGTCCTCTTATTTATGCATGTAATCTTTAATAATCTTCACAATCTTTTCCCTTGTCAGCTCTATGTAAGGGATATCATTAATCAGCATGGCAGGCGCTTTATGGCACCAGCCCATACAATTGGTTTCAAGCAGCGTGAACATACCGTTGGAGGTAGTTTCACCCATCCTTATTTTCAGAATATCTTCAATAGTCTCAATAACTTCTTGCTTTCCTTTCATGGAACATGTTATGGTTTTGCAGACTCTTATAACATACTTGCCCCTTGGTTCGGTATCAAGAAATGAATAAAAGGAGGCCGTGCCATAGACCTCAGCAGCAGAGAGATCAAGCTCAGTTGCCACCTCAACCATGGCATCATCCGTCAGGTAATTGTGTTGTTCAACAATACCCTGCAGTATAGGAAGAAGGCTGTCCCGGCGCCGTCCGTGCACCTCAACCAGCTCCTTAACCAAATTATCAGTTTGATACATATTAGAATGGTTTTTTAATTAAAATTATGTGTCTTTTCTAAAGCTGTTAAAAGTATAACAGTCAAAAGACAGAAAAACTGGTAAATATCATGTTTTCGTAATTTAAACTGATTCTAAAGACACAGGCGAAAGAGATTATATTACAGTGATAAACAAATTAATATTATATTCATTTACTTTATAATAGTTTTTTAAATATATGAAGATAGTTATAGACAGTAATATACCATTTATCAAGGGGGTACTTGAGCCTTATGCAAAGATTGAATATGCAGAAGGCAGCACGATAGATAGCAATATTCTCGCTGATGCTGATGCTATGGTAATACGTTCCAGAACCATATGTAACAGGGAACTTCTGGATGACACCGCTGTTAAATTTATAGGAACTGCCACCATTGGGACAGACCATATTGACCTTGACTGGTGCAGATCCTCAGGCATAGAGGTTGCCAGTGCCCCAGGCTGTAACGCAGCTTCGGTAATGCAATATATAGCTTCCTCACTTGCATATCTGGTGATGAAATATAAGATTGATCCGCCAAAAACCACGGTCGGACTCATTGGTATAGGCAACGTTGGCTCCAGGGTTGCAAAAATGACAGAAGCTTTTGGATTCAGAACTTTGTTGAATGATCCTCCAAGACAAAGGGATGAAGGAGACAGGGGATTCAGTGCTATCAATGAAATAACAGACAAGTCCGATATACTGAGCATACATGTACCTCTGACATATGAAGGCCGCGATAAAACATTCCGGATGGTAGATGAAAAATTCCTTTCCGCACTAAAAGAGGGAGCAATAGTAATAAACACTTCCCGGGGTGAGGTTATTGAAGAAAATGCACTGCTGGATTATTTGAAGTTAAACCGGGTCAAAGCTGCTCTGCTTGATGTCTGGAATAAGGAACCTCATATCAACCGGCAGCTGCTGAATATGACAGATATAAGCACTCCTCATATTGCAGGATATTCCCTTGACGGTAAGGCCAGGGGTACTGCTATGATAGTAAACAGGCTTGCTGAACACTTTAAGCTGCCCCTGGCAAGATGGGAACCTGAACCACTGCCGTCACCTGATAATCCTGTTATTGATATATCTGCCTTTAAAGGTGATGATCATAGCATAATATCCCGCGCAATACTTCATACATATAATGTGGAAGATGACAGTGCCATGCTTAAAAAAGAACCCTGGATGTTTGAACAGCTAAGGAATAATTACCACCACAGGAGGGAGTTTGGTGCTTATAAAATACAGGGACACAGAAATGAACTCATCAAAAGACTCCAAAAAATGGGTTTTAAGTAGAAGCTGCTTCCATAGCCTCAGTTCTGCTGCATAGTATTACGTACCATAGCGTATTGCGGCAGCTAATGTTTATCGCGACTACTAAACCATTAAAATAAAAATCCGGCATCTTATATCAGAAGCCTTTGATAGTAAATCCGCCGTCAACGGCAATAACCTGGCCTGTGATATATGATGCCGCCGGCATGCAGAGGTAAGCCACCAGGGAAGCCACCTCCTCTATCTCGCCCACCCTGCCCATAGGAGTGCGTGAAAGCACATCATTGCGGTAATCATCATCCTTCAGCACCTGCTTTGCCAGGGCTGTATTGATATACCACGGGGCCACGGCATTAACCCGTATGCCATCAGCCGCCCATTCTCCGGCAAGATTCCTGGTCAGCTGGTTCATAGCCGCCTTTGTCATTCCATATATTGATCCGGTCCGGACATGTGTCATACCGGCCACCGAGCTGATATTGACAATTGATGCGCTACCGGATGCCCGGAGCAGGGGATACAGGTCCCGGGAAAGGCTGAACGCTGAGATCATATTGGTCCGCAGCAGGTGATCGAGCTCCTCATCTGAATACTCAGCTGTCTTCTTTCTTATATTGGTTCCTACATTATTAACCAGTATATCCAGACTTCCAATAGTGCTTTTCAATAAAATCAATCAGCTTCTTCCGCTCTTTAATATCTGAGGCATCAGACTGGAAATATACTATGCCATCATCTGCCGGTTTCTCTTCCGGTAAAGTGCGCGATGTACAAATCACCCTGGCACCGTGGGCTAATAATTCCTCAGCTATCCCCTTCCCTATTCCTTTGGTGCCTCCTGTAACAAGTGCCACGCGGCCCTCCAGTGACCATTTTCCATTATTTCTCATCTTTTATTCCGGTTTTAATAATAAAGTATAACTGGCAGCTTCTCTCACTGCCTCCTCGCTGAAATGATCCTTATAAAATCCATCCGCGCAATATGTAGCTGTTTGTGAACAATAAAATTCCGATGAGGGAACGCCTGATATGCCTGTGGGGATAACGGTGTATGAATCGTCCCAGTCGGCAGTATTGTAAATATGACGCTCCGATGCTCCATGATCTATAACAAAGTCCTTCCCATAAGAATATGTTGACACCGTATGGTTACTGCCCCCTACCCTGTACGGACCTTCATTAAAGCCAAACAACCTGTCAAGTATGCTCACACTGCCAAGGGGATGGGTAGCTGTAAATTTATGAATATCACCCCATAGCCATCTTGATGTATCAGATGAATATTTATCTTTCAGTATATCTATAGTCTCCCTGTAAGCCAGCAGCAGTATATCATCAAGTGTTTCTTCCTCCTCTGTATTCAGATCATCAATATACAGCTCATGCTTACCGTTTATTATCATCAGCAGGTAGTAATCCCGTACCTGGCTGTTAAAATCCTCATATATTTCTCCCATATCATCTTTCAGCAGCCGGTCGGCCAGTGTCATCCTGTAATATTCGAAGAAGGTGGGGGTGAATATGTCGGGCGACATATTATAATCCCACACGGAAAGGTTATCAAACACCTCTTCTTCCAGCCTGCTCATCGCATCAGTCCGCTGCAGTGATTCCAGTAACAGCCGGCATAGTGAAGCAGCGTAATCAGATTTCCTGTCGGTTATCATATTCTTTAAAATCATCAAGGCTGAACACTTCTTTTTTTCCCAGCATCTGCCTTATCCTGTTTATCCTGTAAGGCATGGAATAATAGGTGCCTACATAGTAAGGATAGGATACCGGTGCCACTGTCTTATTATTGGCCGATGACACAGCTCCGTGGTCCGGGTTATAACTGTTTGGAAGCAGCTCATGAGGCACATAGCCTTTCCAGTCATACCTGCTGCTGTCTCCGGGCTGCACAAAAGCACCATGTCCTTCCCTGAGAGGTATGCCGCCACCTGTCTGCAAGCCAATATTACCATCTGTGTCAGCATATACAAAATTCTGGCTTATCGAGTTAAAATAAGACAGGGCATCATTAAAATCATCCCTGTTCTCCGCCCTGTTAAGCAAATAAACAGCTGCTATCTCATTACTCATATCATTACCGGACCAGCGCATGCTGATATCAGCATCTTTGATATCCCGGAAACCTGATATTACCGGTCCACGATGCGTATAAAGTATTTCCAGCTCCCTGTCCTCTTCCTTTTTCACCTTAATAATTTCAGTGACCCGTTTTATATCCTTCCATTCACCATCGAGCAGGTATTTTGATTTATCATCATTTGTCTTCTCAAGGTAGAGATCCACATCGTCCACCATCAGGTTGGTCAGGCCCCAGGCAATATTTTCATTATGCCCTGCCACAATAAAGGGTTGACCGGGTACAGCAACACCCGTCACATTCAATCTGCCGGGCACCACCATATGCATCTGTATCCATATACCCGGACTCGAAAGTCCAAGATGCATATCATTGGAAAGCAATGGCTTACCCGTCTCCGAGCGCTCACCGCTCACCGCCCAGTTATTACTGCCGGAAAAGGAAGCTATACCCAGTTCTTCAAGCTTATTAACAGACTCTGCTATATCTGAGAGGGCTGTCAGCGTTTCTTCACCCAGGGTGAAATGGGGGTAAACAGTCTCACCCGTATAATCATAATAGGGGATCAGTTTAACTGCCTCTTCCCTGCCAATATGTTCCATCAGTTTATACATAAAAACATCACCCGACAGGCTGCCCCCTGCCAGATCCCATCCCATATACCCTATAATATTGGCTGTATTTTCAGCAGTCCAGGGATCAGGCTCATAGCCCAGTATCCTGAATTCAGGAGGTAATTTTTTCCCGGCCTCCTGAATATATAAATTAACACCTTCAACAAAATAGCTTATACTATTCAATATTTCCGCATCAGTATCTGCCAGAACCATTTTTGATTTATCTGTCATCCGCAGTGAGCGCAGAAACAGATCGGTCTGCACATAATCTGCTCCAAATATCTCCGACAGTTCCCCGGTGGTGGCCCTGCGTATAAGGTCCATCTGCCACAGGCGCTCCTGGGCCATGATATATCCGACTGCTTTATAAAGATCATGTTCATTTGCGGCGTATATATGAGGCATACCCCTTTCATCACGAATCACTTTCACCTCATTTTCCAGTCCGGGCATTGAAAGCTCCCCTTCATATACGGGCTTAGCACCATTGGCAATGCCTTTGACAATAATAAAAGTTACCAGTAAAGCTATAAACAGCAGGGATAAAGCTGAATAAATTATTATTCTGAGAGTTTTCATAGGAACCGGGTTTTAGAAAAACCAAGATAATAAAAAATAATTTATATATGTTCACAGCTCTTCCGCTTAGGTTTTTCTGACCGAAAAAAAACAGCTTATTAATAAAATGGTATTAAACCCCGGGGTATCACCCTGACCTTCTTTTCCGATACAGAGCATCCTGGAGTTTAACCATCAAAAAATTAAATGCTTTAAAAGTATATTGGTATTTTTGCATAAAAATTACAGGGATGACAAAAAAGCATAAAGGCAGGTCAGGTATAGTGTATTCAACCGATCCCGGCTATGAATATGATTATGAAAAGGATAATATGGAAGAAACTCCTGAACCCGGCAAGCAGGATCTCAGGGTAAGCATTGACAGGAAGGGAAGAAAAGGGAAGACTGTTACCCTTGTCACCGGCTTTAAGGGAAACGAAGACGACCTCTCAGAGCTGGCCAAAACGCTCAAGTCGCGATGTGGCACCGGAGGCTCGGCAAAAGATATGCAGATTATTATACAGGGTGATTTTTGCGATAAGGTAATTGATATTCTTAAGAGGGAAGGATATAAAGTCAAGAGATCAGGTGGCTAGCACTGTATCATGATGCATCCGGGGTTCACTTTCAGAGCATAAAATAAAAAGTATCATACCTTATTGCTTTTTATCGCCTGAGTTTATTATTTTTGCATGCGATTATACAAGCATTTATCGGGATGTAGCGCAGCCAGGCAGCGCGCTTCGTTCGGGACGAAGAGGTCGGGAGTTCGAATCTCCCCATC
>JAXHLX010000018.1:0-144004 GCA_034521735.1 Bacteroidales bacterium
GTACTGGCCATAAGTTCTTCCCTGCCATCGGGATAAAACATCCTGTCCTCTGTAAGTGATTCATCAAACTGATTGGTCCAGTCACCCTTGAAATACAATGCGTTCATAATAAACATCACGGCATCACCGCTTATCTCGTCAAGCACCTTTTCTATTTTCCCCTTTGTATTATCGCTTGCCCACCCGTTTATTTCATCAAGGGCTGAGGCTGAGCTGAAATCGAGTGATTTGATAAAAGCACTGAAATCAGTTTGCATACTGTTCAGGAACGGTTCCTTCACAGTGAAATCATTACGGTAGAAGATTGCATTGGCAAGGGCCAGCGTAACCTTTTTATCAGCCTCGAGCAACTGTTTAACCAGGCTCTTATATGCCCCGTTAATATCATCAATGCTCATATCTTCAGGATATTTCAATGTTGATCTGAGCTGCTGGTAGGTATCTCCTTCACATCCGTTAAGCAACATCGTAAGAGCAGCGGAAGCACTTAAGGGCGATAACATAAGATTGCCGGCCTCATCCTGTGCTACTTTTGTAAATAGTTCAATACCAAAGTCATTGCTGCTGTTTATCACTTCCGGCGCCCTCTCTGTCAGGTTAATACTTTTTGGAGTAAGCACCGGATCGGCATCCTCTTTTTCACATGCAGTAAAAAAAATCGCTAATAACATTATACCCGTTGAAAGTAACATTGTCTTTTTCATTTTTTTGAATCTCTGTAAAAATAATAATCGCTTCGGTCTCTTTACCAGTTATTACGCAAAAAGCCGTATAAACGCTGCATGCCAACAGCAAAAAAAATGCTCCCAATAAATGCATGGATGATAACCGCTTTATTAGCTGTTAATACCACAGCCGAGAATTTATTTAACTGTTAATAGCGGTGGCGGGAAATAATTAACATCAATCCGTACCGGTAATCGGCAGAATGGTATTAATTTTACATTTACAGCTAAAATGAAACAGTATAAATAATGCTATACAGGATCGCCGACATAGGATTTGTTCTTTTCCACACTTCACTGATACTTTTTAACCTGTTAGGGTGGATATGGAAAAAAACCAGGCCGGCTAACCTTGTGACTATCCTGGTAACCTTTGCTTCTTGGTTCCTGATTGGGCTGATAGTGGGCCAGGTTGGTTACTGCCCTTCTACCGACTGGCATTTCAGCATACTTCGTGAACTGGGCCATACAGATCTTCCCACATCTTATATCAAATACCTGGCTGACAGGGTCAGCGGGCAGGAATTCAGTCAGAAACTGGTTGATGATCTTACTCTTTGGGGGCTGCTTACGGCATTTATCATATCGGCAGCACTCAATATCAGGGACTTCATACGAAAAAGAAAGAAAACCTGATTAAGCGGTTTTTATGAATTATTTTCCATAAGATATTAATCATTCCGCCGGCGCCGTGTCTCAGTCAATATATTGTAATTTACTCAGTGACCGGTACTTGCCGCCTTTAAGTTTCATAAGTTCATCATGCGTTCCAGACTCCACCAGCCTGCCCTTATCAAGTACAAGCATGAGGTCTGACTCTTTGACCGTTGAAAGTCTGTGAGCGATAATTATGGATGTGCGCCCGGACATGAGTTTTTTCAGGGCTTCCTGTACCAGCAATTCTGATTCTGAATCAAGAGATGAAGTTGCTTCATCGAGAATCAATATCCCGGGATCTTTCAGTACAGCTCTTGCTATGGCTATTCTCTGTCTCTGACCTCCTGACAGTTGTGTGCCCCTCTCCCCCACTATTGTATCCATCCGGGAAGGGAAGCGATCAATAAATTCCATAGCATTGGCTTTCAGTGCTGCATCTCTTATCTCCTTTTGGCTGGCCCCCGGATTACCATAAGCTATATTTTCAGCTATAGTTCCTCCAAAAAGAAAAATATCCTGTGGCACAACGGAGATCTGGCTCCTGAGTGTGCTTATATCAAAATCACGAATACTCCTGCCATCAAAAAATATATCTCCGCTGAAATCATCATAGAGCCTCATTATCAGTGAGCTTATGGTAGTTTTTCCTGAGCCGCTGACACCTACCAGTGCTACGGTATTATTGGCCTTAACCGAAAAACTGATATCTCTGAGTACTGTCTCCTCACTACGCGAGGGATAGGCAAACGATAAATTTCTGAATTCAATATTTCCTTGTAAGCGCTCATTATCCTGAGGCTTGTGTTTAATTTCCGATATATTCTCTTCTTCTTCTCCAAAGATTGTGAATATATCTTCCGTGGCCCCGATAAATCTTTGTATACTGGAATAAACATTGGCAAGCCCGCCAATGGTACCTGCAATAAAACCGGTATATATCACAAAAGAGAACAGCTGTCCGGGATCTATATCCCCTTTTGACAGCAGTATTGCACCTCTCCATATCACGGCCACCATGGCACCGAATATCCCGAAAATGATAAAAGCAGAAAAAGCGCCCCGGTAGCGTCCGCTCCTCATTCCTATCCCGGCTATCTCCCTGGTTTTTTTCCTGTACCTGCGCATCTCCAAAAATTCGTTGGTATAGGATTTTACGCTTTGTATTCCCTGCAGGGTTTCTTCCACTATGGTATTTGATTTAGCTATCTCTGCCTGTACTTTTTTCGACAATCGACGGATATATTTTCCGAAAACTACGGCCAGTATCACAATGGCGGGTATAACAGCCAGCATAAAGAGGGTAAGTTTGAGTGATGTTATAACAAGAAGGCTTATGCCGCCTGTAATAATAATAATCTGCCTGATAAACTGGGCAAGAGTTGATGTCATTGTCTCCTGTAATAATGAAATGTCAGAAGATATACGGCTGTTCAGTTCACCTACCCTGTGCTTTTCAAAAAACTTCAGAGGAAGCCTGATAAGGTGATTATATGTACTCTGTCTAAGGTCAGCAAGAGATTTTTCTGTCACATTAAAGAAAAGAATTGTCCTGAAATATGAAAATATTGACTGTATTAATAACAGGGCCACCAGCATTAAACCTATCCTGTTCATTTCTGTAGCTATAGTACCTTCATTACCGGCATTTACCAGGTCGCCGAGCAGCTTGGGAAAAGCCAGGTTGGCGAGACTTGATCCAAAGAGAAAAAACAAACCAAGAGAATATTCAAAACCATAAGGCTTAATATACCGGAATAACCTGAAAGCATTTTTTATACCCTCTCTGTTAATTTTTCCTTTTTTGACATCTGTCTTTGCCATATACTAATTACAATTACCGGCCGGCTATGTTCGCTGCAATAAAAAAAGGCTGCCTTAAAATAGCCGGATTCATGACATTTCCAAGGCAGCCTAAAAATAGATTCACAGTGATAAAAAGGCAGATCCATCAAATATTATATATATCTGCTTTTTAATCCCTGTATTTCACATCACTTTACAGGATTAATAATGTTCATGAAAAGATCCTTGTTATTCTCAATCTTTTCATTATTACCATAGACGCAGTAAATATCCTGCTCCATCAATTCATTCACCATTTTGCTCATCCCCGATATATCATCAGCAGTAGTGCTTAAAACATCATCCCTCTCTGCCTGCATGAAATCCCTGCTTATACCGTTAAAGTATCTTGACAGTGCAGTGCCTGCTTTCATTGATGCCGTTTCGGGATAATCCATGCCCGATATGGTACCGATAATATACCTTGTCATTGATTTTTCATCAGCCTCAAAATCCTTAAGATAGCTGGCTGTCTTATTATATACCTCCAGTGATTCGCGCAGGTTAGGGTCGCGATACGAGCCAAAAAACATATCTCCTGTTCGCTCGAATCCGGAAAATCCTCCATAGGCACCGCCTATCACCCTTATCTGGTTCTGTAGCCAGTCTGTTGACAATATTTGGCTCAGCACCAGTATTTTGCCTGACCACTCATATCCCAGATCTTTAAAATTGCCACCTTTAACTACATACTGCACTTTTGATGTTGTCTTAAAGGCCTCATTATTTTTCACTGGTACTAAGTCCCAGTCCAGACGGCTTATCTCCCCTTCGGGCATTGAGGAGGCAAAAAGGTCCAGTTCCCCGGTATAGTTTTCATAGTCATCTTCCGTGCATGTAACAGCGGCTATCATATTTGATTTATTAAACAGTGCTGCTGCTGTCTGCTGCAGTGCCGTAACTATCTCATCAGCTTTATCATCAAAATTCTTTACCAGCTCATCCAGGAACCAGTAATATTCTAGTCCTGACATCATCTCATTAACCACCCCGGTCTGGCTGTAATATGATTGCATGCGCATGATGGCATAATTAATTCCGTTATTTTTAACACTGGCATCCACAGCTGCATGGTGCCTTACAAGAAGGGTTTTAAGGCGTTCCTTATCAGTATAATCGCTTGTATTGATTATTTCACCTGCCAGCTCAAGCATCTTCCCTGTTTTATCACGTAATGATTTTGACTGAATAATAAATTTGGGAATATAATTATTGTCGTCAAGCTCATTGTTATATATATTTATATATGAGCTGAACCCTCCTGTATGTATATTAAGCTCGTTATCAAGCTCTCCGTAACTGTAGTTTTCAGTATCGAACTTACCGAGCAGGTTTGACAACAGGGATACATATTGAATCTTATCCAGCGGCAGTGTTCTGAGGTCAAACAGCATCCTGTTATACATTATCCCATTTGTAAACTCATTGAGATAAATAGTTTTAATGCCTCCTATCTCTCTCTCCTCTGCTTCATACCACTCAACCTCTTTGCTGATATCATCCAGTGAAAGCATGGGTATTGTTTCAAGGGCCTCTGGCGAGTCTTCTCTCTGCTGGTATTCAATAAGCTCATTTGTCTGCTTCACCAGTTCTTCAATTTTGTCGCTGCCCATATCTTCCTTAACGGATTCGAGTTCGGCCCTTATCTCCTTGTCTATTTGGGCCTGCAATCCCGGTTCAGGTTCAAGAGCCAGCAGCAGGCTGTGATTATTGTTTAGCAGGTCATCCTTTATAAGTTGCTCCATATAATCTTCCTCAAGAGACCTTTTTACTTCTGCCAGAGGCTTTTCAAACTCCAGACCCATGAAAGGATTACCTTCGAAGAACCAGCCGCTCAGCAGTTGCATACCATAAATAAGCCCTTTCTGCGGACTGTCGCCTTCCCTTAGCATAAATTCCATACGGTTAATTGTGCCCTCAAGAGCTTTTTTATCCAGTCCTTCTTCAACAAGCTTATTAATAACATTCTCTGTTATCTCATAGAATGTATCCAGGTCTTCTTCATTTGCATTTCTTACCATTATATGCATAGCAAACTGTTTATTACCATCGACATATGCCGACACATCACTCCCTATACCTGCTTCCTGCAGAGCTTTTTTAAGGGGAGCAGATTCCTGGTTAACAAGCACATCGGCAATCACATCATATGCCATATAATGTGCCCTGTCCGTCACATCACCGATAACATAGCTGAGCTGAAGAAATGTTTGATCAAGGGTATCAGCATTTTCAAGTACAGGATATTTGCCAACCACTTTTTTCATCTGGACGAAAGGCTCCTGGTGCTTTATCTCTACCACTTTGTCCGAACGCTCGTATTCCGACAGGTAGTTTTTATCAATGAACTGGAGCTCCGAGGACAGTTCCGCATCTCCGTACAAAAGGATATAGCTGTTTGACGGATGATAATGCTTCCTGTGAAAATCAAGGAATTCTTCATAAGACAGTTCGGGTATGGCTGTGGGATAGCCACCTGATGAATACCGGTAACAATTATCGGGGAAGAGATTGCGGTATACCTGGTAACTCAGCTCCCTGTTCGGGCTGGAAAATGAACCTTTCATCTCGTTATATACCACTCCTTTATAAATCAGAGGAGCTTCCTTATCCGTAAGCTCATAATGCCATCCTTCCTGCTTGAATATCCTTGGATCCTCGTAGATCAGGGGGTTAAAGACTGCATCGAGGTAGACGTGCATAAGATTAAAATAGTCCTTGTCGTTCATGCTGGCTACCGGATATATGGTCATATCAGCTCCCGTCATAGCATTAAGAAAGGTATTAAGCGATCCCTGCATAAGTACATCGAACGGACTTTTAACCGGGAAATTTTCAGAGCCGTTAAGCACTGAATGTTCCATGATATGAGGTGTTCCGGCATCTGATTCCGGCACCGTCTTAAAGGCAACGGCAAAAAGCTTATTCGGATCATCTGCCTTGATCTTGAATACCTGTGCTCCGCTTTTTATATGCTCAAGATGTATACATTCCGCATTCACCTCATCCACAAAGCGCGATTCCAGGATCTTATATCCCTCGTATGTTTCCTTACATCCGTATGTAAGTGTGATAACTGCAATAGCAGCTACTGCCAAAAGTAAGTCTGGCCTGTAAATTTTGAATAGTTTTTTCATGACAGCTTTGGTAGTTTATTGATTTATAGGGTTATTATTTGGTATTGTATCAAAAGTAATAATTTGATCAGTCGCAAACAAAACTATTATCCGGCCTGGTCAAAAACCTGTTTTGCTGCCTTTACACCGGCTCCCTCATTAAAACCATACCCGCATTCCTTCAATCCCTCTTCAAGGGCGGTAACTGTCCTGATAACTTCAGCGGCCGTTATCTTACCCATATGACCGATCCGGAAATAGTCATTTTTAAAGTCGGGGTGCAGTCCACCCGCCATCACCACTCCCGCCCTGTTAACAGCCGGCAGCAGCTCTGCACCCTTTATACCTCCCGGATAATAGGGTGCCGAGAGAGTATTGGCAGCAAGGCCATCAGCAGGTACCTGTCGCATACCAAGGGCCTTTAAGGCTGACCTGAAGGCCCTGCCCGTTGTTTTATGTCTTGTGAACCTGCTGTCCGCTCCCTCCTTAAGAATTTGTTTAAGGCTTACATTGAGGGCCGCCACCAGGTTAACGGCCGGTGTACCGAAGTAAGCCGGGTTTCTGCTTTCATAAGCCTGCATTACAGGCAGCCAGTTGGTCCAGTCGGCATAGTAGTTCTGCACCTTTGTTTTCCTGTTTTCAAATACCTTCATGGCTTTTTCCGAAGCCACCAGCAGGGCCAGTCCGGGTGGAACCCCTATTGCTTTCTGGGAAGCGGTAAGCACAATATCAATACCCCATTCCTTCTGCCTTATCTCTTCACCGCCCACCGAGCATACCCCATCGAGTATGCTGAGAACATCATATTTCTGTCCCAGCCTGCCTATGGCCTCAGCATCCGTTTTCACTGCCGTCGAAGTATCAACATGAGTGAATGTCATCATTTTGTATTTACCCTGCCTCAGCTCATCTTCTATCTTCTCAGGCGAGACCGTCTCACCCGGAGCAGCACGCAATATCCTGTAATCAGCCCCGTAGCGGTTAAGAAGGTCAGCATACCTCTCACCAAAATAGCCGGTTGATATAACAAGCACCTTATCGTTCTTTTCAACCATATTGGCTCCTGCCATATCCATGGCCAGTGTTCCTGTTCCGGCCATAATAAAAGGCTGCCCGTCAGGACACATCCAGAGCTTTTTCATCATCTCAAGCGATTCAGCGAATATCTCTATAAATTCCTTTGATACATGGCTCAGAGTGGGTTCACTCATAGCCTTTAACACATCGCTGTCAAATTCTATCGGTCCGGGTATCATCAATAATTTCCTCATACTGTATATTTCTGTTTTTTTATAATACTCTTTCAATCAATGTTATAAGCTGCTTCCTGCTTTCATCATCCAGGGGCAGCAGGGGACTGCGGACAGGTCCGCCATACATTCCAAGGTGATCCATGGCTGCCTTCAGTGCCGGCACCCCGCCCTTTCTTGTTACCGCAGTGTTAATATCCACCGCTCTCAGCTGGTATTCTTTTGCCTTTTCCGCTTCACCGTTTAAAAAGGAATTATAAATGTTAAGACACAGCTCAGGTGCAATATTGGCCAGGGCAAGGATGCCCCCCACGGCGCCTATGGACAGTGCCGGCAGCAGAAAACCTGCCGATCCGGCGAGCACCTGGAAGCCTTCTTTTGCATTTTTTATTATTGAAGCCATCTTCACCAGATTACCACCTGAGTCTTTAATGCCTATAATATTATCATGGGTTGATGACTCCAGTATTGTGTCTGCGTCCATATCAAGACCTGAATTAGAAGGCATATTATAGATTATTACCGGGACGGGTGAGCTGGCGGCCACCTCATGATAAAACTGCACCAGCGCCTTCCTGTTCATCTGTCCTTTATAGTATGAAGGGCTGAGCACCAGCACTGCATCGGCACCCGCCTCAGATGCCATAAGTGACAGTTTTATAGTCTGGCGGGTAGACTGAGCCCCTGTACCAGCTATCATCAGCTTATCCCGGGGAATAGCCTTCCTGGCAACATTATATGCTTTTTTTTTCTCATCATCATCCAGCATCACCATTTCGCCATTTGATCCGAGTACCAGTATGCCTGCCAGACCATGACTGCAAAGTGTTTTTATATTCTCTGTTATTTTTCCGCCATCCAGCTCTCCGCCCTTATCGAATGAGGTGGGTAAAGGAGGATATAATCCGTTTAATTTCAACATATTGTGTGTGTATTTAATTCTATTAATTCGCCATTTTCCGGACTGCATACTCCGGTCTGGTATCTATTATTTGTCGACAGACATATACACCAGCTCCAGGAAATCTCCCAGTTTGGATGGCTCAAGCCACCGTGTTACTATTACCATATCATTTTCCTGGTCCACTACTATATAGTTACCTCCGAATCCTGATGCATAAAACACCGATCCGGGTACATGCTCCATTGCCCTGCTACCCTTATTAAGCCACCAGAGGTATCCGTATGACTCGTTTGCAGCTGATGGCTGCCTTGCCATGTCAATCCATTCGGGTGATAATAGCTGCCTGTCATTCCACATGCCATTGCGCATAAAAAGCAGCCCGAAACGGGCATGGTCAAGGGTATTTATAAACACTCCACCGCCGGAATGACCGCCTCCGCTCACCGACTGCACCCAGGCACCGTCAATATTTACCCAGGATGTGGAATAACCATACCAGCGCCATGTAGTTGAGGCTCCGATAGGATCCATTATTCTCTCCTTTAATACCTGCGGTAATGGTTTTCTCCACACCTGCAGGGCTGAATATGCCAGCAGGTTGACCCTTACGTCATTATATTTGTAATGAGTACCTGGCTCATGTAATTCCCTGTATCGCCATTCATCCAGATCCTCCCTTCTTGATGGCCTGTCGGCCCAGTCATGCATACCGAACAGCTGACCGGACCAGTCTGATGACTGGTTAAGCAGGTGCTCCCAGCTTATTTTACTGTTATGTTTGCCGTCAAAAAGACCGTCCCATACATATTTATAAACCTTATCATCCACAGAAGAGATAAGTCCCTCATCGTATGCCAGTCCCACCACTGTTGACAGGTAGCTTTTAGTTACGCTGAATGTCATATCAACCCTGCTGATATCGCCCCATTCGGCTACTATATATCCATCCTTTAAAATAATACCAGCAGGTCCGCCCCTGTCTTTCGTTGGTCCTTCAATTTCCATATAGGGCTCATAGCCAAACGATTCGAGTATAGCTACCCTCAGGTCTCTGTCGCCCGAATATTCATTTTCCATGGCATAGTCAAGCGCCCTTTCCAGCCTCTCAGTGTCTAAACCCTGTTCTGAAGGCGTACTACGTACCCACAGGCCCTTGTCAGGAAAATAGTCCTGTGCATACAGGGAAATATTAAGCAGGACAAATACCAGCAATAAGCATAAGGATTTTGTTTTGAACATCGTTTTCATAATTATTAAAGTTAAGATGTATACAAAACCTTAAAGTTAATCTAAAAATAGCAATGACACAGAATTTATGCGCTTAAACATTTTCTGTTGCTGCAGCTGATACAGCAAGCGGCCGCATAAGCATTAAATTTAAAAAAATGTTTATCTTGGTCTGTTAAATCATAAAAATCATAACATGAAGAAATTAATTTTCAGCATCGTATTACTGGCCTTCTCATTAACGATTGTTTTTGCACAGAATAAGGGCCTGGAGGTAGGACAAAAGGTGCCGGAATGGACATTGCCTGATGCCAATGATCTACCCCACTCCATGGATACATGGAAAGGCAAAGTGTTACAAATGAATTATGTAGATCCGGATGAAGAAGATCTTAACGATCATTTTAATGATGCGGTAAATAAGGCCGCTGATATTGACAAAAGGATAGACAGGGATCATTTTAAGGGATTTGGCATAGTGGATACCAAGTCTACATGGAAGCCCACTGGCATAATAAGGATGATAGCCAAGAGGAAGGAAAAGAAATACGGTACAACAATACTGTTTGATAACGAAGGCATACTGCACGAGAGGTGGAAAGTACCGGAGGACAGCTATACAATAGTGATTGCAGATAAGAACCGCATATGCCGGGCCCTGTACAAGGGACGCGTTCCGGATGATGAGGTGGAGGATATAATACAGCTGATAATAGAGCTTAGCAAAGAATAATCTCTCTCTAAGTACAACCTTTTTAGCCTTATTCTTGTCTTAATAGGGTTATACATTCATTATATGACGGATAATGGCAATAATGTGATGAATAATTAGTTTGGTATATATAACAATAATCCTGCAGGTATTATCTGCAGTAAAAAAATTATGATTATGAAAAGTATTTTTATGCGCTCCGGATCAATTATCCTTATTACGATGATAGCTGTCATGCTATTGAACACATCATGTGACAAGGAGAATCCGGATGAAAAACCCGAGCTGCCCCCTGTAGAAAGTCTTGTAATGGATTTTTCAGATTTTGACAGCCGGCCTGACCAGCAGAAAGGTATAGTTGAGACCTATGATAATTTTGTTTACTCCTACCTGAATGTTGTTTTCTGGAGTTCCCTTTCATCAGTAAGCATAGCACTGCCTGTTGCAGCATACACCCAGCTGCTGGGACAGGATGCTGAATACCTGGGTGATAACACATGGCAGTGGGTCTATAACTTCACATGGGATGCATCTGAGTATATAGCCACACTCACAGCTGAGCGCCTCAGCAATGAGGAGTTCTCCATGGAGATGGTCATTGCCCTGTCTGCCGCAACAGAATCAGGATTTAAATGGTTCGAAGGCATCGTCCGGTACGATCACACTGCCGCCTCGTGGGATGTTTATAAATATAATGATATGGGCTCCGATAAGATGCTTGAGGTGGACTGGACAAAAGACTATGAGGCAGAGACTTCATCCCTGACCTATGTGTATGTTGAGCCTGATAAGGAGCAAACAGGCAGTTCAATTACCATGGGTAAAGATCCCTCACTGGACTATAATGCATGGTACACTATAAATCTGTCGGCTGAAACGATACTGTCGGCTGAAACGATTGAGATACAGTGGGACACTGCGACAAAAGCAGGAAGGGTAAGGAACCAGAACCATTTTGAGGATAATAACTGGCATTGCTGGAATCTAAATTTTATAGACATCGATTGTTCTGATTTATAACATGTTATAATCAGACACTTATAGGAATCACGTAGAAGAATATTGCAAAGAAATGTGATATACTGCCTGCCAGCACCATCAGGTGCCATACAAGGTGTGCATGCCTGAAGCTGGCTTTCCGGTAAAAAAATATCCCGAAGCAATAACAGGCTCCTCCTATCAGTATCCATATAAAACCCATCAGTGGCAGTGATTTGACCAGGGGCACTACGGCTATCAGAAACATCATGCCCATAACCAGATATATTATTATATCAAGAAGGGGTGCACCATTCTCAACCCTGTTTTTCCTCATTACCTGCATAATAATACCTGCTATGGCTATGGCCCACTGCAATCCGAATAGTATCCATCCTATGGTGCCGTGCAATGCCACAAGGGCCAGGGGGGTATATGTACCTGCTATGAGCAGGAAAATAGCTGCCTGATCAATAACAAAGAATATCTGCTTTAAGCGTCCCGGTGGCAGTCCGTGGGCCACGGCGGAAGAAAAATACAGCAGCACCATTGTGGTGCCGAAGATAGCGGTGCTTACCACATGCCATGCATTACCTTTCAGCGCCGATGCAACTATCATCAATGTAAGCATAGCACTTGCCAGGATAGCACCTGCGAAATGTGACAGCCAGTTTGCCGTTTCCTCCTGCTTTGTAAATCTTCCTATTAAATCCGCCATAAGAGATATTTTACGACAAAGTTAGAATATTGAAACGAATCAGTAAATGGGTTTAAAAACTGATTTTTCGCATTCTCAGGTTCAGTGGTGTTACCTCAAGGTATTCATCTTCCTTAATATGCTCCATGGCTTCCTCGAGTGAGAATTTAACCGCCGGAACTATCTTCAGGTTATCATCAGAGCCTGAGGCACGCATATTGGTAAGTTTTTTTCCTTTCGTTACATTGACCTCCAGATCTCCAATACGGGTATGCTCACCGACCACCTGTCCCTTATACACCTGGCTACCCGGCTCAACAAAGAACCGGCCCCTGTCCTGCAGCCTGTCGAGGGCATAGGCACTTACCTGTCCGGCATCAAAAGCAATAAGTGAGCCGTTACGCTCAAGCCCTATGCTGCCCTTATAAAGGCCATATCCCCTGAACCTGTGTGTCATGGTAGCCTCCCCGGCAGTGGCCGTCAGTATATTATTCCTGAGACCTATCAATCCCCTCGCGGGAATATCGAATTCCAGGTGCAGCAGGTCGCCGCGCGGCTCCATAACCAGCAGGTCTCCCCGCACACCGGTAACCAGCTCAATGGCTTTACCCGAGAATTTTTCAGGTACCTCTATCACCAGCGTCTCAAATGGTTCATTCCTGACACCTTCAACCTCTTTAAAAATCACTTCGGGTTTCCCTATCTGGAACTCATAGCCTTCCCTTCTCATTGTCTCAACCAGTATTGAAAGATGAAGCAGTCCCCTGCCAAAGACATTGAAACGGTCCTCATACCCTGTCTCTTCAACCCTGAGTGCCAGGTTCTTTTCGGTTTCTTTAAACAGCCTGTCTCGTAAACGCCTGGATGTTACATACTTTCCTTCCTTACCAAAAAACGGTGATGTGTTGATTGTGAAAAGCATGCTCATGGTAGGTTCATCAACTGATATCCTTGGCAGTGGTTCCGGTATCTCCGCATCTGCAACGGTATCGCCTATTTCAAAATCCTCAAGACCTATAATAGCACATATATCTCCGCTCCTTATCATCCCTGCTTCCTCCCTGCCCAAGCCAACAAACTCATACAGTTCTTTTATCCTTACCTTTTTACGTATATCATTTCTCTTGCAAAGGGTATAATCATTACCGGCCTTCAGATCTCCCCTGAACACCCTGCCTATGGCTATCCTGCCAACATAGCTTGAATAATCAAGCGATGCTATCTGCATCTGGGGACTGCCTTCATGATAGGGAGCTTCCGGTATTTCCGTTAATATGGTATCGAGAAGAACCCTGATATTATCCGTTTTGTTTTTCCAGTCGAGACTCATCCATCCCTCTTTTGAGGATCCGAAATACTGTCTCAAACTCAAGCTGGTCATCTGAACCATCGAGGTTATACATCAGGTCAAAGATATCCTGCTGTACATTATCAGGCTTGCAGTTGGGCTTATCTATTTTATTTATCACCACAATGGGTTTCAGTCCAAGCTGCACAGCCTTGCCCAGCACAAACCTTGTCTGGGGCATGGGTCCCTCGAAGGCATCAACCAGCAGTAACACACCGTCAGCCATCTTCAGCACCCTCTCCACCTCGCCTCCGAAGTCGGCATGACCGGGGGTGTCAATGATATTTATCTTCACACCCTTATAGGTTACCGATACATTCTTTGACAGTATGGTTATCCCTCTTTCCTTTTCCAGGTCATTACTGTCGAGTATCAGATCGTCCGAATCGGAACGGGTATTAATAATATTGCTTTCCTGTATTATCCTGTCCACCAGGGTTGTTTTGCCATGATCAACATGAGCTATTATGGCTACATTACGTATTGATTGCATATTTTTAAATTATTGGGCTGCAAAGGTAGTCTGTTGACTGATATCAGGACTATTATCCGGCTTCATCAAAAACCTGTTTTGCCGCCTTTACGCCGGCTCCCTCATTAAAACCATACCCGCATTCCTTCAATCCCTCTTCAAGGGCGGTAACTGTCCTGATAGCTTCAGCGGCCGTTATCTTACCCATATGACCAATCCGGAAATATTCATTTTTAAAGTCGGGGTGCAGTCCCCCCGCCATCACCACTCCTGCCCTGTTAACAGCCGGCAGCAGCTCTGCAGCCTTTATACCTTCCGGATAATATGGTGCCGAGAGGGTATTGGCAGCTATATCGTCAGCAGGCACCTGGCTGATGTTCAGGGCTTTTAAGGCGGACCTGAAGGCCCTGCCTGTTGTTTTATGTCTTGTGAACCTGCTGTCCGCTCCCTCCTTAAGAATTTGTTTAAGGCTTACATTGAGGGCCGCCACAAGGTTAACGGCCGGTGTACCGAAGTAAGCCGGCTTTCTGCTTTCATAAGCCTGCATTACAGGCAGCCAGTTGGTCCAGTCGGCATAGTAGTTCTGCACCTTTGTTTTCCTTTTTTCAAATACCTTCATGGCTTTTTCAGAGGCCACCAGCAGTGCCAGTCCGGGTGGCACCCCAATGGCTTTCTGGGAAGCGGTAAGCACAATATCAATACCCCATTCCTTCTGCCTTATCTCTTCACCGCCCACCGAGCATACCCCATCGAGTATGCTGAGAACATCATATTTCTGTCCCAGCTTACCTATTGCCTCAGCATCAGTTTTCACTGCCGTTGAGGTATCAACATGAGTGAATGTCATCACTTTATACTTACCCTGCCTCAGCTCATCTTCTATCTTTTCAGGCGGAACCGTTTCACCCGGAGCAGCACTCAATATCCTGTAATCGGCTCCGTAGCGGTTAAGAAGCTCTGCATACCTCTCACCAAAATAGCCGGTTGATATAACAAGCACCTTATCATGTTTTTCAACCATATTGGCTCCTGCCATATCCATGGCCAGTGTTCCTGTTCCGGCCATAATAAAAGGCTGCCCGTCAGGACACATCCAGAGCTTTTTCATCATCTCAAGCGATTCAGCGAATATCTCTATAAATTCCTTTGATACATGGCTTAGAGTGGGTTCACTCATAGCCTTCAATACATCACTGTCAAATTCTATCGGTCCGGGTATCATCAATAGTTTCTTCATACTGCTTATTCCTGCTTTATGTTTATAATGTTTTTTCAATCAATGTTATAAGCTGCTTCCTGCTTTCATCATCCAGGGGCAGCAGGGGACTGCGGACAGGTCCGCCATACATTCCAAGGTGATCCATGGCTGCCTTCAGTGCCGGCACCCCGCCCTTTCTTGTTACCGCAGTGTTAATATCCACCGCTCTCAGCTGGTATTCTTTTGCCTTTTCCGCTTCACCGTTTAAAAAGGAATTATAAATGTTAAGACACAGCTCAGGTGCAATATTGGCCAGGGCAAGGATGCCCCCCACGGCGCCTATGGACAGTGCCGGCAGCAGAAAACCTGCCGATCCGGCGAGCACCTGGAAGCCTTCTTTTGCATTTTTTATTATTGAAGCCATCTTCACCAGATTACCACCTGAGTCTTTAATGCCTATAATATTATCATGGGTTGATGACTCCAGTATTGTGTCTGCGTCCATATCAAGACCTGAATTAGAAGGCATATTATAGATTATTACCGGGACGGGTGAGCTGGCGGCCACCTCATGATAAAACTGCACCAGCGCCTTCCTGTTCATCTGTCCTTTATAGTATGAAGGGCTGAGCACCAGCACTGCATCGGCACCCGCCTCAGATGCCATAAGTGACAGTTTTATAGTCTGGCGGGTAGACTGAGCCCCTGTACCAGCTATCATCAGCTTATCCCGGGGAATAGCCTTCCTGGCAACATTATATGCTTTTTTTTTCTCATCATCATCCAGCATCACCATTTCGCCATTTGATCCGAGTACCAGTATGCCTGCCAGACCATGACTGCAAAGTGTTTTTATATTCTCTGTTATTTTTCCGCCATCCAGCTCTCCGCCCTTATCGAATGAGGTGGGCAAAGGAGGATATAATCCGTTTAATTTCAACATATTGTGTTTGTATTTAATTCTATTAATTCGCCATTCTCCGGACTGCATACTCCGGTCTGGTATCTATTATTTGTCGACAGACATATACACCAGCTCCAGGAAATCTCCCAGTTTGGATGGCTCAAGCCACCGTGTTACTATTACCATATCATTTTCCTGGTCCACTACTATATAGTTACCTCCGAATCCTGATGCATAAAACACCGATCCGGGTACATGTTCCATTTCCCTTCTTCCTTTATTAAGCCACCAGAGGTATCCGTATGACTCGTTTGCAGCTGATGGCTGCCTTGCCATGTCAATCCATTCGGGTGATAATAGCTGCCTGTCATTCCACATGCCATTGCGCATAAAAAGCAGCCCGAAACGGGCATGGTCAAGGGTATTTATAAACACTCCACCGCCGGAATGACCGCCTCCGCTCACCGACTGCACCCAGGCACCGTCAATATTTACCCAGGATGTGGAATAACCATACCAGCGCCATGTAGTTGAGGCTCCGATAGGATCCATTATTCTCTCCTTTAATACCTGCGGTAATGGTTTTCTCCACACCTGCAGGGCTGAATATGCCAGCAGGTTGACCCTTACGTCATTATATTTGTAATGAGTACCTGGCTCATGTAATTCCCTGTATCGCCATTCATCCAGATCCTCCCTTCTTGATGGCCTGTCGGCCCAGTCATGCATACCGAACAGCTGACCGGACCAGTCTGATGACTGGTTAAGCAGGTGCTCCCAGCTTATTTTACTGTTATGTTTGCCGTCAAAAAGACCGTCCCATACATGTTTATAAACCTTATCATCCACAGAAGAGATAAGTCCCTCATCGTATGCCAGTCCCACCACTGTTGACAGGTAGCTTTTAGTTACGCTGAATGTCATATCAACCCTGCTGATATCGCCCCATTCGGCTACTATATATCCATCCTTTAAAATAATACCAGCAGGTCCGCCCCTGTCTTTCGTTGGTCCTTCAATTTCCATATAGGGCTCATAGCCAAACGATTCGAGTATAGCTACCCTCAGGTCTCTGTCGCCCGAATATTCATTTTCCATGGCATAGTCAAGCGCCCTTTCCAGCCTCTCAGTGTCTAAACCCTGTTCTGAAGGCGTACTACGTACCCACAGGCCCTTGTCAGGAAAATAGTCCTGTGCATACAGGGAAATATTAAGCAGGACAAATACCAGCAATAAGCATAAGGATTTTGTTTTGAACATCGTTTTCATAATTATTAAAGTTAAGATGTATACAAAACCTTAAAGTTAATCTAAAAATAGCAATGACACAGAATTTATGCGCTTAAACATTTTCTGTTGCTGCAGCTGATACAGCAAGCGGCCGCATAAGCATTAAATTTAAAAAAATGTTTATCTTGGTCTGTTAAATCATAAAAATCATAACATGAAGAAATTAATTTTCAGCATCGTATTACTGGCCTTCTCATTAACGATTGTTTTTGCACAGAATAAGGGCCTGGAGGTAGGACAAAAGGTGCCGGAATGGACATTGCCTGATGCCAATGATCTACCCCACTCCATGGATACATGGAAAGGCAAAGTGTTACAAATGAATTATGTAGATCCGGATGAAGAAGATCTTAACGATCATTTTAATGATGCGGTAAATAAGGCCGCTGATATTGACAAAAGGATAGACAGGGATCATTTTAAGGGATTTGGCATAGTGGATACCAAGTCTACATGGAAGCCCACTGGCATAATAAGGATGATAGCCAAGAGGAAGGAAAAGAAATACGGTACAACAATACTGTTTGATAACGAAGGCATACTGCACGAGAGGTGGAAAGTACCGGAGGACAGCTATACAATAGTGATTGCAGATAAGAACCGCATATGCCGGGCCCTGTACAAGGGACGCGTTCCGGATGATGAGGTGGAGGATATAATACAGCTGATAATAGAGCTTAGCAAAGAATAATCTCTCTCTAAGTACAACCTTTTTAGCCTTATTCTTGTCTTAATAGGGTTATACATTCATTATATGACGGATAATGGCAATAATGTGATGAATAATTAGTTTGGTATATATAACAATAATCCTGCAGGTATTATCTGCAGTAAAAAAATTATGATTATGAAAAGTATTTTTATGCGCTCCGGATCAATTATCCTTATTACGATGATAGCTGTCATGCTATTGAACACATCATGTGACAAGGAGAATCCGGATGAAAAACCCGAGCTGCCCCCTGTAGAAAGTCTTGTAATGGATTTTTCAGATTTTGACAGCCGGCCTGACCAGCAGAAAGGTATAGTTGAGACCTATGATAATTTTGTTTACTCCTACCTGAATGTTGTTTTCTGGAGTTCCCTTTCATCAGTAAGCATAGCACTGCCTGTTGCAGCATACACCCAGCTGCTGGGACAGGATGCTGAATACCTGGGAGATAACACATGGCAGTGGGTCTATAACTTCACATGGGATGAATCAGAGTACATAGCCACACTCACAGCTGAGCGCCTCAGCAATGAGGAGTTCTCCATGGAGATGGTCATTGCCCTGTCTGCCGCAACAGAATCAGGATTTAAATGGTTCGAAGGCATTGTCCGGTACGATCACACTGCCGCCTCGTGGGATGTTTATAAATATAATGATATGGGCTCCGATAAGATGCTTGAGGTGGACTGGACAAAGGACTATGAGGCAGAGACTTCATCCCTGACCTATGTGTATGTTGAGCCTGATAAGGAGCAAACAGGCAGTTCGATTACCATGGGTAAAGATCCCTCACTGGACTATAATGCATGGTACACTATAAATCTGTCGGCTGAAACGATACTGTCGGCTGAAACGATTGAGATACAGTGGGACACTGCGACAAAAGCAGGAAGGGTAAGGAACCAGAACTATTTTGAGGATAATAACTGGCATTGCTGGAATCTAAATTTTATAGACATCGATTGTTCTGATTTATAACATGTTATAATCAGACACTTATAGGAATCACGTAGAAGAATATTGCAAAGAAATGTGATATACTGCCTGCCAGCACCATCAGGTGCCATACAAGGTGTGCATGCCTGAAGCTGGCTTTCCGGTAAAAAAATATCCCGAAGCAATAACAGGCTCCTCCTATCAGTATCCATATAAAACCCATGAGTGGCAATGATTTGACCAGGGGCACCACGGCTATCAGGAACATCATGCCCATAACCAGATATATTATTATATCAAGAAGGGGTGCACCATTCTCAACCCTGTTTTTCCTCATTACCTGCATAATAATACCTGCTATGGCTATGGCCCACTGCAATCCGAACAGTATCCATCCTATGGTGCCGTGCAATGCAACAAGGGCCAGGGGGGTATATGTACCTGCTATGAGCAGGAAAATAGCTGCCTGATCAATAACAAAGAATATCTGCTTTAAGCGTCCCGGTGGCAGTCCGTGGGCCACGGCGGAAGAAAAATACAGCAGCACCATTGTGGTGCCGAAGATAGCGGTGCTTACCACATGCCATGCATTACCTTTCAGCGCCGATGCAACTATCATCAATGTAAGCATAGCACTTGCCAGGATAGCACCTGCGAAATGTGACAGCCAGTTTGCCGTTTCCTCCTGCTTTGTAAATCTTCCTATTAAATCCGCCATAAGAGATATTTTACGACAAAGTTAGAATATTGAAACGAATCAGTAAATGGGTTTAAAAACTGATTTTTCGCATTCTCAGGTTCAGTGGTGTTACCTCAAGGTATTCATCTTCCTTAATATGCTCCATGGCTTCCTCGAGTGAGAATTTAACCGCCGGAACTATCTTCAGGTTATCATCAGAGCCTGAGGCACGCATATTGGTAAGCTTTTTTCCTTTGGTCACATTGACCTCCAGATCTCCAATACGGGTATGCTCACCGACCACCTGTCCCTTATACACCTGGCTACCCGGCTCAACAAAGAACCTGCCCCTGTCCTGCAGCCTGTCGAGGGCATAGGCACTTACCTGTCCGGCATCAAAAGCAATAAGTGAGCCGTTACGCTCAAGCCCTATGCTGCCTTTATAAAGGCCATATCCCCTGAACCTGTGTGTCATGGTAGCCTCCCCGGCAGTGGCCGTCAGTATATTATTCCTGAGACCTATCAATCCCCTCGCGGGAATATCGAATTCCAGGTGCAGCAGGTCGCCGCGCGGCTCCATAACCAGCAGGTCTCCCCGCACACCGGTAACCAGCTCAATGGCTTTACCCGAGAATTTTTCAGGTACCTCTATCACCAGCGTCTCAAATGGTTCATTCCTGACACCTTCAACCTCTTTAAATATCACCTCGGGTTTCCCTATCTGGAATTCATAGCCTTCCCTTCTCATTGTCTCAACCAGTATTGAAAGATGGAGCAGTCCCCTGCCAAAAACATTGAAACGGTCCTCATACCCTGTCTCTTCAACCCTGAGTGCCAGATTTTTTTCGGTTTCTTTAAACAGCCTGTCTCGCAAACGCCTGGATGTCACATACTTTCCTTCCTTACCAAAAAACGGTGATGTGTTGATTGTGAAAAGCATGCTCATGGTAGGTTCATCAACTGATATCCTTGGCAGTGGTTCCGGTATCTCCGCATCTGCAACGGTATCGCCTATTTCAAAATCCTCAAGACCTATAATAGCACATATATCTCCGCTCCTTATCGTTCCTGCTTCCTCCCTGCCCAGACCAACAAACTCATACAGTTCTTTTATCCTTACCTTTTTACGTATATCATTTCTCTTGCAAAGGGTATAATCATTACCGGCCTTCAGCTCTCCCCTGAACACCCTGCCTATGGCTATCCTTCCCACATAGCTTGAATAATCGAGCGATGCTATCTGCATCTGCGGACTGCCTTCATGATATGGAGCTTCCGGTATTTCCGTTAGTATGGTATCGAGGAGAACCCTGATATTATCCGTTTTGTTTTTCCAGTCGAGACTCATCCATCCCTCTTTTGAGGATCCGAATACTGTCTCAAACTCAAGCTGGTCGTCTGAACCATCGAGGTTATACATCAGGTCAAAGATATCCTGCTGTACATTATCAGGCTTGCAGTTGGGCTTATCTATTTTATTTATCACCACAATGGGTTTCAGTCCAAGCTGCACAGCCTTGCCCAGCACAAACCTTGTCTGGGGCATGGGTCCCTCGAAGGCATCAACCAGCAGTAACACACCGTCAGCCATCTTCAGCACCCTCTCCACCTCGCCTCCGAAGTCGGCATGACCGGGGGTGTCAATGATATTTATCTTCACATCCTTATAGGTTACCGATACATTCTTTGACAGTATGGTTATCCCTCTTTCCTTTTCCAGGTCATTACTGTCGAGTATCAGATCGTCCGAATCGGAACGGGTATTAATAATATTGCTTTCCTGTATTATCCTGTCCACCAGGGTTGTTTTGCCATGATCAACATGAGCTATTATGGCTACATTACGTATTGATTGCATATTTTTAAATTATTGGGCTGCAAAGGTACAACTAAAAAACCGGAATACCGGGTAAATGCACAAGGTATTGACAGCTTAATTGTCTGTGATGCACGAGGATTGTTTACAAGTCCCATGCTTTATATATTTGCACATAAGCGGCATTAAAATTTGCATATAAATGACAGGGGTACCGGGACGATATAAAAACCTTCTAATAATAGCAGGCACAGGGCGTAACAGCGGCAAGACCACCCTGGCCTGCCAGGTGATAGATAAATTCCGGCAGCTCTTACCGGTGGCTGTCAAGATAAGTCCTCATTTTCACGAACCCACGAGTGGACTCCTGGAATGGCATATCGAAGAGGGATTCAGCATATTCACGGAAAACCATAAGGAAGGCAATAAGGACAGCTCCAGGATGCTTGGTGCAGGGGCCGCAAAAGTGTATTATTTACAATGCCGCGATGAATATATAAAAAGGGCTTTCAGCATGGTATTCAGCACTCTGCCTGCCGACAGGCCGGTAATATACGAATCCCCCTCACTGGCAAAATATATTGATCCGGGAGTGCTGTTTATTGCTGACAGCAGGGGAAGCGGTACGAAAAAAGAACTGGCGTTTGAAGCGGCCAGGGCAGACGCGGTATTTTACCCCCTGACTGAAAAACCCGCCATCGACAGGCTGCATTTCTCAGGAGGACGCTGGATTTTCAGGTAGGCAGTATAGTTCAGGAACCTGCCGGAGTTTCGGACAAAGCGGTATTTTCGTCTGAACCCGCAGGGTCACCGGGCAGAGCAGCATTCTTCTGCTTCAGCATATCAAGATCATGCTTCATCCTGGCAACCGTGTTTATCAGCTCTTTCTCGGGCAGTACGGGATCAGGCAGCTCGGCACTGATATAATGAACGAATTTCCATATCTCCCTTACCTCGCCTATCCTGACACTGAAGGGCTCATAAACAGGGTTCAGCGAATAAAGCAACAGCCTGCCTTCGCTCTTTATCCTGTTCTCTGTTATCTTAAACATTATGCCATCATCCATGGTAAAGATTACATATGCCTGTCCGTCAGATATATCATACCAGTCCTGCACATATTCACCCGTCACCCACGAACCGTCAGGCACCGGCAGCATTGAGTCGCCCCTGAGCTGAAAAGTCCTGTATTTCCTGTTTGACGACAGGAAGGGAAGCCTGAATACCGGCAGCTCACTTATAAATTCGGGATCGGCATAGCCGGTAAGGTAGCCGGCCTTTGCCTTTTCAGGCACCAGCTCTATATTCTCCCTGTTATCTTCATCAACGGTGGTGGCCAGTATCCTCATGCTGGTCCCGCTAAGATAAGCATCAAAGCCCCTTTCCAGCTCTCCCATCTGGCTTTCGCTAAGCAGGCTGAGATCTATCTTCAGCAGGGTGTCAACCGCTATCTCAAAATATTTTGAAAAGGCTATAATCACCTCTATACCGGGTTCAGCAACATTATTTTCATAACCGCTGAGGGTCGAGCGCTTTAATCCCAGTGCCGATGCTACATCGTCCTGGGTCCTGCCTTTTCTCTTACGAAGAAACTTGATGTTTTTTGCAAAATTCATATTTACTGATTATATTATCGTCACAAATTTGATTAATTTCTAATCAAAGATATAATTTCTAAAAACAATATGCAAGAGGGAGGGTAAAAAAATTCAGGGAAGGGTAAGTCAGAGTGGAAAAGACAGGAGAGTGAAGAATCATCAAAAAGATCAAAAATGGAACGGATAATTTTACATATGGACCTCGACACATTCTTTGTGTCGGTGGAGCGGCTGAAAAACAGCAGGCTGAATAACATGCCTGTAATAGTTGGCGGAATGTCGGATCGCGGTGTGGTGGCAGGCTGCAGTTATGAAGCACGCCGCTATGGCGTAAGCTCGGCCATGCCCATGAAGATGGCCCGCAGTCTCTGTCCGGATGCAGTATTTATCCGGGGCGACATGGAGGCATATTCAAATTACTCGAGGACCGTAACGGATATAATTGCCGAAAAGGCCCCTGCATATGAGAAAGCATCCGTTGACGAGCATTATATCGATATGACGGGCATGGACCGGTTTCACAGCACCGCCAAATGGGCCAGTGAGCTTAGGGGCAGAATAATAAGGGAAACAGGATTGCCTATATCGCTGGGACTCTCGGTCAACAAAACGGTGTCCAAAATAGCCGCAGGCCAGGCCAAGCCCAACGGGGAGAAGCAGGTGGAGGCCGGACTGGTAAATCCCTTCCTGGACCCCCTCTCCATACGCAGGATACCTATGATAGGTCCAAAAAGCTACAGACTGCTGCGCTCAATGAGCATATCCCGGATATACACACTCAGACAGATACCGGCGGAGATGATGAGCGGGCTGATGGGCAAGAACGGCATGGATATATGGAAAAAGGCCAATGGCATAGATCACAGTCCCGTTATAAACTACTCAGAACAGAAATCAATAAGCACCGAGAGTACTTTCGATAAGGATACCACCGACCTGGTGAGGCTTAACCAGCTGCTGGCATCAATGGTGGAAAAGATAGCCTGGCAGATGCGCAGGCAGGAGAAGCTGACTTCCTGCATAAGTGTCAAAATAAGATATTCCAATTTCGACACCCACAGCCTGCAGAAAAGAATACCATACACATCATTCGACCATGTGCTTATTGAAGCAGCAAAGGAACTTTTTGCGAAACTGTACAGCCGCAGGATGCTTATACGACTGATAGGCGTGCGCTTCAGTCACCTCGTCAGGGGCAGCCAGCAACTGAATATGTTCGAGGATACACCCTCTATGGTAAACCTGTACCTGACCATGGACAGCCTCAGGAAGCGTTTCGGACACAATGCGGTCCAGAGGGCATGCGGAACATGGAACTACCGTGAAAGGGAGGAAAAAGCCCTTAGAAGGCTCCGCAGCAAGCTTAAAGAGCAGGAAGAGATGGCGGAAAGACTTAACAAAACACGTAATTACTGCTAAGATGTACCTCTGCCATTCATATTACAGTCTCAGATACGGTGTGCTGTCGCCCCAGGAGCTGGTCTCAACAGCCGCCGAGCATGGGTGTCATCACCCTTGCACTGACCGATATTAATAACAGCACAGCCATACCCGGCTTTGTCAGCTGCTGCGTAAAAGCCGGCATAAAGCCGGTGGCAGGCATTGAGTTCAGGAAGGGCGACAGGCTGCTGTATACAGGCATTGCCAGGAATAATGAAGGTTTCAGGGAACTTAATGATTTCCTTTCCGGACATAATATAAATAAAAGCCCCCTGCCCTTTCCGGCACCTGAATTCAGCCAGGCATATATAATTTATACTTTAGATAATAAGCCTGAACATGCTCTGAGAGAGAACGAAAGGATAAATGTCAGTCCGGACACCATCAGCAGGCTGCCTTTTGTATCCGGACTCCCGGACGGCGCTAAGCTCACTGGCTTCCAGGCGGTCAGCTTCAGGGATAAGCAAGGATGGGAGATACATAAAAATCTCAGGGCAATAGGCAATAACAGCCTTATAGATCACCTTAAACCCTCACAGCTGGCAGGCGGGAATGAATATTTTATCGCCAGGGAAAGGATGAAGGATATCTACGCTGCCAGTCCCCGGCTTATTGAAAACAGCAACAGGCTGCTCGGCGACTGCCACATATCATTTGAAAGTGGCATACCAAGGAACAAGCAGGTCTTTTCCGCCGGCAGGTATGACGACAGGCTCCTGCTGGAGAAGCTGGCATGGGACGGCATGCAGTACAGGTACGGCAATAACAACCCTGTAGCCAGGGAAAGGATACAACATGAACTTGAGATAATTGACAAGCTGGGCTTTTCCGCATATTTCCTTATCACATGGGATATAATCAGATATTCAATGGCAAGGGGTTTTTATCATGTGGGTCGCGGCAGCGGTGCAAACTCCATTATTGCTTATTGTCTGAAAATCACAAATGTTGACCCTATTGACCTTAACCTTTACTTTGAGCGGTTTATTAATCCCGGCAGAAGCACGCCGCCCGATTTCGATATCGACTATTCATGGAAAGACAGGGATGAGGTGACAGATTATATATTCAGGCGTTACGGCTATAAGCACAC
This sequence comes from Bacteroidales bacterium, assembly GCA_034521735.1. Lineage (GTDB taxonomy): Bacteria > Bacteroidota > Bacteroidia > Bacteroidales > VadinHA17 > UBA9300. Next base: position 25,595 of record JAXHLX010000018.1, read on the forward strand.
CGCCCTGCTTGGCACCATGAGCACATTCAGGGGCAGGTCGGTCATAAGGGAGCTGGGTAAGGTTTACGGGCTGCCGAAGGAGGAAATAGACAGCCTGATCGACAATCCGGGCGACACCAGTAATCATAACAGCCTGACCGATAAGATCTTTTACCTGGGAAGCAGAATCGCCGACTTCCCCAATATGCGCAGCATACATGCGGGCGGTGTGCTGATATCGGAAGAGCCCATTACCTGTTACACAGCGCTGGACATGCCGCCAAAGGGCTTTCCTTCCACGCAGTGGGATATGTATGTGGCAGAGGAGCTGGGTTTTGAAAAGATTGATATACTGAGCCAGAGAGGTATAGGCCATATTAAGGAAAGCGCTGATATAATAAGGGAAAACAGGGGTGTTGATGTGGATGTGCATGCCATACACAGATTCAAAAACGATGAAAAGGTTAAGGAATACCTGGCCAAAGGTGAGACAAAGGGATGTTTCTATATTGAGAGTCCCGCCATGCGGGGCCTGCTGCAGAAGCTTAAGTGCAGCGACTACCCCACCCTTGTGGCTGCCAGCTCGGTTATACGTCCGGGTGTGGCACGCTCGGGAATGATGAAGCAGTATATTCAGAGGTTTCATAATCCCGGTGGCTTCAAATACCTGCACCCTGTCATGAAGGAACAGCTGAGCGAGACCTACGGTGTGATGGTATACCAGGAAGATGTGCTCAGGATCTGCCACCATTTTGCGGGACTCGACCTGTCAGATGCCGATACCCTGCGCAGGGCCATGAGCGGCAAGTACAGGTCAAAGGAGGAGATCAGGAAGATAACCGCAAGGTTCTTTGAGAATTGCCGTAAAAAAGGCTACCCGGATGATATCACCAAAGAAGTATGGCGGCAGATAGAATCCTTTGCCGGTTATTCATTCTCAAAGGCCCATTCGGCATCATACGCGGTGGAGAGCATGCAGAGCCTGTACCTTAAAGCACACTTCCCCCTGGAATTTATTGTTGCCGTAATTAATAATTTCGGCGGCTTTTACCGCACATGGGTGTATGCACATGAGGCAGTGAGGTATGGAGCCCGCCTTCATCCTCCCTGTGTTAACAACAGCCGGTATATGACCTGCATAAAAGACTCCGACATCTACCTGGGCTTTATACATATACAGAACCTCGACAGTTCCGTTGCCACAATAATTGAGAAGATAAGAGATGAAGAAGGTCTTTTTACGGGATTAAGCGATTTTGTTAACAGGGTCAGGCCGGGACTGGAACAGGCAATACTGCTTATTCGCACGGGAGCCTTCCGTTTCACCGGCAAAAGCAAGGCCGAACTGCTGTGGACGGCACATCTCACTCTCAACAGAAAGAAAACCGAAAAATCACACACCCTGTTTGAGAGTCCCGCTAAGGAATACAGGCTTCCAAAACTCATCCATAACGGCATTGAAGATGCCTATGATGAGATTGAGCTGCTGGGCTTTCCTGTAAGCATCAGCTGGTTTGGCCTGTTAAAGACGGCTTTCAGGGGAGATATAGGAGCTGCTGATATGAGCGGTGCAAAGGGACGGAAAGTGAGAATGGCGGGCCACCTGGTTACTGTCAAGTATATTAAGACAGCAAGGGGGCAATGGATGAACTTCGGCTGTTTTATCGATCATATGGGACAGTTCTTCGATACGGTACATTTTTCGGATTCACTGGAAAGATATCCTTTCAGGGGCAGAGGGACATACCATATGCTGGGAAAAGTAACGGAAGATTACGGCTTCCACCAGCTGGAAGTGGAAAAAATGGCAAAACTGGAAGTCAAGCCCGATCCGAGGTATTGAGAAGTATAGGTGAGCGGTTAGTTCCGCCTTCTATGGTGTGGGGCTGTGCCCCACGCCCAGATACGGAGGACAGTGAATGAGTGGTGAAGTTGAGTTGTTGTTTTAGCGTAATTAATTACCACTCTATTTGATAGTGATTTGTCCTCCCCTTGCCATAAAAAATTTTGAAAAAAAAAAAATAGCTTAACTTGCCTAAGTCATAGTGCAATAAGTATTCAACTGTCGAAAAAAAAAATTACTGATGAAATACAGTAATTACTTATAATCCTACTATACATCGTGTTCACTTTTATTAATCCAACAAAGAAAATAATCCAACCCAATTCCTATGAAAAATCTTGAGATTTTCATCAATCCTGCTTCTAATCGTAATGCACTATATATAATAGCCAGAAATGGACACAAAGTAATTGATCTTGATCAAATAATAATATGTAAAGCGGATAGGAATTATACAATAGTATTGCTCAAAGATGGCGGTACTGAGATTGTCCTCCCAAAATCGCTATGTATTATTGAGTGCGTGTTGAGGAATTATAATTTTTTACGTTGTAGCTTGTCATATATAATTAATTTAAACAGACCTGGGTCCTTCAATAGATATCTACAAATGATCTATTTAGACGGATATAAGATTTCAGTACCCAGGAAAAGATGTAGTAAGGTTTTTCCTATATTAACGGCCTTTGGGTTCAGGGAAGAATTAAGACGTTTTGGATAACTAAAATTGCAATTGGATAATTTTTTATATCATTTAATTACTTATATGTTACTCTGGTAACTTATTGCCGATTAAATGGTTGCTTTATTGATTAACCTGTGCGAAATTTGTTTAAGTCAATTTTGCATTAAAAAGCCTAAATTATTAACTTAAATCAAAACGCATTATGAAAAGTAATCTTTTTATTCGATTTTGGAGATTCAAAGGAATTCTTCTACTAAATCTCCTTCTCTTTTCCTGTCTTTCTTGTCAGAAAGAAGAGCCTCAAGCAAATTTCCAGTTTGTCTCAGACGATGGTATTACATTTCGTGATGGTCGATTAGTCTTCACGGACTTTGCATCTTTTACTGATTACCAAAAGTGGCTATATGAGAATCAGAGCAATACTCAGTTAATTGTTGAGAAAATAAGTCTCTTGGATTAAAATCCATGACTGAATATTACCTGGAAGGAATGAAATTAGAAGAAGATGATCCAAAGTTTTTGAAATATGTTGCTAAATACCCTAGCGTCTTTCTTAAAGAAACTTATGATAGTTCGACACTCTATCTTTTACCTCATTCAAAGATATTGTGTTATATAGCCAATAAGGACGGAATTTACCAAATTGGAGACCAGATTTTCAGAATCGCAGGTAATTACATTTATCAAACAGGATATGAATCTAATATAGATGAACTTTTCCTTCCAAAAGATCAGATTTCTACCAAGGATGTGACAGTTATGCTTTCACGCCCCAGACTTGAAACCAAATCGGATCTTGTCCAAAAAACCATAAATTTCACAAACGACTCCAGGTTTAGAATAGTAAGCTCAATACGAGAGTACTCTGTGTGGGTATCAAATCCAGGATTTACAATGTGGTATTACGATATAATAACCAATCCCCAGAAAAGAACTTGGGGTATTTGGGGAAGGGCGCAACTTAACACAAAGTCAGCGAATGATGAGGGTTATATTAGACTTGATTGCTTAGGTTGCACCGAGGAATCCATCTCGGGAGGTTATGATGAGAATACCGGTTTATCTCAAAGGGTTATCTACTTTGGGCCTGATTACAGTTTAGACCTGGATGATAGCTATAGCCCGGCTTATAGTCGTGGACGATTAATTGACGGAACTACAGAATATCTTTATATATGTTGGGATGACGCCCTCGACGAAACTATGTCATATACGTATTATACATCATCATCCCCTAATGATCCATATTAATACCATTATTATATAATGAAATAAACAGCGTTTAGGTTATTTTAATAACTTTAAACGCTGTTTATTTATATATTTCGTATGAAAAGAACTATAATTCTATCAACAGGCATTTTTCTTTTGTTTCTCAGCAATGCTTTTCCCCAGGAAGTTAAAAATGAACCCTTCAGGAAAAACCAAATCGGAATACAGTTCAATCCATATATCAACGATCAGTTCTTCGATTTTCTTTATATAAATACTATTTCTTCCTTACGCTACGGACACAGGATTACAAAAAATATTACCACAGGTTTGGAGTTTGCATGCAGTTTTCCTGTCAATATAGGTTCAGGTCAAAATTTCCAGGACTTTAACTATTTTAGTTATAGGATCGGACCAGTGGCCAGATACTCAATTTTGGCTGAAAGAAGAGTTCAACTATTCTCTGAAGTTTCTCCGTATTTTGCGCACTACTACAAGGAATCGACTTCTTCAACTGACCCTTCTCCAATTATTAGTGGTAAATTCGGATACTATGCTGCTCCTGGTTTGTCCATATACTCAAAAAACAAAAGGATTAGCTTTGATTTATTCTACAAATTTTCAAATATCAGGTTTATAAATGGCAAAAAATACGTGTTTTCATATAAAGTCAACTTTAATTTCTAATGCATAATTTTCATAAAATTATCATTCTTTTTGCTATTCTTATTTCACTTGTGTCATGCACAAAAGAGATTGATATAGAATTGCCGGATGCACCCCCCAAAATTGTCGTTAACAGCTTTTTTACTAACAATTCGCAGATAAAAGTCCATTTATCAGAAAGCATTGGAATACTTGAAAATACTGTTCCCGAATGTACTGATGCAACAATAATAATCAGTGAGAATAACAATATTATTGATACAATGTACCTGGATTCAGGATATTATTACTCGCATATAATAGCAGAACAAAATAAAAACTATTCATTAAAGATATTTGCCCCTGGTACTGACACTGTTTTCTGTGAAGATATCATTCCGGAAAAAACGATTCTTCAAAGTGTTTCCTATACAGATTCAGTGCTAATAAACGAGGATGGAAATATAATTAATGAACTCAGGCTTGATTTTCAAGATTTTGACGGGCCAAACTTTTATGAAATAGAACTGGCAGGAAATGATACGGTCCGTAATACTTATGTTCCCGTCAGTGATAATAATGTACCCATAATATTTGACAAAAACTCTGACCCGGTTATTACCTCAACCGGGTTGCTTGATTATGATCCAAGAACACTGATATTCACAGATAAAATGTTTGACGGGCAACACTGCTCGGTGAGGATTTATTTCTATACTCAATGGTACCGCGATTATAACCTGAAAATCATTTTAAGGTCAGTTTCAGAATCTTACTATAGGTACAAGGAAAAGCAATTTGCCTATTTATTCAGCCTGGATTATGATATTTTCAGCGGAATGAGCGAGCCGGTTAACCTGTATTCAAATGTCACAGGTGGGTATGGGATTTTTGCAGGCTACTCGTCAGATGAGAAAGAAATAACCGTAGCAATAAACCAATAAAATGATAAAGAGGATAAGTATATTCCTGTCTGTTTTTGTATTGGTTACTAAGGGGTATTCTCAGAATATCTCAATCAGCGGTTATGTCACAGATGCATCATCAGGTGAAATAATTACAGGAGCCACTGTAACTACTGAAGATTATTCAAATTACGCAATTTCAAATAGTTATGGTTATTATGTCCTGAATCTTAATCCATCAGAAGATTCCGTTAAAATTCAGGCCTCTTTTGTTGGCTTTTCTCCTTCATCTTTTACCGTAAGACCCACTCGGGACCTAAAGGTTGACATTGCATTAAAAAGCATGAATATCATTGACGAGGTGGTTGTAGTCGCAGAAAGAACAACTACATATGATAAGAGGAAGGAGATGAGTGTTGTTTCTTTGCCCGTTTCAAAAGTTACTGTTATGCCATCTCTCGGAGGAGAATCTGATTTATTAAAATCATTTCAGCTTATGCCAGGTATCCAGTCGGGGAATGAGGCATCCAGCGGATTATATGTCAGAGGAGGAAGCCCTGATCAGAATCTGATGGTTATTGATGATGTTCCGGTTTATTATGTTAATCATCTTGGAGGATTTGTTTCAACCTTTAACTCCGATGCAATAAACAGCGTGAAGCTTGTAAAAGGTGGTTTCCCCGCTCATTATGGAAGCAGGTTATCCTCGGTTGTGGATATTAAAATGAAAGAAGGGAATTTGAAGGAATTTCACGGAAACCTGATGATCGGAATGATTGCTTCTAAAATTATGGTTGAAGGTCCGATAAAAAAAGATACTACCTCATATATGTTTTCGGTACGGAGATTCATGTATGATCTTATTACACGACCATTAACAAAATTAACTTCATTTAATGGTACTTCAGTGGGGTATAATTTTTATGATCTGAATGCAAAAATAAACCATATTATCTCGCCAAAGGACAGGCTCTATCTAAGCTTCTATTCAGGCGGGGATAAAGTACTATCCAGACAAAAAACTCAAACAGACTTAAATAAAATGACCCTTGAATGGGGAAATATTCTTGGTTCTTTCAGGTGGAATCATCTTTATGGTAGCAAGCTTTTTTCAAATCTTACCTTATATTTAACCAGGTATCGTCTTACGAATGATGTTTTAAGTACATATTCCTACAACAACATTAAGGAAAAAACAAGTGCATCTTACTGGTCGGGCATTGTTGACCTGTCAATAAAAGCTGATTTCGATTATTATGTCAATCAGAACTATAAAATGAAATTTGGCGGCACCACTGTCTTTCATCATTTTAATCCTAATACGACAACATACAGGTCATCCGAAAACAGTGCCGCAGTTGATACCAGTTTTGGAAGCATAAAGCAAAATGGTTTTGAGAATGCTGTTTATCTTGAAAATGAGATTTCAATCGGCACGAGGTTATTTACAAATTTCGGTTTCAGAGTCACTAATTATCAGATACCAGACAGGCATTTTGCCTCAATTGAACCACGGCTTCTCACGACTTTTCTGATTGGCGAAAACACTCTTCTGAAAGCTTCATATTCTTCAATGAATCAATACATTCATTTACTTACAGGATCAAGTCCGAATATGCAGAACGATATCTGGGTTCCCGTAACTGAATCTATTGCTCCTTCGCTTTCCAGGCAATATGCCATCGGTATGGAAAAAACATGGAGGAATGGTATGTATGAGTTAAGCCTGGAAGGCTATTATAAAACAATGAATAACCTCATCACATTCAAAGATGGAGTGGCAACACTCGCATCAGCTTCCGACTGGCAAACCCAGGTCGAAACTAATGGTAAAGGTGAATCTTATGGTCTGGAATTTCTTCTTCAGAAGACAAAAGGTTCGGCAACAGGCTGGATAGCATATACATACTCAAAAACAACCCGCCAGTTTGAAAATAAAAATAATGGAGAACCATATCCCTTTAAGTATGACAGGACGCATGATATAAGCATTGTCTATCTTCAGAAAATAAATAAAAAGATTCAATTTTCTGCCACATGGGTTTATGGGACAGGCAATCCATATACCCTTGCAGCCGCTAAATTTAGAATGATAGGGCCAAAGGATAATATGATTAATCCAGACTATTTAACATATGGACAGGCATATAATGATCTGAACTCATACAGGATGAGGGCTTACCATAAACTGGATGTCGGGATCAATTTTAATAAATCTGTAAAATGTGGTGAAAGGACCTGGAGTATAAATATTTACAATCTATATAACCGTCAGAATCCATATTTCTATTATCTTGACACAAGCTATAAATTTGACCAGCAAGGGAATATAATCCCCAGTCAAACCAAAACAGTTTTAAAACAACAAAGTTACTTCCCCATTATTCCCTCGTTCAGTTATAGTTTGAGATTTTAAATATCCAGACTTTCCTGATTATGCAAAAAGAACGCCACCTACCTACAGGCTGCTAATCAGACCGCTATCTGCTAAATAGCAATATAAATGTTTTTTAAATAACTCATATACTTCGATTATAGAAAAAACGTTCAGGTGCAGGGGCAGTGGGACATACCTTATGCTGGGAAAGGTAAGCGAAGATTTCGGCTTTCACCAGCTGGAAGTGGAGAAAATGGCAAAACTGGAAGTCAGGCCCGATCCGAGGTATTGAAGACTTAGGGTATTTAAAAACTAATAGTATGGTCTGTAATATCCGGGCATATATCCGCGGTTCATATAGTAAGGATTTAGCCCGTTGGTGGTGGTTATGCTGGCGCCTATACGAACACCGGGCAGGGGCATATAGTCCATACCAAGGGTCATGGATTCGAATCCGTCACGGCCATAAAGACCTTCATTCATCAGCGACTTTGAATACTGACCGTAAAGCATCATCTTCTCATTCACCGAATAAATGCCCGATACATTCATAATAAAATCCGATGCTGGTCCCGCCTCCCCGGACTCATTAAGAGACCCCGGATTAAAACTGTTGATATATGTGCCTCCGACATTTATAGCCAGCTTTGAATTGATCGGAAGCAGCACTGAAGGTGATACCCATGTACTTACTGAATTAAAGCCATTTAAAGAATTAAACATTAGCCCTGTATTCAGTTGATAACGTGCCCAGGAATGGGTATCGGAACCGGGATCATTATTCTTGTCTGCATAGTATTTTTCCGGACCGGGAGCAGGCATATAAAAGATACCCGCATTATTAAACGGATACTGTGCATGCAGGTTCAGTCCTGTAAAAATGATAAGCGCTATGAATAACAGTTTTCGCATACTGTAAAAATAATGTATTTAATGCTTATTTCAAAATATTATTAATCAAACCTGGCCGCTTTCATCACCCCATCAATGGAAAGTATTTTCTTTATCAAACCATTCAGCATGTTAGTGTTAGGTACATATAAATAAACAATACCTTCAAACATGCCGTCATGATTATCATACTTGAAATTTCTCAGGTTCACCTTATACGAGCTAAGGACATCATATATCTTTGTTATCATGGCATGATCATTTATACCGCTTATCCGTATGCCTGTCTGGAAAGCGGCAGCTTCCTCCATCTTTGTCCACCTGGCCATAAGCACACGGTAAGGATAGTTGGTCATCAGGTTAGGGGCATTGGGGCAGTTAATACGGTGTATCTTCACCCCTTCTGTTATCGTCACAAAACCGAATATTCTATCGCCGGGCACAGGGTTACAGCACCTGGCAAGCCTGTAGTCGAGTCCCTCCACCTTATTCTCAATAATAAGATAGTCGCCGAACTTTTCCCCTCTCTGCATCTGTATATCAGCCTCAGCTGCTGTACCGGGGGTAAGGATATTGTCCTGCTCTTCTGCCTTTGCTTCTTTCCCGCCTCCTTTAATAAAATCCTTAACATCCTGCAGGTCTATCTTTTCCACCTGTATCTTATAGTAGAGCTCAGTGGCATTGGGCAGCTTAAAATGATCAAGTAATGCTTTCACCAGCTCATCATCATATTTCATTTTCCAGTTTCTGAGCCGCCGCAACAACATTTCCTTTCCTTCGGCTGCTGCCTTTACTTTATCGGCATTCAGAGCACTTTTAATACGGTTTTTAGCCTTTCCGGTAATAACGAAGGACAGCCAGTCCTGCTTGGCCTTCTGGTTCTTCGATGTCAGAACGGTAACCCGGTCTCCGTTCTCCAGAATATGCTTGATCCCCACATTCTTTCCGTTGACCTTTGCCCCCACGCAGCTCTCTCCCACCTCTGTATGTATCTCAAATGCAAAGTCAAGTACAGTGGCCCCTGCAGCCAGCCTTTTGAGGTCGCCCCGCGGAGTAAAAACAAACACCTCATCTGAATATAGTCCGGATCTCACCCGTTCTATCAGTTCCTTTTCCTCTTCCACCGGCGATTCAAGCAGCTCCCTCATCTCCAGCAGCCATTTATCTATTGCCCTGTCGCCATCAGAGCCTTTGTATTTAAAGTGGGCAGCCAGGCCTTTTTCTGCTATATCATCCATCCTGCGGCTGCGTATCTGCACTTCCACCCATTTATTACGCGGACCGATAACCGTTGTGTGCAGCGACTCATAGCCATTTGATTTTGGGACTGATATCCAGTCGCGAAGCCTGCTGGGATTGGGCTGGTACAGGTCTGTCACAACTGAATAAGCCTGCCAGCAATCAGATTTCTCCCTGCTTCTTTCGGTTTCCAGTATTATACGTATTGCAAAGACATCATAAACCTCCTCAAATTCAACACCCTGATGTTTCATCTTCTGCCATATGGAGTGTATTGATTTGGTGCGTCCTTTTATCTGGTACTTGAAATTCTGCCTGTCAAGCTCACTCTTTAGCGGTTCTGAGAAATCGCGTATCAACCTGTTACGGGCGGATGTTGTCTGCTTCAGCTTCCCCTCTATGAGCCTGTAAGCTGCCGGATCAAGATACATCATAGCCCTGTCCTCCATCTCCGATTTAAGTTTGTAGAGTCCAAGCCTGTGTGCCAGGGGTGCATAGAGAAAATATGATTCAGAGGCCAGCCTCAGGCGTATTTCCGGCTTTGCCCCCTCCAGCTTCCTCATATATTCCAGTCGCTCTACAAGCTTTATCAGTATAACCCTTATATCATCAGCCAGGCTCAGTACAAGCTTAAGAAAGTTATCGGGCTGGTATGTTGACCTGGTGGTCTCGATATTTTCTATATTGCCCAGTCCTCTTAGTACGCCAAGCGTATTTGTCCCGAAGGCCTTTTCAAGCTTTTTATCAGACAGGTCCATGCGACTGCTGCAGTCATGCAGGATGGCAGCAATAAGTGAAGACATTCCCAGTCCCATTTCATCCACCACAATACGGGCCACTGACAGACCATGTACTACCGCTGATTCACCTGTTATGGTCTTTTCATCACCCAGTATCTCAACAAGCATATCCAGGGCTTTCCTGATCTTTTTCTGGTCGCCACGGCTCTTTATTAACCCCGATGAGGCCCTTAATAAAGCCCTGTACCTGTTTTTTATGCTTACGCTGTCCTCTTTCACTTTGTATAGCAGAATTTATGCCGTAAAATTAGTAATAAAAACCTAAGTTAATATTACCGTCAGTGGTTTAAATATCTGCCGGAAAAGGTTTGTCAAAAGAATGCTTTGCAGAAAGACTGCAGGGGAATCCTCGTTTACCTGAATGATATACCTATTCCTCCTGTGATAACATTATAGTCAGCATAGGTATAATCCACATGAAAGGTAAACACAGCCAGTTTAAGTCGCGCCCCCACGTTCATTCGCAGTCCCGAGTAATTCTCAATATTAATTTCTGTCACATCCTCTACTACGTCTGCATCAGTATATACAGGGTTTGTTGTGGAGATAGTGGGATCAACCGTGGGAAGAGGTATATAGCCCTCTATATTCATCAGCGTGCTAGTCTTGCTGTATCCTATGCCTGCATAGGCTGACACCAGGGGTATATCAAAAGATCCGATAAGTGATATATTCCAGGAACTGATATCCACAATAAAAGACTGGTCGTTAAAGTCAGCCATTATATAGTTATCATAATTTGCATCAGTTGAAGGCTGAACGCTTATGGGCACATTAGCACTTAACCTGTTGTAACCGCCAAAAGCGGAGATATTGACCGGAAGCAGTTTAAATGCTTTTATATGTTCGGATATGCTCTTCATAAAGCCGCCTCCTATAAGGCTTATCGATCCCTCATCAACAGGCGTGTTGGGTATATATCTCAGTTTAATTTCAGAACCCAGGGGTAAGCCTATTCCTGCCTGCAGCATCGGTGCCGGCACTGTTCCGAACCCGGTGCCCGGCGGTGAATCAAAATTCACCAGTTCCACCTCATTACCTGACACTTCCTTCATAAAATGCAGTCCGGGCTGCATCGCATCCTTAGCCCCTGCTATAGTAGGTGCAATGCTGCTGGCTGCCGGATCCACCAGTTCAAGACTGGTGAAGTTTATTCCCGCCAGGTCAAATTCCAGAGCATCATCAGGTACAAAGGCGGCACTTACACTGAGTGTAACATCAAAGCCTCCCAGTTTATGAGGCTTGGCTGTATTATACCAGGCGGAGTTAAACCCGGCACCGAAGGCATTGGCAAAGGGTGAGATATAAGCTTCCATAAGCTTCATCCCGTCATTAATGCCAGCTTTAAAAAAATCGGTTTCAAACTGTGCCCTGGCATTCTGTCCTGACAGAAGCAATGTTGCAACAGCAATAATGCTAATTCGTTTTTTAAGACTCAGGTTCATATGATTACAATTTTATTTACTTTTTCATGAGGCCGCTTCGCCAGGTTCATGCTCGCTTCACAGCCTTAATTTCACTTAGCTAAAGTAGAACTAATGTGGATAATATCAAAAAAGGGATAATAAATAAATATTATCCCTGAAAAAAAAGACAGTTAAGCATCTCCTGCTATGTTATTTTTCTTTTATAAAATCCTGGAATTTATCATATTCTATCTCTGTGGCAAACTTAAACAGCTGCCTTCCATCAAGTTTGCCAGATAGTCCGAGGCATACCAGTGAGTCGTTCTCTTTCAATATTAACATAAAATCACTTACATAGTCCTCGTTTTCCAGTATATAGGCTGAGACATATGTTTTTCCGGAGTTTAAGGCCATAATATTTTCATATTCAAATTCACTCATTTTTCCATTCAGCCTTTGTAGCATTTTATCCGTCTCAGCGGCATCATTATTCTCCCGGCTGTAAACAAGCAGTTTAACAAAATTTATATCTCCGATTTCATCCTTTTCAATTTCATTGCTGTCCATTCCTATCAGTGACATAAACATGGCAGGCGGCAGTTTAACCATATAAACACCCCTTTCACCTTCAAATTCACTGAACACGTCTTCATTTTTACGCTTATCGGAGCATGCAAGGCCGATCACTAACATAGAAGCAAGGAGGCTGTATAATATATATTTCATGTGATTATATTTTATTTATTTCATTGGCCACATGGAACTTACCATTAAAAAACAATCATACTCTTAATGTGAAATAATGATGATTTTTTAATGGACGTTTCATCTGTTTAATAATTTACACTATTCTGTAATTCCTTAATGCCCATGGTTTTGCTTATACTGGATATGTTTTGCATATCCAGGTCACCCTTAATGGAGATCAGTACATTCTGTCCCGGTCCGCCACCAATCATAAGCAGTTCCTCTATCCTCTTGCCTTTCTCCTTAACAAGGAATTTAAGATCCTTGCCGCTCTCTTTTACCACCATAAGCTCTTCGTATCCGCCAAAATCAAGATCTTTCTCAAGCTCGCTGAAGAAATTGAGCTTTTGATTAAGCTCATCATCCTCAACAGTGAGTATGCGTATGGTCTTCAGCTTTCTGATCACATCTTCCATCTCATCATCATCCAGTTCCACGCCGGCCATCATGCTGAACATCTTGCTCGAGATAAAGACGGTTGTAATACCCTCTTTGCCTGAATATTTGTCAAACATCACATCAATCGGATTTCTCTGGGCGAATGATGTAAGAACAAAGCTGGAAACTAAAACCAACATTATTATTCTTTTCATATTTTTCATATTTATAGTATTTATTATTCTTTCTCCGAATTAATATCATCTCCTATATCCAGCAAACGCATTCCGGTGTCCAGGTATTTTAATGTCTTCAGTTCATCTGTCACGGCTGACCTGGATTCCGGCAGCAGCTGCATTTTTGATTCTGTCTCGGCTATAACAGAAAGATCTGACATACTGGCCCTTCCCTTATTCAGATTTGAAGAAACCCTGTAAAGCACTTCCATGGTCTCATTATACGCCAGCTGAGGGTCCTGGTAGGTATCTTCCAGCCCTGTACCCCTGCTATCGAATACAAACCAGAAGCTTATTATTACCAGTATGCCTGCTGCTGCTGACATAGCCCCATAAAGGATGCGTTTGTTACGATGCTTTTTCTCTTCTTTCTCTGACCCGTCTATGGCCTCAAGTATCCTGTCATTAAGCCCGGCAGACGGTTCCGGAATGTCCTCATTATCATATATGCCTGCAATAAGAATCCTGTCTTCAGCGTATTGCTGAGGAAGATCTTCCCTGGACAAGAGGTCAAGAAGCATTCTTTCTTCCTCCCCGGATGTGGCGCCCCGGTAATATTTATCGAGCAGTTTATCAAGCAGTGACCGGTTCATAATTTCTTTTTTTTAATTCTTCTCTTACCATTTTACGGGCTCTTGACAGTTTAACCCTCAGGTTATTGATGTCAACACCCAGTTTTTTAGTGATCTCCTCAAACTCATAACCGTCTATATCACGCATCTGTATCACTTCCCTGTAATTATCCGGCAGTGAATCTATTATTCCTGTTATAATTCTGAAACTCTCCCTGCCTTCAATATTGTCCTCATACATCATGTCAGTGGTTCCGGTGTTATCAGTAATACTGTCCTCCAGGTATTCTTTCTTCCTCTTCCTGAGACAGTCAAGGCAATGATTACGTGTCACTGTCATTGCAAATGCTTTTATATTGCTGTATTCTGATAATTTATCACGCATCTTCCAGAGTTTCAGATAAACCTCCTGCACCGCGTCTTCCGCTTCTTCCCTGTTGGAGAGGAAGCGGAAGGCAAAACGGTACAGGTTCCGGCTCAGTGGCAATATGTCAGCTTCAAATTCTTTCCTGGTCATAATATATCAGTGGTAAAAAAACCAGGTTATAAAGTTAGTTAATAATTAGCTTATCTCAAGCCGAACACGGCATGGTCATCATTAACAGAATCCGCCATTTCTTTTATTATCTTCTCATTCAGCCGGCCTTTTATCTGTATAAGGGCATTATCATCGCCGCCGGCCACAAGCAGGAATTCTGTGAATATGTTTCCTTCCGCCTTAACCATTATCTTCACATCGGCATCGGATGAATTGATTCTTACCATCTCTTCGTAGCCGCCCTTATCCAGTTCATCAATAACAAGGTCATAAAAATTACCGCTTTCTACATCATTATCTTCCTGTGCAAGTATACGTATGGCAGTGAATTTATCCGAATGCTTCAGAAATTCATCCTGATCATCGAACTCACCTATCATCTTCAGGAAACTACCTGACACGGTAACGGTTACGAAGCCGTCCCTGCCCTGGTACTCATTGAATAACCTGTCTATTGAGCTCTGCGCACTGACAGAAGCGACAAGTAAAAATAAAATCAGAGGTGTAATAATTCTTTTCATGGTCTTATATTTTTATTAAAAACTCTTTTCATACTGATGACGAAAAAAGTGTCAATACATTACAGACAGCATGAAAAATATAAGGTTAAAAGGCTGTTATCCACTGAAAATAAACCTGATAACATTAATCAATTATATAAGCTGATGACTTATTACGGAGCCGGTCTGAAGGATTTTTTGTACCTCCCGGAAGTGTAGAGCTTACGATATTAATTTTCAGCAAGGGGTGAGCCGGGTTCTTTCAGCATCTCCCTGTAAATGGCATTATCAACCTGCTCCGGGATTATCCTCTGGAAGAAGGCAGTGAGTCTCCCTTCCCATGTCATTATTTTGTTTCGCTTCTTTTTCACTATCCCCTTCAATATCCATTTTGCGACATATTCCGGGGTCATCATCTTTTCTTCTTTGCGGGGCGATTCCCCCTGCGGTGAGCCTTTGCCGTTAAGCGCTGTATTACGTATATTTGTACGTGTAAATCCGGGTGCAATTATCATCACGTGCAGTCCGGTTTTGAGGTTTTCTATCCTTATTGTCTCAAGGAATCCGTGCATTGCAAATTTTGATGCAGAGTATCCCGTGCGTCCGGGCAGACCATGAAATCCGGCAACAGAGGAAACACCCACTATTGATCCTTTCCTCTCCACTATATACTTTAAGGCATACCTGGTACAATACACCGCACCCCAGAAGTTCACATCCATCACCCTTCTTATCACATCCATATCCATATCAGAAAACCTCGCCCTCATGGATATACCTGCATTATTAACCAGTATATCTATACCTCCGTACTTTCTGACGGTTTCATCGATAAGCCTTCTGCAGTCATCTTCTACAGTGACATCTGTCTGCAGGGCAAGTATATCATAGCCTTTTACAGAAATATCCCCGGCTGCTTTCAGCAATTTTTCCCTGTTTGATGAGGCCATCACCACTTTTGCCCCCTGTTTTGCCAGTTCCAGTGATGTTGCCAGTCCGATACCAGAGCTGGCCCCGGTAACTATGGCTACTTTATCTTTAAATGAATAAGCCATTATAATAATTCAGTGAAAGTAAATGAAAGCAGATCAGTCAGCATCGGAAAGTACCGGTATCTGCCTGTTTATTGATTCTTCCAGGGAAATAAGTGTTTCGGTACGGGTAATGCCCTCGATATGCTGTATGCTGTTGGTCAGAACATCACGAAGATGCTCATTATCATGGGCATATACTTTAATGAATAATGAATAATTTCCCGTTGTATAGTGGCATTCAATTATTTCAGGAATCTTTTTAAACATTTCGATAACCTTTCTGTAATGACCAGGATGCTCAAGAAAGATGCCGATATAAGCACATGTTTTAAATCCAACCGCCACAGGGTCAACCTTAAATTCTGAACCTTTTATTACTTTTGCCTTTATAAGGCGTTGCACACGCTGATGAATGGCAGCACCTGATACATTGCATGCCCTTGCCACCTCCAGGTAAGGTATCCTGGCATTCCTGGTAATGATATCCAGAATCTTTCTGTCAAGATTATCAATTTGTAAATTTTTGACCATAATAAGAGTAGATTTGTAGAATTTTAGAATTAATCAGGCTATAAATTTAAATAAATAAAAGGAAAATAAAAATGGATTTATTATTAGTGCTCAAGGGTTCCTGTAAGATCTATTGCCCGGGCGAATCCGTTTTTGTCGAGATAAGAATCCAGTCCGCTGATAATATCAGCAGCAACAGCGGGCTCAATAAACATTGCCGTACCAACCTGCACTGCCGTTGCCCCGGCGATAATAAACTCTGCGGCATCTGTGGCATTCATTATGCCTCCTATACCAATAACCGGTATCTTAACAGCCCTGGCCACCTGCCAAACCATACGCAGGGCAACCGGTTTTATGGCAGGTCCTGAGAGTCCGCCCGTTACGGTCGCAAGCACCGCTTTTCTTGTATCAGCATCAACGGCCATTCCAAGGAGGGTGTTGATAAGTGAAACGGAATCTGCTCCCTCACCTTCGGCCGCCATGGCAAAATCAGTTATACTTGTGACATTAGGTGAAAGCTTGACCATAAGGCTTTTGTCATAAACCTTTCTTACCCCTGCTATCACTTTTCTTGCCGTAGGAAGGTGGGTGCCGAAGGCCATACCTCCCATTTTTACGTTGGGACAGGAAATATTGAGCTCAATACCCGCTATATCCTCCAGCTCATTAATTATCTCAGAGAGCTCGATATATTCTTCCACAGTGGCACCATTAACATTTACAATAATGCTTGTATCATATTTGCGTATCCGCGGATATGTCTCTTTTATAAAATATTCAATGCCTTTATTCTGCAGACCAACAGAATTAAGCATTCCCGAGGCTGTTTCAGCCATCCTGGGATAAGGGTTGCCCTCCCTGTTTTTAAGGGTGGTGCCTTTTACAAGCAGTGCTCCAAGTGATGAGACATCGATAAAAGGTTCCATTTCCGGACCGAAACCGCATGTTCCGGATGCCGTCATAACCGGGTTTTTAAGTGTAATACCCCCTATATCAACTTTCAGATCTGCCATCTCAGTTCATTTATATTAAACACAGGCCCTTCAGTGCAGGTACAGACGTTCCCCTTAACAGTGTCCTCAACACAGCATAAACAGACACCATATCCACATGCCATGGTGTTTTCAAGCGACACCTCACAAAATTTACCCTTTGAACGGGCTATGCCGGCCACTGACTTCATCATTGCTTCCGGTCCGCAACAGTAAATATTATCATAATCATCACCCGCAAGTTCAGGGTGTTCCGTTATCAGTCCCTTATAGCCGTAACTGCCGTCATCGGTGGTAATAAGAAGCTCTGCCAGCTCACTGTAGCGCTGCTTCTCAATAATATGATCAACAGACTGGTATCCAAGCAGGAATTTAAAGTCCAGGGACTTTCCCTTCATAACCCTGGCCAGAAGCAGTAGCGGAGCCACTCCAACCCCACCACCCACAAGAAGGGAGCGCTGTTGGGGTCCGGGTAAGCTAAAACTATTACCAAGTGGATATACCAGGTTGACTTTCATACCCTTATACAGCCCCGCCATGGCCCTGGTACCGGATCCGACCTTTTTTATAAGCAGGCTGATAATTCCCCTGTCATAATCAATATCATATACTGATATGGGTCTTCTCAGGAAGGTATTTTTATCGTTATCTACCCGAAACTGAACAAACTGTCCGGGTAATATCCCAGGCAATCCGCCCCGCTTGTGAAGGTCAAGAACGAAATAGCCATCTGCTACAGGCCTGTTTGAAACGAGCTCCAGTTCCTCAATCCTCATTATAATGAATTTGCGCCAAAGATAGCTACAAAAGGTAAAAAACAAAAGATAAAAAGCAGGCCTTGCTAAACATTGATACGCGCTTATCTGCGGGGATTATACTCCCGGTAAGTACCGTCGGTATAAAAAATAATTATACGTTCAGAGATGGCTCTGTCTCTGTCTGCGTCTGTGTCATGGTTCCTGACTCTTTCCCTTATACTTTCATTTTCTGCACTGTCTCTGTCATTCTCTGTGTCATTTCCGGCAGCGGATACAGAGTATTTTCCTGATTTTATCTTTTCATCCCAGCTTTCAGGCCTGCCACTGTCAAATTCGCGGTCAAAACCCTTAAAGAGGTTTCCTTCCCTGTAATTTTCATCATCCTGACGGCTGTCAACGCTGCTTTTATCATCAAATAGCAGCGGAGTATCCTCATTTTTGTACATTTCTCCTTTACCGAATAATAACCAGTCTGTGCTAAGCGAGCTGTAAGTGTTCAGCATTTTTAAAATAAAATCAAGGCTTGGCTTGTTCCTGCCTGATAATACATGAGAGACACCGGAGGGCTGAACCCCAATTTCCTCGGCAAATTTCGAAGATGGTTTGTTCTCACTCCTTAAAAATTGCTGTATTCGGTCTTTCATAATGTAAATATTAATACTTTACAAATGTAATGAATATATAAATTACATATGTAAATTAATGTAATTCACATTTGTAATGTTCAATTAAAATTTATTAAAACCATTAATTACTCTTTATGTATAGTGTTGTTTAACAGTGCTTTACAAAAGCAAAGATTTAAAGTAATAATTCAATTTAGACTTATAAAAAACTGGTATTCAAGGTATTATTGTTGTTATTTTAAGTATTCTAAAGCAATAATAACTATAAATCAGGCTAATATGTATATAATTACATGAAATAAATCAGTTATACATCTGGTTAATAGTATTATATATTTAGTATTACTAACACTTTATATTTTTTTACAAATGTTATTTTTAACTACGTTCACAATTGTATAGTTTCGTATTTTGTAGTTAATTTATTTAGTTTACAAATGTAATTAGAGTTAACTTTGTGATATTTCTCATTTGTAATACAATTTTTCACAGAAGTAACCCAAAATAGATCAGTTTTGATTACAGCAAGATTAACAGGATTATATTAAGTATATTTTAATTCTGGAGGATGATCACCAGATAATATCAATGTTCAAAGTCAATTTTATTTTTAAGCTGTTTATAAGTGAAAAATCACTATACCCTGCCCTTTCATATGTGAATAGCGGCTTCTGCTTGCGATAAGATGATTGTGAAATAATCGTAAGGCACTGTAAAACAATAGGCTAAATTATATTTACCGGCATTTTAAAACAATTATATTCAGGAAGAGATATTAATTATTTACCTGGAACGTCAGGATTAGCTATTAATTGCAATATTCTGAAGCTGTGGCTGTACCGCTTAGAGCAGCAATAAGAGCAGGCGCTTATATCCGGCGGGTATGCCAGTAGCGATTTGAGCAGCAGCAGGCGCAAGATGAATTATTTCAGCTGCGCCTCTTTGG
This sequence comes from Bacteroidales bacterium, assembly GCA_034521735.1. Lineage (GTDB taxonomy): Bacteria > Bacteroidota > Bacteroidia > Bacteroidales > VadinHA17 > UBA9300. The sequence goes on from JAXHLX010000018.1 coordinate 45,417, forward strand.
CGGCCAGCTTCTTATTCCTTTTCTCTTCGCCGTAATGGATAATATTTGCGATAGCTGAATCGCCTGTCAGGTTAACGGATGATCTCAGCATATCAAGGGGCCTGTCGACACCCAGGATAAGTGCCAGCCCTTCAACAGGTAGTCCGACCGAGGTAAGCACCATTATTACCAGCACTATGCTTCCTCCGGGCACACCGGGAGATCCTATGGACGACATTGTAGCCATCATCACTATTGTCACCTGCTGCGCCAGGCTAAGGTCAATACCGTAGACCTGGGCAATAAAAACGGCTGCAACAGACTGGTAAAAGGCCGTGGCATCCATATTAATGGTTACACCTACCGGAAGAACAAAGTCGGATACTTCTGCGGAAACACCCAGCTTCTCTACATTCTGCCTCATGGTAACCGGCAGGGCTGCGGCACTTGAGCTTGTCGAAAAAGCCACCATTTGTGCGGGTAATATGGCCCTCATAAATTTCATAATGGGTATTCCCCTTGTAAATATCTTCAGGTAAGCGGGATATAAAAGTATAATCAGCAGGAAGAGTCCCACAGCGACGGTTGTGAAATACTTGCCAAGGGCAATAAAGATATCCGTATCCCCTGCAAAATCAACTACAACACCAGCCAGCAGGGCAAATACACCATAGGGAGCGAAGAGCATTATCAGCTCTATGATTTTTATTATTATATCATTCAGTCCGTCGAAAATAAACCTCACTGTTTTCACCTTGCTCTGGTCAAGCATAACCATGGCCACGGCAAAAAGAATGGCAAAGAAAATTATCTGCAGCATCTTTGAGTTATCTCCCATGGCACTGATAATATTATCCGGCACTATATCCACAATAAACCTGAGTGGTGATTTGTCCGTGGCATCGGCCAGAAGCTGGCTTTCATCAACGGTCCCCTGCCACTTGGCCATATATTCCACTCTCTTCTCTTCAGGGAATGTATCACCAGGCTTAACAGTGTTCACAAGGAATAAGCCGAAGCTTGTGGCAATAAGTGTGGACAAAATATAATAGGTGATGGTCTTAACACCTATCCTTGATAGCTTTGATATATCCGTCAGGCTGGAAACACCTTTTACCAGGGAGACAAAAATAAGTGGTACTGCTATAAGTTTAAGTAATTTAAGGAAGATGGTCCCCCATGGCTGTATCCAGTCGATGGTAAATTCTGTTAAACCGGTCCTGCTGGCTATCATACCCCAGACAAGTCCCAGTACCATACCTATGATGATCTTTGCCCAGAGGGGCATACGCTTCCACATATCTGCCAGTTATTTAGTCATCAATATCTTCATATTCTTCTTCAACACCTATCTCGTTCTCAGTAGATGCCACTATACTTGTCACTGCCGAATCGCCTGTGACATTGGCAACGGTACGTATCATATCCAGGGGCCGTTCCACACCCATTATCAGTGCCAGTCCCTCTGCCGGTATGCCCACTGAACTCAGAACTATCACCAGCATGATCACTGCCCCGCCCGGGACTCCCGGTGCACCTATTGATGCCAGGGTTGCGGTAAGGACTATGGTAAGCTGCTGGGTTAGGTTCAGATCGAGTCCAAAAACCTGGGCTATAAATACTGCTGATACAGCCTGGTAGAAGGATGAACCGTCCATATTGATCGTTACGCCCACGGGCAGAACAAAATTAGCCACTGACCTTGAAACCTTCAGTTTCTGGGTGAGCTGTTTAAGTGTTACCGGCAGTGTTGCTGCACTTGAACTGGTGGAGAAAGCCACCATCTGCACGGGTATGAGATGCTTATAGAAATCTCTTACCCTCACTTTTGAAAACAGGCGTACATAAAGGGGATATAATCCAAAGATCATCACCAGGAGCCCGACAATAGTCAGGGCGGCATATTTACCCAGGGCAACAAATAACTGCACATCGCCTGAAAATTCTGTTATCAGCGCCGACAAAAGCGCAAAAACACCTATTGGTGCAAAGCGCATGACAATGTCAACTATCTTGAGGATTATATCATTCAGCCCGTCAAACAGATCTTTAACCACCCTTATCTTGCCTGCCTCCAGGAGTATCATGGCAATGGAAAATAAGAGTGAAAAGAAGATAACCTGCAGCATATTTGCATTATCCCCGGTAGCCTTAATTACATTATCGGGAACCATATCCTCGAAGAAAGCCAGCGGCGGCCTGTCCTTGACCAGTCCCGCAATATCCTCCGATTCCTCAACATTATTCTCATACTGAAGCTGGAACTCCTGCCTTTTCTCCTGGCTGAATGTATGTCCGGGTTTAACAAGGTTAACCAGTACCAGCCCAAATACAATGGATATAACCGTTGATGCCAGATACAGTCCCAGAGTTTTGGCTCCTATCCTCGACAGCTTGGTAATATCGGTAATGCTGGTTATCCCTTTGACCAGGGAGACGAAAATCAGGGGTACCGCTATCAGCTTAAGCAGTTTGATAAATATAGTACCCCAGGGTTTAACCCAGTCGGCAGTAAAATTTTCCAGTCCTGTATTAACGGCAATCAAACCCCAAACCACACCCAGGATCATGCCGAATATAATCTTAAGCCACAGGGGATATTTTCTTTTTTTGGAATTCATATCAGTATTATAGACCAGCCAAACAATTATTCAGTTTAAGATCGCCTAAAAATAGGAATAATTATCCACCGTTAAATTACCAGGGAATATTATACAGCATAAAACCTGATAAAAACCATGTTAACACTCACCTCCGCAATCATCCTGGCTGCCACATGTTGTACAACCCTCATCATTCTTTGCGCTCAGCTCTTCCGGGCTGGCTTCCCTTACATTCAGTATTTCGCCTGTGAAATGAAGGCCTGTACCGGCCATGGGGTGATTAAAGTCCATTTTTACCGAAGAATCGGTCAGTGAGACCACCGTACCTATAAACCTTCTGCCCTGGGCATCGGCCATGGGGACCTGATTGCCTACAGTAAGGAGCTTATCATCAATTTTTCCGTCTACTTCAAAGACCGACATTGGCAGGTCAACGACCAGTTCTTCCCTTTTTTCGCCGTATGCCTCGTCGGAGTTGAGCTTAAACTCAAACTTATCCCCTTCCGAAAGATTTTCAATATTTGACTCAAAATGAGGAAGCATCTGTCCGGCACCATAAAGAAATTTCAGCGGGTTTTCGTCGCTTACCTCTTCAACAATGCCGCCCTCACTGTCACCTTCTCTTAATACATACTTAAGAGATACCATCTTGTCCTTCTCAATTACCATAATAATTAATTTTCTTATTTAATTTGCTTATAAAGTTGCCAAAAGTAATGATTAACTGTTAATCTGCCAATAAATTAAGCAGTCAAATAATTAAAAACGGGAATTATGCATTCATTGATAATCCAAAGTGGGTTCATTAAAATTTTCCTGTAAGAGCGGGGAACGAGCGGCTGCGTGCAATGCAAAAAATGATCAGAACATAAAGTCTATCCTGATCTCCGGATTATCATAAATCTGGTATTCTGATTCTGTCAGGCTCCACATAATAGTAATATTAACCGAGGATCTTCTTCCCATTGACTGGCTCATGCCCAGTCCAGCCAATGTTGTATGCTCCCAGAAACGGGAGTCATCATTATAGCTGCTCTTCCAGAAATCAGATCTCAGGCTGAGTGCCTCGTACTCACCATGTACATAAAAGCCCATTCTCATACCCACCGGGATAAACTGACTCAGATCGTGTATAAACATAAAACGGGCAAAGCTTCTGCCCCCGTAAATATCGGTCCTGCCCAGGGGATCCTTGTAGTACTGGTACTTGGGTCCGGCAGCCACAGCAAGCCTGGGAAGAAGCCATACACCCACAACAGGGGATACTTCAATATTTGCAATTGTTCCAAACTGCAGTCCAAAACTACCACCATAAAAAATCCTTTCCCGCAGAGGAGGTTTAGTCTCTTTTTGCGCAGCATACTGTCCGTACGCTACCATCTCTGACAGGCAGGCAATAATAAACATCATTATTAAAATTCTGACAATCAAATATTTATTCATATTATTCACAGAATGTATTTTTTCAGAAGGCCTCCCCCTTACTTATATTCCTTTACCTTTATCCTGTTATTGAGAGCCAGCAATCCACTATGAGACAATGCCTTCAGCTCATCTTCACCCGGGTAGATTATCACTTCAGCAATAAATCCCACCATCTCCCTTATATAGTCTGTATGGGCCTGCTGATGAGCCATGCCTCCTGTCAATATTATTGCATCAATCTTCCCTTTCATTACAGCTGCCGCAGCAGCTATATCTTTTCCTACCTGGTATGATGATGCCTGCTGCACCAGCATGGCCTCTTTATCACCCTCTGCGGCTCTTTTACATATATCCCTGAAATCGTTGGTATCGAGGTAGGCCACCATACCGCCCTTGCCTGTTAGCATCTTCATGATCTCACCCTCACTATACTTTCCGCTGAAACACAGCTGCACCAGCTGTCCCGCAGGCAATGAACCTGCTCTCTCCGGAGAAAAGGGTCCCTCACCATTAAGGGCATTATTTACATCAACCACCCTGCCTTTCATATGGGTCCCTATGCTTATACCGCCCCCCATATGTGCAACGACAAGGTTTAGCTCCTCATATTCCTTATTAATCGAGTCTGCATATGCCCGGGCAACGGCTTTCTGGTTGAGGGCATGAAATATTGATTTTCGCTGAATCAGGGGATGTCCCGACAGGCGAGCCACCTCATGCATCTCATCCACCACAACAGGATCAACTATAAAAGCCTGCGATCCGGGTATCTCCCTTGATATATCATCGGCAATCAACCCTCCGAGGTTACTTGCATGCTCACCCCTCTCACCACTTGCCAGGTCTTTTTTCATCATTTCGTTCACTTCATATATCCCTGATTCTATTGGTTTCAGCAATCCCCCTCTACCTACAACAGCCTTTATATCAGAGATCGGCACATCTCTTTTATCCAGCTCTTCCATTATCAGTTTTTTCCTGAAGGAAAACTGCTCGCTTATCTTTTTATATTCTGCCAGCTCATCTGAGCTGTGACTGATAGATTCCACAAAAACTATCTCATCATCACGATAGAGCCCGAACTTGGTTGATGTTGAACCCGGGTTTACAGCAAGTATCAATTTCTCCATATAGTATAACTGTTATGATTTATTACTGTCATTATCAGCCATCAGGCATGACAGTGCAATGCAATAAAACTTTGATTTTTCACTCTCGGATCGGGACATAAGCACCACCGGCACTTCTGTTCCCATAAGCATACCGGCCAGTTCGCCCCCTCCGAAAAGCATCAGACCCTTATAAAAAGGATTGCAGGCTTCCAGTGTGGGAAAAAGCAGTATATCGGCATCCCCGTTAACAGGGGTGTTCACCCCCTTTATTTTTACGCTCTCCCTGTCACATGCCAGGAAAATATCCAGCGGTCCGTCCATTATGCACGGACTTATCTGTCCGCGTTCAGCCATCTTGCACATTATGGAATAGTCCACTGAATTCTGAAAATGTTTACTCATCTTCTCCGATGCACCTATAAGTGCCACCTTTGGTTTTTCTATACCGAATTTACCGGCCATAGCTATGGCATATTCAGCCATGGCCACTTTCTGGTCAAGGTCCGGAAAAGGCAGTACTGCCGTATCGGTTATAAACAGCAACTTATGGTAGGCGGGTATGTCTACGGCCGCCACATAGCTCAAAACAGCTTTCGGTTTCATCAGCCCTTTTTCCTTGTCAAGCACCGCCCTGATAAATTTATCCGTGCCTATCAGTCCTTTCATCAGTATATCGGCCTCTCCCGATTTAACCATCTCCACTGTTTCCGCTGCCGCAACCATTTCATTCTTTACATGACGGATGGTAAAAAGACTGCTGTCCAGTCCCAGCTTAGCACAGGTCTTTTCTATCATTGCCCTGTCACCATAGAGATATGCTTCAACCATATTTTCCCTTACGGCTTTTTCCACGGCAGAGAGTGTATTCTCATCCTGCGCCCAAGTAACGGCAAGCCTGGGTTTAACCTTACTATCCTTTACAATATCCGCCAATTGTTCAAGTGATTTTATCATACAAGAAATTATTATGCCGAGGCAGCAGCAAGCACTATGCTGTCATATTTTGCCTGTTCGCTGTCTGACCGTGAGGTAAGCACTATTGGTACCGATGCACCTAATATTATTGAAGCAACCTTGGCCCTGGCAAAGAAAACCATTGATTTATACAGCACATTGCCAACCTCAATATCAGGCATTAATAGCAGATCTGTATCACCTGCCACCTCAGAACGTATGCCTTTATGAACTGCACTTTCAAGGCTTATTGCATTATCAAAAGCCAGGGGACCGTCAATAATACAATTTTTTATCTGGTCGCGCTGGTTCATCTTTGAAAGGAGGGCGGCATCCATGGTTGCCTTCATGCTCTCATTGACCATCTCCACAGCTCCCAGCACAGCAACTTTGGGTTTCTCAATACCCAGCATATTCAGGCATCTGACCGAATTATTAACAATTGCTATCTTATCCTTAAGGCTGGGTTCTATATTCATTGCCACATCGGTTAAGGCAATAAGCTTATGATATGTTTCAAGCTCAAATATAGCAATATGGGAAAGCAGGTTGCCGGTTCTCAGTCCCCACTCCTTATTAAGCACATGCTTAAGCAGAATGGAAGAACCTATCTTACCTTTCATCAGCACATCGGCTTCACCCTTGCTTGACATCTTTACGGCTATCTCAGATGTCTTTTCCAGAGAGCTTTCATTTATTATCTCTATTCCCTGTATATCATATTTTCCTTCTGCGGCTATTCGCCTTATCTCTTTTTCATCGCCTATCAGCACAGGCTGGATAATTTTATCATTATAGGCCTTAAGCACCGCCCCCAGCGATTGAGGGTCATGGGCGGCAGCCAGGATCAGTCGCTTAACTGTTTTATTGTCAAGCAGGTTTCTCAGTTCACTTAACTCTTTCAGGATCATGGTTCAAAGGGCTTATATTTATAATTACTTAGCGCTTGTTATATCTTTTGTATCGGATGCAATAACATACTCTTCGTCTGTAGCGAGGGTCATTACCGCCACCTTTGAAGAAGGCTTTGAGATAATAAGGTCTTTTCCCTTCTTATTGTGATTGACCTCCATGTCAAATTCAAGTCCGAGATATTCCATATCCGAACATATCATCTTTCTCAGGTTAAAATCGTTCTCTCCCACTCCGCCGGTAAAAACAAGTACATCAAAGCCGTTCAATGCGGCCACATAAGACCCTATAAATTTCTTGACCTTATATGCGTACATATTAAGTGCCAGTATGGCTCTTTCATTGCCATCATTGGCAGCTATCTCAAGATCGCGCATATCCGATGAGAGTCCCGTTATACCAAGCACCCCACTCTCCTTGTTTATCATATCACTCACATTTTGCACATTAAAATGCTCTTTACCAGCGATATATATTAACACACCGGGATCAACCTCCCCCGATCGCGTTCCCATTATCAGTCCGTCAACCGGGGTAAAGCCCATGGATGTATCAATCGACTTCCCCCTGTCAATGGCTGCCACCGAAGCGCCATTGCCGAGATGACAGGTAATAATTTTAAGGTCATTAATATCTTTCTTAAGCATCCCGGCGGCTTTCAGGGCAACAAATTTATGGCTTGTGCCGTGAAACCCGTATTTACGTACCCTGTATTTCTCATAATATTCATAAGGAAGGGCATACATATATGCGTAGTCGGGTATTGTCTGGTGGAAAGACGTATCGAATACAGCAACCTGGGGTACGCCCGGAACAAGTTTCTCAACGGAAAGTATACCCTTAAGGTTTGCGGGATTATGCAGTGGTGCCAGCTCACAACACATCTCAATATCTTTCTTCACCTTACTGTCTATCAAAACACTGCGGGTAAAATTTTCACCACCGTGCGCTACCCTGTGTCCAACTGCAGCAATATCCCTGACATCATTTATAACACCATATTCCTTATGCGTCAGGGCATCAATCACAAGGTTTATACCTATAGTATGATCGGGAATATTTGTAATGATTTTGTGAGGTTCTTTGCCCAGAGGCTTATGACTCAGTATGCTGTCACTTATTCCTATGCGTTCAACAAGACCTTTTGCCATTACTTCAGAGCCATTTTCCAGGTCAAAAACCTTATATTTAATTGATGAGCTGCCACAATTGAGGACGAGGATTACCATATTTTTCTTTTTGTTTTTAATATATTTATTTCAGTAAACAAGATAATAATTTAGCTTTAATATGCGGGTATGATAATGTCCCCGTTAATTACGCTTTTTCAACAGATTGCGTAGCTGTTATTGCCACCAGATTCACTATATCACTTACCGAGCAGCCTCTTGACAGATCATTGATGGGGGCTGCCATACCCTGCAGTATTGGGCCTACAGCTTCAGTATTACCCAGCCTCTGAACAAGCTTATAGGCAATATTACCAACATCAAGAGAGGGAAATACCAGTACATTTGCTTTTCCTGCAATACTGCTGTCGGGAGCTTTTTTCTTTCCTATGGCCTCTATCAATGCGGCATCGGCCTGCAATTCACCGTCTATCTTTAATCCTGGGGCCATCTCCCTGGCTATAGCCGTGGCATTCACCACTTTATCCACCATCTCATGCTTTGCACTACCCTTGGTGCTAAAACTAAGCATGGCCACCCTGGGCTCTATGCCAATTATTGATTCCGTGGTCCGTGCCGTAGCAACAGCTATCTCAGCCAGCTCCCTGTCTGTAGGATCAGGGTGCACAGCGCAGTCAGCAAACACCATAACCCCGTTTTCACCGAATGAGGTATCAGGATGTATCATAATAAAAGCACCGGACACAACTGATATACCGGGCCTTGTTTTAACGTACTGGAATGCGGGCCTCAGAACATCACCGGTGGCATTTTCAGCGCCTGCCACCTCACCATCGGCATCTCCGTTCTTGATCATCATCACAGACAGGTATAAAGGATTCTCTATCAGCTTCGATGCTTCATCCCGTGTCATCCCCTTATGCTTCCTCAGCTCAACCATCATATCAATATAGTGATCCTTCATATCATGTGATGCCGGATCAACAATATCTGCTTTCCCTATATTTCTCAAATCCAGATTATCTGCCAGCTCCAAAACATCAGCATGTTTACCGATAAGCACTATCTCTGCCAGCCCCTCCTTAATTATTATGTCAGTCGCCCTGAGGGTTCTCTCCTCTGTCGCTTCAGGTAATACTATTTTTTTATTGAGTTTTCTGGCTTTTTCTTTTATATCATTAATTAATTTCATTGTATATCAGTAGTTTATGATAAAATATATTATCCATCAAAAATACAAAAAAAAGCTAATTAAGCAAGCCGTTAAAACATGATTAATGTCAGATTTACCCCATAAACAAAATGATACTGCCCGCTGCAAAAAAATTGTTTCCCCGGGTTTGGAATATTATATATTTTTATGTCCGGAACGAATATATATTAATGCATCATCACAATATGGATCAGGCCAACTCACTTGACAGTCTTGCATCTTCCCTGAGGGGTAACTTAAAATATGATACAATAACGAGGACAATATACAGTACTGATGCCTCAATGTACAGGGAAGAACCCCTGGCGGTAGCCTGGCCGGAGGGGGAAGAAGACCTGCAGGCTCTTGTGGAATATGCCGGACGCAAGAATACGGGGCTTATAATGAGGGGAGCCGGCACTTCCCTTGCCGGTCAGGTGGTGGGACCTGGAATCATTGTCGATATAAGCAGGCATATGAATAGTATCCTGGAGATCAATACTCATGAAAGATGGGTTAGGGTGCAGCCGGGCGTCATACTGGAAGAGATGAACAAGGAATTAGCAGGCTATGGACTGTTTTTCGGACCTGAAACATCCACGGCAAACAGGTGCACTATGGGAGGTATGGTGGGTAATAATGCCTGCGGACTTCATTCACTGAGGTATGGCAGCACCAGGGAACATACCCTTGAGGTAAAAGCCATACTGGCTGACGGCAGCAAGGCTGTATTTGGTCCCCTCAGCAAAGAGGAGTTTGGAAGAAAATGTGAAAAGGACAATCTTGAAGGTAATATATACCGCAAAATCAGGGATATGCTTACTGACACTGTACTGGTTGAGGAGATAAAAAAGGAATATCCCGATCCCTCTGTTCCGCGGAGAAACACCGGCTATGCCCTGGACCTGCTTCTGCAGACCTCTGCCTTTTCTGATAAGGGCAAACCTGATATTAACCTTGCCAGGCTTATTGCCGGTTCGGAAGGCACACTTGCTGTTATTACCGAAATAAAGCTCAGTCTGGTGCCCCTCCCTCCCCCTTATAAAGCGCTTTGCTGCATCCATCTGAGAGAGAGGAATGAAGCCTACCCTGCCAATCTTATAGCGCTGCAATTTGATCCTGATGCAATTGAGATGATGGATGATAAGATACTCAGGCTTACAGGTGATAATATTGAGCAGCGAAAAAACAGGTTTTTCCTTGAAGGGGAACCGGGAGCCCTCTTGATTGTTGAATTTGCCCGTGAGAGTCGCCGGGAAATAAACAGGCTGTGTGATGAGATGGAAGAGGCAATGAGGAAGGAGGGTTATGGCTATGCCTTTCCAAGGATATGGGGAGATGATATCAGGAAGGTATGGAACCTGAGGAAATCAGGACTTGGTGTTCTGGCCAACATGAAAGGTGATGCCAAACCTGTCAGCCTTCTCGAAGATACTGCAGTGAGCGTCAATCTCCTGCCTGATTATATGAAAGAATTTGACAGCATGCTTGCCAGGTATAATATGGAATGTGTTTACCATGCCCATATCGGAACCGGCGAGCTGCACCTGCGGCCTTTACTTAACCTTAAAAATGCCCGTGACGTTGAGCTGTTCCATACCCTGGGCAGGGAAACAGCATCTCTTGTAAAGCGCTTCAGGGGCTCGCTTAGCGGCGAACACGGTGATGGCAGGCTGAGGGGTGAATTTATTCCCATGATGCTGGGAGAAAAGATATATGAGAAACTGAGAGAGCTCAAATATACATGGGACCCTGAAGGCATACTCAATCCCAATAAGATAGTTGATACACCTCCTATGAATTCCTCACTCAGGTTTGAAGCCGGACAGTCAACCAGGGATCTTCAAACCTGGTTCAGTTATGAAGATACCGGCGGATATTTAAGGGCTGCAGAGAAATGTAATGGTTCGGGCGACTGCCGCAAGACGGAAAGGATAGGCGGCACCATGTGTCCCAGTTATATGGCCACAAGGGATGAGATGAACACAACTAGAGCAAGGGCCAATGTGCTCAGGGAATTCCTTTACAAGCCTTCCACTGAAGGATGGGCCAGCCCGGAGATATATGAAATAATGGACCTCTGCCTGTCATGCAAGGGCTGTAAGAGCGAATGTCCCGCCAATGTTGATATGGCCAGGCTGAAATCCGAATTTATGCAGGAATGGTACAGGACAAATGGCATTCCACTGCGTACAAGGCTGATAGCTTATATAAGCAGCGTTAACAGGCTGGGATCATTATTCCCCGGAATCTTTAACTTTTTTATTAAAAACAGGTTTTTTTCCGGCATCTTTAAGATCCTTATCGGTTTTGCCCGCCAGAGGTCAATACCTCTTTTATACAGGACCAGCCTGAAAAGGTGGGCAGGTAAAAACCTTCCCCTTCTCAACCCGGACAATCCCCTTAAGCAGGTATATCTGTTTGCGGATGAGTTCACCAACTATAATGACACGCTTGTCGGCATTGAATCCATAAAACTGCTGACCCGCCTTGGCTACAGTGTTAGGATACCCGATCACGGACTCAGTGCCAGGACATTCCTTTCAAAAGGCCTTCTCAGAAAAGCTGCTGCAATTGCAAAAGACAATGTGACAAGCTTATCCGGCATTATCAGCCATGAAAGCCCTTTACTGGGTATAGAGCCCTCGGCCATACTGGGATTCAGGGATGAGTATCCCGGACTGGTACCCCCTTCCCTTAAGCCTCAGGCTGTTGAACTATCGAAAAACGCCCTTCTGATTGATGAATTTATAAGCAGCGAATTTAAAAATGGTAATATAGAGGCGTCTATGTTCAGCACAGTATCAGCAACAATATTACTTCACGGACACTGTCAGCAGAAAGCTGTTGCTGACACCGCCTGCACCAGGGAGATGCTTTCCATTCCTGTCAATTACAGCGTGGAGGAAATTGGATCAGGTTGCTGCGGCATGGCCGGTTCATTCGGATATGAGAAAGAGCATTATGATCTGTCCATGAAGGTGGGTGAGCTGGTACTGTTCCCTGCTGTCAGGAAAGCCGGCAAAGGCACTGTAATAGCTGCTTCCGGAACCAGCTGCAGGCACCAGATAAAGGATGGCACGGGACAGGAGGCCATGCACCCTGTACAGGTACTTTACGCTGCCCTGCTAACCTGAGATAAGCCTGAAATCATCGGCATCACGCCAGACCGGGAATTTCTCCCTGAACTGTTCCAGTTCACTGAGGGATAATTCATATGTCACTACCTCTTCTTCATTCTCTTCAGCAGCTGCAAGGATGTCTCCGCGCGGACCAATAATCATGGAGTCACCACAATAATCTATTCCGTTGCCGTCCCTGCCCACCCGGTTGACTCCAATAACATAACACTGATTTTCAATGGCCCTTGCCGGGAGAAGTGTGGTCCATACCTTACGCCTGGCAGCCGGCCAGTTTGCTATATATATTAATATGTCATAGCTATTATTCCTGTTACGGCTCCATACCGGGAACCTGAGATCATAGCATATCTGCAGTGAAAAATTTGCCCCCCTGAATGGTTCTGTTACCCTCCTGTTGCCTTTTGTATAGAACAGATCCTCCTTCTCCATCCTGAAAAGGTGGCCTTTGTCATAAATACAATAATCTCCGCCTGGTTTCATAAAAACAAGCCTGTTATAGTATTTACCGCCTTCTGTGGCTATAAAGCTGCCTATAAGCCCGAAATTGCCCGCGGAACTTGTGCTCTCCATCCATTCCAGGGTCAGACCATCCATATCTTCTGCCATATCCCGGGAGTTCATTGAAAATCCCGTACTGAACATCTCCGGCAACACCACAAGATCCGTATTGCCTTTGAGTCCGGCCAGCAGTGATTCATATTTCCGGAAATTGGCTTTTTTGTCTTCCCAGAAAATATCTGATTGAACAAGGCTTATTTTCATCTGTTTTCGTTTTTAATTTCTGATCACGATAATCATTGCAGTCAGGAGACCGCTACACTTTGTTTAGGACCGTCAGCAAACCATAAGAAAAAAAAACAGGCTGTCATAAACAGCCTGCCATAATCAATCTTCAATATATACTATAATTCATTATAATAGTCGTTAAAGAGTCCGGATACAAGAGGCCTGTAGTACAGCCAGAAAAAACGCCTTGTATCATTAATATCGTCTTTACTGTAAAGCAGGCCTTTCAGGATATTGAGTGATCCGAAATTGGCCGTCCACGGCGGGATATTGCTTGTTGCAAAATCGCCGCAAAAATAAACGGACCTGATATCACCCTGGTTGGCTATGACAGCCGGGAATTCATTTGTCAGAAAATGCTTGTCAAGCAGATTATCACCCTCCAGTGTTGTTTGCAGTTTATAATTTGACAGCACCTTGTTATCCCGCGGCTCAATAATATCAAAGGTAAGATCGAATGCCACCTGGCTTGCCAGTCCATAATTATCACATACCTCCTGGCCTGTCATTATAAGCGGTAATGCATTTTCCAGGTGTGTACCTTCCTCGAGTACAAGTATTTCATTCTCTCCTCTTAGCAGCACTATCCCGGCATTTTTAAAAGTCCACGGCTCCCTTGTGCTTTTCTTGTAAAGGTCCACCATCCATAAAGGCATACCGGCACTGGCCGAATCAAGTGAAGAATAGTACCTGCCGGTCCATCCTGTTGTCTTAAAATTAAAAAGCTCTTCCACCTTGTATCTCTCGAAGGCAGCGGTTGGATAATCAATGCTGTTATATTCAAGGATAGTGAGCTTATCGCGTTTATTCATCTCATAAAGGAGAAGGTAATCATTATTATTCATTCCCCCGTAAAGCTGCCTTGAGCGTCTGCTCCTGTTTATCCCCTGGTACCAGTCATTAAAGAAGACACCATAAATATCCGCATAATACAGGGCATCGTTATTGTCTGCAAGGTCAATCAGTTCGGCCAGCCTGAAATCATTCTTCCTGAATTGCTTGGACCTCAGTGGTTTTACTGGGAAAAAACCGTAATAATCTTTTCTAAGGTAATACTTACGTTTGTTGTCTTTTTTAACAATCCTGCTGTTGGCAAGAACCCAGGTAAGAGATCGGTGTTTTACCCGGTCCAGTGAATGAACGGTTTTGTCAAGAATAACTATATCCATCGGCTTTTTTTCCTTAAAGTACCAGCCTGTAAAACCGATTGCCGGCAGTATAAGGATAATAACCAGAATGATGATAAGGATTATCAGGGTTTTTTTCATATTAAAGCTATTTGAAACGATTCAAATATTTTCCGGTTTTACGGTTTTAATTTGATAAAAGTATTAATTTATTTCATTTAATGAAAAAAAAAATCGTTGTATTTACTAAAAAGATAATAAAAAGCACTCTCAGTAAGCACAGGCGGTATCATCCCCTCTCCTGTCGGCACCTGCCTCAATCTTACCCTCACTGAGAACCCTTATTGCATCAACTCTTCCTATGGATGAACGGAGCCTGGTATTATGACCCATGTTTTCAAGCTTTTTTATCAACATACTGTCACATTCCTCTTCAAAATATATAATATCAGGCTTCCACTGATGGTGAAAACGTGGTGCATCAACTGCCTGCTGCATATTCATTCCATATTCTGTTACATTGACCAGGGTTTGAAACACAGAGGTAATAATTGTTGAGCCTCCGGGTGACCCTAGTACCATATACAGGTCTTCATCCTTTTCAACTATTGTGGGAGTCATGGAGCTAAGCATTCTTTTACCCGCTTGTATGGAGTTTGCCTCACCTCCTACCAATCCGTAAATATTCGGATAACCTGGCCTGGAAGAGAAATCATCCATCTCATTATTCAGTATAAAGCCGGCTCCTTCCACCACGATACAGTTACCATAGCCGCTGTTAAGTGTTGTTGTCACTGCAACGGCATTACGTTCTTTGTCAACCACAGAAAAATGAGTTGTCTCCTCGCTTTCAGCATCTGGTATAAGACCATGCCCTATATCATCTGATAATGATGCTTTAAGAGAATCAAAATCAGACATCCTTCTATTGAGGTATTCCTCACTTGCCAGGCTTCCAAGAGGTATGCTCACATAATCGGGGTCGCCCAGATAATAAGCCCTGTCGGCATAAACACGCCGTTCTGCTTCGGCCATAAGGTGAACATCTTCAACAGAATGAAAAGCAGCATCAGCGGCAAATCTGTCCTCTGTCATACCAAGTAATTGCAATAAGGCTATACCCCCGCTTGATGGTGGTGGCATTGAAATTATCCTGTAATCCGAATAGGAACCTGCAACCGGCTCCCTCCATACCACCTCATAGTTTTCCAGGTCATCAGTGCTTATCAGTCCGTTCCCTTTTTTCATTTCCCCTGTAATCAAAGCCGCTGTCTCACCCCTGTAGAAACCCTTGTGCCCGTAATCACGTATCCTTTCCAGGGTATAAGCAAGATCAGCCTGTACAAGTGTATCGCCTTCAGACCAGAAACTGTCTTTAACAAATGGTATATCATGATCATTCCGGCTGATAAACCTTTCCCGCATCCTGTTCAGTGATGCCGCCTGCCTGGCTGTCAACGCAAAACCCTTCCCTGCCATATCAATGGAAGGCTGAATAATATCCCTGAGCGGAAGATCACCGTAACGGGCATGCATCTCCAGCAGTCCGGCCACTGTACCCGGTACGCCACTGGCAGCACGTGTCCCGGTACTCATCCCTTCAATAACATTGCCTTCTCCGTCAAGGTACATATCACGTGATGCAGCTGCAGGGGCTTTTTCCCGGCAGTCGAGAGAGTTATATTCACCATCGCTGCTGCGCATAACCACAAGAGCACCTCCCCCCAGGTTACCTGCTGTGGGATAACAAACAGACAGGGCAAAGCCTGTTGCGGCCGCAGCATCCCATGCATTGCCTCCGCTAATGAGCACCTCTGTCCCAACACGTGAAGCCGCGGGATGAGCAGACACCACCATCCCGTTGGAACAGATTATACCCTTTCCTTCTTTAATCTTATAATCTTTTGTAGCACAGGATGTTAAGGATAGTGCAAGCACTGATAGTATTGATAATACAAATAAACTGTTTCTATTCATAACTTTTTTAACCTATTTCAGATAATACCTTAATAAGATCAGGGCTTAATATCCTTATATGTTTACCATCAAGATCTATTATCTTATCATTCTTAAATTCATTCAGGGTCCGTATAAGGCTCTCCTTCGTTGTGCCTATCAGTTCAGCCATCTCCTGCCGTGTAAGCGACACTGTAAATTCATTACTTCCAAATACTTCTTCTGAAAAATATCTTATCAGGTCTGCAACCCTTCCGGGCAACTGCTTCATGGAAAAGGAAACCAGCTTATCCGAGACATCCAGCACCTCCTTCCCCATCAGATTTATCAGAGCTACGGAGAACATACCGTTTTGCTTCATTATATCCTTTAATGTTTCCTTTCTTATCATCAGGGCAACAGTTTCTTCAATGGCAGCAGCAGTGTTTCTGTATGTATCTGATGAATACGCACTTGCAAGGGCAGCAAAAGATCCCGGACCAGCCAGTCTGATACAGACAACCCTGTCTCCCCTGCTTCCGCTATATACTTTTATAAGTCCTTTTATTATATATACTATATGATCGGATGGCATATTCTGTTTAAATAGTATATCCTGCCGGTCAAAGGTCATAAGTGTAACACCACCTGAAAGTTTTACCTTTTCCCCGGGAGAGAGGTAATTAAAGATACCGTTCTCAGGAAGCAGATTTCCGGATTTATAATATTCGTCGTTCAAATTATTTTCTTTCATTGCTATTGATCCAGATCCGTACACTTTTAAGAAAGTAAATGTATTATTTTTTTCAGAGAATGATGATCCATATCACCATAAAAGGGTGATATTTTAGTTTCTTTTAACATACTTGTATTATTTTTATTTCTGATCTTTACCATCCAATGTCAATCAAAAAATCAAATGAGCAGTAAGACAATACTCATCATTGACGATTCAAACACCAACCTGGTACTGTTAGAATCACTATTTAAGCGTAAGGGCTACCTGGTTCATTCAGCCTCCAATGCAAAAGAAGGTTTGGAAATTCTGGAAAAAGAACCGCCGGATCTTCTTTATCTCGATCTTGTGATGCCTGAAGTTGACGGTTTTGATTTTATAAGAATACTGCAAAAGAATGATAAGTGGAAAGATATTCCCGTGGTCATATTATCAGCCGTGAACGAAGAGGATGTCATTTCGAAGAGCATTGAGCTCGGCGTAAAGAAATACCTTACCAAACCCCTTGACATAGAACATATTATATCATTAACAGAAAGCATTCTTTCCAATTAACAAAGCTTACCTGCCCGGATGTCCTTAAAACATATTTTTTACTTAACAATTACTTAACATTAACTTAATTATTAGATAAGATTAGCTGAATACATTTGCCGCTATATATTAAAGCAAATTTATGGAGCAGTATTATATTTTTATTGTGGGCATTTTATTCCTTCTGGCCGTTACAGACCTGGTAGTAGGAGTAAGCAATGACGCCGTAAATTTTCTTAACTCGGCTATAGGCTCTAAAGTAGCACCACTGAGGGTCATTCTCATCATTGCAACCCTGGGTATAGTTTTCGGCGCAACATTTTCAAGCGGAATGATGGAAGTTGCACGGAAAGGAATTTTTAATCCGGGTGAGTTCTATTTTGCCGACCTTATGGTCATATTCCTGGCAGTAATGCTAACCGACATAATACTGCTTGACCTGTTCAGCACCTTCGGCCTGCCCACATCCACTACTGTATCCATAGTCTTTGAGCTCCTGGGTGCCTCGGTGGCAATAGCCATCATCAAGCTGACCGGCGATCCTGACGGGGCTCACACCCTGGGCACCTATATTAATTCAAGCAAGGCACTGGTAATTATATCAGGCATACTGCTTTCCATAGTTGTTGCCTTCAGCATAGGTGCACTGATAATGTACCTTACAAGGATACTCTTCAGTTTCAATTACCAGCGCAATATGAAGTATTTCGGATCTGTCTGGGGAGGCCTTGCAATTACAGCTATCACTTATTTCATGCTGATAAAAGGAGCCAAGGGAGCCTCATTCATGAGTGATAACCTTACAGGATGGATAGCAGACAATACATTAATGCTGCTTACATACAGTTTCCTGGGATGGACCCTTATTTTACAGCTGCTAATGTGGCTTTTCAGAATCGATATCCCGAAGATGATAGTACTTGTCGGTACATTTTCACTTGCCATGGCATTTGCCGGTAATGACCTGATAAACTTCATTGGTGTTCCGCTGGCCGGCTATGAATCATTCAAGGCCTGGATGGCCAGCGGTGTTTCACCTGAAGCACTGCCTATGACAGCACTGGCCGGGCAGATTAAAACACCAACATATTTTCTTCTGATAGCCGGTATTATCATGGCAATTGCCCTGTGGTTCTCAAAAAAATCAAGGACCGTTACCAAAACAGAGATAAACCTTGCCAGGCAGGATACGGGTTCTGAGATGTTCAGGTCGCTCGGACTTGCGCGTTCGCTTGTGAGAGCCGGAAACACTTTTTCCACAGGATTTAAGAAAATACTGCCCGAAAAAACTGCCATATGGCTGAACAGCCGCTTCAGCAGCAATATCACAAAAAGGAAAGAAACAGAAGATAATGCTTCTTTCGACCAGATCAGGGCATCAATCAATATGGTTGTGGCAGGTATACTGATTGCCTTCGGTACATCCCTGAAATTACCTCTTTCCACTACCTATGTTACATTTATGGTTGCCATGGGTACCTCCCTGTCTGACAGGGCCTGGGGACGCGAAAGTGCCGTTTACCGCATTTCAGGTGTCATGGTAGTGATAACAGGATGGTTCTTTACGGCTATGGCAGCCTTTACAGCAGCCTTCCTTCTGGCGCTCTTCATTAACTGGGCAGGACTGGCAGCTATCATCATAATACTTGTGCTTATAGCCGTATTACTGTTCAACAGCTACCGCACGCATAATAACAGGGTTAAGAAAGCACAGGATGAGGAAGATGAAATAAAAGCCACCGAAGATGAGGCCACTATCACGGACATAACAAGGGATATGCTTGTAAAACAGCTAATTACTATATCTTCCCTGTATGACCGTACCATTATCGCTTTCCTTTCCGAACGGCTGAAATCATTGAGATGTATAAAGAAGGAAGTCAAGGAATTTAATATATCATCAAAGATCAAAAAAGATAATGTGCATAAGTTCATAAGGAAGCTGGATGATTCAAAAATTGATGCAGGGCCTTATTATGTACAAATACATGACTATTTGAGAGAAAGTGTCCATTCCCTTTCCTATGTCTTTAATCCGGCAATCAGGCATGTGGATAATAACCACCCGCCTCTCAGTTCCGATCAGCAGGAAGACATGAAAAAACTTAGCCGGGAACTGGGCGAATACCTGAATTTTATTATTGCCATACTCAAGTCAAATAATTTTGATAATATAAAGGAGTCCATTACCAAACAGGCCAAACTGATCAAATTAATTGACTCAATGCGTAAGAACCAGATAAAGCGTATTAAAAAGGGTGCCTCCGGTACCAAGGCAACATTATTATACCTTGATTTGCTTACCGAAACAAAAAGCCTTGTGCTGCAGTCAGGTAATATACTGAAAGCCTACCGTGATTTCTGCCTTGCCATGGATAAATAAGGTAGTCCATATCCGTTTCATTTATTATTTTTGCTGAAAAGCATATTATGTTAGCAAACAAACCCCTTGCCGAAAGAATGAGACCCGGCAAACTGTCTGATTACATCGGGCAGGAACATCTTACGGGCAAAAGCTCAACATTGAGGAAGAATATAGAATCAGGAGGGATACCATCATTTATTTTATGGGGGCCTCCCGGTGTTGGCAAGACTACGCTGGCCGGCATAATAGCGGCAATGCATAAGCGGCCTTTTTACAGCTTAAGCGCCGTTAATTCAGGTGTTAAAGATGTAAGGGAAACAATAGAGAAGGCGAAAAAACAACAATTCTTTGATAATCCCAATCCCGTTCTGTTCATTGATGAGATTCACCGTTTCTCCAAATCGCAGCAGGACTCATTACTTGGTGCCGTGGAAAAAGGCATAATAACACTTATCGGGGCCACCACTGAAAATCCGTCTTTTGAAATAATATCGCCCCTGCTGTCAAGATGCCAGGTGTATGTTCTGAAATCACTGCGCGAAGAAGATCTGAAAACCCTTGCTGACAGGGCAATAAAGGAGGACAGCTATTTGAAACAACTGGATATTGAGATTTCAGAGTATGATGCATTGATAAATAGTTCAGCCGGTGATGCCCGTAAATTGTATAATGCCCTGGAGTTGACAGTGTCTTCGGAGATGCAGGAAAAGAAGGGTGTGAAAGAGAAGATCATTATCACCAATGAGAAGGTGATGGAACATATTCAAAAGAATATGGCCCTGTATGATAAGGGCGGGGAGCAACATTACGATATTATTTCTGCCTTTATTAAATCAATAAGGGGAAGCGACCCCAATGCCGCCATATACTGGCTGGCACGGATGGCCGAGGGAGGTGAAGACGTTAAATTCATTGCACGCCGGCTTATTATACTGGCTGCAGAAGATATAGGTCTGGCTAATCCTAACGCCCTGCTGATAGCACAGTCCTGTTTTGAAGCCGTTCATCTCACCGGATGGCCGGAGGCCAGGATAATACTGGCAGAAGTGGCCATATACCTTGCCTGCTCAGCTAAAAGTAACTCTGCATATCTGGCCATTGACAAAGCCATTGAAGAAGTGAGGAAGACAGGTGGTAAACCGGTACCGCTGCATTTACGCAATGCACCCACCAGCCTGATGAAAAATCTCGATTACGGAAAGGATTACAAATATGCTCATTCATATGAAAAAAGCTTCGCGGAAGATAATTTCCTTCCCGAAGAGCTGAGCGGTACGGTGTTTTATTCACCGGGCGACAACAAGCGGGAGAAAGAGATAAGAGACATGCTGGGTGCGCTTTGGAAGAAATATTATGATTATAACAAATAAGAGTATTTATCATTAAAGTGATAACTTAGTAAAAAATTTATGATACCAGACATACCAAAAATACAATTCCAGGATAGCAGCAACTTTTTTCTTATTGCCGGTCCATGCGTCGTTGAAAGCAGGGAAGTGCTCAATAAGGTAGCCGCAAGAACTGCAGAGCTGTCTGCCAAATACAGTATACCCCTTATCTTTAAAGCCTCATACAGGAAGGCTAACCGTTCAAGAATAGATTCATTCAGCGGCCTTGGAGATACCAGGGCCCTGGAGATGCTGGCGGAGACAGCCGCAAAACACGAGCTTCCCCTTGTAACGGATATACATAATCCGGATGAAGCCTCCATAGCAGCTGAATATGTGGATATATTGCAGATACCTGCTTTCCTGTGCAGGCAGACTGACCTGCTTATTGCTGCTGCAAAAACAGGCAAATGGGTAAACATCAAGAAAGGACAGTTTCTTTCCGGTGAATCAATGGGGTATGCTGTTGAGAAAGTAAGACACGCAGGCAATAATAATATTCTGCTCACCGAAAGAGGCAATATGTTCGGCTACACAGATATGGTAGTGGATATGACCAACATCCCGGCAATGAAAAAAACAGGTGTTCCGGTTATCATGGATATCACACATTCTCTGCAAAAACCCAATCAGCCCGGCGGTGTTACCGGCGGCGACCCGGAAATGATAGCTGTCATTGGCCGCGCTGCCATAGCAGCGGGTGCCGATGGCATATTCCTTGAAACCCATCCTGATCCATCCGGAGCCCTGTCTGACGGTGCCAATATGCTGCATCTCGACTTGCTGGATGATTTATTGTATAAACTGACAGAAATACGTAAAATAATTAATAAAATCGAAAATGAAAAGTAAAAAACTCTTAGTAATTATTGGCCTCCTGTTTGCAGTCACTGCATCTCAGGCCCAGGACCTGGAAAAAATTATCGAAAGGCATATTGATGCCATCAATGCTGAAAAACTGACGGAATTCAAATCACTGACAGTAAAAGGATCGCTGATGCAGCAGGGCATGCAGCTAAACCTGCTGATGTATGAAAAGTCGCCCGACAAGATAAAGATTGTTACCTCTTTAAGTGATATGGAGATTGTACAGGTGGTCAACGGCGACAGGGGATATACCATTAACCCTATGACAGGATCTGCCAGTCCGGTTCCCATGACCCCCGCCCAGATCTCTTCAATGAAGGACAACAGCATGCTGCAAAGCAGCCTGCTGAACCAATACAGGGCAGGAGAAGCCGAGATTATCGGTGAGGAAGAGGTAAACGGGAAAGCTGCATATAAAATAAAGGTTCCGATGGCTGAAGCTGACAGGTATATATTTATCGATAAGGAATCCTTTTATATCACCCGGGTAAGGATGACGGTAGAGCAGATGGGTATGGAGATGACCGTTGATATGCAGATGGAAGATTTTGAAGAATCGTCAGGTGTAATACTGGCCAGAACAATAAACACCTATATTAACGGTCAGCCCGGCGGAAGGGTAACATATGAAAGCATTGATTTTAACACTGAGATTGACGACAGCGAGTTTATAATAAAATAATGCAGCAAACCTGTAAGCCGGATTCTGTAACCTGCCCTGTAAGCTCAAAGAGCTAATCGGACAGGCCTTCCGTCATTTATCTAAGCCATCCATTGCTGAATGGCTTTAACGACCTACCCCCCGGCATCGGACGAGCAATCCTCAGCGCCGGTATACATGGTCTTTCAACTCATAAGCGCGTACGGCACCCGGTGTCGCCACCGGATCCGGTGAGCTCTTACCTCACCTTTTCACCCTTATCTGCCAGAGGCAGACGGTTATTTTCTGTTACGCCACTATACCCTCGCGGATATCTTCCCGTTAGGAAGTATGATGCTCTGTGTTGTCCGGACTTTCCTCCTCCGGCATTACTGCGGAGGCGACAGAACGGTTTGCTGCATTACAAAATTAATTAAATAAATATCAATCAGAAGACTGTTACCGTCTTAATATTAACAAATTCCATTATACCGTATTCTGACAGTTCCCTGCCATATCCTGATTCCTTAACACCTCCAAAAGGAAGAGCAGGATCAGACCGCGTAAAGCTGTTAAAAACTATTGTTCCCGTATCAATATCCTCAGACAGCCTCTCTCTCAGCTTGCTGTCATCAGTGAATACAGAACAGGCCAGACCAAAACGCGAATCATTAACCCTGCATACCATCTCGTCATAGTCGCTGAAACTAAAAACAGGCAGAACAGGTCCGAACACCTCCTCCCTGGCAAGGGGACTGTCCCATGGCACATTGACAACCAGGGTGGGATCAAAGAAACAATCACCCTGTTTCCCTTTGCTGCCACCCAGTATTATTTCAGCTCCCATATCAACTGTTTCTTTCAGCTGCCTCTCCAGTTCAGTAACCGCCGAACTGTTGACGAGCGGACCGATAAAAGTGTCTGCTAATAAGGGATCGCCAATGCTGAGTGATTTTAAACGTCCCGTCAGAAGGCTTAGAAACTCTGCATATACCTGCTCATGCACAAAAAGCCGCTTCGATGCGATGCAGCTCTGGCCGGCATTCTGAAAGCGGCCGTAAATAAGGGCATCGGCTGCTTTCTGCAGATCCGCATCATTACAAACAATAAAGGCATCATTACCACCCAGCTCCAGTACCAGCTTTTTTATATTAGCGCCTGCAGCAGAAGCCACCTTTTCACCTGCAATATTACTCCCTGTCAGGCTTACCGACCTTACATGTCCGGAGGCTATGACCCTGGAAACCTGTTTATGGTCTATAAACAGATTCCTGAATACAGACCCGGGAAATCCTGCCTTAATAAGAGCATTTTCAATATTCTCCGCACACTGTGGTACATTGGATGCGTGTTTCAGCAAAACAGTATTGCCCGATACCAGCGCGGGTGCCAGGCATCTTATAACCTGCCAGTATGGGAAATTCCACGGCATAATGGCAAAAACAATGCCCTGGGGATCAAACCTGATAACAGAGGTTCCACCCTGTGAGGAATGCTTGCGCGGTCTGAGAAATTCATCGGCTCTCTCGGCATAATACCTGCATGCCAGCACACTCTTTTCAACTTCGGCAAGCGACTGACTGATGGGCTTTCCCATTTCCGAGGTAATGCTTGCCGCATGGTAATCCTTTTCTGTCTCGAGTATATCTGCGAGCCGGAGCAACATATCCTGCCGCTGTTCAATGTCCAGGCGGCTCCATTTCCTGAAAGCACGTGATGATGAAAAAATAATATTGTCAAGTTCTTCATCACTTATATTATCATATGTCTTATTTACCTTACCTGTATAAGGATTTATGCTTTTGTAAGCCATATTAATTGATTTGATTATTTATCCTTAGTGCCAGGAACAAATTTAGTTATTTTTGTGCATCTTAATAAATGCATATTGATATTTAACACCTTATAGTAAAAAACAAGGCCGGCAGTGAAACATGATCCGAAAAATATAAAGATAAAAGACTATATGTATGAGCTGCCTGAAGAGAGGATTGCCCGGTATCCGCTTGCCAGAAGGGATTCTTCCAGACTGCTTGTTTACCGCTCGGGCACGATCGGGCATGATGTGTTCAGTAATATAGGCAGGTATTTAAAGCGGGGCGACATAATGGTCTATAACCAGACAAGGGTTATAAGGGCAAGGCTGATGTTCCGAAAACAGAGCGGCGCCGCTATTGAAATATTCTGCCTTGAACCCAAAGAGCCAGCCTTATATGAAAAAAACTTCGCAGCAAGGAATAAAGTAAGCTGGCACTGTCTTGTCGGCAACAGGAAAAAATGGAAAGGGGAAAAGCTGGAGATGGCATTGTCTGGTGAGAGAACAAAAACCTTACTATGGGCAGAGGAGCTTGAAAGAAACAGTAAAGATTCAGTTATCAGATTCAGCTGGGACAATAAGCAACTGTGCTTTAGCGAGATACTTAACATGGCGGGACATGTTCCCCTGCCCCCCTACCTTAACAGGGAGGACGAAGATATTGACAGTACACGCTACCAGACGGTATATTCCAGGGACTACGGATCTGTTGCTGCACCCACAGCCGGATTGCACTTTACAGACAATGTTCTCTCAGAGCTGAGAGATAAAGGTATCAAGGAAGAGACTGTAACCCTGCATGTGGGGGCCGGCACTTTTGTACCGGTAAAAACAGAAACAATAGGCGGCCACAACATGCACAGGGAGCATTTCCGCGTGGACAGGAGCATGATAGAGAATATTATATGCGGCAAACGGATTATTGCCGTGGGCACTACATCATTACGCACACTGGAAAGCCTTTACTGGATAGGCCATATGATAAGCAGCGGGAAGATAGATCCGGGACAAAATATTTACCTGGAGCAGTGGTATCCTTATGAGAACGAAACATCTGCCGGATATCAGGAATATCTGAAGGTCATACTGGATTATCTGGATAAGAATAAGCTTGATCAGCTTGAAGCACAGACAGGTATTATCATAGTCCCCGGATACAAGATGCGTATAGCAAGGGGACTTGTCACCAACTACCATATGCCGGGCAGCACCCTGCTGCTGCTCGTTGCAGCCCTTACCGGTGACAGCTGGAGAGACATCTATAAGTATTCCCTGGATAATGGTTTCAGGTTTCTCTCTTATGGTGACAGCTCCCTTCTGCTGCCATGATTCTCTGCACTTATAACCATTTTCCTTCTGCTGCTCTGAGCCCACTCATCGTTATTTATCTTCTGCTTCCCTGAGCCTCAGCCATTATATTCATTTATCTTCTGCTCCAGTAGTGTGGCAAAACCTTCAATATCATCTTCAGTGGTATCCCAGCTGGTCATAAGACGATATTCTGACAGCTCCTCATTCCATGGATAGAAAAAATATTCAGACATAAGCTGCCCGGCCACCTCACCTGGCAGGATAAGGAAAACACCGTTTGAATGTACCTCCTGCGTTATCCTGACTCCATCAATAACTTTTAAGCGCTCAGCCAGCTTTCTGCCCATCATATTGGCATGTGAGGCATTCCTCAGCCACAGATCATTCCTGAAATAAGCAATGAACTGGGCAGATATATAACGCATCTTGGAGGCCAGCTGCATACCCTGCTTTCTTATATACTTAAAATCTTCTGATAAGCCCTCCTTCAGAAAACACACTGCTTCACCATACATCATCCCGTTCTTTGTGCCCCCGAAAGACAGGACATCCACCCCTGCTTCGCTTGTGAAGTCGCGAAACGGCAAATTAAGAGCAGCAGCTGCATTGGCTATCCTGGCACCATCCATATGCAACAGCATTCCATGTTCATGCACAAAATCAGCAATTCCGCGTATCTCCTCCACAGTATACACAGTGCCCATTTCGGTAGCCTGTGTAAGCGAAACAAGCCTGGGTTGTGAATGATGCTCAAAGTCAAAACCATGCAGGTGCTTTGCCAGCAACTCCTTTCTTAACTTCCCGTCAACGGTATCCACAGTCAGTATCTTGCATCCTGTATATTTCTCAGGTGCCCCGCATTCATCCTGTTCTATATGTGCCGTGAAAGCCGTGATCACCGAATTCCATGACCGGGTCACCCCGGTAAGTCCCAGCACATTGGCGGCTGTACCGGTAAAAACAAAAAACACTTCAGTGGAAGGCCCGAATATTATCCTGAACAACTCCTCTGCCTCCCTGGTGTAACGGTCATCCCCATAACCAACCACATGACCGCGGTTAACCCTTTCCATTTCCTTCATTATGTCCGGGTGCACACCGGCATTATTATCACTTGCAAAACCTCGTTTTATCTTCATCTTATCTAATTATTTACCTTTTGCGAACCTAAACTTTAAAGATACTTTTTAAGTGATTCAGTTCAATCCTATAAGCTTATTTAAATCAATTTTAAATAAAAAAGTTTTTAAGGGGATTAATAATATATGCTAATTTTGAATCTGATTATTAATAAACAAAACTTTCTTAACATGAGCGGGAATTTTGCTTTTATTGATTACCTGATCTTCGTTATTTATGCAGTAGGTCTTATTGCTCTGGGCCTCTGGGTTTCGCGCGACAAGAAGGGTACAGGCAAGAACGCCGAGGATTACTTCCTTGCAAGCAAGTCATTGCCATGGTGGGCAATAGGAGCCTCTCTTATTGCTGCCAATATATCGGCAGAACAGATGATAGGCATGTCGGGATCAGGATTTGCCATAGGTCTGGCAATAGCTACCTATGAATGGATGGCGGCGGCCACGCTTATAATTGTGGGTAAGTATTTTCTTCCCGTTTTTATTGAGAAAGGTATATACACCATACCCGAGTTTGTTGAGAAGAGGTTTAATAAATCACTAAAAACAATACTGGCTGTTTTCTGGATTGCCCTCTTTGTTTTTGTCAACCTAACCTCCGTACTCTTCCTTGGGGCAAAAGCCATCGATACAATAATCGGGACAGGTGACGGCTCCATACTTATATGGGCCATCATAGCACTGGCCTTTGTTGCTGCAGCCTACTCACTGTACGGCGGGCTTTCTGCTGTGGCCTGGACAGATATAATACAGGTAGCCCTTCTCGTAATGGGAGGCGTAATAACAACTGTTATTGCACTTAACAAGGTCACCCCCGACGGAGGTGTACTGAACGGGATGAGCCATGTGTATAATGTTGCAGGAGAAAAATTCCATATGATACTCTCACGTGATAACCCGGAATTCTTCAATATGCCTGGCATAGGGGTGCTGATAGGCGGTATGTGGGTTGCGAACCTCTACTACTGGGGCTTTAACCAGTATATTATCCAGAGGACACTGGCAGCCAAATCACTGAAGGAAGCACAGAAAGGTATCGCTTTTGCAGCATATCTGAAGCTGGTAATACCTTTGTTTATAGTTATACCGGGTATCATTGTTTATGTAATGTACACCCAGCCGGAGGGTACCACCATTATCCCGGGAATTGTGGAAGCCTTTACCAAGGCCGATGGCACGACAAATTATGACAAGGCCTTTCCATGGCTTATCGGGACTTTCATACCTGCCGGACTTAAAGGCCTTGTTGTTGCAGCACTGGCGGCAGCAATAGTGTCATCGCTGGCCTCCATGGTCAATTCCACGTCTACAATATTCACCATGGACATCTACAGGCCGTATTTCAATAAGAACTCTTCAGACAAAGTAACAGTAAGGGTGGGACGCTTAGCAGGACTCGCAGCACTAATAATTGCCATTCTTATTGCCCCCCAGCTGCAGAATATTGAACAGGCTTTCCAGTATATACAGGAATATACAGGTATGGTGAGTCCGGGTATACTGGCTGTTTTCCTGGTGGGGCTGTTCTGGAAGAAAGCCAATTCCAGGGGCGCCATTACAGGAGCCATAGCCTCAATACCAATAGCCGGGCTGCTTAAGCTTAATATTATGAATCTTCCATGGATGGACCAGATGTTCTATACCTGTATTATTACTATTGTTGTAATACTGGGAGTAAGCCTTACAACAAGTAAGGAAGACGATGATCCAAAGGGAATAAAGCTGTATGCCTCAACCTTTAAGACAGGTAAATCGTTTAATGTAGCAGCCTATATAATTTTACTGATACTGGCATTTCTTTATACTGTATTCTGGTAAGAGCTTAAAACGCCAGCTTATCAGAACTGATCATTATACTTGTATATGGCAAAAACACACAGGTATTTTATCCGCTTATCCTACCGGGGTACCTCCTATCATGGCTGGCAGGTGCAGCCGGGTAGCATTACGGTACAGGAGACGGTTGAAAACTCCCTGTCGGTACTGCTGCAGCAGAAAACAGCTCTTACGGGATGCGGCCGGACTGATACCGGTGTGCATGCCCGTTATTTTATAGCCCATTTTGACTCAGATACTGACCTTGAAGAGCAAAAAGACCGGCTGGTGTTCAGTCTTAATAAGCACCTGCCCGGAGATATTGAGGTGAAAGATATTTACAGGGTGCCGGAAGGGGCTCACGCCCGATTTGATGCCATATCCAGGACATATGAATATCATATTATCAGGCACAAAGACCCATTTATGACCGATCTTGCATGGTACAGGCATGGAGGCCTCTCGGTTGCAGAGATGAACAGGGCAGCGCAAATCATGATGCAGTATACCGATTTCAGCAGCTTCAGCAAATTGCATACCGATGTAAAAACGAATAACTGTAAGATAAGTCATGCAAAATGGTTTATCACCGGTAGCGGCTATATATTCATTATCAGGGCTGACCGGTTCCTGAGAAACATGGTAAGGGCCATTACGGGCACCATGACGGATATAGGCTCGGGTAAAATGGATGTTGATGAGTTTGTAAGAGTTATTGAAGCACGCGACCGCGGGAAGGCCGGGATGTCGGCACCGGCCAGAGGACTGTACCTCAGCCTTGTTGAATACCCTTATCCTTTCTGAAAAGCTGCTTTATGCACTCCTTACTTCCTGCATTCCATGCTTTATGCACTCCTTACTTCCTGCACATACTTCATAAATTACACATTTTATGCATTCCATATCTCCCAGGCTTTGTCAGCCTGTATATAGAGCATCTCAAGGCCATTCTTTGTAATGCATCCTCTTTCCTTTCCCTTTTTAAGAAAGAGCGTTTCCACCGGGTTATAAACAAGATCGTAGAGTATATGATTACTGTCCAGAGCATGATATGGCAGATCCGGAGCCTCATTATCAGACGGGTACATCCCCACCGGACTGGCATTTACTATAAGCCTGTATGCCTTCAGTATATCATCTGTAATATCTGAATAGCTATAAGCTGCTTTTTCACTGTGCCGCGACACAACAGAATATTCCATCCCTATTTCTTCCAATCCGGCCCTCACTGCCAGCGATGCTCCGCCGGTGCCCAGAACAAGCGCTTTTCCCCTGCTTTCACCCAGCAGGGGAAGCAGGGATAAAACAAATCCGTCAATATCGCTATTATAGCCCTTAAAAAACCAGCACCCTCCTTTTTCTGTGATCTTTACTACATTGACAGCTCCTGTCTCAGCGGCCCTCCCCTCTACATCATCAAGCAGATCAATAACCCTGGATTTATATGGTATGGTAATGTTTAAACCTTCCAGTCCGGGATAACGCTCAGGCATTTTTCTAAAGTCAGTTAAATCTTTAAGGGGAAAATTATCATATACGGCATCTATGCCTTCTTTCCTGAACTTATCCATAAAATAGTCCCGGGAAAAAGAATGACCGAGGGGGTAACCGATAAGCCCGTATCGTTTCATAATCACTCTGCTTTTATTCAGGCTTCCTGCTTATCCTGTCCAGAACAATAACAACAGCAAAGGCTGCCACCATAAGCAGCAGTGCCGGTAAAACCTGAGGGTCCGACCCTGTAATATCTCCGTATGTATGCGGCATAATATTACGCTGCACCACCGGCAGCGTTTCGCCATGTGAATTTATTGTAACAGTAAGCGTTTCTTTCCAGGGCCATATCTTGTTCAATGAACCTATGATAAAACCTGCCAGCAATGAAACGGTCAGATCATGATATTTCCTGAAAAGCCAGGAAAGAAGATTGGCAAAGCTCAGCAATCCGGCTATTACACCCAGACCGAACACCAGCAGCACCGGTATGTCCAGCTCGCTTACAGCAGCCAGGATAAACTGGTATTTACCCAGTATAACAAGTATAAAGGCACCTGAGATGCCGGGCAGCACCATGGCGCATATGGCAATGGCACCTGCAATAAAAACGTACCAGTAGGCTTCTGTTGTCTCGGCAGGTGAAAAACGGGTAATAAAGTACATTATTATTACACCGGCAAGCAGTGCCAAAAGCCTGGCAGCATTCCATGACCTTATCTTTCTGATCACAACGATTGCCGATGCTATTATCAAGCCGAAAAAGAAAGACCATATAAGTACAGGATGACTGGCAAGCAACCATTCGAGAATCCTTGCCAGCGAAAACACACTGAACAGTATCCCTGTAAACAGTGCCAGCAGGAAATTACCATTAATCTTTTTCCAGAAAAGTGCCGGTTTAAGCCTGAGCAACAGTTTCAGGGCTTCCATATCCACTGACTTAATGGATACTATCAGTTCTTCATATATTCCTGTGATAAAGGCTATGGTACCTCCTGATACACCGGGCACCACATCGGCGGCTCCCATGCCCATACCCTTGAAAAAAAGCAAGCTGTAATCCTTAAACTTACGCATACATTATTTATCGTGCTGAAGAAATGTGAAGAAGGTATCACCCCTCAGTCCGTTCCTGAGCGATTCCAGAGCTATTATTTCAGAGGGTGCAATATTTCCCAGGCTCACATTGGCTCCGAAATGACTGATAAACCATGCCTGCTGGGATTTTTGCGGTGCCTCCCATAAAATAGAATCGAATCCCACCTCAGTGGATAGTTTATCTATAAGCATGGTATTAACGGAGCCGTCATTATTATAAATACCTGTTGTCCCACTCTCCCGTGCCTCGGCTATCACAATCTCCGATCCGGCCTGTAGCTCGGAAACCATCATTTTCACCCACTCTTCCGGTGTATATATCACATCTTTTTTCTTGGAGCCCACCTCCGACAGAACATAATACTTTTCAGATAACCTGCTTATGTACTCCTGCTTCACTTCCTGATCCATCTCATAGGAGCCGTCAGAAACCTCCACAGCAGTAATGCCCAGCTTATCCACAAGCTCTACATATTCATCAAACATATTACGAATGACAAAAGCTTCGAACAGAGTGCCTCCCAGGTATGTTCTTACACCTGCTGATTCATATACCTTAATCTTATCAAGCACAGAAGGAGTGTAGACGGATGTTCCAAAGCCCAGCTTAAGGAAATCTATATATTCACTGCCCACGCTCATCAGGTCCTCTGCCTCCCTGGTGCTCAAACCCTTGTCCATTACCATCGTAAAACCCTTCTTCCTTGGTTTGGAACTTCTTTCGGGCATGCCCGGCAAACTAAGCATCATAATATCATCGTTTGTTTATAAGTATCTGAGCCTTTTTATCTATCATCTGCGCCGGGAATAATGACCGGAAAAAGCGGTAATCCCCCGGTGAATCATTCAGGGCTTTTTCAAGGTGCATCATAAACATGTCCTGCTGACCCCTGTAAAGATAGATTGAAGCCAGCAGGTATCTTATGCCATGTACATCCCCGATGATCTTAACACCTTTCTCAAGCATATCCGCAGCATGCCCATAGTAGCGGCCGGAAATAATTATCTCACCCATCCTCAGCCATGCAGAATTATAGTAGGGATTAATATTAACAGACCTGATAAGTGAACGGAAAGCATCTTTCGGTCTCATGCAATTGCTGTATGCCTGTGACAGGTAGAACCAGTATTCGGCTTCATCATCTTTTAAGGATACTGCCTTACTGAAATATTTTATGCTCTCCCGGGGTGACTCAGCAAGTAAAACAAGGCCTATACCATACCATGGTTCTGAATAATCAGGATCAATATCTATAGCCTCATTATACAGCTCCAGGGCTTTTTCTCTCCTGCCCAGCCTCTCATAACATTCAGCTGCATAAGTCATTGCCTCTGAGCTGTCTTCTTCAAATTCAAGATAATGAAGATATGCTTCCAGAGCCTCTTTATACCTGCCTTCCCTGCTGTAGATATTTGCCATATTAAATACAGCAAAATAGTTATCGGGATTTATGGCAAGAGCATAATCATATGCCTCCAGCGCCTTCTTCTGCAGACCTTTTTTACTGTACAGGAGCCCTGCATTATACCAGGCATTATCTGAGAAGGGTTCTTCCTCAAGATACTTTTCATAATATTTAATGCTGTTACTGAGCTCACCCAGCTTCTCATAGGCATAGGCAAGATCATAAAGATGGCTGCTGTATTCCGGTTCGATCTTCAGCAGCCGCTTTAAATACTTTGTCAGCAGGCTGTAATGGTTTAAGTTATTGAGTATACCGGCAATATTAAGCAGTATATTCACCTCTTCGGATTCTTCAATGGAAAGCGCCATATCAAAATACTTCCTTGTACCATTAAGGTCGCCCAGCATACCCAGAGCCGCACCCTTAAGCAGTAAGACCTCGTAATTGCTTGGTTCAATCTTTTCAATGACCCTGGCTATCTTCAGCGCATCCACCGGTCTGCCTTTATCAATAAAAACCTTTGCTTTCCTCATCTGTATGGAAAATGCTTCAGGATGCTGTTCTGATGCGGCCTCGGCAGCTTCGGACGCATAGTGCACATCATTCAGTTCGAGATAATAATCAATAATTGTCTCAAACTCTGCAACATCAAAGAAACCGTTCTCATTATTATTGCGCATACGCTCATAGCGCCTGACTATTTCCAGTATCTCCTCCTCTATATATCCGAAACCTTCGTCTTCCATCCCTTAATAATATTTCATGCAAAATTATAATATTTTATTATACTGCACACTACATGCATCCTGATTTATAAACATGAAGCACTTTTTTTAAACAGAACGCAACCTTTTGGGCCTGCAGTTCATCATAGTTGAGTAATTCAAGGCGATAGTATTTTTACCCTCATACCCTTAATTACCCTAAATTAACCTAAATTCTACCTTCAAAAAGCCGGGTTCCCGCCCGGTTTTTTTTGATAATTTTTACTTACTTTTGAAATAATAAAATCATTAAAACATTATCAGATGAAAGGATCGTCTTATATATATATCATAAGCCTTGTCATTCTTATAATAAGCGCAGGCAGCAACTGTTCAAAGCAGGAGACCGAGATAAATTATGATACCGGCTTTTTCCCTGAAGAGACCTATAATCTAGAAGGCATCAATTCATCTTATGATGACTTTAATATTGCCCTGCCCCAGTTTGCAGGAGAACTACCGCTTATGTTTTCCAGCAACAGGAACAGCCAGGGTGAGCAATTTGACATAGTGTCGGGTATAATCTATTTTATTTTCAGCCAGATAGATGCCGATTTCACTCTTAACAGTAATATGCTAACTGATGCTTTTTATGAAAATATAGAGCAGAAGGTAAACACCACATCTGATGAGCTGGGACCGTACAGGTTTTTTAACGGCTCCGAGGGAATGGAATATTTCTTTTACTCCAGTGAAGATGACGGAGCTGTGTTAAACCTTAAGTACCTGCGCTACTCACCGGCGGGAACAGGCAATTCAGCTGAACTGGATGAGGCTGTTTCAATAAGCTCTTTAAACAGTGATTCCAATGATGCCTATATATGCTTTAATAAAGACATATCAGCTGTTTATTTTACAAGCGACAGGTACGGCAGCTTCGATATAGTAAGTGCAGGCATCGACGATCCTTCTGCGCTTGGACTATGGCTGGAAGGTGATCCTGTAAGTGTAAGCGCTGTTGACAGCATAAACAGCGATTACGATGACAAATGCCCCTTTATCAGGCAGGATATAATGATGTTTGCTTCCGACCGCCCTGGCGGACTGGGAGGTTATGACCTGTACTATTCGGTTTACAGGGATGGTAAGTGGAGCAGTCCGCTTAATATGGGACCGGAAATAAACACCGAATATAATGAATACAGGCCGGTCGCCGCCAGCTACTCCAACTTCAGCAACGCCTTCCTTCTTTTCTCCTCGGACAGGCCATCGGGACTGGGAGGCTACGACCTGTATTTCAGAGGTATAGACTTTCAGCTCCTTTCAGAATAAGATCAGCTTTTCATCCTGCATGCCTGCAATGTATTCTGGAGCAGTGACACAATGGTCATTGGTCCGACACCACCAGGAACAGGTGTTATATAGGAGCATTTAGGGGCAACATTTTCAAAGTCAACATCACCTTTCAGCTTCCATCCTGATTTTGTTTTATCGGATTTAACCCTTGTGGTACCAACATCAATGATCACAGCTCCCTCAGATACCATATCTGCTTTCACAAACTCAGGTATACCTATGGCTGCAATAATTATATCAGCCCTTTTCACAACTGATTCCAGATCTTTTGTCCGGCTATGCACCAGCGTCACAGTGGCATCAACACCTTTCTTTGAGAGCAGTATGCTTACGGGGCGTCCTACTATATTACTCCTGCCTATAACCACACAGTTCTTACCTGATGTTTCAATATCATACCTCTTTATCAGTTCCATAATGCCAGCGGGGGTGGCAGGAACAAAGGAAGGCAGGCCTATAGTCATTTTACCCAGGTTCACAGGGTGAAAGCCATCCACATCCTTTGAAGGATCCACGGCCTCAATAACCTTATCTTCAGAGATATGATCGGGCAGCGGCAGCTGTACAATAAAACCGTCAATATCATTGTCTGCATTAAGCTCATCAACCTTATCGAGCAGTTCTTTCTCTGTTACCGTGCTATCCATTCTTACAAGTGTGGAACGGAAGCCTACCTGTTCACAGGCTTTCACCTTATGAGCAACATAAGTCTCGCTGGCACCGTCATTACCAACAAGCACGGCTACCAGGTGCGGCACCCTGCCTTTTTCCTG
Source organism: Bacteroidales bacterium (assembly GCA_034521735.1). Taxonomy (GTDB): domain Bacteria; phylum Bacteroidota; class Bacteroidia; order Bacteroidales; family VadinHA17; genus UBA9300. The sequence goes on from JAXHLX010000018.1 coordinate 81,157, forward strand.
TTTAAATGTTTTTACTTCCTCTGCAATCTCCTGTTTAATATCAGAGGATACTTTTTTTCCGTCAATTAATGTATACATATATAATCTGTTATTTGGTTCTGAATGTTATTTCGCTCCGTCTATTATTTGGTTCTGAGCATATTTGACAACTGTGACGCCCCTCCTTTACCGGAGACGGCCTTCATCATCTTTCGTGTTTCACTGAACTGCTTCAGAAGCTGGTTAACCTCCTGTACACTTGTTCCTGAGCCCATAGCAATCCTTTTCCTTCTACTGCCGTTAATAAGCGCCGGGTTTCCTCTCTCATCAGGCGTCATACTCTGTATTATGGCTTCTATTCCCATGAAGGCGTCATCATCAATATCAAGGTTTTTCATTGCTTTGCCTGCACCAGGAATCATTGCCATCAGGTCTTTGACATTACCCATCTTCTTTATCTGGCGTATCTGTGAGATAAAATCATTAAAATCAAACTGATTCTTGGCTATCTTCTTCTTCATCAGCGCAGCATCGCGCTCATCATACTGTTCCTGAGCCTTCTCTACCAGTGATACTATATCACCCATACCAAGTATCCTGTCAGCCATCCTGTCAGGATAGAATATATCAATAGCATCAAGCTTCTCCCCGGCCCCTATATATTTTATGGGCTTATCCACAACACCTTTTATTGACAGTGCTGCTCCTCCCCTTGTGTCACCGTCAAGCTTGGTTAGAACCACACCGTCAAAATCGAGTCTCTTATTGAACTCCTTAGCCGTATTAACAGCATCCTGCCCTGTCATGGCATCTACCACGAAAAGTATCTCATGCGGGTTAACAGCTTCTTTAAGCGATGATATCTCATTCATCATCATTTCATCTATTGCCAGACGACCGGCAGTATCAATAATAAGCAGGTCAATACCCGAGTTTTTTGCTTCTTTAACTGCTCTTTTAACAATCTTTACCGGGTCTTTATTATCTTCTTCCGTATAAACGGGCACCCCTATCTGTTCACCCAGCACTTTCAGCTGTTCTATAGCTGCAGGGCGGTACACGTCGCCGGCCACAAGCATGGGATTTTTGCCGTTCTTGCTTTTCAGCATACTGGCAAGCTTGCCGGAGAAAGTGGTCTTACCGGAGCCCTGCAATCCGGCTATCAGTATAATACAGGGATTACCCTTAAGGTTGATATCAGTTTTTTCGCCACCCATAAGCTTCGCCAGCTCATCATGCACAATCTTCACCATCATCTGTGAGGGTTTAACGGCATTCAGAACATTGGCTCCCAGTGCCTTCTCCTTAACGGTATCTGTAAAAGACTTCGCTATCTTATAATTAACGTCGGCATCAAGCAGTGCGCGTCTTACATCCTTTAAGGTCTCAGCAACATTTATCTCCGTTATTGTCCCCTGCCCTTTCAGCAGTTTAAACGATCGCTCCAGCCTGTCAGTTAAATTTTCAAACATTACTATTCCCTTGTTTTTCCTTTATCAAATATATTAATTATTACATTCTCTCCGGCATATCTATTCCCAGAAGCCACATAGCCCGTTTAATTGTTTCACCGCATATTTCCGACAAGCTGATCCTGAAAAGCCTGACAGAAAGGTCCTCCTCTCCCAGTATTGAATAATCATGGTAGAACTGGTTAAACTCCCTGGCCAGATCATAGACGTAATTAGCTATTATCGATGGATTAAGCATTTCGGCTGCATCGGCAATAATGTCTTCAAACCTGCTGAGCAGCTTTATCAGCTCCTTTTCCTTTTCATTAAGCTCCGGTTCATTACTTCTTTCTCCATTATCCCCGGAATACCCTCCCGCCTTTCTCATCACTGACCTTATCCTGGCATATGTGTACTGTATAAAAGGCCCGGTATTACCATTAAAATCTATTGACTCCCGTGGATTGAACAGCATATTCTTTTTTGGATCCACCTTAAGGATAAAGTATTTAAGGGCAGCAAGGCCTATCTTACGATGTATACTTTCTTTTTCTTCCCTGCTGTAATCATTCAGCTTACCCAGCTCATCCGACATTTCAGATGCCGTGGTAAACATTGTTGCCAGCAGGTCATCTGCATCGACTATCTTACCCTCCCGGGACTTCATCCTACCCTCGGGCAGATTTACCATCCCATATGAAAAATGATGTATGCCTCCGGCCCAACCATATCCCAGCCTTTCAAGTATTATTTTAAGTACTCTGAAATGATGATTCTGCTCATTGCCAACCACATAATACTGGTAGTCAAAGCTAAAATCATTATACCTCTCAACTGCAGTACCCAGATCCTGTGTCATATAAACAGCCGTGCCATCAGCCCTCAACAACAGTTTTTCATCAAGATCTTCACCTGACAGATCGACCCATACAGAGCCATCCTCCTTTTTATAAAACAGCCCCTTATCAAGTCCTTCCCTGATTATATCCCTTCCTATTTTATAGGTGTCAGATTCATAATAAATCTTATCAAAATCAACTCCCAGTTCCCTGTAGGTAGTATCAAAACCCTCATACACCCAGCTGTTCATCTTTGTCCACAGGTCAAGCGTTTCCTTATCACCTGCCTCCCACTTTCTCAGCATCTCCCTGGCTTTAGCCATCAACACGGAGCCTTCAGCAGCCTCCTCACCCGTCAATCCTTCAGCTCTAAGCTTTTCAATCTCTTTCCTGTAAGCATTTTCAAACTCAACATAATATTTACCCACAAAATGATCACCCTTGAGGCCTGTGTCGGAAGGTGCTTCACCCTCACCAAACAATTTCCAGGCAAGCATGGATTTACATATATGAATTCCCCTGTCGTTGACGATATTCGTTTTATAAACCCTGTGTCCGCATGAGCTTAGAATCCTTGAGAGTGAATAACCCAGCAGGTTATTTCTTATATGTCCGAGGTGAAGAGGCTTATTGGTATTGGGTGATGAGTATTCAATCAATGTAACCGGTCCCTCTTCATTGTCTGAAAAAAATTCATTTCCCCCGGATTGCACCAGCCTGTTAAAGGTATGCAAAAGGGCCCTGTTATTAAGCCGGAGGTTGAGAAAACCTTTTACCACGTTAAAACTCTCAATACCCGGATTGGTATCCAGTATATAATTGCCAATATCAGTGGCCGTCTGTTCCGGTGATTTTCCCGAGTACTGCAGCAATGGAAAAACAACCACGGTAATATCCCCCTCAAACTCCTTTCTCGTTTCCTGGATTTGAAGTTTTGAAATATCAGGAGCCTTACCATAAAGTTCTTTAAGGGCATCCTCAAGGTTTATTATCAGCTTTTTTTCCATTGGTTCTAATCCTGTATCAGCCTGCAAAGATAATATATTTTAGGATAAGAAATTTTGATTGCAGTGAGCATAATATTATTATAGCTGAACCGGGACTGATAATGATTATTGAGCTTTACAGGAAAATGACAGGCCTTTATTATTAATATTTATACTAAATGTACCGGATATTTGACCTACAGTCCAATCTTTTTGACGAACAATAAATAATGTCTGAAAAAAAGAGATACTTTTGACAATAACATAATGACAAAAAATATATATTCCATAAATACCGATGAGCATCTCGAAATTATATATCAAGGATACTAAAAAGACACCGGAAATAAATTTTGATCAGCGGAACGGCCAGCTGGTATTAAAAGGGAAATCAATACCGGAGAATGCCACAAAAACCTATGAACCTGCTATATCATGGTTAAAGGAATATATCAAATCTCCCAAACAGGAGACCAACCTGCATTTTGATCTTATGTATTTCAACACGGCCTCCTCAATATGGATGGCCCGCATGATCAGAATACTGTCGAAGATAAACGACCGTGAAAAACTTCTGGTTATCAACCTTTATTTCGATATGGAGGAGTTTGATGAGATGGAGGAGCAGGATATGCAGGATGCCATAGCACCGGTTCTGGATGTTGTTCATGAAGCCACCGTCAGCCTGGGTGTTAAGATCTTCGGCACAGACCACACGGGTGCCAGGCTGAAACAAAAATTGATACTTATCTGATAAATACCTGACGGGTATTTACTTTCTGCTTCAGTTTTCTTACTTTTATTATCCGAACTGGTGAAGCGTTCGCATAAACAAAACAAAAAATTTAAATGCATGCATAGCACATATGTATTTGTATTTCTGATAACTATATTTATGACCATGAATATTTCAGGCCAGCAAAAATCACATGACAGGGAACCCGTTGTGGCCGGATCATTTTATCCGGCCGCTGAATCAGAATTGATTACCACAGTGAATATGCACTTTGATGAAGCTTCAGAACTGAGCTCTTTCAGCCTGAAAAAAGGAGAAAGAGTGAGGGCTGTGATTGCTCCTCATGCCGGATATGTTTTTTCAGGCACCGTGGCCGCAGCGGCTTTTGGGGCTATACCCCGCGGTGCACAGTATGATAATATTTTCCTTATAGGATCCAGTCACCGCGCTTCCTTCCCGGGGGCATCAGTCTATAATCAGGGTAATTACAGGACACCACTGGGAACAGTGCAGGTGAACACAGGCATTGCAGATAAACTGATAAGTAATTCAGAGGTCTTCAGCTACCACAGGAATGCCCACACCGGCGAACACAGCCTGGAGGTACAACTGCCCTTCTTGCAGCAACACCTGGGTAAGAATATCAGAATAGTACCGGTTATTATCGGAACACATAACAGCAAAATCTGCAGGGAGATAGCCTCTGCTCTGCAGGAATGGTTCACCGGCGACAATCTCTTTGTAATAAGCAGCGACTTCAGTCATTATCCCCCCTTTGAAGATGCTACAGAACTTGATAAAATTACGGCTGAGGCATTGATGACAGGGAATGCAGGCACTTTTCTCAAAACCCTGGAAAAAAATTCGGACAGCGATATAAGAGGGCTGGCAACCAGCATGTGCGGGTGGACATCCGGACTGGTATTGCTTCATATGGCCGAAAAAGAGGCAGGGCTTGACTTCAGACATATTATGTACCGTAATTCCGGGCACAGTAAATATGGCGATAACTCCGGCGTTGTAGGATATCATGCCATTGTTATTGTCGGTAATAGCACTGAGCAAAGTGTCAGCACTAAGAATAATGAAAACACTGAGGTAAGTGAAAGCACTCAGAAAGGTGAAAGCACTGCCTTCAGTATTAATCACAAAGACCAGGTTTATCTTCTGAATATAGCAAGGGAGACTTTGGACAATATTCTCAATAATAAAGCCGAACCGGAATGCCAGGAATCGGAATTACCAGCCGCGCTGCTGGATGAACTCGGAGCCTTTGTATCGATATATAAAAATGGCAAGCTCAGGGGATGCGTGGGCCGCTTTATGCCCCCCGACCCTCTCTGCCAGACGGTACAGTCAATGGCCAGGGCTGCAGCTTTCAATGACAGCAGGTTCGATCCCCTGAAAAAAGAAGAGCTTGATGATATAAGTATTGAAATATCGGTACTAAGCCCCCTGAAAAAGATAGAAGACATAGAGGAGATAGAGCTGGGAAAACACGGAGTATATTTAAAGAAAGGTTACAGATCCGGCACCTTCCTTCCACAGGTGGCTAAAGGGCGGGACTGGACCCTTACCGATTTTCTCGGGCATATAGCAAGGGATAAGGCCGGACTGGGATGGACAGGCTGGAAGGATGCTGATATTTATATATACGAAGCCTTTGTTTTCGGGGAGGAATAAGCAGTATGTATCATGTTACTATTATAGCTGTAGTCTCCCTTATTCTTTACCTGCTTACCTTCACGGGCAGCCGTACAGGCATTATAACAATCGGAGATCACAGAAAATTCTGGAACACGGTATTATTGATAACATTCTTCGTGTCAGCCTCAGCAGGCATATTCCTAGCCCTTCATTCCAGCTATAAGTGGAATATCGGAGCTGTGGAAAAAATACTTAACTGGCATGTGAATTTTGGTATTGCACTTTCTTTTGCCGCCATTATCCACCTAACATGGCATCTCGCTTACTATAAGAAGGCCCTGTTTCCCGGTAAAAAAGAACCGAAAGGCTCACCTGCACAGGGAAAACAAAGTCTGCAGGGTATAAATTTCAGGATACTGCTTTTTCTGCTGGGTTTTATATCCGGCACAACCCAGGTTATCTTCCTAAGGGAGATTCTGAACCTGTCAGGAGGTTATGAGATTGCGGCAGGCGCCGTTTTTGCATGCTGGATACTGATATCAGCCCTGGGTGCCGCCCTGGCCGGCTTAGGCAGGAAAACGAATATTAACAGGCTGGCCCTGTCGCTGCCACCATCCATAGTCCTCTCCTTCATTATCTACCTGCTGCTGTCAAAAACACTTATCCAGGAAGGGGTAACACCGGGTATGGTCTACACCCTGATAATAACCAGTCTTTCCCTGGCCCCTTTCTGTATAATTTCAGGATATCTTTTTGTCAGTCTCTCCTGGTATGCAGTCAGGGAAGCATCATACCCTGCCGGCAATTCATTTGCCATAGAAACAACAGGAGGCATGACGGCAGGAATCCTGATAACCATCGTTACAGGCAGTTTACTGGGCAATTTCCAGATACTCACGGCAGCAATGCTTTTATATTACATTATTTACTATCTGTCGGGCTCATTCAGGTTCTCAGGCCTTTATACAGCAATTGCAACGGTACTGATGACAGCAATACTGGTTCTGGGTCCGGATGCCTTTATGAGAAATTTAATGCTGGGCGGTGTAAAGGTAAATGCCAGTATTGATTCCAGGTACGGAAATATTGCCATAGCAGAATACCAGGATGAAAAAAGCATCTTCTATAATCACAGGCTCATCGGATATGAACAGGACACAAGGGAAAGGGAAGAGAATATTCATTATGCCATGGCACAGCATGAGAATCCCCGTAATATACTTATTATCTCAGGAGGTATTGACAAGCATGTTAAGGAAGCGCTCAAATACGAAAGCGTTGACACAATAACATACGTGGAGCGTGATCCGGCACTGATTGCCTCCACCCACGATCCCGGCATTATTTATAAAGGAGCGGAAGTAATTATCATTAATGATGATGCATTCAGCTATATCCGCAACACTGATAAAAAGTATGATATAATATTATCCCTTCTTCCTGAGCCGGGAGATATTGTAACAAACCGTTTCTATACCCGTGAGTATTTTAAGGATATCAGAAAACTACTTCGTGATGAAGGTGTATTTATGATTAAAGCAGGTGCTGCATCCACCTATATAAGCAGTGAAGAGTCAGATTTCCTCTCAGCCATATACAGCAGTCTCAATGACGTTTTTTCAAATATAATGCCCATAAAGGGTGAATCCATTTACCTGCTGGCATCATCAGGGGATTTAAACAGTGATATACCGGCACTCATCAACGAAAATAATATAGATAACAAATATGTCAACGGTAATTATCTTAACAGCAGGATTATAAGCTATGGTTCCGCCCGGCTGATGAGTGTAATAGACAGTAGCAGCCAGGGCAACTTACTGGATAAACCGGTAGCGGTGTTCCACAGGCAGAAGCACAGCATGAAAAAAGCAGGTACGGACAGCATACCTCTTATTGCCGGTATAGCTGTACTGCTACTGATACCGTTCTTTACAGGTAATAACAGCTCAAGGAGCATGTACAGCACATCGCTTAACCTGGCCGGCACTGAGATACTGGCTTTGATACTTATACAATCAACAGCAGGCAATTTCTACCGGCTGGCCGGACTCCTGATAGCTGCTGTAATGGCAGGACTGGCCCTTGGCAGTTCACTCCGGTACAATACAGGGGAAAGACTGCTGAATGCCACTCCGCTGGTTCTCGGTCTGCTTGCAATACTCTTTGCCTTTTTATCAGGTATCATACTCAGGGTTCAGAGTTTCAGCATACCCGTCATTATATCTTTTATTATGGTGATAATACCGGCAGTGCTGGCAGGTTATTTCTACCGGCGCAAGACAGCCGGCAGCACTGATTCAAAGCTGATTGCGAATATCTATTTTGCCGATCTCTGCGGTGCAGCACTTGGGTTTTTGGTTATTGCAGGTATTCTTGTGCCCTTAATGGGTATCAGATCAACCTTTTTTATACTTGCATTTATTAATTTTGCCTCCTATATAATAACTGTGATCATAAAAGGTGTCAGGCTGTATATATAAACAGAAAGGGAAATATGAAGAAACGTGATTTTCTGAAGAGATGTATTATTACCGCAGGAGGTATAACTGTATGTCCTGATATGCTGACCGGAATGCCTGCAGCTCAGGTGAAAGAGAAAAATTACAGGCTGGCACTGTATCAGGAAGAAACAGCAAAGGGCATAATGTGTAATATCTGTCCTAATGAATGTGTTCTTAAGGAAGGTGAACTGAGTGACTGCAGGAACCGAATTGTCAGAGATGGTGAATTATATACCATGGCTTACGGTAATCCATGTGCCCTTAACCTTGATCCCGTCGAAAAAAAACCCCTATACCATTTTATGCCTTCCACCCTTGCCTTCTCCATTGCCACGGCAGGATGTAACCTGGCATGTCTTAATTGCCAGAACTGGAATATATCACAGACCAGTCCGGATAAAACACGCAACCATGATCTTAATCCGGAAAAAGTGGTGAAAAGCGCCCTTGAATACGCTTGCCGGTCAATAGCGTACACCTATTCAGAGCCTGTCACCTTCTACGAATATATGCTTAATACAGCAAGCCTGGCAAAACAATCGGGCATACAAAATATTATGGTATCCAACGGCTATATCAATAAAGAGCCGCTTATCAGGCTCAGCAAGGTGATAGACGCTGTCAATATTGATCTCAAATCATTCAATAATAGTACATACCTCAAGCTCACCGGAGGAAAGCTGGACCCGGTTTTAAACACCCTCCGCACATTAAAGGATCAGGGTGTATGGCTGGAGATAACAAATCTTGTCGTTCCGGAATATACCGACAATATGGACGAAATAAGAGAGATGTGCAAGTGGCTGTATGACAATGGTTTCAGCGACACACCACTGCATTTCAGCCGCTTCCAGCCCCTGTATAAGCTGGAACAGCTGCCCCCCACCCCTGTCAGCAGCCTTAATAAGGCATATGATATTGCCAGGAAAGAAGGGTTAAAGCATGTATATATCGGTAATGTGCCAGGAACCCATGCATCTGATACCAGCTGCCCTGAATGCGGGAAAACACTTGTTGAAAGAAAAGGTTACAGTATAAAAGTGAATAATATTGAGAGCGGCAGATGTAAATTCTGTAATACCCAAATAAGCGGAGTATGGGATTAAGAACAATCCGGATATATGCAAAGCATGAATGAAACGACCATGAACCTAGCTTGCGAGCTCACGAAGTAATTTTAAACAGATGAAAGAAAAAGAGGCAGAGCAAAGAATAGAACAACTAAAAAAAGAACTTAACGAGCATAATTATTATTATTATGTACTTAATACACCACAAATATCTGATTTCCAATATGATGTTCTCCTCAGGGAACTGATGGATCTTGAAGATCAATTCCCTCATCTAAGGACTGATGATTCACCCGTAAGGAGGGTTGGCAGCGATATAAGCAAAGAGTTCAAACAACTGAGACATAAATATCCAATGCTCTCGCTCGGCAATACCTACAGCGAAGAGGAAATACATGATTTTACCAGGCGTGTAAGCAAATCGCTGGGCAGTGAGCCTGAATATGTCTGTGAACTGAAATATGACGGGGCATCCATTAGCCTGACGTATAATAATGGCCTGCTCTCCTCAGCCGTCACAAGGGGTGATGGCGAAAGCGGTGATGAGGTGACAAATAATGTCAGGACCATAAGGAGCATACCCATAAAGCTGAGGGGTGATGACTATCCTGAGGAAATAATTGTCAGGGGTGAGATATTCCTGCCGGCAGACAGCTTCAGGAAGCTGAACGAAGAGCTTATGAAGGAAGGGAAGCAACTGTTTGCCAATCCAAGGAATACGGCTGCAGGAACCATAAAGATGCAGGACCCATCTATTGTGGCCGGACGGGGACTGGATTGCTATCTCTACTACCTGCTGGGCGAATCCCTGCCCTGTGACAGTCACTATGACAACCTTCAGAAAGGCAGGGAATGGGGATTTAAAATACCTGAAGAGATAAGACTGTGCAGGAGTATGGATGACATTTTTGATTATATTAAATACTGGGAGGGGGAGCGCAACAAACTACCATTTGAAATAGACGGGGTGGTTATAAAGGTTAACTCCCTGAGCCAGCAAAGCAAGCTGGGCTTTACGGCTAAGTCGCCCCGCTGGGCCATAGCATATAAGTTTAAAGCCGAGCAGGCCACATCCAGGTTGCTGTCAGTCACTTTCCAGGTGGGACGAACGGGCTCTGTCACACCCGTAGCCGAACTTGAACCGGTAAAACTGGCGGGCACCGTGGTGAAAAGAGCCTCATTGCATAACGAAGCACAGATAAAATTACTGAACCTTCATAAGGATGATACTGTCTATGTAGAGAAGGGGGGAGAAATAATACCAAAGATAGTGGGCGTTGATATTACCAGGCGGCCAGAGGATGCACAGGCCGTACGGTTTATAAGCGAATGTCCCGAGTGTGGCAGCTCACTGAGCAGGATACCGGGTGAAGCAAACCATTACTGCCCCAATATATACCGCTGTCCCCCCCAGGTAAAAGGCAGGATAGAGCATTTTATAAGCCGCAAGGCAATGGATATAGACGGGCTGGGTGAAGAAACGGTAGACCTGCTGTACCGCTCAAAAATGCTTAAAGATATTGCCGACCTTTATACACTGAGGAAAGAACAGCTGATAAAGCTTGAGCGTATGGGAGAGAAATCGGCAGGCAATATTATAAAAGGCATTGATGAATCAAAGTCAGCCCCCTTCCATAAAGTTCTCTACGCCCTGGGTATAAGGTTTGTAGGCGAAACGGTAGCAAAATTATTAGCCGGCCGGGTCAGTTCAATAGAGGAATTATCCGGTGCAGGATATGATGAGCTTCTCGAAATACCTGGAATTGGAGAGAAAATTGCCGGTAGCATAAGAGCATATTTCAGTTCTGATAATAATATTGAGATACTACAGCGCCTGAAAGAGTACGGGGTTAATATGCGGGCTGAAAAGACCGGAAAAAGAGCTCCCGGTTTACTGGAAGGAAAAAGCATTGTGATATCCGGTGTTTTTGATAAGCACAGCAGGGAAGAATATAAGGATATGATTGAAGAATATGGCGGAAAGAATGTATCTTCGGTGAGTTCAAACACCAGTTTTATACTGGCGGGTAAAAATACGGGTCCTGCAAAGAGAGAAAGGGCGGAAAAGCTGGGTATTGAGTTGGTGACTGAAGAATATTTTCTGAAAATGTTAAATAAAGTATAGCTCTCGGAATTATTATTCCTTAAAAATCGATTAGGTTTGTAAGATGGAACTTTTAAAAGGAATGCGTTTATTTACCGGAAGGTGGCTGCTGAAAAGGCGACAAAGAAAAGTCAGGCGCAACAAGCAATTCAATAACCTGGGTAATTCTCATAAGATAGGCCTGGTGTGGGATGGCAGCAATACAGCTGATTTTAAAAGCATAGCATCTTTCTATAATGATATGCTGAAGATAAATATCCAGACTGACATCATATGCTATTACCCGGACAAGGTGCTTCCCGATGAATATACCGCCATAAGGTACCTTAAATGTGTTAAGAAGAGTGACCTCAACCTGTGGTATATACCACAATCACCAGATATCGATGAGTTTATCAACACTCCCTATGAAATACTTATTGATATCAATGATAATAATTATTTCCCTGCTGAATATATGACGGTGCTTTCAAGGGCTGAGTTTAAGGTGGGGCCTGACTGTTCACCTTACAGGGATAAGCTTGATATGACAATTAAGATAGAAGATAATTATGAGACTGCTTATTATATAGAGCAGGTGAAATACTACCTCGACATGATAAACACCGGAAGAGGATAATAAATAAGCTAAGCTAAGTATGAAAAAATTCGAAGGACTGGGTGTTGCAATGATCACCCCATTCAAATCAGACAGAAGTGTTGATTTTAAATCCCTTGAAAAACTGACAGGTCATATTATTGATGGCGGATGTGATTATCTTGTTATAATGGGTACAACAAGCGAGGCTGTAACACTTAACCAGAGCGAAAGAGAGGCTGTAACATCATACATAAAAGAAATAAATGACGGCAGGCTGCCTATTGTTCTGGGTCTGGGCGGCAATAATACCCAGCAGGTAACGGATGCCATCATGCACACTGACTTTGAAGGCATTGATGGTATTCTGTCTGTAGCCCCCTATTATAATAAACCCGGACAGAAAGGATTATTGCTGCATTTCAAGGAAATAGCCGCAGCCTCCCCCGTGCCGGTTATTCTTTATAATGTACCCGGACGCACAAGCTGCAATATAGATGCTGATACATGCCTGGAGCTGGCATGGAACCACAAAAACATAGCTGGCATCAAGGAAGCCTCGGGCGACCTGTCGCAGGTAATGAGAATAATCAATAACAAGCCCGAAAAATTTCTCGCCATCTCAGGTGATGATCTGAATGCACTGCCCTTTATATCACTTGGAGGTTCAGGGGTGATATCTGTTCTTGGCAATGCTTTCACCTCTGAATGGAAAGAGATGATAAAGCTTGCCTTAAAGCATAATATTATAAAAGCACGCGAGATTCATTATAAATATATGGAGCTTATAAACCTGCTCTTTGCCGATGGTAATCCGGCCGGTATCAAAGTTGCAGCAAACAATCTCGGACTGTGCCAGAATTACCTGCGCCTGCCCCTCACTGCTGCTTCAAGGCAGACCTCTGCGAAGATCAGCTCATTAATAGAAGACCTGAAGCTTAAAGAACCTGTTTAAACGCTTTCCTGCGGCTGTTGAGTGGGTGTGGGCCCTACCCTGCCATGACATTGTTTATATTTTCTGCCGCTGCCACACGGGCACGGATCATTACGTCCCACTTTCTTTTCAACCCTTACAGGTTCGGCTTTCTGTGACTTATCAGACTGTCCGCCGGCCCCTGAGCTGTCACTATATGATGAATAATCGCTTTTTGATGCCCTGTAACGGCTCATATCTGTTCTTCTTCTGCGCTCTGCTTCCCTTACCTGGTCAGGATCAGGACTCGGTATATGTCCTTTCATCAGGGTGGAAATAACATTTTTGTTTACCCTCTCTATCATTGATTTGAACAGTTCAAAGGACTCAAATTTATATATCAGCAGGGGATCTTTCTGTTCATATGTTGCGTTCTGAACCGACTGCTTGAGTTCATCCATCTCCCTGAGATGTTCTTTCCACAGCTCGTCAATTGTTGCAAGAACCACTGTCTTCTCATATGAACGTGCCAGCTCTTTGCCGCCTGACTCAACCGTTGCTTTCAGGTTGGTCACCACCTGGTAAACCTTTGTGCCGTCTGATACCGGCACCACAACATTTTCATAAACATGAGACTGCTTTTCATACACGTCCTCTATAACAGGATAAGCATCAGATGATATCTTCTCAACCTTCCGTTTATAGGTCTCAATAACATTATTATTAAGTATCTCTATAAGCTCATCCGGGTTTATCTTAAGGAATTCCTTTTCATCCACCGGTGATTCCATTGAAAAGGACCTCAACAGGTCAATACTGAAGTTCTCATAATCAGCATCAGGATGGTAGGTGTTTACAATATACTCTGATACGTCATATATCATATTGGCTATATCCACACTGAGTCTGGATCCCTGCAGTGCATGCCTGCGCCTCTTATATATCACCTCCCTCTGGCTGTTCATGACATCATCATATTCAAGCAGCCTCTTACGGATGCCAAAGTTATTCTCCTCTACCTTTTTCTGCGCCCTCTCAATGGATTTGGAGATCATGGGATGCTGTATCATCTCGCCCTCGCGCAAACCCAGCTTATCCATTACACCGGATATCCTCTCTGAACCAAACAGGCGCATCAGGTCATCTTCGAGGGATACATAAAACTGTGAAGATCCGGGATCGCCCTGCCGGCCGGCCCTTCCCCTCAGCTGGCGGTCCACACGCCTCGACTCATGCCTTTCCGTTCCTATTATTGCCAGTCCGCCTGCCTTTCTCACATTCGGTGTCAGTTTAATATCCGTTCCCCTGCCAGCCATATTGGTAGCAATGGTAACGCCACCCTCCTGACCTGCTTCTGCAACAATATCTGCTTCACGGGCATGCAGCTTGGCATTCAGTACATTATGTTTTATCCCTTTCATATTCAGCATCCTGCTCAGGAGCTCAGATATCTCCACCGAGGTGGTGCCCACAAGGACGGGCCGTTTTTTCTTATTGAGATCAAGTATCTCATCAATAGCTGCATTGAACTTCTCACGCCTGGTTTTATAAACCAGATCCTGCATGTCATTCCTTATAATGGGCTCATTGGTAGGGATAACCATTACATCCAGCTTATATATATCCCAGAACTCACCGGCTTCAGTCTCAGCCGTACCTGTCATACCAGCCAGCTTGTGGTACATCCGGAAATAGTTCTGCAGCGTTATAGTGGCAAAGGTTTGGGTAGATGCCTCCACCTTAACCCTCTCCTTTGCTTCTATGGCCTGGTGCAGTCCGTCCGAATATCGCCGTCCCTCCATTATCCTGCCCGTCTGCTCATCAACAATTTTAACCTTATTATCTATCACAACATATTCAACATCTATTTCAAAAAGTGTATATGCCTTTAACAGCTGATTCATTGTATGCACGCGTTCAGACTTAACAGAAAAATCCTGCAGCAGTTCATCCTTGGCCTTATATTTCTCCTTCTCCGTAAGCTCCGATTTTTCTATCTCGGCTATCTCATTACCCACATCAGGTAAAACAAAGAAGCTTGCATTCTCCACCGAGGTGGATATCAGGTCGAGACCCTTTTCGGTAAGCTCAATGGAATTGTTCTTTTCATCAATGATAAAGTAAAGGGCCTCCGTCACCTTGGGCATCTCCTTGCTGTTATTCTGCATATAGAAATTCTCTGTCTTCAGCAGCAACGATTTCATCCCCTCCTCACTCAAAAATTTTATTATAGCGCTGTTCTTAGGTAGTCCCTTAAATGCCCTTAGCAGCATAAAACCGCCTTTTTCCTTATCGTCTTCATTAATATGTCGCTTTGCATCCGCCAGCACCTGTGTCACCAGCTTCTTCTGTGCGCCCACCAGCTTTTCCACCATGGGCTTCAGCTCATCAAACTGCTGTGTATCGCTTTTGGCTGTGGGACCAGATATTATCAGGGGTGTGCGGGCATCATCGATAAGAACTGAGTCTACCTCATCAACAATTGAATAATTATGTTTTCTCTGTACAAGGTCTTCGGGATTAATTGACATATTATCCCTCAGGTAATCAAAGCCGAACTCATTATTGGTACCGAATGTTATATCAGCCATATAAGCTTTGCGGCGCGATGCTGAGTTAGGTTCATGCTTATCAATACAATCTACGGTAAGACCGTGAAACTCATAAATAGGTCCCATCCATTCAGCATCCCTGCGGGCCAGGTAGTCGTTAACTGTCACAAGGTGAACTCCGCGCCCGGTTATGGCATTCAGGAAAACAGGCAACGTGGCAACCAGGGTCTTACCTTCCCCCGTGGCCATCTCTGCTATCCTTCCCTTATGCAATGCCACGCCACCAATGAGCTGCACATCATAATGAACCATATCCCATACTATCTCGGTACCTCCGGCTATCCACCTGTTCTTCCAGTATGCCTTATCCCCTTTTATAACTATACTGTCCCGGCTGGCTGCCAGGTCGCGGTCCTTATCACTGGCCGTCACTTCCAGCTCTTCATTATCATTAAAACGGCGGGCTGTCTCCTTCACTATGGCAAAGGCCTGGGGCAGGAGTTCATCAAGGATTACCTCCAGCTTTTTGTCAATATCTTCTTCTATACTGTCAATCTGATCGAACTTACTTTCCTTACTGACAATATCATCTTCGGCGGCGGCTTTCTTCCTGAGCACATCTATCTGAGCCTCTTCTTCCTTCAATGATTCCCTGATCTTTTCCTTCAGCTTAACTGTAAGTGAACGCAACTCATCATTGCTGAGCGAACCCAGCTTCTCAAATTCACCCTTTACCAGATCCGCAAAAGGTGACATCTCCTTCAGGTCGCGCTCATACTTATTACCAAGAAAAACTCCCAGTACTTTATTTATTATACTCATCTTATTAACATTTCTTATTTTCCTCTTTCACCATCAATATATCAATCATAGCTCAAGCAACAAAATTAACTTGTTTTTCCGTATAATAAAAAGAAAGGGGAAGCCTTTTATCCCAGCTCCGGATATGCTTATACAAAGGACATAGGTTTAGGGCTGTACATGCAAAAAGGGATCCTCACCGGATCCCTTGTAAGCGTCTCAATTTTTCTTATGAGACAATCTGTACTGTGCCTGTTTATTCCAGAGAATATACAAGTTCATAGTTTAAAAAGTCAAACTTACTCTTCGCTTCCTCCTTCAGCTCTCATGGACATAATATCCCTGTCAAACATATAGAGATTATGATCGCCAACAAGATTAAGCTTATCAATGATGGCCTGTGATGTAGATTCCTCCTCTACCTGCTCAGACACAAACCACTGCAACCAGTTATGAGTGGCAAAATCATTCTCTTTCACCGTCAGCGCCACTATCTCGTTTATACTTTCCGATATATATTTCTCGTGCTTAAGAACCTGGTCAAACATAACTTTCAATCCGTCAAAATCAGCAGGCGGTTTGTCAAAGGAAGGAATAATAGCTTTTCCATCCCTTTCATTGATATATTTTATGATCTTTAGCATATGCATCTTCTCTTCCTCGGCCTGGGCATACAACCAACCGGCCACTCCGCCGTAACCCTTTGTCTCTGTCCATGAGGCCATTGCAAGATAAAGTATGGCACTGTATCCTTCTCTTTCAACCTGCCTGTTTAACAGGTCTTCAATTGATTTTTTCAACATTTTATTAATTTATTTAAGGTTAAATAATATGGTTTATATATCTAACAAGTTCCCCGTATAATGGTTCAATATTTAACGGTTCAATATACCGTTCCTTACCTTTTCAGGAACCTGTCATGTTTTCAACTTCTTCAATAAGGTGGTTAACATTGAAAGGTTTGGGAAAAACTGCATCAGCACCCAGGGTCCTGGCAATATCAAGATAATTTGACGGGCCTATTTTGCCTCCTCCTGAAATTGCAATAATGAATAATTCAGGCTTTAACTTTTTCAGCTCCACAATCAGCCCTATACCATCCTGTTCGGGCATCAGTATATCAGTAATGACCATATCAGTCATAACTGATTTAAACTTCTTAATAGCGTCCCTTCCATTGCATGCCTCGATTATTTTATGGTTCCGCTTCTCCAGCAACTGCTTGAGCATTGTGCGCAGGTCATCATTATCTTCCACAAGTAAAATTCCTGCCATAGTATCTAGTTTAATTTATTCAGTATATCTTTAAGAGTTAAAGGCTCATTAATAATCTCAGAACCAACAACTTCCTTAATACAATCATCTTTATACCCACCTTTATCCTCTTGTCTTATAATAATTACCCTGCTTATCCCGGACTTAGCTGCTCTTTTTTTAAGCACACCGTATATCTTCTTATTGATAAGCCTGTCTCCTATAAAAATCGCATCAGCATCCTGACTTTCATCATCAATAACACTCTCCACTTCCCGGGTTGTGGAAGCAAGTGTTACATAATATCCTGATCGCTCAAGGGGATCTAACAATGTACGGCTAAGGTAAATATTATCATATGCTAAGATAATATTCTCCGGGCCGGTCTTATCCTTCTTTTCCTGTTCTTTCAGTTCCTTATACAGGGGTATCCGCACAGTGAACACCGAACCTTCACCTTCCCGGCTTTCCACATTTATCTCTCCTCCCATCGCATTTATTATACCATAAGAAACGGCCAGACCCATTCCTGTGCCTTTATCCACTTCCCTGGTTGTGAAAAACGGTTCAAAAATCCTGTCCTTAACAGAGGATTTAATACCAGTTCCCGTATCCCCGAAAGCAATATCGGCATAACTCACATTATCGGTGTATGACATGGACAGGCACACCCTCAAAAGCCCTCCATTCTCCTCCATTGCCTGCAATGCATTGGTCATAATATTCATAAAGACCCTGAACAGTTGCGTAGGATCACCGTGCACCAGACCCTCAATTTTCCTGTAATCCTTTTTAATACTTACATCAGAAGGCATGGAAGACAAAATAAAATCCACCGCCTCATCCAGTATCTTATCAAGCTCCAGTGCCACATTATGATGGTCATGCTGCTTACTGAACAGCAGCATCTGGTTTATTATGTCCCCGGCTTTCCGTACGGCCTTTCTCTGCCTTTCCATATAATCATAAACAGGTGAATCTTTCCCTGCCTCTTCCATAGCCATTTCTGAATATCCTGATATGGTCGTCAGTATCGTATTAAAGTCATGGGCTATCCCTCCTGCCAGTGTTCCCAGCGTCTCAATACGCTGTGCCTGGAACAGTCTTCTTTCCAGCATCACCTCTCTTGTAATATCCTCAATGGCCCCTTCTATAATATGACCATATCTGCTGTCTTCCCTCACATAGCTGCTTATCCGGACAAAAATCTCATTACCTCCTGCAGTAAGCATCTGAATCTGGCTGAAGGTGCCGGCTTCGCCAGTCTCACCCGAACTTATATGCTCAGAAAAACGGAAATCCTTTCTTGTAAAATCACTGAATCTTATCTGATCTTCACTATGCCGGTCCAGTCCCAGTATATTATAGAATGTGTCATTGGCGTCAGTAATATAGCCCTCACGGGTGCAGGCAAAAATACCGAAAGACAGATGTTTTTCCAGGAAGTGATATTTTTCTTCCATCTCTCGTTCTGCCTGGGCTTTGACCTCCTCCCTGGCAAGATTCCTGGTTTCCACAATTGCATAATTCAGGTTGGCATCACCACTCTTAAAGGGTCTGTAAGTCACTTCATAGAACCTGCCGTCGGACCCGGAAATATCAAAGAAAGACCTGTACTGCACTTCCTCTCCCTTCAGACTGCGCTCAATATTGCGCCTTATTTTTTCCCTGTATGTCTTATCGCCCCATATTTCTGCAGGGCTCTTTCCTATAAGTTCCTTCCTGTTTTTCCCTAAGTTACGGCAAAAAGAATAATTTACATCCTCATATTTAAGCTCACTGTTGATAATGCTGATCATTGAATCGGAATTATCAATCAAAAAATCCAGTATTTCTTCAGACAGCTTATTTGCCATTATCAGTCATAGTCAAGTCCCATATCATCCTTCAGTTTACCAAGGGAAGGATTCTTCCGGGACAGATGTTTAAATTTCTCCTCATCCGTATACGGTGTCTGCTCATCCTGTTTTTCACTTACCCTGGTCAGGAACTGTATTTTCGAATTAGACAGTTCACTGCTAAGATGTTTTATAAGATTCTGTTTGTATTTCTGGTCAAAATAATCCTTTTGTGCCTTATTGCTGAGTTCCAGTACTATCCTGGTTTCATCCTCAATTTCAGGGTTCATGGCTTTTATAATGCTTGACATGCGGGGATTACCCGACCTGATCCTGTCGCCAAAACTGTTCCATGCCTTTACCAGTTCATCCATGCCAAATTTATTATCAGCAGCTTTATCATCCTCCTTAGCGTATCCATCAGCCTTCTCATCAACCTTTTCCACACTGTCTTTTTCCTGCTGCTTTTTCAGGCTGTCCCTTATAGAAAATGAACGTGAAGCAGATGCCTGTGGTCTTTCATCTGCCTTCGCCGTACCACCGGCTGTTATTTTTCCTGTCCCTGGTCCTTTTTGGGTTTCTGATACAGTTTGTGTTTGTGTTCCTTCTTGTATTTGTGTTTCTGTTCCGGTTTTTGTTTCTGTTCCGGTTTTTGGCCTGGCTACTTTCCTTCCTGCATGGCTTAGCTCATCATTTTTTGCCTTTTCAGTCCCGGTCTTTCCGCCCGGGCCTTCAGCACCCGTATTGAGCGCAGCCAGTCTTATCAATGCCAGCTCCACGTGGAGTTTCTGGTTCTTACTGGACTTAAAATTAATATCGGCAGCAGATAATATTTCCAGTCCGCGATACAGAAAAGACAGCGGACATCTCAGTGTTTGTTCCCTGTACTTATCTCTTATTGCGGAGCCTGCCTCCACCAGCTTAAGAGTTACCTCATCCCTGCACACCAGCAGGTTACGGAAGTGACTGCTTAATCCTGCTATAAAGTTATGACCATCAAATCCTTTCTCCAGGACATCATTAAAGAGTAGCAGGGAGCTTGAGACATCACCGGACAGGGATGCATCCGTTGCCTTCAGATAATACTCATAATCGAGTACATTCAGGTTTTCAATTACATCAGCATAGGTGATTTTTTTACCGGTATAGCTTACAATCTGATCGAGTATTGACAATGCATCCCGCATGGCACCGTCCGATTTTTGTGCTATTATCTGTAATGCTTCCTGTTCCACTTCAACACCTTCCTTGCCGGCAACGAACATCAGTCTTTTGACTATATCATCTATGGTTATCCTGTGAAAGTCGAATATCTGGCACCTCGAAAGTATGGTGGGTATGATTTTCTGTTTCTCTGTTGTAGCCAGTATGAACACCGCATGTGGCGGAGGCTCTTCGAGCGTTTTCAGAAAAGCATTGAAGGCGGAGGTGCTCAGCATATGTACCTCATCTATAATATATACCGAATAACGTCCAAGCTGAGGTGGTATTTTTACCTGGTCAGTGAGTGTTCTTATATCATCAACCTTATTATTGGAAGCAGCGTCCAGCTCATGAATATTATATGACCTTGAACTGTCAAATGCCAGGCATGATTCACATTTGCCGCATGCTTCAGTATCTTCACCAAGGTTCTGGCAGTTAATTGTTTTGGCCAGTATGCGTGCACAGGTAGTTTTACCCACACCTCTGGGTCCGCAAAAAAGATAGGCCTGGGCAAGGTGATTTGTCTTAATGGCGTTCTTGAGTGTTGATGTGATGGCTTCCTGTCCGACCACAGTATCAAATTTAACAGGCCTGTATTTCCTTGCAGAAACAATAAAATTCTCCATTTTAAGAAATTATTTTGATGCACGACATATAAAACACAAATATAAGAAATAATGATATCCTTCTTAATTATTTAATCTAATATTATACAGTAAGATAATTGGTAAATTTGAATAAATATTATATTTTTGCAGGCCGATTTTATTATATAATTATTTACAAAATAACTAAACTATGTTGAATCAGTATGAAACCGTTTTCATTGCAACTCCCGTTTTGTCTGAGATCCAGATGAAGGAAGCGGTACAAAAGTTCAAGAAGATCATCACCGATAATGAAGGTGAGATCGTTCATGAAGAGAACTGGGGCCTGAGGAAGCTGGCCTATCCTATTCAGAAAAAGTCCACCGGTTTTTATTACCTGATAGAATTCAGGGGACCGGGTGAACTGGTAGAAAAACTTGAAATCCAGTACAGGAGGGATGAGAGGGTAATAAGATTCCTTACCTTTAAGATGGAAAAGTATGCAGTGAAATATGCAGAAAAGAAAAGAAAGCAGAAAGAAACAGAAAAAAACCAGGAGGACTAAATTATGGCACAGAACCAATCAGAAATCAGATATTTAACGCCCCCGACGGTAGAGATCAAGAAAAAGAAATACTGCCGTTTCAAAAAGAACAGGATCAAGTATATTGATTACAAGGATCCCGAATTCCTGAAGAAATTTTTGAATGAGCAGGGAAAAATACTGCCGAGAAGAATAACAGGCACATCACTCAAATACCAGAGAAAAGTAGCTAAGTCGATAAAGAGAGCACGTCATCTGGCCTTGCTACCATATGTAACTGATCTGTTAAAATAAAAAAGAGGAGGAAATAGAAATGGATATCATACTTAAACAGGATGTTAGCGGACTGGGTGATAAGGATGAGATAGTATCAGTAAAAGACGGCTATGCCCGTAACTACCTTATACCACAAGGTTATGCCATACTGGCCACTTCATCAGCAAAAAAAATACATGAAGAGAATAAGCGCCAGCGCTCACACAAGGAGGAGAAGATAAGGCTTGAAGCTGATGACTTAGCTCAGAAGCTTTCAGATGTTAAACTTACCATTGGCGCCAAAACCAGCAGCTCGGGTAAAATATTCGGATCGGTAAACACCATACAGATAGCCGAAGCCCTGAAAAAGGAAGGTTTTGATATTGATCGCAAGAAGATAACTATTGAAGGCGACCAGGTCAAAGAAGTAGGTAAATACAAGGCAATTGTCAAACTGCACAAAGAAGTTAAAGCAGAGATAGACTTTGATATTATTGCCGAGTAATAAAATTTAAATTCAGGATAAAAGGGTGCCGGGTACTTGCCGGGCACCCTTTTCTTGTGCTCAGAATTTATTATTTTACTGCAACACTAATAATCTCAACGAGAGCACCCAGGGGCAGTTCCCTGACTGCAAAAGCAGCCCGTGCAGGCTGATTTTCAGGGTAGTAGCGCTCATATACTGCATTCATCGCCGTAAAATCTGACATATCAGACAGCAGGCATGTCGAACTCACAACCTCATCAAAGGAATACCCGGCTTCCGTCAGTATGGCAGAGATATTCTTCATAACCTGTTCCGTCTGCTCCTTTATGCCACCCTCAACAATACGTCCGCTCCCGGGATCAACAGGTACCTGTCCGGATACATATAAGGTTCCGTTTGCTTCAACCGCCTGACTGTAAGGACCCAGGGCGGCCGGTGCTAAGGATGTATGGATAATTCTCTTCATAGCTGATAATATTTATTAATTAATTAATTGTCATGAAAGTCCTTCCTGCGCTCATACTTGAGATCCTGTAATATACTTGCTTTAACACGTATGGTAAAGTCCCAGCTTTTGAGGTACCCGGTAGGTATCCAGTTAAAGCTCATCTCCCAGCAGTGAAGATCGCGTCTTATGCCTATCCTTGTCATTGTTATATCCTTGCTACGGAAATCATATCCCGTTGAATAGGTAAGAGCAAAATTCTTTGTGAGGGTAACATTACCGCTCATTGTCATATTCTGGTTAATGGTCGGTTCCTCCCTGTTCTTGGTGTAATAAAGGTTATAGGCAACCCTCATGGTCCATGGAACACTGAAATCAACATAACCATACTCATCATAAATACCACCCGGTCCTGATTGCGCGCCGCCGCGAGAATCTGGCATACCGGATGATGAGCCGTCAGGCCTATCCTGTTTGCCGGATGAAGATCCACCCTTATTACTCTCATCTGGTATAAAAGTCTTTAATAATTTATTAAGCTCAAAATTAAGGCTCAGGTTGAAATTTGTCATCCTCAGAGGCCTTTTGCTGGCGGCCCATTCGCTGGTATTGATGCGCCTGAAAAGGGAATCGGTGGCATAGAAATCAAAATTACCCCTGGCGGAAACATTGAGTTCCTCAAATAACCTGGTCCTTAAAGTCATAGATAAGGGATTCCAGTTCAATGAATCGGCAAAAATATTATATGAGGTGTTAAGACTGAGGTTTTCAATTATTTTAACTTTTTTTTCTGTGTTAGAGGTATCTTTTTTAGGTCTTACCTTGGCTTCTATGATATTGCTCAGGGAGAAATTAAGGTTACCGCTCTTTCGTGATAAAGAAGGGGTACTGTAAATTCCGTTCTCGTATATTGAATACTCCTGTGTATTACCTTCTGCATCAGTTTGCACCTCTCTGTACATATCAGAGGAAAGACCCTCCACAACAGGGACAAAAGAAAAAGAAACCGATGGTTTCATCACATGGCGTACAGCTATTATTCTTGAACCCGGATTGGTAAACTGGAAGGTACCGAATATCTGGGGACTGTAGCTGGCGCTTATAGAAGGGTTTATTGCATGACCGTAAAAAAAACCCTGTTCCTGCTCGCTAACTACCGTGCTTAATGTATCATCCGCCTGCGGATCATAATAATTGGGATCCCATCTTTTAATGGTCCTTTCTGTAAACAGCACTCCTGAGTATCTCAGACTGGGTGATATGGAAAAATTATTAAAAGGCCTGATGGGTATGCTTATGGGTATATTGTGCTGAAAACCGTTCCTCATATCCTCAAACATCTCGCTGCTGAACATCTTGTCGTCGGTGGATGATATCCTGTTATCCAGGTTGGCACTGTACTGAAGCTGCATCTCCTGCCACCATTTTGTTGTACCCCCGGTGTCAATGACCTTTAAAGGGTATATCCTTGACATACCAAAGCTTATCTTGGGCAGATTGAGGCTTACTGTGTTTGATGATGAGTTCTGGCTGTGGTTAAAACTTGAGGAGAAGTTAAAAGGGGTGCCAGCCCAGGTCTTTGTATAGCTTATGCTCGACTGCTTGGTGGTCCTGACATGATCCTGTACATTATAACTGTTCTCCCTGTCAAAACCAGAAGAGCTCATATTGACACTGGCGGAAAAACGTGTTCCGGGCCTGGCCTTGGCATCCTGCGAATGGGTCCATCGTATCGAATAGTTACTGCTTTGACTGTAATTCTCCAGTCCCTTGAAGCCCGTTACATTATTCGCATAATTAAGGCTGAAATTCCCATTATACTTATACCTTTTTCTGTAATTGCTTGCACCAGTGAGCCTCCATGTACCGTTAGTGTACAGGTCTCCTGTAAACTGGAGATCCATATAATCACTTATTGCAAAATAATAACCCAGATCCTTAAGGAAATACCCCCTGTTATTCTCCTCACCGTATTTAGGTATGAGTATGCCGGACGCATACTCTTTCTGCACCGGAAAATAGCCAAAGGGCAATATCAGTGGCAGAGGTATGTCTTCCATCACCAGGTAGGCAGGTCCTGAAACAATCTTTTCATTGGGTATGACCTTTGCTTTTGGCAGGCGTACATAAAAATGAGGGTGATCGGCATCGCATGTGGTATACTTGCTGCCCTTGATATGCAATGACCCATCATCATGGCGCTTGGTAATCTCGCTGTGTAAAAAACCTTCCTCTTCCTCTGTAACTATATTCCTTATTATTGCCCTTTTGGTTTTAAAATTATAGGTAAGCGTGTCTGCCTCAAACTCTTCATCCCCATCCTTAAACTGCGGTATATCAACAAGCCTGCCGGTTGAATCGATTCGTCCGTAGGCATACACTTCCCCCTTATTGAGGTCCATAACCATATGATAGGCTTTAAGGCTTATATCACCATAAACAGCCGAGGCATTATTCACCATATATACCTTCTGCTCCCTCATATCATAGTACTGGGTATCAACGGCATTGTACACTATGGGCATATCCACCGCATCAGGTGACACTGTTATTCTCCTTAGATGTGTGGTGTCGGCTGCAAGAGTGTCAGTGCGCAGTGTATCCTGCATATATACAGCGGTATCAATGACAGACATCAGGGAATCAGGCACTCTTTGAGTCTCCTGTCCATACAGTAATGTTGATAAAAAAGCACTTATGAGGATAATATGTATCTTTTTCGCTGAAATAGTATATAAGTTTAGTACTATTTTTGTATTGTTGTTTAAAACGGAGTAAAACTAATTAAAATCATCTTCATAGCATGAAGAGCATGATTAAAAAATACAAACATTATACCATATTCTGCAGGGCCTGTATTATAGTGCTGACGGCCGGTTTATTAATGCCTCTCACATCGGGAACAAATGCTGATAAACCCCGGAATATCAAAAATGAATGGGTGGTTGTTATTGACGCGGGACACGGAGGCAAAGACTCCGGCGCCGTGGGCCGTAAAAGCAGGGAAAAAGACATTGTACTTAAAATAGCTCTTAAAACAGGTAAATATATCAATGAACTTCTGGAAGACGTAAAAGTGATATACACCAGGACAGATGATGAATTTGTTGAATTATATAAAAGGGCCGAGATAGCCAACAAGGCGCAGGCCGACCTTTTTATTTCAATACATTGCAACGGGTTCAGGGACGGAAGGATAAAAGGCTCGGAAACATTTGTGATGGGTATACATAAAGACCAGGGAAACCTTGAAGTGGCCATGAAGGAAAACTCGGTGATAACACTTGAGGAGGACTACACTACAAGATACCAGGGATACGACCCCAGCTCATCAGAGTCATTTATTATCTTCTCGCTGATGCAGAATATCTATCTTGAACAGAGTCTTAATTTTGCTAATTATATACAGGACCAGTTCAGGACACGTGTGGGCTTGAGCGACCGGGGGGTAAAGCAGGCAGGGCTGCTGGTGCTCTGGCAAACAACAATGCCAAGTGTGCTTGTGGAAGCAGGTTTTCTTACCAATCAACAGGATGAACGCTTTCTTTTGTCAGAGCAGGGACAGGATTACATTGCTTCAGCCATCTTCAGGGCTTTCAGAGATTATAAGATGGCCATAGACCAGAAAAGTGATTTCAGTACAACACGGGTAAGTGAAAATGATGATGACAAGATATTATTTATGGTGCAGCTGGCTACATCATCCGGCAAGAAGGAAGAAATGCCTGAAGAATTCAGGGGACTGGAAGAAATAACAGAGATAGTGTCCGGGAAATATTATAAATATGCAACCGGCAGTTACAGCACTTACAGTGAAGCGGCCGAGAGAAGAAAGGCGCTGAGCACCAGGTTTCCTGATGCCTTTGTAATAGCTGTTAAAAACCTTGAAATCATGCCCCTGCAGGAGGCTATTGAACAAACACGGAAATAAGAGTATTATGAAGAATCTGTCAAAAGAGATTATTATAGGCCTGGCCGCTGTCCTCACCATTATTATATTTATATGGCTGTTTAACTTTCTTAAAGGGAATAACCTGTTCAACAGTAATGACAGTTATTATGCAGTTTATCAGGATATAGCCGGACTTGAAGAATCGAGTCCGGTAGAGATTAACGGCTATAAGGCAGGTATTGTGAGGGATATAAGGTTTATCAATGATGGCTCGGGCAAACTGATTGTGAATATTGGCATTAGCAGCGGATATAAGCTGCCCCTGGGCACAGTAGCGGAGATAACACCGGAAACAGTGCTGGGCGGAATGAAAATACGCCTCAGGATGGCGGAAAGCACGGGCTTTCATGTTGACGGGGACACAATAAAATCACGGGTGGACAGAGGCATAATAAACAGGCTGGGCGATGAACTGTCACCCCTTATTAACAGTGCCGACCCTTTGATAGCTGGTATTGACTCCCTGCTGACAGCAATAAACAGTATCTTCACGGATGAGTTTGGAAGAAACATATTGAAGAGTTCTGAACATATTGAAAATGTAAGCTATAAACTGGATACCCTGATTGAAGGTTCAGCCGATAACCTGAACAGTATTATTAAAGGACTGGACAATTTCACTGCCATGCTGGATAAAAACACCGTCGCCATTGATACAACAATCAGTAATATAAACCGGCTAACAGGCGATCTGTCAGAGTCTGAAATTAAAAATTCAATCGATAATTTTAATAAGGCTGCCAGGGAGACAGCAATAATGCTTGAAAAAATAAATAATGGTGAAGGATCTGCAGGTCTTTTAGTCAGCGACGACTCATTATATATCATGCTTACCAATAATCTTAAGCAATTAAACCTGCTGCTTGAAGATATTAAATCCAGTCCCGGCAGATATGTCAACTTTTCCCTGTTCGGACGAAAAAAATAAATCCCCATCCAGTGGGCTTTATCGGTGACAGAAATTTGTAAAAATCATTTATATTACTGATATTCTGTACTTTAATATTATTGTTTTTTTTTTGAATTTTAATCGGTTGACAGCTAACACCATAGAATTTATTTGAAAAAGTCAAGCAAAAAAAATTTTTTTTTTCATTTTTTTTTTTACAAATATTGCTACTGATTTTGACCTGTGTAAAACTTATTAACCACTAATCTACATGAACAAATCACATCATGAGGTATGGGAAGCCTGTCTCAGGATAATAAAGGATATTATACCATCGATTAGTTACAAGACGTGGTTTGAGCCCATTGTACCTCTGAAGCTGAAGAATAATGTATTAACCATCCAGGTACCCAGCCCCTTCTTTTATGAATATCTTGAGGAACAGTATATTGATGTCCTTAGAAAAACGCTCAGGAGGGAAGTGGGCAATGATGCAAAGCTTGAGTATAATGTTGTAATGGAGAACACACAGTTCTCAAACGGCAAGCCATATACGGTCAAATATCCATCCAGCAATAAAACAGATCTGAAAAACAAACCGGTATCGGTACCTTATGAGGCGGCACAGACCTCAATAAAGAATCCTTTTGTTATACCCGGGATAAAAAAAGTACATTTTGATCCCAGACTAAATCCTGATTATTCGTTTCAGAACTTCATAGAGGGCGACTGCAACAGGCTGGCCCGCTCAGCCGGAATAGCCGTTGCCGGTAATCCCGGCGGCACGGCGTTCAACCCGCTGATGATATACGGTGATTCAGGGCTGGGCAAGACCCACCTGGCACAGGCTATAGGTATACAGGTTAAAGAAGATTTCCCGGAAAAAGTTGTTCTGTACGTAAATGCCAATAAATTTCAGACACAGTTTGTAGAGTCAATAAGAAATAATAATAAAAACGACTTCCTGCATTTCTACCAGATGATAGATGTACTCATACTGGACGATGTGCATGAATTTGCAGGAAAAGAAAAGACACAGGATACCTTCTTTCATATCTTCAACCATCTGCATCAGAGCGGCAAACAACTGATACTCACCTGTGACCGTCCGCCCGTAGAGCTGCAGGGCATGGAGCAGAGGCTGCTGTCAAGGTTTAAGTGGGGCCTGCTGGCCGATCTGCAGAAACCTGACTACGAAACAAGGCTGGCCATACTCAAGAAGAAAGCCTATAACGATGGTATTGTGCTTGATGATGAAATATTTGAGTACCTGGCTGCCAATATTAGCAATAATATAAGAGAGCTGGAGGCAGTGCTTATCTCACTCTATGCCCAGTCAACGCTTAACAGGAAGGAAATAACCCTGGAGCTGGCAAGACAGATGATAGACAAGCTTGTCAAGCATACAACCAGGGAGATCACAATCGATTTTATCCAGAAAATTGTCTGCGATTATTACAGGATACCTATAGACCTGATGCAGAGCAAGACAAGGAAGAGAGAGATTGTTCAGGCCAGGCAGGTATCCATGTTCTTCAGCAAAAGCCTGACAAAAGCATCCCTGGCAAGTATAGGATCCCAGATAGGTGGTAAGGACCATGCCACAGTGTTGCATGCCTGCAAGACAGTCAATAACCTGATTGACACAGATAAGCATTTCAGGAGCCAGATAACTGAAATAGAAAAAAAGATTAAGGTATAGTATGGATCTTTCGCATCTTAAGGAAGAGTTTTTTAAACTATATGGTAACAGGACGGATGATCCTGTTATTTTTTTCAGTCCGGGCAGGGTAAACCTTATCGGTGAGCATACAGATTATAATAACGGCTTTGTATTCCCCTGTGCCCTGAATTATGGCACCTACCTGCTTATCAGGACAAGGAAGGATAAACGCCTCCTTCTTAACACCCTGAATTTTGAGTTCTCAGCATCCCTGAGCATAGATAATATTGAGAAAGACAGCGAGGGCCGCTGGATCAATTATCCCCTGGGCGTAATAGCAGGTTTTATTGAGAGAGGTATATCACCCGGAGGCATGGAAATGCTTTTCTACGGTGACATACCCAATGGGGCGGGACTATCATCATCGGCATCAATAGAAATGGCCACTGCCATTGCTGTAAACCGGCTAAGCGGTAATAAGCTGACAAGTCTTGAGCTTATCAAGCTCAGCCAGGAGGCCGAAAACACATTTGTTGGTATGAACTGCGGCATAATGGACCAGTTTGCAGTTGGTATGGGTCGTAAAGACAAAGCCATACTTCTCAACTGCGATAATCTTGATTATGAAGAAGTGCCATTTGTGCTTGATGATTACCGGCTTATTATAAGCAATACAAATAAAAGAAGGGGACTTACCGACTCAAAATATAACGAGAGAAGGTCTGAATGTGAGAAGGCCGTAAGCTACCTGAACAAAAAATTAAATATAGATCACCTGAGTGAGCTGGACATTGATGATATTCAGCTGCTGGATGAGCTGATACCTGACAGCATCATTAGAAAAAGGGCCAGGCATGTCATAACAGAGAACCACAGGGTTCTTCAGGCTGTTGAGGCACTTAAAAACAGTGATATTACCGGCTTTGGGCGCCTAATGAATGAGTCCCATGCCTCCCTTAAAAATGATTATGAGGTGACGGGTACTGAACTCGACATTCTCAGTTCCGAAGCAAGAAAGATAAGCGGAACCGCCGGCAGCAGGATGACAGGTGCCGGCTTTGGCGGATGCACAGTCAGTATTGTAAGGAAGGAACAGACAGATATATTCATTGAAACACTGGCTAAAGCCTATAAGGAGGCAAGCGGACTGACAGCCGACTTTTACCTTCCCACAATTGAAGGTGGTGCAAGACAGATCAAATCACTTTAAATCCCTTACACAGCGGAATCCTACCGTTGCGCTGCGGTCAAAGCCCGGTGACACAAGCAATAACATCTGTGTCATATCCAGCGGCTGCGGACCCCCATTCACATACCACCAGCTTGAGCTTGGATTATAATAACTTCCCCCACGCATAATAAGGAAATAATGACTGCCATTATCATAAATATCACCGGTCATCTGCCATACATTACCCACCATGTCCATCACTCCATACGGACTCTCTCCCTTAATGAAAGCATTAACAGGTGTAAGCCTGTCAAATGAGTTATTGCATTTTGTCCCGTGGAAATCATCACCCCAGGGCCACTTACGGCCATCGGTGCCCTGTGCTGCCAACTGCCATTCAGTCTCGGTGGGTAGCCTCTTCCCTGCCCAGCGGGCATAGGCCCTGGCATCTTCAAAACTGATATTTACAACAGGATAATCAGCCTTCCCTTGTTCATACCTGCCCCGGTTCCAGTTTTTAAGGTAGTTAAGCGTGTCCCCGGGATAATATCCCGTCTCATTTATAAACCGTAAGTACTGCTCATTTGTAACAGGGTACTTATCTATAAGGAAAGAATCAATCTTATGAATGCTGTCCGGATCATTCTTCGGATATGGAATAAAATCCTCATCAGCAGAAAGCCCGTAGCTGAAGCTGGCAGCAGGCACCAGCACCATGTCATCCGGATATTTACCGCTGTGGGGCTCTGTACGCTCCACACCGCTTATCAGCCATGGCTCACCTCCCTTAAATTCGACCACTGCCTCATCAGACAATATATCCTCATTTAACAGCTGCACTATTATCTTTCCCTCATAAGCGGGAAATATAGCCGGAATATGCAGGCGTACATTATCCTCTATCTCCGTTTCAAAGGCATCAGAACTGTAAGACGGTCTTGTATTCCATACCCTGAGCAAGCCCGGCAAGCTGCTGCTGATATAAAGTGAATCCTTCACTATATCAACATCCAGCAGCCTGGGAAAACGTGCTATACAGTCAATGCTGCCTTCCAGTCTCGTATTTCTCAGATCATCGTGATACGGCCTGGTATTGACATTAACATAATAACCGTCACCTTTTCTCACAGTTCGCAGGGCTTTGTGGTGCCAGAGGCTCACATAATGAGTGGAATCCTCTTCCCCAACCTTCAGCAGTGGTTCATTATAACCACCCGGATACATATTTAAAACTGTATATATGGCTTTGTCCCCTGACTGCCACCTGTTAATATGCAAGCGGTCCCGGCCGCTATCAAAAAGGGGCACCCAGTCTGTATCAAGAAAGGCATCACTGTTCTCTCTCAGTATCATTAATGTAGCTGCCAGGAAATCATAATCTTTATCAAGCTGATGATAGCGTCCGGGTCTGAACAGGTTAAGCTCGGTACCCAGTCCGTTAAAAAAGGAGATGGCTATCTCACGGTGAAGGGGAGCCTCACCCACATCACAGACCCTGAAAATAGCAAATTCAGGCTTTATTATCCTGTTGAGATTCAATTCGGGTGCCATGAAAATAGCATTATGCACCCTGCCGGCAACTATGCCGGGCATATCCTTTGTTACAGCCATCCCTTCGGAATACATTACCACTCCTTCCCTTACACTGTCAGCCGCCACCTGTAATTCATAGCTTGAGCTGCCACGTGTATCAAGCACCACACCATCGGCGCCTATCTCCTTTATCAGCCTGGCCATCCCTTTATAGGGATTCTCCTGCCTGGTGCTTCTGTCCCACGGATTATATGCAATAAAAAACTTTGTCCCTGCCTGTCTTGACATAAGGGCAAAATTGCTGAGCTGTTCTGTTCCGCCCGGCAGGTCATCGTACAGGTCCCACTGGTTGCGACTATCAACGCCCAGACGGGGCCATGTTGGCCATATACCATATATATCAAGCTTACCGAAACGCTTATTAAACTCTTTCAGCTGCTGCCCATAGCGGTAGCTGCCTTTAAACCTGTCATAAAATGACTTATCCCAGGCAAACTGCAGGGCTGCAAGGTAACTCTTCCTTATCCATTTAAGGTCCTCCCTCTCGTACATACTGTTATCAAAACCGGCCAGGTCATACAGATACCTGTCCCTGAACATCAGCTTTAACCCGTCCTGCCAGCTACCGGTAAAAACATCACCGTAAAGATCAAAGGAAACTTCAGTCCCGGGTGGCAGCAGGGTGCTGTACCTTCTGATTACAGCTCCCTTATTATTCCCCCTCCTTGCAAGGCCGACAAAGGACAATCCTTCATCCAGTTCCCTGACAGTGAAACCCAGCTCCCATGCATTATCAGGAAGTATGACTCTTAGCGGCTCATAAGCGGGACGATGGAGGTAGGCCCTTGCCAGATCCCACGGTCCTTTGCCGGTGATATATACATTATCTTTATTTTCACCCAGAGGCAAAACATTGCTTATATCAATAGTGTCTGAGCCCTCATTCCTGAAGTTGATCCTGCCCCGCCATCCCGGATGACCACCCCCGAAAGAAGTAAATGACACCTCCAGGGAATTATCAAAACTCATCATAAATCTTGTCCCGGCCAGAATAACATTCACATCACTTGAAAGATAATAGCTGCCGTTTAACTCAAAACTGAATACCGGGAGGGACAGGTTACGGCCCAGTTCATCATTATTTTCAAGAATAAGCTTTTCTATATTCAAACCCTTACGGGTTGAAAGTCCGATATTCTCAAGTGACTGACAATAAATTGCCTGCCATGATATAAAAAACACTAATACTGTAGTAAAAAACGATCTATTCATCTCTTATGTATAATAATAAGCTGATTATTCAATAAAAAAACCTGTCTTTATATAACTTTTTATACCTGCATCCGTAAATATAGATGTTGTTATTAATATTTAATTAAAAAATTTGTACTTTTAATTAACTTAGTACAAAAATTAAACTGCAAATAAAACCATGAAGTACCTGAAGTACTTACTAATCATATTTATTGCTATCCTGATGTCCTCCTGCTTCGCGTCACGGCAAAATCCCTATGCCAAAAAGAAGCGGAACTCACATATCAGCACAACACAGCTGGGCAGGAATAAATATTTCTTCTCAAACTCATACCAGAAAAAACTTAAGAGAAGTTACAGAAAGAAAAAATACTGATAATATTTTTTTCAAACATCAGCAACCAGGCCGTCATAAGCCAGGGAAACACTGGCAGGTAATTCCTTTGAAACTTCCTTATGCAGTCCCATCTGATGACTTATATGAGTAATAAATGCCTTCCTTGGCGATATCTCATCAATCAGCTGCAAAGCCTCCCTGAGGGTAAAATGAGATATATGCTTCTCTTTTCTCAGCGCATTAAGCACCAAATACTTAACCCCTATAAGCTTATCCCTGTTTTCCGCTGAAATATAGTTGGCATCGGTTATATAAGCGAAATCCCCAAAACGAAAACCATAAACAGGCAACCTGTAATGATACACCCTTATGGGCACTACCTCTACACTGCCTGCATGAAAGGGCTCATCCCCTATTGTTATAAGGTTCATCTGGGGCACCCCCGGATATTTATTCTCGGCAAAAACATAGGGATAAGTTCTCCTGATAGCTTCCTGTACCTTCTCGTCCGAATAAATATCTATGGGTTCTTTGCTGATATAATTATAAGCCCTTACATCATCCATACCACCGATATGATCCTTATGTTCATGTGTAAGCAATATGCTTTTAAGAGTATTAACACCTGCCCTGAGCATCTGTTGCCTGAAATCCGGACCGGCATCAATAACTATATTCTGATCCTCCGTTTCAACAAGAAGGGATGTCCTGAGTCTTTTATCCCTTTCATCCTCCGATTGGCATGTAGGACAATTACATGCTATAACAGGAACACCCTGTGAAGTCCCGGTACCTAAAAATGTTATTCTCACAACTGGCTATTTTATTCTTCAAAATAAGTCAAAAAAATCCGTTTTTAAAACGCAGCCACTCACCTTATTGGTATTTTTAGTATTTTCGGGCAAAACACAATACCGTGAACGGAAAACTATACCTTATACCTGTCACACTGGGATCGCCTGATTATAATTACGTAATACCGGCAGGGGTATTAAAAATCATCAGATCACTCAGGATCTTTATTGTTGAGGATATACGCAGTGCGCGCAGGTATCTACGTCTGACTGAGCCCTCCTTCCCTATCGACGATTGTGAATTTATGCTACTCAACAAGCATACTCCGGCCGCTGATATTGAGGCAATGTTCTCTTATATAAGGGAAGGTAAAGATACAGGTCTGATGAGCGAAGCAGGCATACCCGGCGTTGCCGATCCGGGATCAGACCTGGTAAGGATAGCCCATGAGAATAGCTACAGGGTGGTTCCCTTAAGCGGCCCTTCTTCCATTTTTCTTGCTCTTATGTCATCGGGACTCAACGGGCAGAATTTTGCTTTTAACGGTTACCTGCCTGTTGACAGGCCAGGAAGGATCAGGGAGATAAAAAAGCTCGAAAGCCTGGCCCGTAAAGGACAGAGCCAGATATTTATGGAAACACCCTACCGCAATATGAAAATGTTGCAGGACCTTGCAGAAAACCTGGGCGATAACAGCCTCCTGTGTGTTGCAGCCAATATAAGCCATCCTGATGAATTGATAATGACACTGCCGGCATATGAATGGAGAAGAAGAGGACTGCCTGATATCAATAAGAAACCTGCTATCTTTATTATTGGATGATGCCTGCCCTGATAACAGTGAACATTTTCGCGCCTTCAGCTGCTTGATATATTCTTAAACATGATTGAAGTGAAGGGCAGAATGCATTCTTTTTAATAAATTGCCATTCGTATAATTAAATCCTAAGACTAATGTCAGTAAAAAAAGCATCAATTTCTTTACTATTAACGGGACTCTTGCTTATCAGCCAGGCCCAGGAAGTAAATATGGACCTGTTTCACGGGATCAAGCCAAGGAATATTGGTCCCGCAGGCATGAGCGGACGTGTAACGGCTATAGCCGTGGATAATAAAAACACCGAAGTTTTTTATATAGGAACCGCCTCCGGTGGCTTATGGAAGACAAGCAGCGGGGGTATAGATTTCGAACCTGTATTTGACGATCAAAAAGTGGCTTCAATAGGAGCCCTGGCCATCGACCCTCTGCGCCCCGATATTATCTGGGCCGGAACGGGTGAAGGTAATCCCAGAAACAGTGTAAGCGGGGGCTACGGTATATATAAAAGTCTGGATGCAGGAAAGACATGGGAGCTGTCAGGACTGGAAGAGACAAGGCATATCCACAGGATACTGGTAAATCCAGATAACAGCGATATAGTGTATGCCGGGGCTATTGGCAGCCCCTGGGGTCCAAACAAGGAAAGGGGACTGTACAGGTCCACCAACGGTGGCGACTCATGGGAACAGATACTATTTACCAATAACAGGTCCGGTGTTGCCGATATGGTTATGGACCCTGATAATCCCGATAAAATACTGGTAGCCATGTGGGATCACCAGAGATGGCCATGGTTTTTCACCTCAGCCAGCGAAGGATCAGGACTTTATCTTAGTCTCGATGGCGGCGACTCATTTAAAAAGATAAGTGAAGGCCTGCCGGAAAAGACAGGTAGGATGGGACTGTCAATAGCCAGAAGCAGGCCGGATTATATTTATGCCTATGTTGAATCGGAAACAAATGCAATATACCGGTCTACAGACGGAGGCTTCAGCTGGGAAAAACGGGGAACGGAAAATATCGGCAGCAGACCCTTCTATTATGCAGAGATCCATGTTGACCCATCAAACGAGAACCGGCTGTATACACTCTTCTCAATGGTGAGGGTGAGCGAAGACGGTGGACTGACCTTTCCAAAGGAGATAGCAGCCAGTGTGCATCTCGACCACCATGCCTGGTGGATAAACCCTGATAATCCCAAACATATGATTGACGGTAATGACGGAGGCATGGCAATCACTTATGATATGGGCAAGACATGGCGACATATAACCAACCTGCCCCTGGGTCAGTTTTACCATATAGCTGTTGATGATGAGCAGCCTTATAATGTATACGGTGGACTGCAGGATAATGGTTCATGGCGCGGACCGGCATATACATGGACCAACGGTGGTATAATAAATGAGTTCTGGGACTTCCTTATCGGAGGTGATGGTTTTGATGCCCTCCCGGTGCCGGGTGATCCACGCTACTGCTATGCACAGTCGCAGCAGGGCAACCTGCAGAGGGTGGATCTGCTGACAGGAGACGGCACGGGTATCAAGCCGGCAGCAGAGGGTGATGAAAGACTGCGCTTTAACTGGAATTCAGCTCTTGCCCAGGATCCTTTTGATAATAATACTATCTATTTCGGCAGCCAGTTTGTGCATAAAAGCACAGACCGTGGTGACAGCTGGGAAAAGATTTCCCCTGACCTTAGCACTGATGATCCCGAAAAACAAAAGCAAAGGGAAAGCGGTGGACTCACCATTGATGCCACGGGAGCTGAAAACCATTGCACGCTTCTGGCAATAGAGCCAAGCCCGCTAAAGGAAGGACTGATATGGGCAGGCTCAGACGACGGCAAACTGCATATCACACAGGATGGCGGCGAAAGCTGGAAAGATGTAAGCGCTAATATCAAAGGTATGCCCGCAAATGCATGGATAGCACAGGTAACAGCATCAGAGCATAATGAAGGGGAAGCATTTGTTGTGGTAAATAACTACAGGCTGGGTGATTACAGCGCATACCTGTTCAGTACAAGCGATTACGGAAAATCATGGAAGCAGATAATAGACGATAACGATGTATGGGGCTATGTACTGTCATTTATACAGGATCCTGTTGAAGCGGACCTTATGTTTGCAGGAACGGAATACGGGCTGTATGTGAGCTTTGACGGATCGGAAACATGGAATAAGTGGACCGTGAATTATCCTACCGTATCTACATATGATATGGCCCTGCAGAAAAGGGAGAATGACCTGGTGATAGGCACCTTCGGCCGTGCCATATGGATTATTGACGATATAGCGCCCCTGAGGGAGATGGCGCGCAGCAAAACGAATCTCCTTGATAAAGAGCTGGTGATGTTCCCGGCACCGGAGGCAGTAATGGCAGAAACAAAGAACCTGCCTGGATATTATTTCAGGGCGGATGCCCTGTTCGAGGGTGATAATAAGCCGCGTGCAGCAATGATCTCTTTTTATTCAGGCATGGATAATAATGATGACAAGAAGCTGAACTTATATGTGCTGGATGATAAGGGTGATACCATCAGAACCATGGAAACGGAATATAAAAAAGGCTTTAACAGGACACTATGGGACTTTACCATGGACCCGCCCGAGATTCCGGGGATGATAGCAGACGATAATGGAGAAAGAAACCGCTATTACAGGTACCGCAGGGGTGCCAGAGTGCTGCCCGGAAACTACAGGCTCAGCATTGCTAAGAACGGTATCAGCTCATCATCTGATATTAAGATAAGTAATGATCCCAGGATGCCCGAACCCGACATAGAGGCAATAAAAGCAAACAGGGCCAGGGCTCATAAGCTGCAGTCACGAATCAAGGATTATAACAAAAAATACGCAAGCTTTACCGCTATGAGGAAAAATCTTACGAAGATGAATGAACTGATATCTGATGATATGCCCTTCGCAGATCAGCACAAAGAAGTGTATGATTCTGTAAACAAGGCATATAACAAGATAATTTCATCCCTCACTGATAGAAGGGAAGGATTAGTCAGGGATATGTACGGGATAAATGTTCTCTATACAGCCAGGCAAGACCTGACAGATGCACAGGAGAAATCTGTGACAGATGCCCTGGAGGCCATGGATAAGGCTGAAGAGATGATTGATACTTTTATTGAGGAAGAGTGGACCAGTTACACCGGCTTTTTTAAGAATAATAATATAACACTGGATAAAATATTGGAATAGGATATGGCAGATGGTCCCGGGTTTACCGGGACTGTATCCTGTCACTTAACGACCGGGACCGGGGTACACATCTTCCAGTATAATGGTAAAAGCCAGCGGTGTATAAGCGGGTATGTCATAATATCCTTCAGCACCGTAGGCCAGTGAGCTTGGTACAATAAGCAATGCCTCCCCTCCTTCTTTCATATATGTAAGGCCTTCTTCCCAGCCCTCAATGACATAAGCGATGCCAAGGACAAAACGCATAGGCTCACGTCCAATATTACTGTCAAAGACACGGCCGTTAAGGAAAGTGCCACTGTAATGCACCGTAACAGTATCACCGGCAACAGGTTGCAGTCCGGTACCCTCAATCAGCTCAATATAATACAGTCCGCTCTCTGTGGGCTCAAAATCTAAATCGTTGTCATCCAGAAAAATCTGTATTTCTTCCTCTTCACTTAGCTGAACCTCCTGATTCTTATCACAGGATGTCATCCCTGCTGAAAGTAATATTACAATGGATATTGCCAGTAACTGTTCAATTTTTTTTCTCATAATAATCTTTTGCTCTTAAAATATCTACACCTTCTCCTCAAAAACCATGCAAATATACACTAATTAACATCCACAAGCCTGATCTCATAAACAAGAACAGCCCTGGAGGGCACTTTTTTATCATCACCCATCAATCCATAAGCCAGGTAAGAGGGTATAATAAGTGTTGCCTCCGAGCCCTCATCCAGGTGTTTAACACCTTCATTAAGTCCTGCAGGCACATCCGACCTGCCAATCTCAAAATTCAACATCCCATCTTTTTCGGATGTATAGAGCAGGGTGCCATCCAGCAGCTTGCAGGTATAATCAAGACTGACATGATCACCATCACCAATACGGTCCGTATCAGCGGCTGTTGCAGATACCCATAAACCGGTAGCGGTCTCCTTCATATCAAGCCCTTTCCTTTCAATATACCTTATTATCCTTTCACGGTCTTTTATCTGTAGCTGGCGGTTGATTTCCGTAAGCTGTCCGGGACTTATTCTTCCGGAGCC
This sequence comes from Bacteroidales bacterium, assembly GCA_034521735.1. Classification (GTDB taxonomy): domain Bacteria; phylum Bacteroidota; class Bacteroidia; order Bacteroidales; family VadinHA17; genus UBA9300. The sequence continues at coordinate 120,595 of JAXHLX010000018.1, forward strand.
TGCGGGCTCCTGAGGTCCGCCGCCACAGCCTGTAGTAAATAACAGCGCTAAAAAAAAAGAACAGCAATTAACAGTTTTCATATCAGCCGGCTTATTTTTTTCTTAATTCTTTTATGCCGGCGGTCAGTTCCTCGAAGTAGATCCGGCACTGTTCCATTGTACCGTCATACCTTCCGCCGGAAGCATTCCTGTGGCCGCCTCCATTAAAATACCTTACCGCTATCTCGTTAACATTAAAGTCACCTTTTGATCTTAAGGATACTTTAACATGATCTTTCTTTTCAATAAACAGGGCAGACATAATAACCCCCTGCACTGACAGAGGTAAATTGACAAAACCTTCGGTATCACCAACCGCATGATTAAAACGCCTCAGGTCATCCCTTGTCAGGTAAATATATGCCGAGGAGCTGTCCACCAGGTAAACCATCCTATCATAAAGAGCCTTGCCCTGCAATCTCAGCCTGTTAACAGAGAAGTTATCATATATCCTGGATGACACCTTATTCCTGTCAAGTCCACTGTCAAGCATCAGTGCCACATTCCTGAGCGTATCCCCGTTAAATGTACCATAGCTGAAATTACCGGTATCCGTCATCATACCCACATAAATTGGCTCAATAAAATCCTTATCAATGAAATACTCACCCTCAATATTCCCTATAAGTGTAAAGATAAGCTCTGCAGTGGAGCTGAAGGAAGGTTCGGATATTATCAGGTCGGCATCCACATCCGGACCGGGATGATGGTCAATAAGTATTTTTCGAGCCCCTGAGCTGCTTATTTCATCCTTCAGATCTCCCGACCTGTCAATATTGTTAAAATCCAGCATAATAATAAGATCAGCTTCTTTGATATATGCGGCTGCCTTATCATGTGCATTCCTGTCATTCATTATTGATTCACTGTCCTTCATCCACATAAGGAAGGCGGGGATTTCATTCGGGCTGATCATCACCGGAGATTTACCCCGCCACTGAAGGTAACGGTGCAGGCCAAGCATGGAGCCAATGGCATCTCCATCGGGATTATAATGACTTATCAGCACTATATTATCGGCAGCCTTTAATAATTCCGATAATTGTTTATTATATTTACCTGTGTTTTTTCTCATATCATCAAAACAATCTTCAAATATAGGAATTAATAGTCTGACTTAAATATCTGATTATGCATAATGAATTCACCTTCGCATTTATCAAGCCCAATGCAGTGAAAAACAAGAAAACAGGACCCATCCTTGCAATGATCAATGAATCGGGTTTCCGTTTGGCTGCAATGAAAATGATACAGCTTTCAGAGGTACAGGCACGCACTTTTTATGCAGTGCACGCTGAAAGACCATTTTTTGATGAGCTGGTGAAGGTTTATGTGCTCGGGTCCGGTCATTGCAATGATACTATGCCATGAAAATGCTGTCGAAGAATTCAGGAAGCTGATCGGCAACACCGATCCTCTGAAAGCCGATAATGGCACCATAAGGAAAATATATGCCACATCGGTTCAGATGAACGCCGTACATGGCTCTGATAGTCCCGATAATGCCAGGAAGGAAGCCGCCTTCTTCTTTTCCGAATTCGAAAGGTTCTACTCCTGATTTTATTTATGCAATAAGCAGGTACATCATTTCAATTCCACTTCCACGGACTTATTCCCTGCTTTCCTGGATTCATAATCTATCACTACCTTCCCTTTCCCGCTTACCAGGAACTGGTATTCAACCTTGTCGAAGCCCGGGACCTGGCAGTACTGTATTTCAGGTTTGTGCTTTTTATATTCAACCACACTATTGAAAACATCTGTAAGTTTGCCTCCGCTTATCACCGAGCCTGATTTAATTGAAAGGCTGAGTTTGTCTTTTGGATACAGTTTATTGGCGACACTGCTGTATAGCATTGAAGACATTGCTCCTTTATTGTGCAACCTTACCCTTATCCTGTAAAGATCTTTGTCGATCTTTTTATTCTCAAACACTTCGAGGCTCACATCGGGTGTCTGCTTTGCGGCGAATATTACGGCGGAGGCATTTCTGTGTACCAGGTCCTGCAACATAAATGCATGGGGCAATCTTGAACTCATCTTGGACCAGCCACCAATCTCAATCTCACCGTAAACCGGATGATTATAAGATTCCCATTCATGGTACAGTTCACCCTGGGTAACATGATCATTATATTTTAAGCGCTCGCGACTCTGCTCATTACTGCTTCCAAAGAGACTCTGTTCTTCACTCTTGCGGAACAGGGTACCGTCATATGTTTCAGTTTCCACCTGGAACAGTTCACCAACAAATGAATATGAACCTATAATATTGTCACAGAAATCTGTAAAATCACCATAAGTGGCATACAAATCTTTCCAGCTGATAAGGTATCTGTATCCGGGAACTATCTTTTCGGCATTCTTGCCCAGGTAATCATAAACCTGTATATCTCCAGGGTGAAGTTCGCCCTGTGTCTTGACTGACGGGCCTCTGAGGAACATTCCTCCGTTATTGTGAAAAGCAAATGCCATTATAATATTAGGCCTGGCAATCATCCACTCGGCTATTGCTTTTATCCCAGCACCCTGTAAGGGGTAATATCCTGAGCCCTGCTGCACATAGGGCGGTGCCCAGTTATATCCCCAGTTACGGTTGCCGTCGACATATCCCTCGGCATCTTCGTTTACCCTGCCATCGCCGTCATTATCTATCCCTTCAGCACCAAGAAGGGTCCATTCACCTGTTTCGTCCGGTTCAACAGCTAACATGAGTCTTGGATCTTCAGGGTCGGTCTTCAACTTACCCAGGGTGTCCTTTTTTCTCATTTGTGTAATGCTCCCGTCGTCATTGAGGTCTTCCGGAAAATCTTCATCAAACAAACCGTCACGATCATCATCCATAGCTATGCGGATGCTGCGGTTTGAACTTGGAGTATTGGGATCATTGAAAAAATGATACCTGCCATCCACATTTACTACGGGTATTATATAAAATACATTCCGGTCGACTATCTTTTTAATATCCTCGTTATCAGAGTATTTTGTAAGGAGTCTGTTTGCAAGATAAAGACATACTTCGCCAGCCTGTATCTCATTACCATGAATATTTCCGTCAACATAAACACCTGGTTTGGATAGTTCTTTACCAGTTGCGGGATTGTTTATTGTAAGGGCCCATATTATCCTTCCTTCTTCACTCTTACCCACTTCTTCAATCTTCGTGATTTCAGGGTATGCCCTGTTAAGAGCCTTCAATGCTTCCGTTACCTGTTCATAGTTATAATAATGATCGAACCTCAGCGGCACGCTTATCTCCTGGGCCTGGCATACAGAGCTGAGGAGTAATATTGTGAAAAGGGAAAATATTTTTATTGTTTTCATGATTATTCTCCTAATTTAATTTGTTTTGAATCATGACCGGCAGTTTTGGAATCCAGCTTAATATTTAATGTGGTATTCCTATCAGCCCTGATTAACCATGTTTGCTTCACTGCCTTCTTCCCATCCAGTTCGTGAACGGGAGTCCGCTTTTTACCGGAAAGAAATTCCACTTCTTCCCCTTCTAAAGTAATTATGGCCGGGGCCGGTATTTTATTTCGTTTACCCATCTGGGTACAAAAAGGGAGGAAACCCCTGTTTTCCACCCATATGTCCAGAGCATAAATGCCGGCTCCCCTTGCTTCTGCCTTAACTTCAGAGATCACAAGCTCAGGCATCTTTTTTACCAGCTCAAATATAAATGGAACATGCAGATTAAGCAGTGAATCCATCATTTCTGCCGGTGGGTTAATGTCGGTGTATGGAGTAAAACCACCTATCTCAAGCTCACCCAGATCTGGGTGATTGAATGGTTTCCAGTCGACAAAGCCTGCACCACCCAGTGCCTCATCAGAGAAAGCAAGTAAGGCCTGCTCGCCTGTATCTCCCTTTTTTGTGTCACCGGCAGGCTCAGGCATCTGTTTCATCATCCCTGCCATCTGCGCCGGTGAAAACTGCCCGCCTTTTACCATGGCAATTACCCTGTCAGCACCGAATTCTGCGGGAGCACCACTCTCTTTAAGAAACTGGCTTATTTTATCTTTACCCTGAGCAATAAACTCGTCGGAGCTCATTTTTTCAAGGGACTCAATTGTAATGCCGCTGGCTTCTTTTTTCTCTTCCAGCTTTTTGGGAACACCCCAGAGGTCCATTGAAAATACGGGAACACCAAGGTGGTAATAAGACCATAATTCAAAAGAACCCTCTTTAGCGGGGGCCGGGTCCATCCGCTCTGATTTGCCGGCCTTTTCCTCCAGGTATTTTTTATATTCCTCGCTGATGCTGTTATAAAAAACCAGGTCTTCCTGCATCGGATTGACCACTGCACCGAGACCCAGAAAGCTAGCTATCATACTCTCATCCACCTCCATGCCTGCCGGTAACATCGGCTGGACTTTTTCCATAATTTCCTGCATGGTGTATGTCTTTGTATGATCAAATCCCATCACTTCAGCCATCTGCTCCGGCACTGATATCTTATCCATATCCACGGAGCCCTTTCTTCCTCCCCTCGGCGGGCTAAGAAGAAAATTGGTGCTTCCGAACGAGAAAGACATTGCAATTTCGGGATGTTCAAAAGCAAATTTCAGTATGGCGTAAACTTCGGGTGTTGATCCGGGGTACAGACCGGTCCCGGGCTTGAAAGGCTCAAACAGGTGTGGAAAATTCGCATTTACATTTGTTCCTCCTTTCCCGTCTTCATTATATTCACCATCACCATCGTCATCACTGCCTTCATAATATAATTTATAAATACCTTTCTCACCATCCTTGTATTCAGCCTTTCTCATCAGCCGGGGATCGCTGCTGACAGGAACCCATGTACCATCAGGTGATTTAACTCTCATCCTGGTTATTAAACCATTTCCATCGAGGTCGTTGTGAGCATCCTCATCTGTTAACTCATCCATATCATCATTATAGGGGGCAAAGTTGCGGGAATCAACAAAAAGAATATCAGCAAAAAACCTGGAATGAGCATCCGGATTACCCATAGGCAGAATGTACCATGTAAGATCAGCATACAAGGATCTGTCAGAGATAATCCTTTCTGCCAGGTAGAGGGCTGCTTCGGTTGATATTGGCCGGGTGCCGTCCATATTGCCTGCTACGAGTATGGCAGGATTTTTCTTCGACTCTGAGTCAATCCCGCTACCAATTTCCATCATCAAAAGGTCAGTGCCTCCGGGAGAGCTTGTTAGCTTATGGATTTTTACTGCCTGCCCGGACTGCTGCTTTATCTGCAGGATGCGTTTATTTACTTCACCCGGTGAACTGTAGTTTTCCTTATCAGCATCCTGGGCAGCTAATGATAATACGGGTGAAAACAATAACATTGTCAGTATCACCACCATTGGTGTATGACAAAAGTGTTTGAGAATGATTTTCATTTTATGATAAGTTTAATTTCTGGGTACGTAATATTCCAAAAATAAGAAAACATAAATATTATCACCAAAAATTGTTTCTGTTTAACAATATATTTTGGATAATGCCGGCCGGGATTTCAATTATCAGCCTTTAGTCCCAGGGTAATGATAAATATTTTATAAAAATATCTCAGCCTACCTTTTCATTGTATTTGCTTTTTTCCTGTGAACTTATCTCATCGTAATACAATTTCTTTTACAAGCTCTTCCCCGGCTTCTTCATTAAGCCTTTCCCTCAGGGATTCGCGTATCATCATCAGCTCATTGCGTACAACAGGCGAGCTAAGGTAAATAAACATCTTCCCGTCCTTCATGGTAACTTTGGTGGTACGTTTTGCTATTGCCCTGCCTGCTATATCCTCCCATGAATTAAGCAGGCTCACTTCTTTAAGCCTGTTATCTATATTCATTTCCGAACGGTACTCCTTTAGTACCTGGCTAAGCGTCAATGTCTTCCTTCTTCTCATTCTTCCTTTTTATTAGCATTTGATACCAGTTCCTTTATACCATCGTCTATCATAAACAGCTTATAATCAATAGGTATCTCTGACAGTACAGATTGCATACGATCGCGATGAGTATCCGTTATAAAGATCTGCCCGAACCTGTTTTCCGCCACCAGCTTAATGATCTGCTCAACACGCTTCTGGTCAAACTTATCAAAAACGTCATCCATCAGCAGCACTGGCTTAATCTTGCCTTTATTCCTTATATAGTCAAACTTGGCCAGCTTCAGGGCCACCAGGTACGATTTCTGCTGTCCCTGCGATCCAATGCTTCTTATCGGAAAACCATCCATTTCAAGTCCAAGATCATCACGGTGTATGCCGGCAGTGGTATAACGCATGATCCTGTCTTTATCAATATTACTCTCAAAAAGGCTCTTCATTGAGTTCTTCGACAACTGCGATTTATATTTTAATCTCACCTTTTCCCTCTCATCGGAGATATGGTCATAATATTCCTGGAAAAGCGGTATTATCTCCTCAACAAAACCTGATCTGCTGTCAAAAATAATCTGAGAAGGCTTATGCATATGCTCTTCCCACAGCATCAGCATTTCACGGTCAAAGCGTCCACCCGAAGCATAATCCTTCAGCAGCCTGTTCCTCTGTTTAAGAGCTTTATTATAGCTGATAATATTATTCAGGTAATCGCGGTTAAACTGGCTGATAACATTATTCATAAATTTTCGCCGCTCCTCACTGCCCCCTGTAATAATACTGCTGTCAGCGGGAGAGAGCATAACAACAGGGTAGCGGCCGATATGATCTGATATACGTGTATATTCCTTGCCCTTGCGTCTGAAAACCTTACGACGGCCTTTCTGAAGTCCGCAATAAACCTCTTCTTCTTCACCGGAATTATCAAAAATCCCCTTAATAATAAAAAAATCCTCGCCATGCTTTATATTCACACTGTCTATATTAACAAAATAGCTCTTTGTAAGTGACAGGTAGTGTATGGCATCAAGAATATTTGTTTTACCTACCCCGTTATCTCCGACAAAACAATTAATCCTTGGTGAGAATTCAAGATCTATCTCACTGTAGTTCTTGAAGTTTGACAAATTAAGCCTGCTCAGGTACATATTTTCTCAGCTTGTTTATTTACAAATTTACTAAATCTTATCGGTACCGGGATATTTCTTTTTCAACAGCTTGTTTAGCAGTATATTCAAATAAGGGTTTTAATAATTTTTTTCAGGGAAAATATTTTATAAACAGATGAAAAAAGCTACTTTTGCGGAGCTTTAATAAAAAGACATAAAGGCATAAATAAAATATATAATGGCAAAATCAAATAAAGAAGCACCAAAGGGAATTGAAGGCGTAGAAGGAACACTGACCAAAACAGAACAATTTCTTGAGAACAACTGGAAGTCCATCACCTATGGTCTTGCAGTGATAGCTGTAGTGGTAGGCCTGGTATGGATATATAATAAAAGGCTGGACAGTAAAACGGAAGAAGCTCTTTCGCAGATGTATGTGGCTGAGAATTATTTTGCCGCCGATTCCATGAATCTGGCTCTTTATGGCGATGGCAACTACCTGGGTTTTATAGATATTGCCGATGAATATGGTTCTACCAGACCGGGCAACCTGGCAAACTACTATGCAGGGGTAAGCTTCCTGTGGCAGGGCCAGTATGAGGATGCCATTGACTACCTGAAAAAATTCAAAAAACGAGACGAATCCGTCAGCCCTGTAGCCATTGGCTGCATTGGTGATGCCTATGTGGAGCTTGGAGATACGGACAAAGGCATAGAGTATTATCTCAGGGCCGCCAATTACTCCGAAAACACTTTCTATAACCCCCTTTACCTGTTTAAGGCAGGCCAGCTGCATGAGACTGAGGGCCGCTATGATGAAGCCCTCGATCTATATACGAGAATAAAAGACGAATATCCTGAAAGCTCGGAAGGAAATAATATTGACAAATATATAGCCCGCGTTAAAGTAATAAGGTAATGGGGACAAAGGATCTTTCATCATATGACCCCTCAAAGATACCGGCCGCAGATAATATGAAGTTTGGTATTGTTGTATCAGACTGGAATAATGATATTACCTGGAAACTTATGGAGGGAGCTCTTAACACCCTGAAAAAACATGGCGCCAGTGATGATAATATCTTTATCGGGCATGTCCCCGGCAGCTTTGAGCTGCCACTGGCCGCACAGCTACTAAAAGAAAGCAGAGATGTGGATGCCCTTATCTGTCTGGGTTGCGTTATACAGGGCGAGACGCCCCATTTCACTTATGTATGCCAGGGCGTAACAGAGGGCATCACCCATCTTAATCTCAAATACAGCACTCCTTTTATTTTCGGGGTACTCACAACGGACACGCTCCAACAGGCTGCCGACCGTGCAGGGGGAAAACATGGCAATAAAGGTGACGAAGCGGCCCTGACAGCTATCAGGATGGTGGATCTCCAAAGAAATATTAAACAGAAAACAAAAAGCTGATTACCTTATTATCTTCCTGACAAAGGCAGAACCCTTTATCTGACCTGGTAAATCATTTTAAATATTGCGGACATAGGCAGCAGGTGAATCCAGAACCTGAATACGATCAGTATTACTTTCTTTTATCGTACTTACTTCCAGTAATTTATCAACAACATTATCAGTAATTTGAGCAGGTACACTTATAGCACTTCGAATCATAGTTATAATTGATTCTTTTTTTGCAAAAACAGGAGTTACCTTCGATGTAGTAGCGCCTGTAGCACCTACCTCCAGGCATGTTTCCCTTAAAATATCTATCCTTTCTTCATCAGATATTATTGAAATTTCACAATTATCCTGGGGCTTCATAGATTTGCCTATTTTAGATTTTTCCACATCCGTATCTAATCTCTTTCGCCATGATGTGCCGGATTTCAATTGGTCTATAGCTGCAATAATCTGCTCCATTGTAGCAGCATCTTTCTGTTTGCCAATTTTCATACGGGTATCTATACAGCCCGCAGAAACCGGTGTCTGATATATGAATCCTTTGCCGGGTTTATCAAGCCTTCCCTGTTCAACCAGTAATTTAACAACACTCTCTGAATCCTGTTCAGGCATTACCAGGTGTACAATTTCTTTTTCAGCAGGAATTGTTATCCTTATTAAACCCAGCTGATCCCTGATATCGTTTCCTGTCCCATAGGTAATAACAGGCACACAAATTCCAAGGTCCAGGGCTATTTTAGCAAGGTGTTCGCTACTTCCGGGATCTGAAAGTACGCATATAACATAAGATAAATTGTCTATCAATTCATATTCGGGAAAGTTGTTCACTATCTCTGTTAATGCTTCAAGGTTAAATTCCGGCGGTTCATTACTGAACTCCATCAATTCCTGCGAAAATATTGTTCCCCTGCCGGAAATATGAAATTCACCTATATGAATCAATGCATTCATAATTAATTTTGAATTTTCTCTTGGAACAGAAAAACGAAATATCTTTACCGAAGTGCTTTCAAAAGAGGTGTTTTCACCGGGTAAACCAAATGGTCGTTTCCGAATATATTCTCTTACAATTCTTCCTGTTTCATCGTAAACCGTAACTTCTATTTCCTTTAAAAAGTCGATTAATTTTTCTGCAAACAATTGATTTACAACACAGGTAATAAGGCTCACCCGGTGAGGAGTATATATACCTTTAGCCATCTGGGTTCTCCATACTGTCCTGGAAGGAGAAAACACCTTATTTTTTTTTGGTTTGCGTGTCTCTTTATCCATTTGTATTTTCCTTTACTTGATTGTCAATTGAACGTTTTTGTTTTGCATTCTTGTATATTCCGTATGATAATACAGTAATAATAGGAAAGGCAGAAGCTAATGCCAGTATCCCAAATCCGTCAGAAATATTCAGTGCACCCCCAATACTCAGACCCATTGCTAAAACTAAGGGAACAGTAACAGGACCGGTAGTTACACCACCACTATCCCAGGCCATGGCTGTATATTGTTCTTCTCCAAAGATGGATAATATCATCAATAAGATATAGGGCGGAATAATTAACCATATTAATGGTAACTCAAATAAAATTCTGGCAAAACCTAAAGTTATACCAATACCAACACCAATGGATACTATCTGTACAATTTGCTTCTGTTTAATGGCCCCGACAGTTAAATTTTCCACTGTCAGGCCTAATGCATTTAAGGCCGGCTCTGCCAGTGTTGCGCCAAAACCCATTCCAAAGGCAAACAACAGAACCAAAACCAGGCCCAGCACGGTAAGTTTTTTTCCAAAGAGGGGTGCCTGTGTTATGATATGCTCATACTGTTTATTTGATTGATCAAACCTGCTTTTATTAAATTCAACACGCTTAATATCATTTTGATCATCTACCATATTGAAATACGTTCTTACCTCTCCGTTCTCAGAAATACCTTTAAACAATAAAGTAGTATCAAAATTATTGATCATTACGCGGTCTATAAATTTATCTTCTTTAGCGAAAGCCCTTGGCAGTTCACCTCCTACTTCACCTCCAAGCGATGCCAAACCCAAACGAATTCCGGAAGTTAGCAGGGTCATCCCGATAAGTGCAAAAATTATTCCCAGCACAACTTCATCTTTATATCGTATCTTTTCTTTTAACAGGACAACCAATACTATTAACAACAATAATGAAAGAGGAATAACCGCCCGTATCCCTGCTAAAGATTCTTCCTTTATTACCTGACCAAAATCGTTGCTGGCAACTACAGCTTCTGTTTTGTCTACCTTTGTTAATATATTTCTTTCTTCTAATGAAGCCTTATTTTTAATCCAGTTCTTAAATGAGATTGTTGTAAAAATGGCATTTTGTTCATCCGGATTTTCCGATAATTCCAAAAGAGCAGATTCATAGTGTTCATCACCTCCGTAATAAGCTGTTCTGCCTTCCTGGCTTGCATGTGTAAAAGCATGTCTTTTTAAATTATCTTCATTGCCTAAAACGAGCAGTGCGTTTTCACGGTTCTCTGATGAGAAAAAAGTCTTTGCATCCGTCGGTTCAGGAGTATTAAAATTTATCAGGATTCCTAATGTAAGAACTGCTAATATCGGGAATGCCGATGCAAGAAGGATAATCCCAAATCCCCCACTTGATCCTTGTTTTTTGCTGGAGGATCTGGAAACTCCAATTCCCAATGCAAGAACCAGAGGTACGGTAACTGCTCCTGTTGTAACCGCACCGCAGTCCCATGCCAGGCCAATAATTTTACTTAGATTCTGGTTATAATAGGCATAAAGTGAAAGAATTAGCAATACAGGTATAATTGTGAATATAAACGGCTTAATAGACCAGTTATAATAAAAGCGGAACATTCCTAATGCAACAGCAATACCTACACCAATACCTACTGATAGTATTAACCAGCTTGAATAAGGTTCTAAAAGCATATACAGCAAAGGTGAATCCCATGCTGTAATCTCAGAACCAGCAGTTCTTAAAGCACTTATAGCAGGTTCAGCCAATGTGGCACCAAAGCCAAGTATTAAACCAAAAACAGCAATAAGTGATATGCCCACCCTCTGCGGCATTTTTAAACCAACACGTTCTCCTAAAGGCATTAAACCCAATATTAGTCCTTCAAGAAAAAAAGCAAGACCAAAAACAACCAATGCAATTCCCCCGGCTGTACTAACAGCATTTGCCAGGGGCACACTTAATATTACTGTTTGGAAAATTACCAGGTATAAAATTATAAATGCCACGGAACTAATCTGCTCCTTTATTCGTATCCATGCATATTTTGAAAGCATAGATATTGATTCGCCAAGTGGTATTTTTATCCTCTTTCTCATATTTTTTCAGGTTTCGTTACTTTAAATATACTGCATTTTTCATTATAACCTCAGTTATTTTTTAGTCAGGCTTGTGAACAATAACCCTTTATTGGTGATCCCGCTGCACCGGATTAATATTTTCAATAAGCCGAATATACAAATATTTTTATTTAACTTTTCCTGTTGCAGAGTCTGTTATAAGGACAGTACCTGCATTTCTGTATATCCTCTGTCATTATTATATCCCTGTTATGATCAAAGATATCTGATATAAGCTGCTTCAGCCCCCTTACAAAACTGTCGCGTATGGGTATATATGATCTGACGGTTCCCTTATGATCACCCTTCTTTATATTGAAAAAGTCTGAGAAATCATCACTGAATATATTTCTTACCGGGTAGAGTGCCGGTCTGAGGTCAAAGCCTTCATTATTCTGCAGGAATAGTTCGCAATAAAGAAGGGTCTGGAAAGCAGCGCTGTTCCTGCTTCGATAATCATAATCAAACAGGGAGTCCAGCCAGCTGATATCAACACTGTCGCCCCCCGACTTATAATCCAGCACCCTGTGTACACCGCCGCTAAAATCCACCCTGTCGATGGTCCCTCCCACCAGCACCTTTCTTTCACTGCCGTTTACCTGGCAGTCCAGCTTACCAGGATAATTCTTTTCGAGGGAGATAATATCAAAAGGCGTGTGTCTTTTATCCGCCATGATAATCTGCCATGCCATCTTTTCTATTATACTGGTAACCACCAGGTTTTTGCCTCTTATTTCAGTCCGGGTACCCTGCATAAACAGGCTTCTGAAAGCCTCCTTCACCAGCCGGGCTATCCTGTCCCGGTCATCAGCAATATTGTCCAGTTGACTGCGCTCAACGGCGATGCCGGTGAAAGGATCATAAAGCTGTTTCATCACTTCATGCAATATATTGCCGAAGGTGAGAGTATCAACTTCCTCAAGCAGTTCCTCCGCTTCCCTTATGCCCGCTATATACTTATAATAAAACCTCATATTACAACTGATCCATGTATTTATAGCACTGGGCGACAGTGGCCTGGCAAGGCTGCCGGATAGAAAAGCCGACTCAAAGGCATCCTTAATGGCTGCTGTGCGTTTTATTGAATCTTTCACTTTTGCAGGCGGCAGTATTCTGAAGCCTGTACCTTTAAAACTGGTATCATAGCTCCTGTCATACTTGAGCTGCAGCAGGAAGCGGCTCATCTCACCGCTGCGGGTGCCATCGGTGCTGCTGTTATATACAAATGTTACATTTTCAGCTCTTTGCAGCAGCCTGTAAAAATAATATGCATATATCGAATCGGAATGCCTGATTGTAGGCAGTCCAAAAGCCTCCCGCAGGTTATATGGTATATAGGAGTTACCCGATTGTGATTCGGGCAGGCATGCTTCATTGGCTGAAAGGAAGATGATATTCCTAAAATCAAGAGAGCGGGTCTCCAGTATCCCCATCACCTGTATTCCCTGCAGGGGCTCACCGCTGAATGGTACTATCAGCTTGCGCATCATCCTGTCTATAAGCCTGGAATACAACTCAATACCCGGATCCATTCCGCTATCCTCAATTAAGCTACCAAGCTGGTTAAGGGGTAGAAGCAGGCTATAGATATATTCCTGCTGAAGGGTAAGGACTGAGCTGGGGACCTCTTCTTCATCGCCCTCAGTATCCAGCAGGTCAATAATATAGTTAAGTATATCACGGAGATATGTCCTGTTATTAAAATCACTGCCAAAGATACCTTCAAAAAGCCCGTTAGACAGCAGGGAATCCCGGTCTATCCTTATAAGATTTTTCCGCTTAATGGTTTTCAAAAGTTCCCTGGTATCAGCCGGATAATGAAAGGCTATATACTGGTGCTGCAATATATTTATAACATCATTATAGTAGAAAGCTGCCATCCCCTCACTATCGATTTTGTTTTTATGCATTCTCAGCAGCTGATGCACCAGACTGTAGACAGGTGTCTGAAATAAGGGATATCCCATGGTAACATTGACATTGTCTGCTGATTCAGGCAGGCTGTTAAGCACAGGGGTCAGCAGGTTCTCATCAGCCAGTATTATGGCTGTCTCATTGGGATCATCACCCGCATCCTTTCCATCAAGCAGTGAAGGCAGAAGCTTGGCCTGTGCTACATCGGAGGGAGCTGAATAAACTTTGACCGAACAGTCCTGAGACCCTCCCTGCCTAATATCATTCTCAGCAGGGAAAGCGGATATATTCTGCCTGATAAAATACCCGGCCTCATGACCGGGGTCATTGGCATATAAGGGGTCATAATCCCAGTAAAACTTAGCCCGGCCTTCCTTATGCAGCTGTCCGAGTATCACCTTTTCACATTTATTCAGGGCATTGAGGCCCACAAAATGGAACATGGGTGTATCGGAACACCACGGGCTGCCTTCTGAGCTTACCAGTCCGGCCTGCTCCCGCAGTATCATCCCTTCATAGGCAAGACCCTTACTTCTCAGGGAGTACGTGAAAGAAGAATATACCTCCGGCAGTATCTCCCATACAGACAAAAAATCAGATTTCTCATCTGTCATATTTGAAGCCTCAAAATTAATCCAGAACTGCCTGATTATTCTCAGCACCTCCTCGCTCAGAGATCCGAACTTCCGGTCTATCTCCTTAAGATCCGCCAGGTTACTGAACAGCAGCCGGGGATCAACAAGGTACTTATCAATATCATCAAAATCATTAAGCAGCATCTCTCCCCAGAAATAAAACTCATCAAAAGACTCCTTGCTCTTACCGGCTTCCAGATAGCTGGTATACAGATCATACACCAGCTGCAGTGTTTCGGCCTGCCTTAGCTCACTCTGCCCCTTTATAAGGCTGCTTACCGACTGCAGTGAAGGCATAAACAGGGGCCTGTCTATCAGCTCCGCAATATATTTCCTGAAAAAAAGTATTGAGCGGTTATTGGGAAACACTATACAGTGATCTGCCAGACCGCTGCCATAGCTATCCAGCAGTTTTGATGCAATATCTTTTAAAAAAATCCTCATCACGCATTTTTTTTCTTATACAGCCTGCCCTGCCATGTATCAAGCTCCTCCAGTCTCTTTTCAAAAAGTCTTACCATCTCTTCCGATCTCAAGCGGCCCCAGCCCGGATTTCTTATCATCCCGGGCCTTGATTCACCCGTAAAACGTTCCACAATAATATCCGGATTCAGCCTTTCCAGGAATTTAATAAAAAACTCCCTGTACTCTTCCCAGGTGAAAAGGTCAAAATCTTCGGGCCTCATCCTGTATTCCTTTTCCATTGCCGTACCCTCTATTATCTGCAGCTGGTGAAACTTAAGAGTTTTAAGCGGCAGCCCTGATATTATCCCTGCCTCATTCATCATATCCTGGCGCGATTCACCCGGCAGGCCGAAAATAAAGTGAGCACCTGTGTTTATCCCCCTTGCTGCTGTTTTTTCTATGGCTGTTCTGGAACACTCAAAATCATGTCCCCTGTTTATTCTTTCAAGTGTTCTGTCATAGCATGATTCCACCCCGTATTCTAGCGACAGATAATAATCATTGGCAAAAGATGACAGGTAGTCCAGCAGTTCATCGCTTACACAGTCGGGCCTGGTGCCGATTATCAAACCCTTCACACCGGGATAAGCCAGGGCCTCTTCGTATCTCAATTTCAGGGTATCAAGGCCGGCATAAGTATTAGTATATGACTGGAAATATGCCAGGTAGCCCACGGGCTTTTTGTAGCGCCTGGCATGAAACTGTATTCCTTTCTCAAGCTGTTCACTTATGCTGCTGTCAGGATTGCAGTACGAGGGACTGAAAGCATCATTATTACAAAAGCTGCACCCGCCTGTTCCCACTGTGCCATCCCTGTTGGGACAGGTAAAACCTGCATCAATGCTCAGCTTCTGCACCCTTCCCCCGAATATCTTCCTGAAATAGTTGGAGTAGGCATTGAACCTGCGCTTATGACCCCAGGGAAAATCCTTATTGCTTAATTCTTCCATTATACGGGTACCACTATTGACGGGTCAATATACCACAGGAATGCCTCAATACTATCATAGCCCATATCCCCGAGTATCTTTTTATACTCATACACCTGCAACTTATGACCTGGCTGTTCATTTCCGAATTTAAAATCCACTATAATTATTTTATCCTTTTTAAATATTATCCTGTCCGGTCTTCTCATCTTACCGCCCGGCACCAGTATGTCCTTTTCATTTCTCACTTTCACATCTTCCGAGAACCACTCCCTTACATCAGGGTTCTGCAAGGCATTCATTATTTTTTCCTTTATTTCAATATATTCCTCCCTCACTATTATACCTTTTCTCAGATAATCATTAATTGCATCTTCTATATCGGACTTCGTCCTTACTGAAGCGAGTATCTCATGCATTAACAGCCCGTAGTAACGCCTGTCGCCGCTACCATCCCTCTTAGCGGTAAAGTAAGACCTGCTGTGCAGTTTAAGTCTCAAACGGCTGTCATCCAGAACAAGCGGGTAGCCCACTGTCAGTTCGCCCGTTCCGGGATCCTTAGGGTCCTTTCCTGCAGCTACGCTTCCGAAACTCAGGGTGGCAGTATCAGCATCCCAGTATTTTCTTAAATCCACATGCCTCCTATCCCCTTCTCCGGTAATGATATCAGACAGGCAGGAGCCGGCTGTCTTCCCCCTTTTGCCCGTCAGCAGGTTAGCATACAGGCATTCCCTGGCCCTGGTGAATGCCACATACAGCATATTCAGCTTATCAACAGCAGCCCTGCCCAGCTCATCCTTATAAAACCCCTCAAAATATGTATCCAGAAAGTCCTTCTTCATTTTCACCGGCACAGCACCCAGCTTGCTCAGCAGCTTGTGATCCGAATAGATCCATAATACAGGCGGTACTTCGTGCCTGAAGGTCCATGATATAAAAGGTATCAGAACAACCTTAAACTGCAGGCCCTTTGATTTGTGTATTGTCATCAGCTGCATGGCATCGCTCTGCTCAGTAGAAGATACGGAACGCCTGTTTCCCTCATTATCCCACCATTCAAGAAAAGCAGGTATATCGTTGGTCTCGGTTCCGGCAAACTCAAGCACGCTGTTCTGCAGGGTATTCAGGTATGGTTGCGCCGAATCAATACTGTGCAGACCGGTATAATCAATCACCCTGTCTATTATCTCGTATACTGACAGGTAGCGCACACTGTCAAGAAAGGAATCAAAATCGTCAGCTTCATGGCCTTCTGCAGCTCTGACAGTATATACCTTATCAATAAAAAGGGGTCTATCAATCTCACCACTGCTGCATGCCAGAAGGTAATGCTGTATCATTACCGCACGGTTTATCTCATCATCCTTATCAATAAGGTATTTAAGTACAGACACCAGGAACACTACCACGGGGGAGCTGTTCAGCAATAATGAATCCTGTGATATTATACGGAAAGAATAATTCCTTCCATCACTATCCGTTGAAGAAGCATAATCCGTTATCCTGTTTATCACCTCCTGCCCTTCATTTTTTGTCCGGACAAGTATCCCGATATCACCTGCCTCATAGCCCCTGTCCTGTATCTCCTCTATCAGATCAGGCAGGTCTTCCAGGGCCTGCTGTTTACCCTCTTCTTCCGATTCATACATCTTCATCTTTACAAAACCATCCCTGAACCTGCCCGGGTCAAGCTGCTCTGAGCCAGCATAAACATCTGTGATAATACCGGTGTCAAGCTCAAGCTCCTTTTCCACCCTTGCCGGCAACAGCCTGAAAACCTCATTATTGAATGATATAATGTTAGCCGAGCTCCTCCAGTTTTCTTCCAGGGCTATGCTCCGGTACGAATCAGGATGAAAAGACTCCCCTATATTTTTGAATATTTCCCAGTCGCTGTTCCTCCACCTGTAGATAGACTGCTTAATATCACCAACAACCAGGCTGTCCTCCCCTTCTGCCAGGCTGTTGTTTATCAGTGGCAGAAAATTATCCCATTGCACCCTGGAGGTATCCTGGAACTCATCAATCATAAAATTCTTATACCTGTTACCCACTTTCTCATAGATAAAAGGAGCCTGGTCCCTGGCTATTATCCTGCGCAGTATATCCCCGGCATCGGCCAGGAGGAATTTGTTCTGATCGCTTAGCAGCTCCCTCATTTTCAATGCTATATCGTTAAGTATACCCAGTGTATAAAGATTATCCAGCACCAGCCTTACCGACCTGTACAGTCTTATATTATTCCCGTATTCCCCGGCCAGGGATTGCATAACACTGTCAAGTCCCGCCTCCAGCGCCGCTTCCAGTTCAGCTGCCGGCTTTTTGCCGGAGAAATATTTACCCTGCTCCACCGCGGCCTGAACTGCATTATAGCTGCCCAAAGGAATATTGTCCACTGCCTCCGAGAGGAATTTATGTATTGACCGGCTTTTCAGGTAAAGCATATCCGCTTCAACATTATTACTGTCCAGTATGCTCAAAGCCTGCTCCGCCAGTCCTTTTAAACCCGACCTGAAAACAGCGGCAAACTCATTCATCTCATCTATGGCTTGCTTTATGCTGTCCTTATCTTCATTTATATATCCCTTATCCTGTAGCAAGCGATATTCTTCCCTGAATATCTCCCGGCCCAGGGAAAGGATCTTCCTCTTCAGATCCCAGCTCTTACCTTCAAGCACCTCCCTGTGCCCAAACTCGATAAGCCATTCCAGCAGTCTTTCATCGTTTTCAGCATCCATCAGCAGGCCGTCGACAGCCTGCAGCAACAGCATCTCCGGGTCAAGGATAATGTTGAAGCCCGACTGTAATCCTGATTCACGGGCAAATGAGCGTAAGACCTTCTGGAAAAAACTGTCTATGGTACCAACTGAGAAATGTGAATAATCATGAAGAAGGTTTTTCAGTATGGATGAGGCATCGGCTTTTATCCTTTCACTGCTGCTGCCCGTTGATGAGGCAATAAGATCCGAATATTCAGATTTCTGTCCGCTCGCCAGCAGGTAAAGATTATGCAGTATACGCTCCTTCATCTCTGCTGTTGCCTTGTTGGTAAAGGTAACGGCAAGAATATTACGGTAACTTTTAGGATCCCTGAAAAGGGATAAGAGGTATATGCCGGCAAGCTGAAATGTTTTACCTGACCCTGCTGATGCTATATACCTTGTAATAGTTCCTGTTCCCATGAGAAAGATAAATATACCTATTTTTCAGATCAGGGCCGACAAACAGCCGGCATATTTACTAACATATTATGCGTTTAAAATTTTATTCACCCCTTTCATAAGATCGCTTCGCTAAGTTTGTGTCCGGTTCATGGCTTTTTAGTAGTTTTAATGATGATTAATAATATTACTCTATGAAAATCACTTACAGGAAAGCAAACAGGGAGGACACAGCCCTTATTCTCACCTTTATCAGGGAACTGGCGGAATATGAGAAAATGGGCAACGAGGTTATTGCAGGCGAGGAGGACCTTGAAAAGACATTATTCGGTGAGCATCCTTACGCAGAAGTTGTTTTTGCGGTAGCGGACGGAGAGGAAGCCGGCTTTGTACTGTTCTTTCATAACTTCTCCACCTTCCTTGCCAGACCGGGCATTTATATAGAAGACCTGTATGTAAGACCAGAATACCGGGGTAAGGGTCTGGGTAAGGGCTTACTGTCATATATTGCTTCACTGGCCATTGAGAGGGGATGCGGAAGAGTGGAATGGTGGGTGCTCAAATGGAATCCTGCCCGCAAATTTTATGAAAGTCTCGGAGCAGAGGCAATGGATGAATGGATGGTATACAGACTCAGCGGTGACAACCTGTCGGACCTGGCTGAATAAACAGCTGAAAGAACTTCTGAATGAACTGCTGAAAGAACTGGCTGAATAAACAGCTGAATGAACTGCTGAATGAACTGCTGAATGAACTGCTGAATGAACAGCTGAATGAACAGCTGAATGAACAGCTGAATGAACATCTGCATCAGGAGTCAATAACACCCGAACCAAGCAATTCATCGCCATCATACCAGGCTGCAAACTGTCCGGATGCAACACCCCTCTGCATTTTATCAAAGATAATATACATACCGCCGCCGCGCCTGTAAATCCTGGCCTTCTCCAGGGGCTGGCGATAGCGTATCCTTACCATGTATTCCCTGACCTCATCCGTCTCCATGGCCAGGTCAGGTCTTATCCAGTGTATATCCTGCTCCTTTATCATAAGCCCTTTCCTGTGCAGTCCCGGATGCGACTGCCCCTCACCCACATACAATATATTCTTATCGCTGTCGGTTGACAGAACAAAAAGCGGCTCGGTGTATCCGCCTATATTGATTCCCTTGCGCTGTCCCACGGTAAAAAAATGGGCACCCTTATGTTTACCAATGGTTGGTCCGGCCGAAGGATTAAAATCATGGGGTGCCGACATGGCTTTAAGCTCCTCAGTGCTTATCTCATTATCCGGCAGACCTGCACCGTACACCGGAAAATCATAGCCGGGAGCTATAAGAACAGTGCGTCCCGTTCTGGGCTCAAGCTTCTGCTGAAGAAAGGTGGGCAGGTCAACCTTGCCTATAAAACATATACCCTGCGAGTCTTTCCTGTCTGCTGTGGGCAGACTTAGCTCAGAAGCCATTGCCCTCACCTCAGATTTTGTCATATTGCCTACGGGGAATACCACTCCTGACAGCTGCTCCTGGCTTAGCTGGCAGAGAAAATAGCTCTGATCCTTATTACCGTCCTTCCCGGCCAGAAGTCGGTGTACCTCCCTGTTTCCTTCATAAACCGTTTCCTTACGGCAGTAATGGCCGGTGGCAACCAGTTCCGCATCCAGATCCCTCGCTTCACTGACAAAAGAGTCAAACTTAATCTCGCGGTTACACAGTATATCCGGATTGGGTGTCCTTCCGGCCTTATATTCCGAAAACATATAATCCACCACCCTTTCCCTGTAGGGACCGCTGAGGTCCACGGTATGAAAAGGTATGCCTATCCTTCTGGCCACCATCTCAGCAAACATAATATCATCTTCATAGCTGCAGCCACCCGTCAGCACACCTGTATTATCATGCCAGTTCTGCATAAACAGGCCTGTAACATCATAGCCCTGCTTTTTCAGCACCCAGGCAGCAACGCTGGAATCAACACCCCCTGATAACCCTATGACAACCCTCTTTTTCATTGACTGCAAATATATTAACATTTGAGGGCACAGGCAAGCATGTTTTTGATATGCAAAAATATGCTGATCCAAAGATATGCCGGCTAAAATGATTTATTGTATATTGTGGCGATGGGCATATAACATAAAATTATTTAATATGGACGACACTATCACTTCCAGGAAACAGAGCAGAAGGCATTTTCTTTCCCGCATCGCCTATGGTGCCGGCGGAATGATACTGCTCGGGAATTATGGTTTTACCATTAAGAGAGACAGCCGGACAGGTGCTATAAAAGCTATTGTTGTTGATTTTGAAAAATGCACCGGCTGCCGTACATGCGAGTCGGTCTGCTCAGAATATAATAATAAAATGATGGTTAACGGTGAAATGATAAACGGCCTTAGCAATCCCGCCAGATCGAATATACGGGTCTATCATTTCAATCCCGATGTAGATATACCATCCACATGTGCCTTATGCGGTGATGCACCATGCATTGAGGCCTGTCCCGTTGAACCGGACCCGGCCACAGGTCACCGGGCACTCTACAGGGATGAGGAACTGCAAACCATAGTCAATGACCCTGTGCGATGCATTGGTTGCCAGAGCTGCGCAATGGCCTGCGCGCAACAGAGAGCTGGCGTTATTCACCCTGATCCCGAAACCGGTAATCCCAGGTTTATGTGCACCCTCTGTGGTGGCGACCCTCAATGTGTTAAATACTGCCCCTACGGGGCATTGAAATATATGGAAATGCCTGCTGACCGTAACCTTGATAACCTGGCACCGGAAAAGCTGGCTGAGATAATGATTGATAAATTCTACAAGCTTTAAGGTAAAAAGATATGAGTACTAAAGGATATTACGGAAGAATGCTGGAAGTAAATCTCAGCACAGGGAAAATAGAAAAGACAAAGATACCCGATATTGATATACAGAACTTCCTGGGGGGACGCGGACTGGGAGCTAAAATACTATACGACAGGCTTAAGCCGGGTACCGACCCACTGGCGCCCGAAAACATTCTTATGTTTATGGCCGGGCCTTTTGTGGGCTATCCCATCCCTTCCTCCTCGAGGACATGTGTCATAACAAAATCGCCTCGCACCAGCCCGGCAGAGAAGCTTTATGAACATTCATCCACACTGAGCTATTCCAATATGGGCGGCTTCTTCGGTCCCGAGCTGAGATATGCCGGTTATGACGGCTTGCTGGTCACAGGCAAATCAGACAAGCCTGTTTATATACTGATAGAAGATGATCAGGTCAGTATAGAGGATGCCTCCGAATACTGGGGGATGGGAACGGATGAGTTTGACAAGACCTTTCCCGGCAAGCTGGGAGAAGGAAGGTATGAGTCATGTTATATAGGTCCCGCCGGCGAAAACCTGGTACCCATGGCCTGCATTATCAACACTGCTGCAAGAGCAGCAGGGCGCGGAGGAACAGGTTGTGTAATGGGATCAAAAAACCTTAAGGCCGTAGCAGTGAAAGGCTCGGGAGTACCGGCTGTGGCCGATATGAAGAAATATAATGAACTGCTGGGCAAGATAAGGGGCTCATTTATGGAGAAAGACGATAATGTCATGAACTGGAGGTACGGCGGTACAGCCAATGCCCTGGCCTCATCTTCCAATAATGGCACCCAGGCAGTGAAAAATTACAGCGAGGGCACATTCAGCGAGATAGAAAAGATAGGCACGGAGGCCAACAGGCAGAAGATATGGAAAAGGGATTTTGCATGTTTTTCATGCCAGCTGGCCTGCAAGAAAAGCGGCTTTGCCAAAGGGGCCTACGGTGTGCAGGTGCATGACGGACCGGAATATGAGACGGGCACCATGCTGGGTGCCAACCTTATGATCTCTGATCTTAACGGTCTGCACAAACTAATATATGACGGCGATGATTACGGTATTGACATAATATCCGTAGGCAATACCATAGGCTTCCTGATGGAAGCAATGGATAAGGGGGATATTGATGCCTCTTTCCTTGACGGCATAGACCTGAGGTGGGGAGATGTTGAAGCATCACTGGAGATGATGCGCAGGATAACGTACAGGGAAGGCATAGGTAAACTGGCGGGCCATGGAGTGAAAGAGCTGTCAAAGGCAATAGGCAAAGGAACAGAAAAATATGCCATACATGTAAAGGGTCATGAGCTGGCAGCATGGAATGTGCCGGTCAATTCATCATACTGGACCATCACCTATGCCACATCCAACAGGGGTGCCTGCCATATGAACGGCGGCAATACACGCGGACAGGACGGAGCATGCCTGCGCGACTCACTGGGTGCCTGCAGCTTTGCCTCATCATGGTACCGGGACGAAGTACACTACAGGCATATACTGTCGGCTATAACGGGACTGGAATGGACTGAGGAAGAATTTAATAAAGCAGGAACAAGGATCTTCACCATGGAGAAAATGTTCAATTACAGGGAAGGCTTCAGACGTAAGGACGACACCATACCGGAAAAATTCTTTAATAATGAATTCACCGTCGGTGAGCATAAAGGCGCCATAGTTGAACGTGAAGAGTTCAAT
>JAXHLX010000019.1:0-14598 GCA_034521735.1 Bacteroidales bacterium
TTTTCGTCGTGATCTTCGGCAAGGGAATGAGGACATTTCCTGCTCTTAGCTTGCCCTGAGTGAACGGCTTATGATCCTGCCGGCATATGTATACCTGGAGAGCTTAAATACCCTGAATATCCTTAATATTCTGATGGTGCAGGTCTTGGACCTGCGCCTGCATTACTATAATTACCCGGACTGTGTGTGTTAAGGTTAAGATGGTAGTCCGGCCTTAGCCTTATTTAATTCTTGTTCTTAATGTATGATAATCCAGGTAATAAAGTATTTTCAATGATAGGTTGTTAATGGCGGGAGCGCCGTTCATAGCCCTGATGTTTTCACTGAAGCTCTTGAATATGTCGGGCCCTGACTGGTAAACAGAGTTTTTCCATGCAAATTTAAGCTCTGATCCCGGTGCAAACCTCCATGTATAGATCATATCTATATTAAAAAAATTGGTGTTTATATCACTTCCCATATCCGGTGCAGTATCGCCCAGTGAGCCGTCTGCATTGAGGATATAGTATGAATCATAATCTGCTTTTGACCAGTAATGCCTTACCCTTGCCTGCAAATATGATTTTGCTGTGTGTATATAATTTACGGAGAAGATATTCTCAATGGTACCGGTGTTTCTTTTCCCGAATATTATTGATTCTGTCCTTCCGGCATAACCTATATCGTTTTTATGCCTTCGGTATGAGAGGCGATGGCTAAGGTTGAAATTATTATTCAGTCGCAGGGCGGGAGTAAGGGTCAGGCTGAACAGATCCATGTCAAAGGTTGAGTAAAAATATTTATATTCGCCAGCCAGGTCTATAGAAAAGGTTCTGCGCTTATCAGAGCTGAAACTGGCAGCAAGCTGAACAGATGGTGGCCGTGAATAGAACCTTCCTTCTTCCCTGGCTTCATAATGGTCATCACGGCCTGCCGGACTTATTTCAGATTCGAGTTTCATCACTGTAAAATTCCTGAATGTTGTTGTTGATTTGAGACTTATATCAAAGGCACTGAACATGCGGGGTGTATGCAGCATCTCATGCCTAAAGGCAACGGTATTTAAGGAATGGAGAACAGCACCATGGGGTTCATAGATATTATAACCCATTGTCAGGTAGTTATTAAACTCATTATTCCTTTTGAGGTAGCCCATATCATTGGGATCATAATCATTGGTGCGTGAGATATGTGTGTAGTAAAGCCTGAAGGTACCTCCTGTTTTTCCCCCGCTCAGCACCATGGAATGGCCGAAAATATTATCAGTGCCGGTAAAATATTTCTGGCTCATGGCAATAACTGCATTGATGCTGTATGTTCTGTCTGCCGACAGCCATCGCATATCGGTAGCTGTTACATTAGCCGTATAATTATCGCCTGCAGACTTACCGCTTCTCATCACATTGGTATTAGCCAGGCTTATATAGGATCCTCTGCCCAGATTCTGGTCTATGACGAGCATATTATAGTTGGTTAGTGGCTGTGTTACTATTTCCCTGGTGTCACGGCTTACAGTGTTGGCTACCAATGCACTGGCCCTGGCCGTTATTCCGTTAAAGAACCCTATGCCCAGTCCTTTCTCTGTACGGCCGGATATTTTTGTAGCATTGATAAGACGTGTTTCGGTGGGATTTGACACTATCTCTTCTCCTTCTTCCAGACGGCTGCTGACAGCGTAATAGCCGGAAGGCCTTGATCCTATCCTGCGGGAATAGAATATACCTCCCTTATTAAAGACATCCGTGCCTTCGGTAAAGAACTGCCTCCTTTCATTATATTTAACTTCATAAGGACTCAGGTTCAGGACCTGGTCATCTGATTGCACCTGCCCGAAGTCAGGTATTAGTGTTGCATCCAGGGTAAAGGCCTCGCTCAGGCCCTACCTTCAGGTCGGCGCCTCCATGGAAGGCCTTACTCCATCCTTCCGGTCCCGGTAATTTTTCTGTATGCATTGATAGATAAGGGCTTAATGATATCCTGGCCGGGGGTTTAATGCCGCTTATGCCTGTCAGGTCACCCAGGTAATTTATTGTTGTGCCATGACTCTTATCTGCATAGTTCCAGGATGACCACTCACCGTATCTCTGGATATACCGCCACAGGTTCAGTCCCCATGCTTCATTCCCGTCCTGTGGAAACCTGATAGCAGAAAAGGGTA
Source organism: Bacteroidales bacterium (assembly GCA_034521735.1). Taxonomy (GTDB): domain Bacteria; phylum Bacteroidota; class Bacteroidia; order Bacteroidales; family VadinHA17; genus UBA9300. The sequence continues at coordinate 2,138 of JAXHLX010000019.1, forward strand.
TTTTTATCTCTGCTATCCAGCCGCTGTCAACAAGCCGGACAGAAGAGTGCCATACCGCATCCCAGTTCAGGTCGCGGCCACCTGCCCCCGAAGAGCGCCGTATATCAGACTGGATGCCCGAGGCGGTTAGCTTAAAGCTGTAGCCGTTAATATCATCATTGTAAGGACCAAGGTCTATATTGAAATAGTCAGCAATGATGGACCGGTCAGCATCCCTCGGCCCCAGTTCTGTACGTATACTGTCGGGGGAGTGATCATACATCATAGCTCCCACATAGATACCCTCATCATCATAAACAAGCCTTGCAATTGTCTTCTGCACTGAAGGTTCTCCGCTATATGGCTCATATTGCCTGAAGCCGGTAAATATATCTGTCTCTTTCCAGCATTCATCATTAAGAATTCCGTCAATAACAGGAGGTTTTATCACCCTGATAGCCTTTCCCTCCTTTTTTACAAGAGCTGCCTGTGGATAAATGCTTAAACAGATGATAAAGAAGCTGATAAAAATAAATAGAAACTTCACTGGGGCCGGTTTTTAAAATTTTAGAGACAAATGTAGTTTAAAACAAAGGGCTCCGGACTCCCATAGGAATGTTATTGGGCATAGCTTTATTAAACTGCAAGTCCGGTTTCTGCCCCACTGGATATTATTAAGTATATATCCGATCAGAATTTTTTGTACAAATTTTACAGTGGAAACAGAATCTTATCGAAGAGGTCTTAAAATGCACCGTTTGCTAAATAAATGAAACTTAAGAGGTCCTGGGTATAAAAGCCCTGATCATCCTGTTTTTTCTGCGAGTTCTGTGCAGCATGCATTATACGGTCTTCCGGTAGCGCCATATTGCAAGAGATATTGTACCAGTACCTATAAGTATTATCCCCCTGAAATCAGCAAAGATATCGGCGAAAGTTGATCCTTTAAGCATGACCATCCTTATAACCCTCATAAAATAGGCGGCCGGATTTATAAGGTTAAACTGCCGGGCCCAGCGGGGCATACTCTCTTCAGGAGTGAATATGCCGCTCATCAGAACGAAGATCATCAGGATAAAAAAGACAATGAATAAGTATTGCTGTTGTGTTGATGAGATCGTTGACAGGAAAAGAGCGAGTCCCAGCACAGCCAGCAGATAGAATGACGCATAGATAAAAAGCATTCCTATGCTTCCGTTAAATGGTATACTGAACAGAAGGCGGCCAAGGAGTAATCCAAAGCTAAGGTCTGCCAGTCCTATCAGCAGGAAGGGTATCATCTTTGCTATGATAAACTGGTATTTCTTTATGGGTGTTACGTTAAGCTGCTCAATGGTGCCCATCTCTTTTTCACGTACCACGTTGAGGCCTGCAAGCAACAGTCCTATGGCTGTCACCAGTATAACAAGAATACCGGGAAGCATATAGTATTTATAGTCAAGGACCGGGTTATACCAGTACCTTGTGCTTATGTTAGCAGCCTGAATGGAGGCCATGCTGTGTGCCGGATTTTGCATGGCAAGACTGGCATTATAATCCTGCAGCACTCCATTGAGGTAAGCCCAGGCCAGCTGTGCCGAGGTGGCATTAATGGCATTAACCAGTACCATCACTTTTTCATTTCCTTCGCGTATGATATTCCTGCCAAAATCCTGTGGTATATGTAGTACTATGTCACAATTATCACTGTGTAGCATGTCATCCGCTTCCTGCTCTGAGAAGGTGGTATGCCTGAGAAGAAAGAAATCAGATCCCTGAAGTTTTGAGATCAGCTGTCGCGACTCTGCCGACATATCGCGGTCCACAACACACATTTCAATATTGTCAATCTCGAAGGTGACGGCAGGCACAAGCACCACCATCTGCACAATGGGTATGCCAAAGATTGCCTTTGACAGGAACTTGTTGCGGAATATCTGAATAAACTCCTTCCTTATAAGGTATAAAATTGTTCTCATATTATTCCAGTCTCTTTTTAAACTTTAGGATGCTTACACTTATAAATACCAGTGTCATAAGCAGCAGTACCAGCGTTTCTTTCCATACAAAGGCAAAGCCTGTACCCTTAATCATTATATTCCTGACAATAGTTACAAACCATCTCGGGGGTAATATCAGGCTTATCCAGTTATATATCTCAGGCATATATTCAACGGGGAAAATAAAGCCTGAGAGTATGATGGTGGGCAGCATGAGTCCGAGCAGGGAGATAAACATAGCCTGCTGCATGGTTTTTGACATTGTTGAGATCATTATACCAAGGGAAAGCCCAAGCATTATATACAGCATACTCTCAAGCATTAACAGGACAATGCTTCCTTTTATCGGTATGCCCAGGACAAGCCATGAAAGGATGAGTATGATTATTACATCAAGAAGAGAAATAATAAAATAGGGCGTTACCTTACCAAGTATGATATGTATTGGCTTAAGGGGACTTACAAGCAGAACTTCCATTGTACCGAATTCTTTCTCACGCACCATGGTCACAGAGGTCATCAGTGCACAGGTAAGCATAAGAATAATTGTTATAACCCCGGGCACAAACATATACTGGCTTTCGAGCCTGGGATTGTAATACATTTTTACCTCAGGGATGATTTTCAATGCTGTACGGTCATCTGGGCTGCCGTAGCCTGCCAGGTAGTCATTGATAATAGCCCTCGTATAGTTGCTTACCAGGTTTGCCACATTGGGTTCGGAACCATCAGCAATTATTTCGATACCGGCTGATCCTTCAGTGAGCAGCTTCCGGCCGAAATCCTCTTCAAAGATCAGCACGGCTTTTATGTCGCCTGACCTGAATGATCTGTCTATGTGGTCGCCTGTCTGCAGGTTCTCCCTGAGGATGAAAAAGCCGGACGACCCGATCTTTTCTGTAAGTGCTGTGCTTATTTCATCTTTTGACTTATCCAGTACTGCTATACCGGCATTTTTAATATCTGTCCTGACTGCAAAACCGAAAATAAGTATCTGGGCTGCCGGTATACCAAAAAGGATAACCAGGGTGCGTATGTCCCTGAAAATATGAATAATTTCTTTTTTGATGAATCCAATCAGACTGTTCATATTTCCTTATTATTTGACGGTCTGGCTATTTTTACAAAAACATCTTGTACAGAGGAGCAACTATATATTGTCTTTAGCCTGGCCGGACTGTCAATAGCAGCTATACGGCCTTCACTCATTATACATACACGGTCGCAATATTCAGCCTCGTCCATATAATGAGTCGTTACAAATACTGTTATGCCTTCGGAGGAGGCTTTGTATATCATCTCCCAGAACTGCCTCCGTGTTACCGGGTCAACACCTCCGGTGGGTTCATCGAGAAACACTATACCGGGTTTATGGATGATGGCAACGGAAAAAGCCAGCTTTTGCCTCATCCCCAGGGGCAGATCGCCTATAATACGTCCACGGCAGGCTGAAAAGTCCAGCGAATCAAGCACCTGGCTGGTCCTCTCTTCAATCAGTTTTTTTGAAAGACCGTATATCCCTCCGTAAAGCATTATATTCTCGGCAACAGTGAGGTCTTCATAAAGTGAAAATTTCTGACACATATAGCCAATTTGCTTTTTTACTTTCTCTGCCTGCCTGTAAATATCGTAACCGGCCACCCGTACATATCCCGAGCTGGGTCTTGAGAGTCCTGACAGTATGCGTATGGTTGTTGTCTTACCGGCACCGTTGGCTCCCAGGAAACCGAATATCTCTCCCCTGTAAACATCAAAGTTAAGGTGGTCATTGGCGATAAATGAACCAAACTTTTTCACAAGGTCCCTTACTTCTATTACCTTTTCTTCAGTCATAATTATCCCTGCTCATTAATTCAAGAAAAACATCCTCTATACCTGGCTTAACAGGGCTCACTGCCAGTTTTTCGTGTCCTTTCTTCTCCAGGTATTCTTCTATGTCACTGTCATAGCAGTTGTTTTTAAAACTTATATGTATAGTCTCTCCGAAGGGCCAGACGGTGTCTACCGACCTGAAAGACCGTAGTTCCTGCAACAACCTGAATTTTTCATCTCCTCTTACGGCAAACATTTTTTTCTCAAAGCCGGATATTATGTCACTGGGCCTGTTTGCAGCAAGAATTTGTCCCTTTTGTATCAGTGCTACCCTGTCGCAAAGCATTGCCTCATCCATATAGGGGGTTGATACCAGGATGCTTATACCTTCTTTCTGCAGTTTTTTCAGCATTTCCCAGAATTCTGTACGGGAGACGGCATCAACACCTGTGGTGGGCTCATCGAGGATAATCAGCTTTGGAGCATGGATAAGTGCACAGCAGAGAGCAAGTTTCTGCTTCATGCCGCCCGACAGCTTACCGGCCCTTCTGTTGTTAAAAGGCTCTATATGAGAATATATATCCTTAATAAGATGGTAGTTTGCTTTTACCGTCGTTCCGAATATGGTAGCATAAAAAGACAGGTTTTCCTCAACTGTCAGATCATGGTAAAGGCTGAATCTGCCGGGCATATAGCCAATATTGCTTCTCAGTCTGCGGTAGTCAGTTACAGTATCATATCCCATAACTTCTATTTTACCCCTGTCGGGAAGGAGCAGGCTGCTTATCAGCCTGAAGAGCGTGGTTTTGCCAGCACCGTCAGGGCCTATAAGACCAAACAACTCTGATCTCTGTATTTCAAGACTTATATTGTCAAGTGCCGTAATTGCACCAAATTTTTTGGATATATTTTCCAGCTTGATCATAACAATGTTTATTCAACCTTCGCGTTCCGCTTCGGCGGACGAGACGGTATGGTTAAATTCCCCGTGGTTTAACACCAACTATTAAGGAAAATCAAAGAGAGCTTCCGCAGGCATCCCGTTCTTTAGTGAGCCGTCATTTTTAACATGTATCTTAACGGCATAAACCAAATGAACCCTCTCTTCTTTGGTCTGAATTATTTTTGGAGTGAACTCAGCCTTATCAGAAACGTGCATCACCTTTCCCGGGTAGCGGGCATAGCCTTTTTCACCTTTGTCTATCCTTACCGTGCATTCCTGTCCGATCTGAAGCTCTGAAAGTTGTGACCCGCTTATATAAACCTTCAGTTCCATAGTCCTCATATCGGCTATTTTGATCAGGGGCTTGCCTGCAGACGTTATCTCTCCTGCTTCAGCATATTTTTGAAGAACGGTTCCTATTGAGGGGCTTTTGATATAGCACCGTCGCAGCTGTTCCCTGAGCATTGTTTCCTTGACCTTAAGGACCTGCAGCTCACTTCTTATTGTTGCTTTTTGGGTATTATTGGCGTCTTTTTTGTTTCTCAAGGACCTCAAGCTGACCCCTAAGGTCATCCAGCTGTTTCTGTGTTGCAGCCTGATCCCTCAGCATATTCTCGACCCTTTCAATATTAGCCTTCAGGTTTATTATCTGCTGATCGATGATCCTGTTTTGTGCATCCACTGAGGCAAGTCTGGTAAGAATGCTGCTATGTCCGGCTTCCAGTTCACTGAGTTGAAGTTTGATAAGTGTGGTATCCACTATTGCAATAAGCTTATTTTTATTAAGCACATCGCCTTCATTAACCGGCATTGACAGTATTTTACCATTGTTCTCGGATGAAATCATTATTTCCCTGGATTCAAAATTACCCCAGGCGTCGGCTTCATCATTGCCTCCGCTACATGATACCAGGATGGATATCAGCAGGCTTATGTTAATTATATTCTTCATTTTATATATTTTTATTATTCGATAGTTAAGCCGGCAATATTAAGGTATTCAATGCGTGCCCTTGCAAGATTCACCGAGTGAATTTCAAGATTGATCTCTGCCTGTTTCTGCTTGTTCCATTCAGACAGATACTCCGAGGCAGTTATTGTACCGTTATTATATTGTGATCTGGCCGTTTTCCTTACCGATTTGAGTGTCGATATCAGCTCCCTGTCACTTGAGAGGCTCTCTTCAAGAGACCTGATCTCGGCATATTTCATTTCAAGTAAGCGGCTTAAATTATCTTTCAGCTTCTCCTTTTGAGAATCTATTATCGATTTATTTATATCGATTATTTGTTCCTTGCGGCGGCTCTTGTTCCAGTCAATTATATTCCATTTTATGCCGGCACCAACTACGTAATAAGGACCAAAGGAATCAGAGAAGAAGTCATTGCCGGCGGGTTTGCCGTAACCCAGCGTTGCGAAGGCAAATGCTTTTGGTCTTCTTTCGCTTTTTACAAGGTCCTTGCCTGCCTCAATCTGTTGCTGTTGCAGTTCCAGCATATACAGTTCCGGTCTTGACAGTTTTTTATCCCTGCTTATAAGTGTCTCCGGGAGGGCGGCTTCTGTTTCGTGGCTTATATTCATTCCTGTGAGATCGGATAGGACAGCAGCAGTGCTGTTTACCCTGATTTCAATATCCTTTATCTGTTGTTCAAGTCTTATTTTCTCAGCCCTTAGCACGTCCCTGTCCGAGGGAAGAAGAACGCCATTCCTGATGCCTGATTCAACGGCCAGTATCTGCTCTGTCAGTGTCAGGAGGTAGGTGTTCAGGAGGGTCTTCTGGTTTTTAAGAAGGATGAAGGCGAAATAATAATTATTGACTGCTTCCCTTACTTTGTAAAGCTCTGTTTCCACCTCCTGCTCACTGAGTTTATAGTTTGCATCTTCAAGCTTCCGCCTTCCCTTTATAGCACCGCCGTCATAGATGACCTGGTTTATGTCAATCGTAAGCCTGTACTGGTCGTGGGGCATCACCGGAGCATTTTCGGCCAGGCCGGGCACGGGTATTGATTCGAATGTATCGCTCAGGTCTGCTACATTGGAGTTGTAAAGAACATTTGCCCCTGCTTCAATGCCAGGGTACCATGAGGCACTCAGATTGTCCTGCTTTAACTGCCAGAGGTTTTTATGCAGCTGTTTTTCATCTGCCTGGGGATGGTTTATAACAGCATTCTCATAACATGTATTTAGTGTTATAAGATCCTGGCTTCTGATACTATAGCCTGTAAGCAGTATTACTATTGTGATAATTACAGATCTGTTCATTACTCCTGTCTGTTTATTGATTCAAAATTATACTGTTTGAGTGCGCTGAGAATAAATTCGGGTGCCACATGCATACGTTCTTTTATAAACTGATTATAGTTGACACCAGCTTCAGAAAGCAGGGCCTTCAGCAATGGTTTGGCAGCTATTGGAAAGACGGAGAGCGATACTATTGTAACCATCAGGTGAGGCACAGCTTCTTCAGGTATTCCAAGGCTTTTGTCACCTGACATGCTGGATCTGATACCCTGGAAATTGATCTTGCTGATAAATTTATTAAGCAACGCGGGATTACGGTTTATCTCAGTGAGGATAAACATTGGCAGTTTTGGATTTTTTTGAAGAAAACTTATATGTTCGGTAAAAAAGTACTTTATCTTTTCTTCAAAGGGCATGTCTTTCTCGAATATAGCAGCAAATTTTCTGAACATTTTCTCAGACAACACATCAAAGACAGCCATAAACAATTTTTCTTTAGTTCTGAAATAGTAGTGAAGAAGAGCCTTGTTAATACCTGCCCTGTCAGCTATATCCTGCATACGTGCTGCTGCCATGCCCTTTTCCTCGAATATTTCTGTTGCCGCATCGAAGATCCTGGTTTCAGTCTGCTTGTCTGTTTTTGTCATAATATTAACTGCTTAGATAAATAATAAGGATAAACTAAATGGTTAAACCTAATGGTCAAATATAATAAATATTTTTTTACTGACAATCATTTTCAGTTTTTTTGGAACTATCCTGCAAGATTACCGTCAAAGAAGGTGCCTGCCTTTTAAACGGCTTGTGTGGTATAGCAGTTTTAATACCTGTCTTTCACGGTTAATCAACCTTCGCGTTCCGCTTCGGCGGACGAGACGGTATAGTTAAATTCTCCGGGGCTTGGCCCCGGAAAGAAGGGTCCGGGGCTTGCCCCGGGGTTTAATACCATTTATTTAATCTATGCTCTTAGTATCCCCCGTTGCCGAAACGCGGGTTTACAATGTTATTATAGATGGAGCCAAAGGTATAGCTTAAGCCTATTCCGCCGTCAATACTGTAAGCGGTGGACAGTTCCTGCAGCTGAAGCAAGACGTCGGAATCACTCAGTTCTCCCTTGGGCAGTGTTATCTGGTTGTTTATCCTTGCTGCACCACCCCTGACAGTGAGTGAAAGGCCTTTAAATAATCTTATACTTATATAGCCATCCAGCTCTATCCTGTTCAGTGAAAGGTCATGTAAATAGCTTGAGGCTTCAAGTGAAAGGTTAACTGACCCCCATCTTTGCTGTACCTGGTAAGCAATATCCAGGCTTTGTTCAAAAAGGTGTTCTTCCGTTTTATTGTAGATGGTTGAATCAATATAATTGTTGTAAGTGTATCCCAGGCCATATAGTATCCTTAACTGACGGACAGAAGACTCGGAGTAGGGAAAGATATTGTATTCAACTGAAGGAACAAAGTCGAAGTTTGACCTCAGGTTGCGGTAGGTGGTTGACGAAAGATCGGCTCTTGCTCCTGCCGACCAGTGTTCAGAAAGGCTGAAAACAAGCAGGTTATCTACTGACCATGACCTTCTGTCGCTTAGATATGTTGTGTCTTCAAAAATATACCTGGTCTGCCTGATCCTCATATCGGCTTCAAACTCATATTTAAGAGCATGCGTTATCCTTGAGGCCTTGAAGGAATTGTCAAGGTTTATTGATTTCACTGACTCTTGAAGTTCAAAATCAGGATCGAATTCCACTTCAAAAACCCAGTAATCCCAGTTATCAATAACTTCATCCTCTTCACTTACGCCCAGGTGATTTATTTCGACCTCTTCATAGAGGGGCGACCTGGCAACATATCTCATAAGCCCCAAAGCAAACATTTTTGTTGAACCCTCCCTGATCCTGTCATTTGTGTCATCGGGATTACTGTGATAAACCAGGGTGTCGTTCATACCCTCAAATTCTTCCTGCCCGATGTATGTTATTGTATATTCACGTCCGCCGCTGCCGGTTGATTGCTGTGTTACAAGCACATAGACCTGGGCCTCTTTAACATCCCTTACGTAGTTTATATAAGGCACTTCCCTGCGGATATAGTCCATGTCGCAGCGGTGGCAGTCGACAAACACCCTTATTGCACTCGACCTGAGGCTGTCTGCCCTGCTGGCTTTTTCCTGTGCGTTCAATGAAAAAGGCTGAGCAAGAAGTAATATACTTATCCCTGTTATTAAAATATTTCTAATCATATTATATGTAAATATATATTTGACACAAAGGTATAAAGATTCATTCCGGCAAATAGTTAAATAGTGTTAAATAAGTGTTATACAAGTACTTCACTATTAGAATAACGCATACAATGCCATTTTGTTCTTCAGGACCCGACAAAAATTTCTATCTTAGATATATGAAACGTCCATTAAAAAATCATCATTATTTCACATTAAGAGTATGATTATTTTTTAATGGTAAGTTCCATGTGGCCAATGAAATATATTAAATATAATCACATGAATGCGAAAGAAAGGGAATTCCATATCTTCCTGAAACCTGCGGGAAGCCACTGTAATCTGTCATGCACTTACTGTTATTACCTGGATAAAGAATCCTCCGTTCAAAAAAGACAGAATATACACATGGAACCCGAAGTCCTTGAAAAATGTATCAGCGAGCAAATTGAAGCTTCTGCCGCGAATCAAATTGATTTTGCCTGGCATGGCGGTGAACCCTTGCTGGCCGGCATTGATTTTTACAGGATGGCAGTGGAACTGCAGAAGAGGCATGTTCCTGAAGGAAAAATAATATTGAACGGCATACAGACAAACGGCACCCTGATAAATGATGAATGGTGCCGGTTTTTCTCCGATAATAATTTTGTTATAGGGGTAAGTATTGACGGGCCTTCATATCTGCATGATATTTACCGCAGGAACAGGAAGGGTGAACCCAGCTTCAGCAAGGTGAAGGAGGGCTTTCTCCTGTTACAGGAGTATGGAATAAGTACAGAGGTACTATGTGTGGTTAATGCTGAGAACGTAGTTTATCCGGTCCAGGTCTATGAGTTTTTCAGGGCACTTGGTGCCGGGTACATAACATTTATTCCCCTGGTGGAAAGGGATAATGATGGAAGAAGTTCTGCCTGTACCGTACCTGCGGAAGAATACGGCGCCTTTCTGTGTACAGTATTCGACCTTTGGAAATCAAAGGATGTCGGCAGGATAAAAGTGCAGATCTTTGAGGAAGCCCTGCGTACTGCTTTTAATCAGGATCATACCTTGTGCATTTTTAAGAAGACCTGCGGTACAGTGCCTGTTGTAGAGAGGAATGGTGATTTTTATACCTGCGACCATTTTGTCAATGCGGATAACCTGGTCGGGAATATTATGGGCAGCAGCCTTGCCTCTTTGCTTGACAGTAAAAAGCAGAAAGAGTTTGGGGCCAAAAAGCTCTTATCCCTGCCCCGGTACTGCCTTGACTGTGAGGTGAGGGATATGTGTAACGGCGGCTGCCCGAAGAATCGTTTCAGTACCTCTCCTGAAGGTGAGCCCGGACTGAATTATCTTTGTCCCGGGTACAAAATGATATTCAATCACATAAGTGGATTTGCCGATACTGTGAGAAGGGTCTGGGATCCTTCGCTGCGCTCAGGATGACAGTTTCTTCCTGAAAAACTCAATCGTCCGTTTCCATGCCAGTTTTGCTGCTTCCTCATGGTACCTGCCGGGATTTGAATCATTATTGAAAGCATGTGATGCTCCTTCGTAAATAAAGATGCTGTATTCAATACCGGCCTGCTTAAGCGCTTTCTCAAATTCTTCTATACCTGAATTTATCCGGTCATCATTACCGGCATAATGAGCCATTACGGCTGCTTTTATTTCAGGCACATCTTCAGGGTCGGGCTGACTCCCGTAATAGGGAACGGCCGCATCCAGTTCCGGTGCATTAACGGCAACAGTATTTGTCATGCTGCCGCCCCAGCAGAAACCTGTGCACCCCACTTTCCCGTTTGTCAGCGGGTGGGTGTCAAGGTATTTAACGGCTGCAATAAAGTCTTCAGCTGTTTTATCCCTGTCCAGTTCACGCATCATGGTCCGTCCTTTATCCGGATTGTCCTCCGGGGTGCCGCCCAGGGGTGAGTTTGCATCGGGTGCAAGGGCTATAAACCCCTCTGCTGCCATTCGTCTTGTAACATCCTTTATATGTTTGACAAGACCCTTGTTTTCATGTATTACTATTACGGCAGGCAGTTTCTCTTCACCTGCCGGGCGGGCCATGTATGCTATAACATCACCTGACCCACCGGGGTATTTGATCATTTCAGTGTGCAGGTCGGGCTGTAATCCTCCTATGTCTGATGCATAAGCCTGGTTTCCCTCAAGAACGGGCAGGAGGGAATATGCTGCTGCAGTCCCACCTGCCAGCAGTGCAAGCTTCTTAAGAAAGCCCCTGCGGTCTATACTTCCATTTCTGTATTCGCCGTATAGGTGATTGATTTTTGGATCCATGAGTTCCGGAATATTGGTTCAGCATGTAAGATAAAAAAAATAGGTGAGAGCGCTTAACCCTGCTTCCGGAAAATAAATATATTACCCGTGTTTAACAGCGTAATTCTTTTTTGCATTTTACTGCTGCAAGCATTAATTTAGTGAAAGGAAAATGTTTCGCTTAATATCTTATTATGTTAGTAAAGACTTATGCAAGTGCTGTTTTTGGCATTGAGGCAGCCACTGTGACCATTGAGGTAAATGTTTCTCCCGGTGTAAGGTTTTTCCTGGTTGGCCTGCCTGATATTGCTGTTAAGGAGAGCCAGCAGAGGATAGAATCGGCTTTGCGGGTTGTGGGGTTGCGGTGGCCCGGTAAGCAGGTACTTATAAATATGGCGCCGGCCGATGTGAGGAAAGAGGGTTCGTCCTTCGACCTGCCCCTGGCCATAGGTATTATGGCTGCCAGTGAAAAGGTGCAGTACCGGGATCTGCGTTCATTCATTATGCTCGGGGAATTGTCTCTTGACGGCTCACTGAAGGCTGTCAAAGGGATACTGCCTGTTGCCCTTAATGCAAAGGATGAGGGTTTTAAAGGACTGATAGTGCCCTCACCCAACGCCATGGAAGCGGCAGTGGTCAGTGGTCTGGATGTATATGGCATGGACCACCTGGCTGATGTGATTGATTTTCTCAACGGATCACAGCGTTTTGAGCCGGTGCAGGTTGATATGGAAAAGCTGTTCAGGACAAGAGCCAACAGGTATGATGTTGACTTCAGGGATGTGAAAGGGCAGGAAAGAGTGAAAAGGGCCCTGGAGGTGTCAGCTGCCGGTGGGCATAATATTATAATGATAGGTCCACCGGGATCAGGAAAGACAATGCTGGCAAGGCGTTTACCATCTATTATTCCTCCCTTATCCCTATCCGAGGCTCTTGAAACAACAAAGATCCATTCAGTAGCTGGCAAGCTGGGCAATAATACTTCTCTCATAACAAAAAGACCTTTCAGGTCGCCTCACCATACTATCTCC
>JAXHLX010000020.1:0-5000 GCA_034521735.1 Bacteroidales bacterium
GAAACAAAAAAAGAACCTGAAGCTGAAAAAACAACGGAAGCTAAAAAAGAGCCGGAAGCGGCGAATTAAGCGAAGCCAAAAAACCGGCTCAACGAAGAAGAACCTGAAACAAACAACCAAAGCTAAAAAAGAGCCGGAAGCCAGCAAAGTAAGCGAAGCCAAAAAACCGGCTGCATCAAAAACGGTAACTGAAACAAAAATAACAGATGATGCTAAGGGAGAGGCTAAAAAAGACAAAGAAAGCAAAACAGCAAAAACTCAGGATGACAAAAAAACCGGAAAGGCCGTAAGTGATAAAAAATCCAAAAAAGAGTCCGGTAGCGGTGAAAAGCCGAAGGAGAAAGAAAAATAATACAGCAAAAACTCAGGTAATAACCAGCTTATTATAATCGGACGGATCAATTATAAGTTCAATGATTACAGGTCCGTCATGCGTATACAGGGGAGGTAATAATTCCCGGAATGCTATCTCATTATCACAGCTTATAACCGGCACCCCGAGGAATGTCTCGCTTCCTATGAGCCTGTCAGTGTACAGATCGACTGCCATAGTTTTTAATGCCTTTTTTTGCTCCTTTAACTTTATCAGGTTCAGTTCCCGGTCGCACAAAACGAGAAAGATAATTCCCAGGTTTAACCTCTTTGCTGTAATAATTTCGCCACACATCATCAGAAATCCTCCGTCACCGCTAACGGATACCACCGGTGCAACGGGATCATGGAGGGCTGCAGCTATTGCAGCAGGTATGCTGAAACCCATACCCGACCAACCGTTGGTCATCAATAATTTTTCCACGGAAGCTGTTTTCCAGAACTGCCCGAAAAGATGGATATGAGAACCCACATCAAGGCAAAGGCTTGCATTATCAGGAAAAGTATCCTGCAGTGCATTAAGGACATTTACCGGACCAAAGTTTTCATTATCTTTTCTTTTCAGGCTCTGAATACCATTCCTGCAAGCGTCTATCATATTCTGATCCCATTGCAATGATCCACCCAGCACGGGTGAAATCATTGACAATACAGCATTGAGACTGCCAATTAGCTGTTTAACCATCATACCTGCCGGCATATCGGTAAATACAGTATTAATATGTATCAGCGGCACATCCGGCATCCACTCCTCATAATTATATTCAACAGGATCATAACCAATGCCTATAACCAGGTCTGCCTCCTGTATAACCGTGCTCAGCCTGTCAGATGCTGCATGGAATAGTACCCCGCAATAATAATCATGATCCTCATGCACCAGTCCCTTTGCCATGGGTGTTAACAGAACGGGCACAGGGCATTTTTCAAGGAAATCATATATCTCATCTTTTATCCCTGCTCTTGCTGCGGTAAGACCTATTGCCAGCAGCGGTTTTTCAGAATACCTCAATAATTCCAGCAACTCAGAATCCAGTGATAATTTGGTATTGCTCTCCACTGCAGGAATTTTTGTTTTTCTGCTTTTCACTTCCTCATAAGCCAGGTCTGAGGGCAGTCCTATATGAACGGGGCCGGGATATTCTGCCACTGCCAGCTCAAAGGCATCCGACAGTACATCAGTGATATTATTTTTTGTCAATACCGTTGTAGCCTTTGTAATGGGTTCAAAAAGAATCTGGTGATCGATATTCATCTGCATGGTTCGATCCTGCATTGATACCGGCTTAACCGATGTTAAGGCTATCAGAGGTGAACGGTCAAGCATGGCACTTCCTACACCGGTGCTGAGGTTTGTGGCACCGGGACCGAAGGTGGCATGGCATACACCAGGTACACCACTGAGCCTTCCTGTTACATCTGCCATTATTCCTGCTGCTGCCTCATGAGAGGTAAGTATAAATTCTATACCCTGCTTTCTAAACTCATCAATATACGGTAATGACGGGCCTCCCGGTATACCGAAGACATATCTTACACCTCTGTCCTTTAATTCTTTAGCTATGTATTGTGCTACATTCATTTTAAATAAAACCAATTTATAAAGCTAATGTTTTCTTTTAAAGTATATCAGGTGACCATAAATAAAAAAAGGACCGCCTTTTTCAGACAGTCCTTTTTGTTTATAAAGTCGGCGGCGACCTACTCTCCCACTTTCGCAGTACCATCGGCGCTAACGGGCTTAACTTCTCTGTTCGGAATGGGAAGAGGTGGAACCCCGTTGCTATAACCACCTTAAGATCATCGGGGCCTGTGTCCTTATAATGAACTGCCCCTAATATCTTAACATGATGAAATCACGAGATTAATAATAAAATATACCTTTTTATGAAAGCTTACGGGTTATTAGTACTGCTCAGCTATGACATTACTGCCTTTACACCTGCAGCCTATCAACGTTATAGTCTTTAACGTCCCTTAAAGGAGATCTCATCTTGAGGAGGGCTTCGTACTTAGATGCTTTCAGTACTTATCCCTGCCAAACATAGCTACCCTGCAGTGCGGCTGGCGCCACAACAGGTACACCAGAGGTTTGTCCAACACGGTCCTCTCGTACTAGTGTCAGGTCCTCGCAAATCTCCAACGCCCACAACAGATAGGGACCGAACTGTCTCACGACGTTCTGAACCCAGCTCGCGTGCCACTTTAATGGGCGAACAGCCCAACCCTTGGGACCTTCTCCAGCCCCAGGATGTGACGAGCCGACATCGAGGTGCCAAACCGCTCCGTCGATATGAGCTCTTGGGAGCGATCAGCCTGTTATCCCCGGAGTACCTTTTATCCTTTGAGCGATGGCCCTTCCATACGGAACCACCGGATCACTATGCTCTACTTTCGTACCTGGTCGACTTGTATGTCTCGCAGTCAAGCACCCTTATGCCATTGCACTCTACGCACGGTTACCAATCGTGCTGAGGGTACCTTTAGAAGCCTCCGTTACTCTTTTGGAGGCGACCACCCCAGTCAAACTACCCACCAAACAATGTCTCCCTTGCGGGATTAGGTTCCAGATAAATAAAGGGTCGTATTTCAAGGTTGACTCCACGACTCCTGACGAAGCCGCTTCATAGTCTCCGACCTATCCTACACATCACTTATCCAAAATCAATGTTAAGCTGTAGTAAAGGTTCACGGGGTCTTTCCGTCCCGTTGCGGGTATCCGGCATCTTCACCGGAACTACAATTTCACCGAGCTCGTGGCTGAGACAGTGCCCAGATCGTTACACCATTCGTGCAGGTCGGAACTTACCCGACAAGGAATTTCGCTACCTTAGGACCGTTATAGTTACGGCCGCCGTTTACCGGGGCTTCAACTCAGAGCTTCTCACACCGAAGTGCAATAACCCCTCCTCTTAACCTTCCGGCACCGGGCAGGTGTCAGGCCTTATACTTCATATTACTATTTCGCAAAGCCTTGTGTTTTTGATAAACAGTCGCCTGGGCCATTTCTCTGCGGCCCCGCCATCGCTGACAGGGCGTCCTTTATCCCGAAGTTACAGGACTATTTTGCCTAGTTCCTTAGCCACGAATCACTCGAGCACCTTGGGATTCTCTCCCTGACTACCTGTGTCGGTTTGCGGTACGGGCACCATATACCTGAAGCTTAGAGGGTTTTCCTGGAAGTATGATTAATGACACTATCCGCTCGCCCGAAGGCTCACGGTACTATCAGGTTCATCAGGCTGGAGCTATTAACCCCTGCCTATAACTACACCCTTTAACGTACTATTCCGTCAGTACGCGGTCAGTTCACTCCTCCGTCACCCCATCGCAGTATATGGTGGTACTGGAATATTAACCAGTTGTCCATCGGTTAGGCCTCTCGGCTGTCCCTTAGGTCCCGACTAACCCTGATCCGATTAGCGTTGATCAGGAATCCTTAGTCTATCGGTGTGCAGGTTTCTCACCTGCATTATCGTTACTTATGCCTACATTTTCTTTTCCAGATGCTCCAGAAAACCTCACAGTCTTCCTTCGACGCTAACTGGAATGCTCCCCTACCGACTCCAATAAATTGAAGTCCCATAGCTTCGGTGGTATACTTATGCCCGATTATCATCCACGCACAACCGCTCGACTAGTGAGCTGTTACGCACTCTTTAAATGAATGGCTGCTTCCAAGCCAACATCCTAGCTGTCTAAGCAGTCGCACTACGTTAATTCAACTTAGTATACACTCAGGGACCTTAGCTGATGGTCCGGGTTCTTTCCCTTTTGGCCATGGACCTTAGCACCCATAGCCTCACTCCCGTAAATCATCTCTCAGCATTCGGAGTTTGTCAAGGGTTGATAGGCGGTGAAGCCCTCTAGCCTTATCAGTAGCTCTACCTCTGAGAGATTATCACGAGGCTGCACCTAAATGCATTTCGGGGAGTACGAGATATTTCCTGGTTTGATTGGCCTTTCACCCCTACCCTCAGCTCATCCAAAGACTTTTCAACGTCTACTGGTTCGGCCCTCCATCCCGTGTTACCGGAACTTCAGCCTGGCCAAGGGTAGATCACCAGGTTTCGCGTCTACCTCTATTAACTAATTCGCACTGTTAATACTTGCTTTCGCTTCGGCTCCGACCCTGAAAGTCTTAACCTCGCTAATAAAGAGTAACTCATAGGCTCATTATGCAAAAGGCACGCTGTCATCCCAAATAAATTTGAGACTCCAACCGCTTGTAAGCATACGGTTTCAGGTACTATTTCACTCCCCTGTTCGGGGTGCTTTTCACCTTTCCCTCACGGTACTGGTTCACTATCGGTTTCTCAGGAGTATTTAGCCTTACCAGATGGTCCTGGCTAGTTCAGACTGGATTTCTCGTGTCCCGTCCTACTCAGGATACTGCTATGTCGATAAATTTTTACATGTACGGGACTTTCACCCCCTATGGTGTAACTTTCCAGAAATCTTCCATTTCTTATTTATCAACAACAGCGCAGTCCTATAACCCCGGCTTTGCCGAAACAAAACCGGTTTGGGCTATTCCCCGTTCGATCGCCACTACTTAGGGAATCACTATTGTTTTCTTTTCCTCCGGGTACTTAGATGTTTCAGTTCCCCGGGTTTGCCCCCCGATT
>JAXHLX010000020.1:7500-15330 GCA_034521735.1 Bacteroidales bacterium
TCCAACTCCTTCCCCCTTTATCAAATCCCCTCTTTCTTGCCGCTTCCCCGAAGCAGCCCCGGAAATATTCTCAGATCTCAAGTATTAAATGAACGTTTTATCTCTGAAAGCGGCTGCAAAAATAGACATCTTTTTTAATTCACAAAAGTTTTATACCAAAATAATGTAAAATAAATTTGAGGGGGCTGGGAAAAGGCTGATAAGTGCAGAGATGACCGGGGTCTGTATATGTTTAAGCTACACTTAATGGATCTTATGTTTATACTTCAGTATCTGTCAGTATCTGTAAAAAATGAAAAATATATTTTAAAACAATAACATTTTTTTCTCCAAACCATATTGCTTATGTACATTTGAAAGTTTTCAAAAATAAATAGTATAGTTCTTAAAGTAAATAAAATGAAGAAGAAGAAATATTTCAACAAACCGGTACTGGCAATTACATGCCTTGTATTATTAACGGCAACTTTATCAGGTCAGGGGAAGCTGGCTGATTATCTGAGGGCAGACAGCCTGGCTGAAAAATTCAGGGATAAGGTTTATTACGGGGATGTAAGACCGGAATGGGCAGGTGAATCGAATGTGTTTACCTATGAAAATCAAACTGCCGAAGGAAAAGAATACATAATGATTGATCCTGTAAGCCAGAGCAGGAAGAAAGCTTTCAATACAAAAAAACTGGCTGAAAGCATGGAAGATTTCACTGATAAGAGCATTGATCCGGACCGGCTGCCAATAAGCAGGGTCAGGTTCAGTGAAGATCTGAAAAGCTTTACATTTAACTGGGACAATATTGAATGGACATGTAAATTACGGTCCTATAAGCTTGAAAGCGGAGAGAGAAGGGACGGTAACAGGAGGTCGCGCGGCGGATGGATGTGGGACCGGAGGGATGAACTGTCAAATGACCCTGTAGAATCGCCTGACGGGAAATGGGAGGCCTTTATTAAAAACTTTAACCTTTATATAAAGGACACAGAAACAGATGAAGAATTTTGCCTGAGCTATGATGGCGGAACAGGTTTCTATTATTCCTCATTCATGCAGTGGTCGCCCGACTCTAAAAAAATTATGGCTTACCTGGTCAAACCCGCAGAGAAACATATGATACATTATGTGGAGTCGGCACCGGATGACCAGCTGCAGCCAAAGCACCATGTATATGAATATGCCAAACCGGGCGATGCACTCCCGCAGCACTACCCCCAGTTATTTGATATTGAAGCAAAAAAGCATATCAGCGTTGACAGGTCGCTTATCCCAAACCAGTATTCAGTGGGCAGGTACAGGTGGACCCGGGACAGCAAAACACTCAGCTATGAATATAATAAAAGAGGCCACCAGGTTTACAGGGTCATTAATATAGATGCCGAAACAGGGGAACAGACGATTATTATAGATGAAAGATCAGAGACTTTCATTGATTACAGCGGCAAAAGATACAGGAATAACGTAAATGACGGCAAAGAGATAATCTGGGCCTCCGAAAGGGATGGGTGGAATCACCTTTACCTTTACGACGGTGAAAGTGGCAGGCTCAAAAACCAGATCACCTCAGGTGAATGGCTTGTCAGGGATGTGGAGTATGTTGACAGTCTTAACAGGCAGATAGTTTTTATGGCCAGCGGCAGGGAAGAAGGAGACCCGTACTTTATTCATTATTACAGGGTTAACTTTGACGGCACCGGCCTTCGCCGACTGACTGACGGTTATGGTACCCATAACGCCCAGTTCTCCCCTGACAGGAAATATTTTGTGGATACCTGGTCCACGGTAGAGAATCCACCCGTGGCAGTACTCAGATCTTCCCTCACTGGGGCTCAGATAATGAAGCTCGAAGAAGCTGATATCTCCGATCTTGAAAAACAGGGATGGAAAGCCCCTGAAGTTTTTGTCTCAAAGGCAAGGGACGGGCAAACTGATATATGGGGAATAATAATACGCCCGCAAAACTTTGATCCCTCGAAAAAATACCCGGTAATTGAATATATATATGCCGGTCCGCATTCCAGTTTTGTTCCTAAATCATTCAGGCCTTACCTGGGAAACATGCATGCACTGGCTGAACTTGGATTCATACTGGTACAGATTGACGGGATGGGTACATCCAACAGGTCAAAGGCTTTTCATGATGTATGCTATAAAAATATAAAGGATGCAGGCTTCCCTGACCGGATACTATGGATGAAAGAGGCAGCTGATAAATATCCCGAAATGGATATCTCACGGGTCGGCATATACGGTACATCTGCCGGTGGACAAAATTCAACGGGTGCTCTTCTTTTCCACCCTGAATTTTACAAGGTGGCCGTATCATCCTGCGGCTGCCATGATAACCGCATGGATAAGATATGGTGGAATGAACAATGGATGGGATGGCCTGTAGGACCTGAATATGCTGAATCATCAAACGTAGATAATGCCCATAAGCTGGAAGGCAAGCTCCTGCTTATCAACGGTGAGATGGATAATAATGTAGACCCTGCTTCAACAGTACAGGTTGTTGATGCCCTCATTAATGCAAACAAAGACTTTGACTACCTCCTGGTTCCGGGCATGAAACACTCAAGCGGTGGTGACTACGGGGAACACAAACGCAGGGATTTCTTTGTAAAACACCTGCTGGGAGTGGATCCGCCGGAATGGAATCTTTTTAAATAAATATTTGAATATGTAATAATAGAAAGATGAATACTGCCGGGCACCAGGAAAAGTATTATATTCATATTTTGATTGAATGAACAAAAATTGTTTAACACTATATAAATAGAAATATGCTAAAAACAGATTATATAAGGTCAATGTTTCCGGGACTGGATACTGACTGGGTACTGCTTGATAATGCCGGTGGTTCACAAATTGCAAAGCCTGTGGTTGACAGGATAAATGAGCACTTCTACACATCCAATGTGCAACTTGATGGCTCCTACCCTCACTCCGTTCTTGCCAAAGAGAGACATGATGAAGCTCACAGGAAGCTGGCGGAATGGATTAATGCAGAAGATCCCAGGGAGATAATACTTGGATCCTCAACCACTCTGCTGGTGAGGATACTGGCTGATAATTTCAGGAGAATACTGAAAGACGGTGATGAGATTATAGTTACCAATTGTGATCACGAGGCGAATATCGGGGCGTGGAGAGACCTGGGTAACTATGGTTTCACTATAAGGGAATGGAAGCTGAACCCGGAAACGATGCAGCTGGAGAAAGATGACCTTGAAAAGCTGCTGAATGAAAAGACCAGGCTGGTGGCATTCACAGCCGCCTCCAATGTGCTGGGGATGCTTAACCCGGTAAGAGAATTTACACGTATGGCTCATAAATACGGAGCAATGGTCTGCGTGGATGCTGTAGCCTATACACCTCATCGCCGGGTTGATGTTCAGGAGACAGGTGTTGACTTCTTTGTGTTCAGCTTTTATAAGACCTATGGTCCCCACTATGCCATGATGTATGGCAAATTAGATATACTCAGGGCCCTGCCCGGATTTAACCACTTCTTTATAGAGGAACCCCCCTATAAATTCCAGCCGGGAAATTATAATTTCGAGTTTTGCCACGGGCTTAGTGCCCTGCCGGAGTATTTCACAGACCTGGCAGAAAAACATGGCTATACAGGAAGTGATAATGCAGTGGAAAAATTAAGGTATATATATACGCTGATAGCAAAACATGAGGAAGAACTTTCCTCCAGGGTGCTTGACTACCTTAATTCTCGTAAGGACATAAAGATAATCGGCCGGACTGAATCCTCATCTGATATACGTGTGCCGACAATTTCATTTGTTCAGAAGAACCGTGACAGCAGGGAGATAACATTGCAGACCGATGAAAAGAAAGTAGCAATCAGGTGGGGTCATTTCTATGCTTACAGGCTTATCCGCGATCTCGGCCTTGAAAAACAAAACGGGGTTGTAAGAATATCACTGGTACATTATAATACGCTGGAGGAAGCAGACAGGCTGATCAAAGCGCTTGATTATGCATTATAGTTATAACTTTGCATCATCAATCAGCTGAACATTGAAAAACAAAGCAAATTCAATATTGCTGGCCATAGCATCCTGCCTGCTCTGGTCCACTGCATTTGCAGGTATTAAAATAGGACTGGAGTATTCCAGTCCCCTGGCATTTGCAGGTACAAGATTCTTTATATCAGGACTGCTGATTCTTCCTTTTACCTGCAGGCCGGGAAAATATATCCGGACAGTAAAGGATAACTCCGGTATACTGTTATTGCTTGCCCTCACACAGACTTTCCTGAACTATGCCCTGTTCTATACAGGCATGGACCTGGTTCCAGGTGCCGTAGCCGCAGTTATTATCGGTGTACAGCCTTTAATAATTGCTGTTATAGCCTCTCTTATGATCAGGAATGAACCTTTTACAAAGAAAAGAACGACTACACTTATTGCAGGCATAGCAGGTGTTGTCTTTGTGAGCTTCGGAAGACAATCTCTTGATCTGGGACAGGAACTGGAAATATTAGGAATACTCTTACTTCTCGGAGTGAATTTCACTTCCGGTTTCAGCAATATAATAGTTTCCAAATACGGGAAAAAGATCAACCCTCTTGTTTTAAGCTCCTTCTCATTACTTGTTGGCGGACTGGCATTATTCCTTCTTTCAATACCCCTGGAGGGATATAACTCATTCCGGCAACCCATCGAGTACTGGGCCTCACTGGGGTGGCTTAGTTTTATGTCAGCAGCAGCATTCTCCCTATGGTATACAGCCCTTCATATACCGGGTGTAAAAGTGTCTGATCTTAACCTCTGGAAATTTATTATCCCGGTTCTGGGTGCAATACTCAGCTGGATAGTCCTGCCGAAAGAACAGCCTGACTGGATAACAATTACAGGTATGCTGATAATATCCACTTCACTTTTCTTCTTCTTCAAAAGAAAACCCAGGGAAAACAGAATCAAAAAATAAACTGCATTCCCTTAAATGCATATAATGCTTAAGAATATCTTTGAAATAATAACCCTAATCAGAAATTTTTCATATTTTAGCACAGGTAATTACAAAATCCAATAATATCAAACTTATGAACAGCAAAAATTATACAGTTATAAGTGTTGTTTTAACACTTGTTGTAATCTTTTTCGCTTCATGCACAGGCAATGATGCAGAGAAAGGTAGTTCAAACCTTGCTTTAATAGCAAGTCCGGTATCGTCATCAGGTTATATGACCCCGGAAAGAATGGCAATAATTAACGATGGTGTTATTCCTGACAGTACTGAGGATACCAGGAATAAAGCCTATGTATTCTGGAGCCGCAGGTCTGCTGATACGGTATGGCTTGAATATACATGGCAGGAGCCCGTCTCCATTAATGAGATCCATCTGCACTGGGCAGACACTAATCGAAGAACTGCCCTGCCTGTATCATATAATATAAAATACAGGGATGGCGATGAATACCTGCCTGTTAATATTATATCAGGCGGAGAAATCGCTGCAGGTGAACCTGTCACTTTAAACATTGAACAGATAGAGACAGAAAATCTGCGCCTTGAAGTACGCAACAAGGAGGAAAAGACATCTGCCCTTTTTGAGTGGGAGGTTATTTCTTCAGACCCTTCTGCACAATATGCTCCGATTACAGATGCCGGTCATGAAAGAAGTGTTATTACCGGGGGAAGAACCTTTTTAAACGGCACATATAAATCTGTAAGCCCGGTAAAAAGCACCCGCTGGAAAAAAGTATCGGGTCCGGGCAAAGTCAGATTCGAAGATTCAAGATCCACTGAAACAACAGCCACATTTTCAGAACCGGGAACATACACACTCTCATTTGAAGCAAAGGCGGGAAGCATGAAAACAAGCTCCGAGCTGATAGTACAGGCACATAATCCCCCACCGGAGGAGAGGCTTAATGTAGTATATACAAAAAGGTATAAGATAGATAACCCTCTATGGAATTCAAGGGCAAAAGCCATAATTGTAAACTGGATACCATGGTGTATAGACCAGATTAACAGATCGGACATAGAAAGAGGGTCCGGCGGCATAGACAATTTTATTGAGGCTGCCAAAGCATTGCGCGGAGAGCCGCACGGAAGGCATAAGGGATATGTTTTCTCCAATGCATGGGTGCACCAGACTATTGAGTCTATGAGCATTGCACTTATGGTTGACCCGCAGGGTGATAAGGAAATTATTGCAGCACAGGAAAAGATGAAAAAAACCATAGAGGAGTGGATACCCATTATACTTGCTGCCCAGGAAAGTGACGGATACCTTCAGACGGCCTATACCCTGCGTGATACAAGCAGGTGGAAAGAAAGATGGTCGCCCGATAACAGGTCAACACATGAAGGCTATGTAGCCGGTTATTTTATTGAATCAGCCATCAATCATTATACCCTTACCGAAGGCACTGACACCCGCCTCTACGATGCTGCCAAGAAGCTAGCCGACTGCTGGGTTGATAATATTGGTGCGGGTCCTGATAAGCAGGAATGGTACGATGGTCACCAGGAGATGGAACAGGCCCTGGTGCGTTTCGGACGCTTTGTTAATGATATGGAAGGAAAGGGACGCGGTGATGAATATATTGACCTGGCAAAATTCCTGCTTGACAATCGTGGTGGAGGATCAGAATACGACCAGAGCCATGTGCCGGTACAGCAACAGTATGAAGCTGTAGGTCACGCCGTAAGAGCTGTTTACAGCTATTCAGGTATGGCCGATGTTGCAGCGGAAACAGCTGATACTGATTATCAGAGTGCGGTCATGTCTTTATGGGATAATATGGTAAACAAGAAGTATTATGTTACCGGTGGCGTTGGCAGCGGTGAAACATCAGAAGGCTTTGGCCCGGATTACTCCCTGAGGCATAACGCTTACTGCGAATCATGCTCCAGCTGCGGCCTTATTTTCTTCCAGTATAAAATGAACCTTGCTTATCATGATGCAAAATACGCTGACCTGTACGAAGAAACCATGTATAATGCCTTGCTTGGATCACTGGATATAGAGGGTGAGAATTTTTACTACACCAACCCGATGACTCAACGCAATGACCGTAATTCATGGCATGGATGTCCATGTTGCGTGGGTAATATACCACGAACACTCCTGATGGTTCCTACATGGACGTATGTAACTGATGACAACGGTATCTATGTCAATCTGTTCATAGGCAGCACCATTAAGGTTGAAAATGTTGCCGGTGGAAGGGATATTGAAATGGTACAGGAAACGGATTACCCATGGGATGGTAAGGTTAATATTACCGTAAACCCGGATAAACCCGGCAATTTCAATATCAATGTCCGCATACCCGACAGAAACACCAGCCAGCTCTATACTGCCGTACCTGAGGTTAGCGGCATTAATAACATGACCGTCAACGGAGAAAAAGCCGATTATAATGTTGAGAACGGTTATGCTGTTATCAATCGCGATTGGGAAAAAGGAGATAAGATCAGTTTTGAGATACCAATGGAGATACAGGTAATCACCACTGATGAGAGGGTTGAAGCCAACAGGGGACTGATAGCTCTGAGGTACGGGCCTCTCGTATTCACTGTTGAAAATGTTGATCAGCCTGATATTGAACAGGCAGCAGGTGAATATCCGCTGAGCACAGAATGGAGGGAAGACCTGCTGGACGGGATATTAACAATAAAGGGTAAATGGGAAGATGACAGTCCCCTGCTTGCCATCCCCTATTATGCCCGTAATAACAGGGACCCGAAGGGTACAGATAAGGATGAAGACGCGGTATCCAGGGTATGGATTAAAAGAGAATAGATTAAATAAGTATATGGTTCAGGTTTAGCCTGCCACCGGATATTAAATAAGTATATGGTTAA
>JAXHLX010000021.1:0-159578 GCA_034521735.1 Bacteroidales bacterium
CATGAAAAGAGAGCGTGCGGGCTATCTGGAAGGCATAATTTCCATAATCGTTAATATCACCCTCTTTGTGCTTAAATTCTGGGCAGGCACAGTATCGGGATCTATTGCCCTTATCGCCGATGCATGGCACACTCTTTCTGATTCGGTCAGCTCACTGGTTGTAATAATCGGTACAAGACTATCCACACGCAAGGCAGACAGTGAACATCCCTTCGGTCATGGCCGCTGGGAGCATATTGCTGCACTGTTTATCGGATTCCTGCTGGTAGTGATAGCATATAGTTTTATTAAAGATTCTGTTACACAGTTCAGGGCAGGTAAATCAGCTGATTTTGGGATGGTAGCCATAATAGTTACCGTCACTTCCATACTTGTCAAAGAGGGACTGGCACAGTATGCCTTTTATCTGGCCCGCAAGAGTAAAAACATTTCTGTAAAAGCTGACGGGTGGCATCACCGTACCGATGCATTGTCATCTGTAATCGTTCTGCTTGGCATAATGCTCAAAGATTATTTCTGGTGGATAGACAGTGCTCTGGGGATTATAGTTTCTCTTATGCTGGTATATGCTGCATACGAAATAATCAGGGAATCAATAAACAAGCTCCTGGGTGAAAAACCCAGTGATGAATTGATCGGTAAAATACAAACGATCATCGATACTACATCAGGTATGAAACTTCATCCCCATCATTTCCATATGCATAATTATGTTAATCACCAGGAAATCACCTTCCATGTAATCATTGAAGGCAAAATGTCAATAAGGGAAGGACATGATCTGGTTACAAAAGTCGAAAATGAGATAAGGGAGAAACTGGATATTGAAACTACCATCCATATAGAACCGGAAGATCATAATTAAAACCGGATATACCTTATATAACCATTAACCCTTATCACTGATCTGCTGAAGGCGCTCGTAGTTCCGGATATACCTTAAATATCCATTAACCCTTATCACTGATCTGCTGAAGGCGCTCGTAGTTATGGACAATAAATTCCTTTCCATTCATGCTAATAAGCCCTTCCTCATTGAATTTCTTCAGTATCCTGATTACAGTCTCCGAGCTCATCCCTGATAATTCAGCCAGATCTTTTCTTGATAATGGCAGATCAAACTTTTTACTTTTGAAGATTTTCTCGGAAAGGCATAGCAGAATATCGGCAAGCCTGCCGAAAGCCTGTTTATGTGTCAGGCAGAAAAAACGGCCATAAATCTGAACACTGTTTGCACTCAATATATCTATTACTTCTCTGGCAAAAGCAGGGTTCCTGTTTAACAATTCCCTGAAGAGATTTATGTCTATCTGCTTTACCATAGAATCTATATAAGTCATGGCCGAATACTGGTATGTATTAAACTCCTGGGATACAGAAGCAAGCCCGAGCAGATTACCATCAGGGATTATCTTAAGCACAAGGGAATTTGTTCCATTATCCAGGAAGACCTTGGCAAGTCCCTTCTCTACATACATTACCTGTGAAACAAAACTGCCCTGTTTACATATAACTTCGCCTTTCTTATACTTTATGGTCACCGAACTTTCTTCAAGAAGCTTGTTTTCCTCCTCTGTCAGCTTATCAAAACATCTGCAATGATGTGAACTTATGGTACATGCCGTATACCTTAAAATATCATCCATCCCTTTTGATTTATTTTAGTGCGAATATAAGAAAAACTATTCGGAAAAGCTGATATAAATCAGTTTTTTTGCTATCGCAGAACAGCCAGATATACTCCTAATGCCATAGGCCCGCATATTGTCAATTAGCCTTAAAACAGCAATATTTAAAGTGTTGCAGGCAGTAAGACTGCAATTGTTATTTAATTAACAATAAATTCTTATGAAAACAATTATATTCAGCAAGTTAAAGCCTTTATTTATCCCGATGCTCACAGCCTTACTTATCATTGGTTGTGCAAAAACCAATAACAAGGACAAGGATACATTGCCTTACGGCACATGCGAGGGCTGTCATACGAATTATGATAAGCTCGTAGAGGTTCACTCACCTGATACAGCAGCCCCGGCAAGTGGCTGTGGAGGAACGGCACCTCATTTTGAGCCTTATGACAGGGTATATATGGCAGGTGACGGCTATGAAGCATTCAAATCATCAACACATGCAGTACTGAAGTGCACTGATTGCCATAACGGCACAGATAAAACATCAGATAAGAAACTGGCTCATTCAGGTGATTTCCTCCGGCATCCATCAGAACAATATGAAGAAAAATGTGGTAACTGCCATGCTGACATAGTAGAGGATTTTTCAACCAGCCTGCATCAGGGCACAGGACAGAAAAGGAAGGTTACCATAAGAAGCGGATTAAGCGGACATGAGGATTTTGACCAGCTGCCGCAGCACCAGATAGAGGGTTATAATGCCAACTGTGCCACATGCCATGGCACTTGTGGCAACTGCCATGTTGTAAGGCCCATTATCGCAGGAGGAGGATTACCCACCGGGCATAATTTCAACAAAACTCCCGGTATGCTGAATACATGTATCAGATGCCATGACTCAAGAGGCGGGCATGCATACCTTGGCATTGCATCCGGAACAGAGGCTGATGTACACCTTACTAAAGCCGGTTATCAATGCTTAGACTGCCATACCGGCGCCGAAATGCATGGTAACGGCATGCCGGTTGATCAGAGGTATGAATACAGTGAGTTGCCCGAATGCCAGGACTGTCACGATGAAGCAGATAATAAGTATCATACTATGCATTATGACGATTTCAACTGCCAGGTCTGTCATTCCCAGGATTATAATAACTGTGGCGAATGCCACGTACACGGTGATGGAACACGTATTCCAGCATACCAGGATTTTAAAATAGCACTTAACCCGATACCTGAGATAAAGCCGGGTTACAAAATGACACTTGTCAGGCGCACTCTTGCTGCTCCCGATAACTGGGAGGTATATGGCGTTGATGAATATGAAAATTTCGAAGCATTTCCAACATATAATTATACAACGCCACATAATATACTGAAATGGACCAGCCGTACGGAAACCGGGGAAGGAGCATGTTATATTAACTGTCATATACGCATTGAAGATGGTGAAATGATAAACAAAGAATTATACCTGTTTATGGACGATCTGCTTTCATGGGAAGTTAATGCAACAGGCAGCATTACGGTTGATAATGACCTCCCTGCAATCTGGACCAAATAATATAAAAATCAAAATACAGTTATATAGCAAGAGCTGAAATTAAGTTTAATTAATGTAAAATTCCCGTTAAATTATTTATTATGCGAAAGACAAGATTTTTATTTTTCAGTTTGATATTCGCACTACTAATAGTTTCTTCTTGTCAGAAAGAAGATCCGGTTTTTGAATCCGAAGAACTGGTCAACTACGTAGAAGCGGTTGTTGATGTCGGCAGTTTACACTCTTACATCTCAGCCCCGGATTTGCTTACCCTGATTGGAGATGGCAATGCACCTTATATTATTGATATCAGGAAAGGAACACATTATAATAACCCCGGGCATATCCCCGGAGCTGTTAACGTAGCTCCTAAAGATATTCTGGCTCATGTCCAGGCTAATGTTGGCAGTATGAATGATGACATCGTGGTTGTATGTTACAGTGGCCAGTCTGCAGCATTCTGTACTTCTCTGCTTAAGCTTGCCGGCTACAGTAATGCCAAATCGTTGTTATATGGTATGACCTCATGGAATCCTGCATGCGACAGCTGGACAAACAGCACAAGCCCATATTATGCAAACTTTCTTGAGAACACTTCCAACGACAAGCCATCAGAAGGCGATCTGCCCGATATAAGCACCGGTTTTGATAATGGTGAAGATATTCTCCTCTCACGCATAGGCTCTGTGCTTACATCAGGTTTTGGTGCATATTCCATTGACGCCACGATAGTTACTGATTACCCTGACAACTATTTCATAGTCAACTACTGGCCAACCAGCGACTATCTCAATCCTGGCCACATTACGGGTGCATATAACTATGTTCCTGGTCAATCACTCACAACTTCAACCGACCTGAAAACCCTGCCAACAGACAAGATTATAGTTGTTTATTGCTCAACAGGACAGAACAGTGCTTTTATAGCGGCTTACCTGGGAACCCTGGGATATAATGTCAAGTCACTTAAATCCGGTGCAAACAGCATGTTTCATGGCGACCTGCCCACTAATAACTGGACAGAAGATAACATTAATGACTACAATTTAGCAGGTGCAAAGTAAAATTCTAACAATAAGATGAAAGGCTGTCTCAAAAGAGGCAGCTTTTTTTGTTGTTACCTGTTGAAAAGGTTTTAATCTTAAACTGAGGCAATATGCTATATATTCTTATTGACTTTTTACCGGGTCATCGTCAAGATACTTAATGCCTGTCATCTCCTCCGATACCTTCCACAGCTTTTGCCATAAATGCCTGTCATAGGAGTGCGGACCTGATTTGAGTATTGAAGGGTCACCGCATGATTGCATGGGCCCGCCGGGTCCCAGGTATTCACCGCCACCAAGTCTTTCATCACTTGCAGCCATAAGAATGGGCAATGCTCCTTTCGAAGCTCTCATCAACACAAGGTCTTTAAGAATATTTACAGGAAAAGGAAGCCATACAATATTGGTAGCACTGATCCCCGGGTGGGCAGCAACAGAGATAGTGCCTGCACCGGAGCGGCTTAACCTTCTCTGTAATTCATAGGCAAACATTAGGTTGGCCAGCTTCGATTGGCGGTAGGCTGCCATCCTCCCATACCATGATTTGCCGCTAAGATCATCGAAATGTATCTCTCCCTTGAAATGCGCTATGCTGGTAACCGTTACAACCCTTGAGCCCTCTGGTATTAATCAGAAGGTCCAGCAGATGACCCGTAAGGGCAAAATGCCCCAGGTGATTTATCCCAAACTGCCACTCAAAACCATCTTCGGTTTTCCTGTGGGGTGTAGCCATCACGCCGGCATTATTTATTAAAATATCCAGACCTGTATGGATTTTTTTATACCCGGCAGCAAAACTTTTTACTGAATCCAGTGATGACAGGTCGAGATGCATTACTGAGAGGTCTGCATCAGGATAAGACCTTCGAATTTTAGCTTCAGCCTTTGCAGCCTTATCTAAATTCCTGCATGCCATAATTACCACGGCACCTTTAAGAGCAAGCATCCTGGCCATCTCAAATCCAATACCACTGTTGGCGCCCGTAATAACAACCTTCCTGTTATCCTGCCGCGGGATATTTTCTGCTGTCCATTTTCCCAATTGATCTGCTGTTTTATCAAAGATTATGTCTACGGCATCAAATCTAATGAATAAAATCCATTATGTGCCAAACCGGAGAATCGTTTGATATTGCACTTTCTATTTTGTAATTGTATATTTCAACTTTTATATTTTACCTTTTATCTTCATCAGGTAAACAATGTGTTTTTTGAACTGTTAAATTGTTGAAATTTTTATTCAGGTAAATTTAAATGCCATGCTAAGAAAGATAGTGTTCATGTTAATTGCTTTATCTGTAATCTTAACGACATCAGGACAGGATACAGACAGCAAAACTGCGCTTTTGCTTATTGATATACAGGATTTCTATTTTCCCGGAGGTGATCTGCCCCTTTATAAGCCTGAAGTAGTTGCGGAAAATGCGGCTATGATTCAGAAGGAGTTTCGCAAAAAGGGCAATGAGGTAATCCATGTCAGGCATAATTATGAACCGGGAGGCAACATACACGATGCCGTAAAACCAATGAATGGAGAAAAGGTTTTTTCAAAAGACAATGTAAATGCATTTCTGGATACCGGCCTTAAGCAATATCTTGATGATCAGCAAATAACCAGTCTGGTCATTTGCGGTATGCAAACGCATATGTGTGTGGAAGCAACTGTAAGAGCAGCTTCTGATATGGGCTATGAGTGTATATTAATACAGGATGCCTGCACCAGCCGGGATCTTACCTTCGACGGACAAACAATCAAGGCCATGGATGTACATCTTTCAACACTAAGCACACTCAGCAGCTATGCCAGGCTCATGAGTACAATGAATTACATCAATCCCTGAGCTTACTCTGTTTCAGGGTTACACAAGAACCCCTGTCCGGATTTTTATATTCTGTCCAGATCGTGTTTTGTCAAATCGTTTTCTGTGTCGCCCGTATTTAAAGTTGTTGCCGGTTCAAACAACATAACAAACACTTCTTGATCTGCAACAGGTTTATGTTCTACGCCTTTGGGGACTATTAAAAATTCGTTTTCATTCACTACAATTGTTCTGTCCCGATACTCCATTCTCAAACTGCCTTCTACAACAAAAAAGAGTTCATCTTCGCTGTTGTGCTTATGCCAGACAAACTCGCCTTTGAGTTTAGTAAGTTTAACATGCTGGCCATTAAGTTCACCTACTATTTTTGGTGACCAATATTCTGAGAATAGCGAGAATTTCTGTTTCAGGTTGACTTTTTCCATTCCAGCCTCCATCTACCCATTATACTCATCAAAGAAATCATTCCCCTTATCATCGGTCAGGATAAAGGCTGCCAGGTTCTCAACCCGTATTTTCCTTACTGCTTCCATCCCCAGCTCCTCAAAGTCCACTACCTCAACCGATTTAATATTATCATTGGCCAGCACAGCTGCCGGTCCGCCTACCGTTCCCAGATAAAATCCCCCGTGCTTTTTACATGCATCAATAACCTGTCTTGAACGGTTACCTTTGGCCAGCATTATCATTGATCCACGGTGACTCTGGAACAGATCAACATAGGGATCCATCCTTCCGGCTGTAGTTGGACCAAAGCTACCTGATGCCATTCCTTCAGGTGTCTTTGCCGGCCCGGCATAGTACACCGGGTGATCTTTAAAGTAATCAGGCATGGGTTTTCCCTCATCAAGCATTGTCTTTATCCTTGCATGGGCCATATCACGGGCCACTACGAGCGTCCCGCTAAGGCTGAGCCTTGTCTTTACGGGATATTTGCTCAACTCAGCCAGCACTTCCTCCATGGGCCTGTCAATATCTATTTCTACCGCTTTATCCAGTTTTGGAGCTTTATCAGGCATAAATTGCTGCGGATTCTTTTCAAGCTGCTCCACAAAAATACCCTTCTCAGTTATTTTCGCCCTGATATTCCTGTCGGCACTGCAGCTTACTCCCATCCCAACGGGGCATGAAGCAGCATGTCGGGGCATACGTATCACACGTACATCATGAACGAAATATTTTCCGCCGAACTGTGCTCCAACCCCATATTCCTGGCATATCTTTTCTATCTTCATTTCCCATTCAAGGTCACGGAATGCCCTTCCGCTGGCATTTCCTTCCGTTGGTAAATGATCGAGATATCCTGCCGAAGCCTCTTTGACTGTTTTCAGGGTTGTCTCGGCCGAAGTACCACCAATAACAAGTGCCAGGTGGTACGGGGGACAGGCAGCCGTACCAAGCTCCTTAATCTTTTCCCTGACGAATTTTGTCAGGTTTTCTTCATTGAGAAGTGATTTTGTCATCTGGTAAAGGAAGGTCTTATTGGCTGATCCTCCGCCCTTGGTAATAAACAGGAACTCATATTCCTTTCCGGGTTTTGAATAAATATCAACCTGGGCCGGCAGGTTAGTGCCGGAATTTTTCTCTTCGAACATTGAGAAGGGAACAATCTGCGAATACCTCAGGTTTTTATTCTTATAAACATCATAAACACCTTTTGAAAGGTGTTGAGCATCATCGGCGCCTGTATAGACATCCTCCCCTTTTTTTCCTATTACAATGGCCGTTCCTGTATCCTGGCATGAAGGCAGCTCCCCGGCTGCGGCTATCACCTGGTTTTTTAACATTATATATGCCACAAACTTATCATTATCTGTAGCCTCAGGATCATCCAGTATCATTTTTAGTTTTTCCAGGTGACTGCTTCTCATAAAGAAAGACACGTCGTTAACAGCTTCCCTGGCAAGCATCTCAAGTGCCTCAGGATCAATCTTCAGTATACTTCGTCCATCAGCCTCCACCACTTTTACATGGTCAGAACTGATCAAACGGTACTTAGTTTTGTCTTCGGTAATCTGGAAAGGTTTTTCATAAATAAAGTCGGCCATGGTATTTAAGGTATTTGATGTTTAATAAATTTTGTGTTCAATCATACCAAAGTTATGAATATATGAACTTAAAAAAAAGCAAGATGCTTATAAACACATTTTTATTATCAGTACCATGATTTGTATATATCTGATGATATAACACGCCTCCTTTATATTATCTTTGTCACCGAATTGACTTTGCAAACTTAATTTCAGGCTTCGGCTTTCTGAACATAATTTGCCAGCGATTTTTTGACCGGTTTAATAAATAATATAAAATAATTCCAATAATGGACTTTCTTGACAACACATTTTTCTCATTTCTCGTCTTGCCACTATTAATATTTGTAGCCCGGATTGCCGATGTTTCCCTGGGCACTATACGGATAATATTCGTTGCCAGGGGAATGAAAAAGATAGCACCGCTGATTGGTTTTTTTGAGATACTTATCTGGCTTTTGGCAATAAGCAAGATTTTCCAGGACCTTGATAACTGGGTGGCCTATATAGCTTATGCCGGTGGTTTTGCTGCAGGTAACTATATTGGCATGCTCATTGAAGAACGCCTGGCTATTGGTCATGAGATGATAAGGGTAATTACCAGATCCGAAGCCGGTGACCTGGTTGATGAGCTTAAAGACAAAGGATTTGGTGTGACATTCATAAAGGCACACGGACTGGAAGGAGAAGTGGGGGTTGTTTATATCATAATAAAAAGGAGTATGGTAAAGCCGGTGTTAGAAATAATACAGAATAACAATCCACATGCACTTTATACAATAGAATCGATAAGGATGGTCAACCGTGAGGTTTTCCATCAGGCAGCACCGCCACCACGCAAAAAATCACTGTTTCACCCTCATGGTAAAACAAAATAGGAATGCGCATTAAATATAATATTCAGTAGAATCATGAAAAGAATTATAAGCCTGAGCCTTCTTTTGCTATGTGTGCAATTATTATTCTCACACCCCTGGAAACCATCCCATTACATTATTATAGACACTGACGGTGGTATGGACGACCTTAAAGCCATAAACATGCTCCTGGCCTCTCCCGATGTGAGGGTCATGGCCATCACTGCTTCCGGAGGCGTTATGACTGCTGAAGATGCTTATCTCCGGATAAGAAGCCTTCTCAATAAGTATCACCACCAGGGCATGTTAACAGGCATAAACAGGGGCTCTGCATATAAAGAGATGTCTGTTCCGGCAGACTATAAATGGGCCTCTCAGCAGGATCTGGATGCCGCTGATGCACCGGATGCCAATGAGCTTATCTCTTATGTGCTGGAAAACGAAAGCACTCCTGTAAGCTTTATTTCACTGTCAAGCCTGAACACCGTCTATGAATATTCATCATATAATCCCCTGCTCTTTAAAAAGATAAAAGATATTATCTGGAGCAATGATTCTGCAGCACCACTAAGGGGCTTTAATTATGAACTGGATACAGCAGCTGCCCATGCTGTGATACGGAAAGACATACCAATAAAGATCGTAGGCTATGAGTTCCGGCCTATATATAGCAAGGGGCTGCTTGATCAGATAGCAGGGATAAACAATCCTTATGCCTCTTCAACAACTGAGCTGTTCAGGAAAGCAGCTGAACATGATTTTATATATGGACTTGTTGACGATATGATCCCTGTATTTCTGCATTACCCCATGCTCTTTGAAAACGACTCAATAAATAATGATTTTAGTTTCTTCAGCCTGACTGAGGACCGGATAGACGATAAAGTTATATATGATATCCTGTCAGGAAACACTGTTAACCGGAACCAGGTATTTAAAGAAATACCATCCGACACATCCTTCTACTTTCCTGACCTGCAGGAATATATTGGTAATATAATTGCCAATAACGGGAAAGAAGAATGGGAGGCGGGAGTGCTTGCAAATGAGCTGCACCGTCATCTCGGAGTATACGCCATCATAGGCGTTAAGATGGGGATAAGGGCAAGGGAATATTTCCATATAGGAGTAGATGAGCTCTATATAAAATCATCGGCAGGCTCCGTTCCTCCCATAAGCTGTATGAATGACGGGCTGCAGGTGAGTACGGGTGCCACCACAGGCCATGGATTGATAGAGGTAACAGACACTCTGGCATCGCCGTCAGCTTCATTTACCTATATGGACAGGACCATAAGCTTAAGCCTGACAAAGGATATTGCTTCTGAGATTAAGAACGAACTTAAGGAGATTAACTATATCTATGGGCTTGATAGTAATATTTACTGGGAACTGGTACGCCAGAAAGCCATTCTGTACTGGAAAAATCTTGACCGCCATGAGATATTTGATCTCACTATATGTCACTGAACTTTAGTAGCCTGTCTTCCCTGATTCCCTTTGGAGTATCCTTGAGGGTGCAACATTCATTGAAAATGTCATGCTCAAAAAATAATACATATTTATTCCTGAGTGCCTCACCGAGTATCTGCTTTTTTTCTTCAATAGTAGCCAGCTGATCAAGATCATAACTCATATTCCATATAAGCGGAAGGTGGGCCACTGTAGGTATAAGGTCAGCTGCATAGACAACCTTAGTCCCCTTATAATCGATTACCGGTACTAACTGGCCTGTGGTATGGCCGTTTACTATCCTCACCGAAAAGCCTTCAAATAATTTACCGGGCTTTTCAACCATAAATAGTTTACCGTGCCCCATCATAGGCAAGAGGTTCTCTTCAAGAAAACTATCAGCCTCCCTGATATTAGGCTTAATGGCCCAGTCCCACTGCTGCCTGCTAACCCAGTATTTAGCATTG
Organism: Bacteroidales bacterium; assembly: GCA_034521735.1. Lineage (GTDB taxonomy): Bacteria > Bacteroidota > Bacteroidia > Bacteroidales > VadinHA17 > UBA9300. Next base: position 10,847 of record JAXHLX010000021.1, read on the forward strand.
GGAAAAACCATCTCATAGCCTTTGCCGTTCTCTGATTTTTTTACACCACCACCACAATGATCAGCATGTAAGTGTGTAAGTACAACATCTGTAATATCAGCAAGCGAGTAACCTGCTTTTTTCAGACCGCCCTCCAGACCGTCACCTCCGTTCAGATGGACATGTCTGAAAAACCTGCTGCTTTGCTTGTCGCCCCAGCCGTTATCTATAAGAATTACATTCTCTCCATTATCAACCACCAGGGAACGTAAAGCCAGGTTTATAAGGTTATTTTCATCGGCCGGGTATTTTTTATTCCATAAAGCCTTGGGCACTACCCCGAACATAGCCCCGCCATCAACTTTAAAATTTGAAATATGTACCGCTGACAACTTCATACTGAAAAATTTTTGACAAATATACAGTGGTTTAACAGACTTAAAAAGATAATTGTTGAATCCTTGAACCGTTTAACCGTTTTATCCCTTATTTTTGTAAAAATTATATTTATGAAAATCCATTTTATAGCCATTGGTGGTTCAGTAATGCATAATCTTGCAATAGCACTCCATAAAAATGGTCATGAGGTGAGTGGATCGGATGATGAGATATTTGAGCCGGCAGCATCAAGACTGGCCGGGTATGGACTGCTCCCCTCCGGAAAAGGCTGGGATCCTGACAGGATAAGCAAAGAAACAGACACTGTGATACTGGGTATGCATGCCCGGCAAGACAATCCTGAGCTTTTGAAGGCAAAACAGCTGGGAATTGATATAAAATCATTCCCGGAATACCTGTATGACAAAACACGCAATAAGAAACGAATAGTTATAGGAGGCAGTCATGGCAAGACAACAATAACAGCTATGATCATGCATGTACTGAAAAAGAATAAGCGGGATTTTGATTATATGTGCGGATCAGTGACAGAGGGTTTTGAAACAATGGTAGGACTGTCTGACAGTGCTGATATTGCTGTCTTCGAAGGCGATGAATACCTGAGCTCAGCACTTGACCCCAGACCCAAATTCCATGTTTACAGGGCCGGCATAGCAGTCATTAACGGCATATCATGGGACCATATAAATGTCTTCCCGCGCTTCGATCAATACCTTGAGCAATTCAGGATCTTTGCAGATACCATAAGTGAAAATGGGAAGCTGATATATTTCCGTGATGATCCCCTGGTGGAAAACATAGCAGAAAAAGCCAGGGAGGATATCAGCCTTATACCCTATTCCGTTCATGGTTATTTTCAGAATAAAAAGGGTTTTTTTGCTGCCACCCATAACAGGATACAGCAAATGGAAATTTTTGGCGCACATAATATGCAAAACCTTTCTGCTGCAAAAGCAGTGTGCACCGAGATAGGGATAAGTGATGATGATTTTTATGAAGCCATAGGCAGCTTTAAAGGATCCGGCAAAAGGATGGAGTTTATTGCCCGGAATAATGATTCAGCGGTATATCTTGACTTTGCCCATGCTCCCTCCAAGGTTAAGGCAACCGTGGATGCGGTGGCTGAAAGATATCCCCGCCACAGGCTGATAGCCTGCCTTGAACTGCATACATACAGCAGTCTTAATGCCGGCTTTATTGATAATTACCGTAACAGCCTCAGTGAAGCAGACAGGGGATTTGTTTATTACAACCCTCATTCCCTGAAACTAAAAAAGCTGGACATGCTTGACAACCAAAAGGTAAAAGCATCGTTTGGCAGTGATAATATAAAAGTGTTTAATGATATAGATGAGTTGTTCCGGAATATAAAAAGTGAGAAAGGTCAGAATACAGTATACCTGTTTATGAGCTCAGGCGATTTTAATGGATATGATCTTTATTCAATTGCTGAAAGCCTTATGTCAGAAGACTAATAAATAATTATCGACATGGAGTTTACAACAATACTGAATGCTTTTTTGCTTACCCTTTTCGCAGGCCTTGCCACAGGCATTGGCTCAGCACTTGCTTTTTTTTCCAAGAGAACCAATACACGCTTTCTGTCGATAAGCCTGGGCTTTTCAGCAGGTGTAATGATATACGTCTCATTTGTTGAGATACTCTTTAAAGCCAGTGAATCACTTACAATTATATATGGCGAAGATAAAGGCTGGTGGTTCACAATTGCTGCTTTTTTCGGTGGTATACTACTCATTGCCCTTATTGACAGACTCATACCCGGGGTGGAAAATCCGCATGAGGTCAGGAGAATTGAAGATATGGACAGAGGGCCATCAAAAACAAGGCTTATGCGAATGGGCACACTGACAGCCCTGGCCATAGGCATACATAACTTCCCGGAAGGACTTGCAACATTTATTGCCGCCCTTGAGGATCCTGAGCTGGGACTTGCCATTGCCATTGCCATTGCCATACATAATATACCTGAAGGTATCGCAATATCAGTGCCGGTCTATTTTGCTACCGGCAGCCGCAGAAAGGCATTCACCCTGTCTTTCCTGAGCGGACTGGCAGAACCGATAGGTGCACTGATAGGCTTTGCAGTGTTGATGCCCTTTTTGGGTGACCAGCTGTTCGGGCTGCTTTTCGCCTCAGTTGCAGGTATAATGGTCTTTATTTCACTCGATGAACTGCTGCCCGCCGCCCGCGAATACGGGGAACACCACCTGGCCATATACGGACTGCTCTGCGGGATGGCAGTAATGGCCTTCAGCTTACAGATATTATAATTCAAATAAGGGTTTTTAGATGCATTATTATTTCCTTATTTTTGTGCTGTTTTAATAATATATAAACAGATCATAAACTAAAATATCAATGAAAAAATTAGCTATTATAGTATTTGCCCTTTTTATACTCGGATTTTCAGCCGGGGCACAGGATTACCGTACCGGTGTTGGCCTCAGGGCCGGATTCCCTTATGGCCTTAGCGTTAAGCATTTCCTGAATGAAACAAACGCACTTGAAGGGATACTTGCCAGCAGCTGGGGCGGATTTGTCGTAACCGGACTTTACGAGAACGAACACTGGACCGGTGAGTATCCCGGATTAAACTGGTTCTGGGGATTCGGAGCTCATATAGGATTCTGGGATAATAATAATTATATCAACGATATCAATGTTGGAACTGTTCTGGGGGCTGATTTTATTACAGGGCTTGAATATACTTTCGACGAAATACCGCTGAACCTGTCACTCGATGTGATGCCCAGCGTCAACCTTATCGGGTACACAGGATGGGGAGGCATATACGGAGGACTGTCAATAAGATATGTTTTCTGATATTGAAGAAAGAAAAGGTAGTGTCGGCCGAATGTTTTTCACATAAACATTTGGCATATTGGAAAAAAGATATTTTCTTTGCATCCGCTTTCTATAAGAGAAAGCAGCCTGCTCCGTTCGTCTAGTGGTTAGGACGCCAGGTTTTCATCCTGGTAGCAGGGGTTCGATTCCCCTACGGAGTACTAAATAAGATAATGACAACAATACTATAAAGATGGCTAATCACAAATCAGCAGAAAAAAGAAACAGGCAGGGCGAAAAACGCAGGCTGCATAATAAGTATTATGTAAAATCCATGCGTAACAGCCTTAAGAAGCTCAGGGACTCCACAGACAAGCAGGAAGCTACGGAGCTGTATCCGAAAGTATCCTCCATGCTTGACAGGCTCGTTAACAAGCATGTAATCCACAAAAACAAAGCAGCCAATATCAAATCGTCGCTAACAAAACATGTGAACAGCCTATAGAATAAAATTAAGTATCCTATATGAGGCTGCCCTTTACCAGGCAGCCTTTTTTATTTTTCAGCTCAATTATGTAAATTGCAGTAGAATAAAAATATTGCTGCATGTCATTAAAAATAAAAGACTGGGCCCTTGAGGACAGGCCCCGGGAGAAGCTCCTCTATAAAGGTATATCAAGCCTGAGCGATGCCGAGCTACTGGCAATACTTATAGGCTCGGGAAATAATGAGAATTCTGCTGTTGACCTTGCACGGGAAATACTTAATATAGCAGGCAATAACCTTAACCGCCTCGGCAAGCTTGACGTACATGACCTTGTTAAACTGAAAGGAATAGGAACGGCCAAAGCAATTAATATCATGGCCGCACTGGAGCTGGGCAGGCGCCGGAAGTCGGCCGAGATTATTGAATCAGCAAAAATAAGATCAAGCAATGATGTATATACCATCTTTCACCCCCTGCTGGCCGACCTGACCTATGAAGAATTCTGGTTACTGTACCTTAACAGGTCAAATAAGATACTCAGCCGGCATAAGCTAAGCCAGGGCGGTATCAGCGGCACCATCACCGATGTGCGTCTTCTTATCAAAAAAGCCCTTGAGCTGCTGGCTTCATCCGTGATAATATGTCATAACCATCCTTCAGGCAACCTCGATCCCAGCGAGGCTGATACCAGGATAACAGAAAAGATAAAAGAAGCAGCCGGCTATTTTGATATAAGCCTGCTGGACCACCTTATTATTACCGATAACGGTTATTACAGCTACGCCGATAACGGCATGCTCTGATCTGAACAGCAGCAGCTTATCATACTATAAACCTGAGAATCAGGTTGCATGTCTTAAGGAAGTACTGTTGATCAGGCAGCCTGTCAATCGGGGAGCATGTGAATCAAAGACTCATCAGTGCTTTCTGCCAGCAGCTCTGCAATGCTTTTGTTAAAGACAGGGTGAATAAACCCGGGGGCTATATCCGACATGGGCTTAAGAACAAAAATTCTTTTGTGAAGCAAAGGATGTGGTATGATTAAAGTCCTGGTGCTGATTATCCTGTTGCCATAAAACAGTATATCAATATCTATAATCCTGTCAGAATAAACCTTCCCGGCAGTAAGCCTGCCCATCTTCTTTTCCGTTTTACGGGCAATGTCCAGCAACTCCGGGGGATCTGCGCCTGTCTTAACCCTGATTACCCGGTTAAGAAAATTATTCTCGCTTTTAAAACCCCACGGACCGCTTATATAAACAGGTGAAGCCTGCTCAATATCAATAGAATGATCCTGCAGCAAGGCTCCTGCCACCTCAAGGTTCTTCTGCCTGTCACCCAGATTGGAGCCCAGTCCCAGGAAAACTTCATCCATAATGATATTCTTTTAGCTTATACTGACAAAAATATTAAATACCTGAAAACCAAACCCGGTTAGTCTTGTTTTTTATATATTTATGGTCTCTTAAAAAATACTGATTTTTTACTACAAAAAAACATATCCTATGAAAAGCTTCCTGAAATACACACTGGCAACTATTACCGGCATCCTGCTGACCGGCATATTATTCTTTTTTATCACCCTGGCAAGTTTCAGCCTTATGATAGCTTCAGCTGAAAAGCCTGTAAGCTTAAAGTCCGGTTCGGTGCTGGTGCTGAACACCGGGCTCACTATCCCCGAACAGGGAATGAATGATCCCTGGAGCAGCTTTGATCCTGTCAACCTTACCTTCAAACCGGCGCCGGGAATAAATGATATTCTCTCCAACCTTAAAAAAGCTGCCACTGACGAAAAGATAGAGGGTGTTCTGATCAAAAACGGCCCCATGATAAACGGCTGGGCTAAGGCTGAAGAAATACGCAATGCCCTGCTGAGGTTTAAGGAATCGGGTAAGTTCGTGATATCCTATACCGACTATATCCTGACACAGGAGTCGTATTATATCAGCACTGCTGCTGATAATATTTATGTTAACCCAAATGCGATGATGGAATTTAAAGGGCTGGCCTCTGAGGTTGTCTTCTTTAAAAATGCTCTCGAAAAACTTGGTGTTAATGTGCAGGTCATCAGGCACGGCAAGTTCAAAGGTGCTGTTGAATCCTTTATGCTGGACCAACTGAGCGACGAAAACCGTGAGCAGATAAGCAATTATATTAACGGTATATGGCACCATGTGACCGGACAGATATCAGAGTCCCGTAATATCAGCACTGCCAGACTGAATCAGCTGGCTGATGACCTGGTGGCATTCAATATTGAAAAAGCCCTGGAAGCCGGTCTTATTGACAGCTTAATGTATAAGGATGAGCTTCTCGAAGAATTGAAGGTACTTACCGGTGTTGAAGGGGATAAGAAGCCTGAACAGCTTACTATGGCAAAATACAGCAAGGCAAGTATTGAAAAGAAAGAAAAAGCGGATTCGGCCATAGCCCTGGTGTTTGCTGAAGGCTCAATCAATATGGGCAAAGGGCAAAGCGGAAATATAGGGGGTGACTCATTCGCTTCCATGATGAGAAAGATCAGGGAGTCAGACGATTACAGTGCCGTGGTTATCAGGATCAATTCGCCCGGCGGCAATGCCATGGCCTCCGATAATATGTGGAGGGAGATAGAACTGACAAAGCGTGAAATACCGGTTGTTGTTTCCATGAGCAATTACGCTGCATCAGGAGGATATTATATGGCCGCGCCGGCTACAAGCATATATGCCCACCCCACAACCATTACGGGCTCCATAGGTGTATTCGGAATCTTCCCGGAAGCAAGTGAGCTGATGGAAAAGAAGCTGGGTATAACATCGGAGGTTGTTAAGACAAACAAAAACGCTGACGTGCTTTCCCTGTTCAGAAGCATGAACGGACAGGAGCAGCTTATCTACCAGCGTAGCATAGATGATACATATGACCAGTTTATAAGCAGGGTATCCGATGGCCGGAATATTGAAAAAGAGAAAGTTGATGATATGGGACAGGGTCAGGTATACAGCGGACAGGCTGCCCTTGAAAGAGACCTGGTAGATAAGATAGGCGGATTGCCCGAAGCAATAGAAGAAGCGGCCAGACTGGCAGAACTGGATGAATATGAGATTAAGGAGTACCCGGAAATTGAAGACACATATACAAAGCTGATGAAAAGCCTGGCAGGTGATATCAGAGCTAAAATAATAAAGAAAGAGCTTGGTGAGATGGCCCGGTATTACGACCGTATAAATGAACTCAGATCACTGACAGGTATACAGGCCCGTCTCCCGTATTTCATCGATATAAGGTAATGAGAAGGAGACTGCAGCATATAGTGCTTTTCCCTTTTGCCCTTGCCTACGGTCTTGTTATCAGAATACGCAACTACCTGTTTGATGCCGGTATTATAAAAGCAACATTCTTCAACATGCCGCTTATAACGGTAGGCAATATTACAGTGGGAGGAACAGGTAAAACACCGCATGTGGAATACCTTATCAGACTGCTGAAAAAGGAATATAATATTGCTGTGCTGAGCAGGGGCTATAAAAGAAAAACAAGGTCTTTCAATATTGTGGAAACAGGCTCAGACACCAATACATCAGGTGATGAGCCCTTGCAGATAAAGCTAAAGCACAGTGATATAACCGTGGCAGTGGACAGGAACAGGGTCAATGGCGTCCGTGAGATACTGTCACATGAATCCAGGTACAGATATCATAATCCTTGATGATGCTTACCAGCACCGCTATATAGAACCGGGATTAAGCATATTATTAATCGATTATAACCGGCTTATCACCAGCGACTACCTCCTGCCTGCCGGCAGGCTCAGGGAGCACCGTTCATCGGTTAAAAGGGCCGACATAGTGCTGATCACAAAATCCCCGCCCGGAATCTCAGCTATAGATATGCGCCTGATATATAAAAAACTTCCCCTGCGGCCGGAGCAGCACCTGTTCTTTACCGGACTGTCATATGAAGAACCTGCTTATATCTTCAATGACCAAAAGCAGGCCCCGGATATGAAGCGTATTAGTGAAGAATTGAATAATGTACTGCTGATAACAGGTATAGCAGAGCCGGGTCCGCTGCTGCAGTACCTGTCAGCATATAAACTTGATATTACACACCTTAAATATCCTGATCACCATCTCTACAGGCTTCAGGATTATAAAAATATTACAGACACTTACCTCAGCCTGCCGGAAGGCAGAAGATGCATAATAACAACAGAAAAAGATGCAATAAGACTGAGGGAGGGTATCTGCGAAAAGGATTTTCCTGATGAAAGGCTCTTTTATCTCAGGATCAATGTTGAATTCCTGAATAATGATGCCGATGAATTCAATAAATTTATTTTAAACTATGTCAGAAAGAATAAAAGAAACAACAGCTTATCTTAAATCAAAAGGCTTCACTTCACCCGATGCGGGAATAGTGCTGGGAACAGGACTGGGCGGACTGGTATCCAAAATGAATATAATAAATAAAATAGCCTATTCGGATATTCCCAATTTCCCGGTCTCAACTGTGGAAGGCCATGAGGGCTTTCTTATTTACGGTGAATTCGGCAATAAGAAGATAGTGGCCATGAAAGGCCGCTTCCATTATTACGAAGGTTACAGCAGCGAGGACATTGTCTTCCCGATAAGGGTAATGAAATCACTTGGTATAAAACGTCTCTTCCTGTCAAATGCTGCCGGTGGAATGAATCCAGACTTCAGGGTGGGAGATATCATGATCATAAGGGACCATATAAATTTCCTTCCCAACCCGCTTATAGGCCCGAATGATGATATGATAGGACCGCGCTTCCCGGATATGAGCGAGCCCTATGACAGAGACATGATTGAGAAGGCAGAGCAGGTAGCCGCAGAACTTAATATAGACATTAAAAAGGGAGTCTACCTGGCAACCACCGGTCCTACCTTTGAGACCCCGGCCGAATATAAGCACTTCAGGATAATAGGTGCCGATGCAGTGGGTATGTCAACCGTTCCGGAGGTAATAGTGGCAAGACATATGGATGTGCCATGCTTTGCCGTCAGCATCATCAGTGACCTTGGCATTGAGGGAAAGATAGAATACATAACACACGAGATGGTAACAAAGGCGGCTGCCGCCTCTGAAACAAAGATGACCTCAATAATGACTGCCCTGGTGGATAAAATCTGAAAGGATAATGCTGAAAAAAGGTAAGACAGGAAAGAACGGCTTTCAGACAGGCAATGTTGTACTGATATCGCTGGCTCATCTTCTTCACGATGTATATACCTCCTTCCTGGCGCCCATACTGCCTCTGCTTATCGCTAAATTTAATATATCCCTGTTTCTGTCAGGCTTCCTGAGTGTGGTCCAGCGCATACCTTCGCTCTTTAACCCTTTTATCGGCATACTGGCTGAAAATCTGAGGGTAAGGTATTTTGTGATATTTGCACCTGCTGTTACAACCGTTGCAATGGGTCTGATAGGCGTGGCACCTTCCTATATTATCCTCGTGATATTACTCTTTGTCAGCGGTATCAGCTCCACACTTTTCCATGTTCCTGCACCTGTTATGGTAAAAAAGATATCAGGCACTCGCACGGGTATGGGCATGAGCTTCTTTATGGTAGGCGGCGAGCTGGCACGCACCATCGGTCCACTGGTGGTTGTGGCCGCCGTTGAACAGTGGGGGCTGTCAGGCACATTAAGGCTTATCCCTTTCGGCCTGCTGGCATCATTCATCCTTTATATAAAGCTGAGGAATATATCTGTCAGCGAAGATATAAAAACAGAAAAACCCGATTATATTGGAACTTTCAGGCGTTTCCTTCCTGTTTTTCTGACACTTGCCGGCATAACTTTTTTCAGGGGAGCCATGAAATCCTCACTGACCCTTTACCTTCCCGTATTTCTTACAGGCAGGGGCATGGAGCTCTGGGGTGCCGGCGCATCACTGTCCCTCCTCCAGCTTGCAGGGGCCGGAGGGACCCTTCTTGCCGGCTCCATATCAGATAAAATCGGGCGGCGGCCCACACTTATTATAGTCTCCGTAATATCACCACTGCTGATGTTATTATTCATCAATTCATCAGGTATATTAAGTGTTATACTCCTTATCCTTATGGGGGCCTTTCTTGTAGCACCCCAGTCGGTGAACCTGGCGGTAATACACGACCTTGATACCAAACACCTGCCTTTTGTAAATGGCGTCTATATGATGATCAACTTTTTTATCAATTCAATCATGACCCTGAGCGTAGGCGGACTGTCCGACCATATAGGCCTGGATAAGACCTTCTACCTGGCAGCACTATTTGCATTCCCGTCCATCATTTTTGCCTTCAGGGTACCAAAGAAGAAAAAAACATCTTAAGCTTCAGTAGTAAACAAGCGCACATACCTTTTTTAACACTTCCGGAGGCCTTCCGGGTGCTATAATCTGAACATAGATTATATATATCCCCTCTTTCAGGATATTAGCATTATCATCACAGCCATCCCAGTTTATTACCGAACAGCCGGATGCCGTCATATTATCAGCCAGCCGGCGAACAGGGTAGCCCATATCATCAAAGATTGTGATGGTGATAATATTCTGCTCTCCCTCTGCACTTAGCTCTATTCTCAGGAAATCCTCAAAACCGTCATTATCCGGACTGATCTTTCTTGATGACAGGCTTATGGATGTACCCCCGCCACTCTCCCCTTCTTCTGGAGAGGCTGAATTTCTTAAACCGGGTGTACCATAGCCCGCCATCCCCGCTGCCGACCGCCAGTTATTACTATCCGTACCCTGTACTGAGGGATCAATACGCTCCAGCGATACGCCCGTGGTAACCGCCAGCATACTGAAATGCATATCCCCTGAATATGACATCTCATCCATTAATACAAGGCTGCGGTTAAAAAGTATCAGACTGCCTTCCCTGTCAGGCATGGAAGGCAGGTATCCGGGCTCAAAGATCCTGTCCCGGTCACAACTGCCATATCCCTCAATCACCGACTGCCTGTCCGTTGTAATAACATAATAGTCGCCCGGCATAAGGCACCTGCACTCATCCGATAGCCAGCATATCCTTCCGGTATCGCCTCTCTCCTTATTATAGCTGACAAGAAAATGATCCGCCAGATCAATGATCTTATCAGAATTATTATAAAGCTCAATATATTCAGCATCGCCTGGCAGGGGGTCAAACAGCAGCTCATTTATTATCAGATCCATGTGCCCGGTGGCCTCCGGAATACCGAACCTGTCATCATTGATTACCAGACTGTTACCCGCCTGATCAGCTATCTCACCCTGCAGCTCAGCCTTATAAATAGTACCGCTTTTAAGGCTGTCTGCAAGCTCTATATTAACAGCCCTTCTCAGGGGATCACAGAGACTGATATCCTGAATGCTATTCCCCTCAACAGACCAGTTGACATTTTCTGTCAGCCCCCCATCCATGCTTTCTGAGAAGTCAAGATGCAGCAGGGATGCTGACAGTGGATAAATATTTGTAAGGCTGGGCTCATCAATATCAGGATTGCTGTTTGTTACGGAATTGATCTCTCCGGGTGTTCCTCCGTTGCTGTCATCCGACCCGGTCCAGTTTCCCCTGCCGGCAAAAGGATAAGCTGTATCGATCATCTCCAGCGACCAGCCTCCATCTTTCTTTAAACTGTTTTTATACCAGTCCCGGTCATATTCCAGTCCGTGAAGAACATCATCCCTGCTGTTTCTCAGCACCACCAGCTCATGGCTTTTCAGGTTTAGCTGAGCATGGGTGCCGGTCACCATACCATAAGCTGAAAAATCATGCATATCATCTTCACCGCTGATAATCAAATAATCACCCGGCTTTATCAGGCTTTCTGATAATTCATATAACCTGTCACCTGCCTCCAGCTCTAATTCCCCGGCATTGAACTCAAATTCTGAGAGATTATAAAGCTCGAGGTATTGGCAGCATGGAAGGCTGACGGGCGGATCAGGATCAAACATTATTTCAGAAATTACTATATCACCCCATTCCGGCCATGCAAGCAATATATTATCAATAATAGTATCACTGCAATTACCCGGCATATCACATATACCGGAAAGGCGGAGACTGTAGTAAACCTTGTTTTCCAGTGCCCTGTCAAACTCAAGCAGATAATAATTACCATCCATACTTATCTTTTCAGGTATATGCTCACCGGGCATCAGAATAAAGTTCTCAGTACCCGGCATACCAGCCAACGGCTCATCAAAGGCAAGGCACAGATTATTGTCAGCGGTGAAATAAGCCGTATCAACCACCGGTGCACTGTGATCCTCCTCGATATATCCTTCAATGACAATATCATCCAGCCATATTTTACGGTCCTGCGAGGACGAATAGTTATACATTATTCCTGTCCATGCTGTGTAAAACAGCTCCTCATCCCAGCCTGAGCCAATATTGACATCCTGCTGCCCGTCATATATAAAGACATTCCAGAATCCGCCGACATCCCTGGTAACGCTTAATGAAGCAGTTGAATCAACACCTATATCATCCTGCCAGTTTACCAATGTTGAAAACAGCTCTGACACATCACCATTAACAATTTTCCAGAGACTGAGCGTGTCATCATACCCGCTCAGGTTTACTCCCAGGGCGTATCCCGACACTGCTCCCCCGTCTTTCATCTCAGCGGGGGGACTGTCAGACATAAGAAAGAAAGACCAGTTATTGGATGAGGACGGATTATAGGCATGCCTTATCTTAAATTCCCATACCGACTCTGACATCGATGGCTGCAAACCATTAATCCTAATGCCTGTTTGGTCACATCCCTGCTCACTGTTATCATAGCTGTGGTGCAAGGAATAATTTCCGCTGACAGGAAATAATGAATCGATCTCCCACCTTCCCTGTCCGTTCTGCAGCCAGGCAGAGCCTGATCCTGACTCAAAATCTTCACAGACGATCTGGGCACATACCATGCCCGGTATAAATAAAAACAGCAGTATAACTTTTCTCATGCAGCGAATTGATGAAAGCAGCTAAAAACTTATCTTTACAGCATTATTACCATAAATTTCAGAAATAATTTTCAGAAATCAAAAATGTCAATGAAGAAAGTTGCAGTGGTAGGTGTTACAGGCATAGTGGGTATGGCTATGCTGCGGATACTTGAGGAGCGCAATTTCCCGGTAGCTGAATTAATTCCCGTGGCATCAAGCCGGTCTGAAGGCAGGGATATTGTTTTCCGGGGCAAAAAGCACAGGATAGTAAATATAGCACAGGCGGCTGAGATGAAGCCTGACATTGCATTTTTCTCTGCCGGAAGCACCGTTTCAAAGGAATGGGCTCCCGTATTTGCAGATAAAGGAATAACAGTAATCGATAATTCATCAGCCTGGAGGATGCATGAAGACGTACCGCTTATCATTCCGGAAATAAATGCTGCCAGCTTAAGCAGGGAACACAGGATAATTGCCAATCCAAACTGTTCAACCATACAGTTATTAATGGTAATGGCCCCGCTGCACAGCAACTACGGTATTAAAAGGCTTGTTATATCAACATACCAGTCTGTCACCGGCACCGGGCTGAAGGCTGTTGAACAGCTGGAGAACGAAGTTAAAGGGACAAAGGGGAATATGGTATATCCCCATCCCATATATATGAACTGCCTGCCTCACTGTGACAGCTTCCTGGACAACGGCTATACATCAGAAGAGATGAAGCTGCTTAACGAGACAAGGAAGATACTTGATGATCAGAACATAATGGTAACAGCCACTGCGGTAAGGGTGCCTGTAAGCGGTGGTCATTCCGAATCAGTTAACGTGGAGCTTAATAAAGAGTTTGAGCTGCATGATATAAGAGATATACTGGCTGCCACAGAAGGTGTTGTAGTAAGGGACAATCCCATGGAGAATATCTATCCCATGCCGGCAGACGCAGAAGGCAAAGATGAAGTTTTCGTTGGACGCATAAGAAAGGACTATTCGGCCAGTAATGCCTTAAACATGTGGATAGTGGCAGATAATGTACGTAAGGGTGCAGCCACCAATGCCATACAGACAGGGGAGATATTATTGAATCTTTAACATCTCCCTGCACGAAAAATCAGGCACCCTACGATCTTTACAGGCCGGTAAAGGCAGTAAGATAATTTCAATATTCAACAGCCCCCGTTCAGTATAAAAAATCATTATAGGGATATCTTTTCTCGTGAATTTCTTTTACCTCATCATACAGCAGCTCTTTAAAAGCCTCAAGGTTGGTTTTTTTCTTTGCTGAGATAAAAACCGTTTCAGCATGTTTATTATCAGCCATCCAGCTTCGGCCCAGTTCCTCCAGGGTATAGTTCTCCTTATCCCTTGGACTGAGGTCATCTTCATCCTTCTGCTTATGGATGAAAGCATCTATCTTATTAAAAACCATTAATGTTTTCCTGTTATCAACCTTCAGTTCATGTAATGTTTCATTCACTACAGTAATCTGCTCTTCAAAATTGGGATGTGAGATATCCACCACATGGCAGAGGATATCTGCCTCCCTTACCTCATCAAGAGTGGACTTGAAGGATTCCACCAGTCCGTGCGGCAGCTTTCTTATAAAACCAACCGTATCGGAAAGCAGGAAAGGCAGGTTTTTTATCACCACTTTCCTCACCGTTGTATCAAGGGTCGCAAAAAGCTTATTTTCGGCAAAAACATCGGATTTACTGAGCATATTCATGATAGTCGACTTCCCCACATTGGTATATCCTACCAGTGCCACCTGAACCATCTTCGACCTGTTCTTGCGCTGCACAACCATCTGCTTGTCTATTTTTTGCAGCTGCTTTTTAAGCCTGGCTATCTTATCACGTATTATACGCCTGTCAGTCTCTATCTCCGTTTCACCCGGACCACGCATACCTATTCCACCTCTCTGCCTTTCAAGGTGAGTCCACATCCGGGTTAGCCTGGGCAGGAGATATTCATATTGTGCCAGCTCCACCTGCACCTTTGCATGTGCGGTTCTGGCCCGGCGGGCGAAAATATCGAGTATCAGGTTAGTGCGGTCAAGCACCCTGCACTGAAGCGCTTTCTCAATATTCCTGAGCTGGGTGGGGCTAAGCTCTTCGTCAAATATCACCAGGTCAATATCATTATCACTGACATAACTGCTAATCTCAGCAATCTTACCCGAGCCCACAAAGGTTTTTGGGTTTGGTGCGTCCAGTTTCTGGACAAAGGTTTTCACCGGCACAGCCCCTGCCGTATCAGTCAGGAAAGCCAGCTCATTAAGATATTCGTTTATCTCATCTTCACTCTGCCCGGGTAATATAATACCTGCAAGCACGGCACGCTCTTTAAGCGTATCCGTTTCAATCATTTTTGCCATACACGAATAATCAATTAATAAAAAATGTCATGTCATGACGGCGGACCCGAAAGTGGCGAATATCCCTAATTAATAAATCGCCGGTTGCGCTCCATGGCCTCCCGTATTCCCATCTTCAGGGCTTCGGAACACCTCATGACCATTTCAATATCTGAAGGGAAGGGTACAGGCTGGCTCTGTGTCTTAGCCAGCTGAGCAGGAAGCAGGGCTTCCGTATCACCTATAGCCCTGGCTGATATATGTTCAAAGTAAGAGTCTGCAGCCAGGGGATCCTTCTTCAGCACCCTGTTGGGGTTGAGAGTAATAATCTCAACATCACCCTCAATGCGGCATTCCTTTGTCTGCACCGTCTCGATAAGTGCACACTGCACATTCTTATACTTTTTCACCTTAATATCATTACCCAGGGTGTCTTTCATCACATTACCGCTGGCATCAAGCACATACTGGAATCCGTCTTGAATCTCCCTTTTGATAAGTGTGTCCTTTTCAAATGAATTATCAGGAGAAACCATAACAGCTTTAACCAGCACCGAAACAATATAATCGAATTCGGTATTCTCATCCAGCTGCCTGGTGTGGTATTCCACCCAATCACGATCAAGCCTGGGCAGGTCAAGAGCCAGCAGATCTGCTTCAAATTCAGGCGGGAAGTTAACGCTTGAACGATTGTCAACCTGCACAAGCACCCTGCTTATACCAAGGTACCTCGTCTCTTCAAGCAGGCGGTCTATTCCTTCATAATCACCAACATATTCCTTTGCCCTGGCAAATTCAGCATAAGCCTGCCTGTATCCTTCCTTGGTACCGTTTTCCATTAGCTCCATTCCATGAGCGTAATAATAATCGGCAGCTTTGGTTTTTGCAGTCACCATCTCCTCCATATAGTCGACATAAGGAAAATCAACAGTCCTGTTACCCGATTTCAGTGGCAACACTGTTCTTACCAGCGACTGCCTGTCATGCATCTTTTTATATATAAGGTATATCTCATCCCAGTTCTGCGGCTTCCCTTCCATCTTAAGCAAGCGGATTCTCTCATTATCCTGCTCAAGAGCAATATTATATGCCTGTGCAAGGATATCAATATTCTGGGTATCATCCCTGTCTTTGCGGAGTTTCTCAACCGACTTGGTTATGGCAGCATCGTAATTGCCTTTTTGCATCTGCTTTTTGGGAGATGAGCAGGAAGCAATAAGCACAGTAATAATAAGTGAACAGAGGATAAGCTTTTTCATTATTATAATATAATTGGTTAACAGTGATAAAGATAAAATAATATAAGTATCCGGAAAAAAAGCCGCCTCATTTACCAGGGCGGCTTTTATATTTCTTAGGATTATTGTTTCTCCTGATTATTGTAACTGGAAATTTACCGTAATTGAGAATCGAACCCTTACCGGGGCTCCCCTCTGTTTTCCGGGAGACCAGTTCGGTGAGCTCTCAACAACCCTGATAGCTTCATTATCCAACGCCGGGTCAACACCCCTCATAATCGTTACGTTACTGACAGAACCATCCGGCTCAACAACGAACATAAGGAAAACCTTACCCTGTATACCGTTTTCAGCAGCTATCTGGGGATAATTAACCCTTCTCTGCACCCAATCGCGGAATTTATTTACATCGCCACCCCGAAATGTGGGCATATCTTCAACAACGACGAATATCTGTTCCTCTTCTTCTTCTTCCTCCTCACCGACTTCAAAATCATACATCTGTACCTCATCATCGAAATCAGCCTCATCATCTTCGAATAATATCTCGTTTTCGATGGAAACATCATCCTCAACGATCTCAAATATCTCAGTCACCTTGGGTACCTCAGGCGGCGCCTCCGGTTGCTGCTGTTCCATCTCGGTAATAGGGATCATCTCTTCCTCTATTACTTCTTCATCGCCTGCGTCAAAACGATTATCCTTTTGTGCACCTGATGTCCATTCAAAAGCAATAAGGCATAGTGACAACACTATTACCAGTCCCAGTTGTAAAAATATACCTTTACGCTTTTCCAGATTTACCTTGTCGTTTTTCTTTACTTCCATTTTGTTTCAATTTTGAGTGCTTAAAAATAAGTATTAAATAGAATAATGTCAAATTTTATTTAAATACTTCCATAATTCCCACATATTTCCACTGCTTGCTCTTTTCACGCTTCAAAAATACCCTGACTGATTAAATTAAAAAATACCGGGCTCTTTTAAAAACATACTTTGCAGATAATAATTTTTAATATATTTTTGCAAAGTCATCATGGGGATATAGCTCAGTTGGCTAGAGTGCGTGACTGGCAGTCACGAGGTCAGGGGTTCGACTCCCCTTATCTCCACGTTAACTCAAAAACAATCAACCTCCGCCAGGAGGTTTTTTGTTTTTAGCGGGGCTCGATCGGAGCTTGCTCCGGAGAGAGCCTCGGTGAAAACAAAAAGTGATCGCGCAGCGATTGATTGTTTTTTGAATCTGCTCGCGCAGCGATTGATTGTTTTTATTTTCAGTACTGAAGGTAAGGGGACGGTGAGCGAAGCGAACACCCCCCTGTCAGTTCTCCACCCCCCGTTTCAAAGAACATCTCTGTTTTTATATATGAAACTTGATTAATCTGTTTTATATAAAACATATGTAATCAATCGCAAATATTATGCCGGTTTATTCAAAAATCGTATAACATTATTATAATCCATAAATTAAATTTAACTTTTACTATAAAATTTCTTATTGCCGGCAGCTATTGGTCCCGGCTTAAGTTGAGGAGATTTATTATCTTTACCTCTTTCATCTAAAACAATAATCATATTAATAATGAAGAAAACAATTAGCCTGGCACTGCTGATAATAATATCAATATCACAGCTTGCCGCACAGAAAAAAAATCTTACGCGTGAAGAATATGACAAATGGGAGAACCTCCGATCATATAGCATCTCAGATAACGGAGAATGGATAGTCTATACCATATCCCCCGTTGAAGGCAATGATACACTTTTTATTATCTCATCAGATAAAAAGACAGAGTATAGTCTTGCCCTTTGTTCGTCACCTGCCTTCTCTGACGATTCAAGGTGGCTGGTAGCCAGAAAGGGTTACAGCAAGGAGGAAACGGAAAAAATGAGGGAACAGAAAAAAGAGATACACAATAAAGCTGTGCTGCTGAACCTCGAAAACGGGGAAAAAAGAATATTTGACGATATACGCCGGTTTAGCCTTAGCAAGGATAGTAAACATCTTATTATGAACGGTTATGCAGCAGAAAAAACAAAAAGATCGGATATATATATCTATAAGCTGGCCGGTGGTGTAATGAAGAATATTGGCAATGTTGCAGAATATGCGTTAAACAAGAAAGGCGACAGGCTGGCCTATATTATCGATGCCGAAGGGATGAAAGGGAATGGCGTGGAATTGTTTAACCTTAACAACTATTCCATTAACATTATTGATACTGACACAAGCTCTTATACTGGTCTGGCCTGGGAAAAGGAGGGTAATGCCTTCAGCTTCCTGAAAGCTTTCCCGGACAGCGGCTATATTGAAAAAAATCATAAGCTGTATGCAGTGCGTGATATTTATAATAATATCGATATTAAGACACTGGATCCCCTTCCACAGGATATTATCCCGGAGGATATGAGGATAAGGGAGAATTATACACCCAAATTCTCAAAGAACCTGGGCATACTGTATTTCGGAATTTACGACTGGCACGTGAAAGAGGAAAAAGACAAAAAGGAGAAAGACAAAAAGGATGAAAAGATACCCGATGTTGATATATGGCACTGGAAAGATGATCCCATAAAACCGGCACAGGAAAAGATCTACGAGAGGTCTGACAAGGATTTTGTATACCTCTGCGCATGGAACCTGGATGATGATAAGGTCAACAGGATAAGCAATGAAGAGTTCAGGGATTATAATATCACGGCAGACGGCAGGAATGTTGTTATCAGAACAGACCTCCCTTACCGTCCGGCCTTCAGGCAGAACCATTATGACCACTATCTGGTGGATGCCGCCAGCGGTGAGAGAGAGCTGATAATCAAAAACTTCACCCGCCTGGGCAGCTCTTCACCCGATGGAAAATACATCCCCTATTTCAAAGATAAAAACTGGTGGGTCTATGACATCGGAGAAAGCGAAAACAGGAATATTACATCAGCCATTGATACTGAGCTCTGGAACACAAGGGATGACAGTCCCAAAGATATCAAACCACCCTTCGGAACAGGAGGCTGGTATGAGGATGACAGCCATATGCTGGTATATGATGAATATGATATATGGAAGGTGTCACCCGGTGAAGCAGATGCTGAAAAGCTTACAAACGGACGCGATGATAAGATAATATTCAGAACACTGCGGCTGGATTATGAGAATAACTATTATGAAAGGGACCGGGACATCTATCTTTCTGCCAGAGGCGATAAAACAAAGAAAAGCGGTTTTTACAGGATAAAGCCGGATGTCAAAGCGGAAAAGCTGGTCTATGATGATTATTTTATATCCGGACTGAGAAAGGCAAAATCGGCCGATAAACTGGTTTACCGCTCTGAAAGCTATTCCGATTCACCCGACCTTTTCCTTACAGACAGCCGCTTCAGGAAGAAAGAACAGCTGACCATGACCAATCCTCAGCAATCTGACTATTACTGGGGAAAGAGTGAGCTTGTAAACTATACCAACAAGGATGGCAAGGAATTGCAGGGTGCCCTCTACTACCCTGCTAATTATGAGGAAGGGAAGGAATATCCCATGATAGTGTATATCTACGAGATAAGATCAACAGGTGTCCACAGGTATGTCAGCCCCTCGCCCAAAAGCGCATATAATACAACAAACTATACCACCGATGGATTCTTTGTCTTCCAGCCGGATATAGTATATAAAACCAACCAGCCCGGGGAGTCGGCAGTGGATTGCGTGGTGCCTGCAGTGGAGAAAGTACTGGAAACAGGAATGGTTGACAGGGATAAACTAGCTCTTATGGGCCATAGCTGGGGAGCTTACCAGACCAGTTTTATTATTACTCAGACCGACCTCTTTGCAGCAGCAATAGCCGGTGCCCCACTGATAGATATGATAAGTATGTATAACGAAATATACTGGAATACAGGCAGTCCCAACCAGCAAATATTCGAAACATCCCAGGGACGGCTCAGGGAACCCTGGT
Source organism: Bacteroidales bacterium (assembly GCA_034521735.1). Taxonomy (GTDB): domain Bacteria; phylum Bacteroidota; class Bacteroidia; order Bacteroidales; family VadinHA17; genus UBA9300. The sequence continues at coordinate 30,984 of JAXHLX010000021.1, forward strand.
GGAATATTATGGATGAGTATATGGATAACTCACCAATGTTTAATGCTGCAAATATCACAACACCTTTGCTTGTTACCTTTGGTAACCAGGACGGTGCAGTGGACTGGCACCAGGGGATAGAAATGTTCACAACCATGCGCAGAATGGAAAAACCTTATATCATGCTTGTGTATGAAGGCGAGAATCATGGTCTGAGAAAGGAAGAAAACATGCTTGACTATTCTCTGAAGGTAAAGCAATTCATTGATCATCATGTCCTGGGCAAGCCCGCTGAGAAATGGATAAAAGAAGGAAGGACTTTTATAGAAAAAAAAGAGGAAGAAATATTGAAAAAATAAATAAATAGCCTGAGATCCGAATAGAAATTTATATCATTGAACCTTATTACTATTGACCGGTAATAATTATTAATTAATTTTATCTGTTAATAGAGTTCCACAATATCATTCTTTATGAGTGAAGAGATCCTGAAGGCACTGATGCAACTTTTCGCCCTGATAATCAAACAGGACGGAGGTGTGCTGTCAAGTGAAAGGGAGTATGTTGTGACCTTTCTGAAGAAACAGGTGAGTCATGACACTGTCAATGATTATCTTGAGCTTTTCGACAGGGATGTAGGACCTTTGATGGATCATGCCCCCGACACCGAAAATAAGCCCCCCTCTGTTAAAGACTCGGTAAAGATATTCAGCATATGCAAGCAGATAAACCGCACCCTTAACCAGTCACAAAAGGTTGTGGTGCTGATGCGCCTTTATGAGCTGGTTAACGCCGACAAAAGGTTTACCCTGCAGCGCATGAATATTATCAATACGGTTGCGGAGGTGTTCAGGATACTGCCTGAAGAGTTTAAGAGCATAGAGAGATTTATCAAACAGGACACTGATGAAGATCCCGGCGACAGCTCAATACTCGTTCTCAGGCAAAAGTCAAAGTGCGCCGACTGCGATCAGGATAAAGGAGATGACAAAATGGTGTCCGACCTTATCCTGGTGCTGTGGATAAAAAGTGTGGACCTGTATTTTATTAAATATTATTCCGTCAACCAGCTGTTCCTTAACGGCCTGCCCCTTGACCCAGGTAAGATATACACTGTGGCCAAAGGCAGCTCATTAAGATATCAGCATGGTCAGCCTATCTATTACAGTGATATATCCTCCCATTTCCTGTCAAAAGAATCAACCAACAGGATCAGCCTGGTGGCTGAAGATATCGTTTATAAATTCCCGGGAGGAGAGATCGGGATAAATAATATAAACCTTGCAGAGAGGGAAGGCAACCTTATTGGTATTATGGGCAGCAGCGGAACAGGTAAAACCACGCTCCTTAACCTCCTCAGCGGTATTCATAAGCCGGATAAGGGATCGGTAAGGATTAACGGTATAGACCTGAAGGATAAGCCCGAATCCATGGATGGTATTATTGGCTATGTTCCGCAGGACGATATGCTGCTGGAGGACCTCACTGTATTCGGTAACCTTTATTATGCCGCCAGCCTGTGTTTTAAGAACCTTAAGAACGAGGAACTGAACGAGCTGGTAGATAATATGCTGGGCACACTCGGCCTGTATGAAAAAAGGGATCTTAAAGTGGGATCCCCACTGAAGAAAGTGATCAGCGGCGGACAGAGAAAAAGGCTGAATATTGCCCTTGAGCTTATACGCGAGCCGTCGGTGCTTTTCCTTGACGAACCTACCTCCGGACTGTCATCAAGAGACTCAGAGAATGTGATAGACCTACTAAGGGAGCTTACCTTCAAAGGCAAACTGATATTTTCAGTTATACACCAGCCCTCTTCGGAGATATTCAAGATGTTTGACAGGATAATAATCCTTGACCATGGCGGCGAGATGGTCTATTACGGCAACCCCGTGGAAGCACTCATACATTTTAAAACCATCGATGCGCAGATAAACAGCAATATTGGCGAATGTCCCACATGTGGCAATATAAACCCTGAAAACATTTTCAATATTATTGAAACACAGGTTGTGGATGAATTTGGACGCTATACCGGGGTAAGAAAGCGCAGTCCCAGCGACTGGTCCAGCGAATTCAATGCCATGCACCCTCCCAAACCACTGAAAGAGGTAAAAACAAAACCATCATCCAACCTTAACAGACCGAACCTGCTCAGGCAGTTCCTGATCTTTTTTAAAAGGGACATAAGCAGCAAGGTATCAAACCGCCAGTATGTATTGCTCACCCTGCTTGAAGCACCGGTGCTGGGATTTATCCTCTCATATATAATAAGATATATTGCTGATCCGGGTTCGCGCATATACATATTCAGGGAAAACGAGAATATCCCGGTATTTATCTTTATGGGGCTTATTGTAGCTCTCTTCCTGGGCCTCATCACCAGCGCGGAAGAGATATTCAAAGACAGGAAAATAAGAAGCAGGGAACAGTTCCTTAACCTGAGCAAAGGAAGCTACCTTTTTGCAAAGGTCATAATGCTGCTATCCATATCAGCCCTGCAGGCATTTTTGTTTATCATTGTGGCTAATCCCATACTGGGAATAAAAGGACTGACCTTTTACTACTGGTTTGCCCTCTTTACAACAGCAGCCTTTGCCAGCATCCTTGGACTTAACATCTCCAGTGCCTTTAACTCTGCCATAACCATATACATTGTTGTTCCCATGCTGATGATCCCAATGATGGTGCTCAGCGGGGCCATGTTCCCCTTTGATAAACTTAACCGTTCAATAGGCAGTGTTGACAAAGTGCCGTGGGTTGCCGAAATAATGCCAACCAAATGGACATATGAAGCACTTATGGTAACACAGTTCAAAGATAATGAGTATGATAAGCTGGTATATGATATTAACAAGACAATACGGCAGGCGGAATATAATACTATCTACCGCTTGCCGGCACTTGAGGATGCCCTCAACACAACAGTTATCAGTTACCGAAGGAAAGAACTTGGCCCTGAAAACCCGTCAAAACTGCCTCTCTTAAGTAATGAAATGCATGAACTATCGGCTAATGAGAGTCTGTATGAATTCGATGAGCTGGAAAAACTCAATGTTGATGACTTCAATCATTTTGTGGCAGAAAAGCTATCCATATATATTGATTCAGCTGATAATATATTCCGGAAAATCAGTAATTCGGCTGATATAAGAAAAGATAAATTTATCAATGCCAACAGGGAAGGGCTGAATACATTATATGACAACTACCATAACGACAGGCTGGAAGAGATAGTAAGGAGGATATATGAGAAAAATAAAATACTGGAATACAAAGACAGGCTTATACAGAATTACGATCCCATTTACCGCGATCCCACAGGAAACGAATTCCCTGCATTCCGAAGTCACTTTTTTGCTCCTACAAAGGTTTTTTTGGGCTTAAGACTGAATACTTTCACATTTAATATGCTGTTTGTATGGATAATGACAATATTTTTATATCTTTTACTGTATTTTAACATTTTTGAGATGGTCATTCGTTCTTTATCAAAAAAATAATCATTTCTTTCATCATCTTTTATTATAGTAATATTTTTTTATTTTTGTATTATAAAGTCAATTTGCCCGAAAAATGAAGAAAATCCTTGCATTCATTCAGATTCTTTTATTAATCTTAACTGTTTCCTCATGCAGGAACACAGGAAACAAAGGGTCAGAATTCACCTTCCCTGAATCAGATTCCATACCAATAAAGGAATCCGAGAAGCTCAGCCATGAAGCTATAGATGATATAGTGCAGAATATTGGTTCGCCCGTTGAAATCGCTTCACTGCTGATCGATCTTGAAGTGCCTTTCATATCAGAGCACCTCGCCTCTATTGACCAGGCCGAAAATCTCAGTACAAATTTTCAGAAAGCACTCAGGCTTGGTATCTACGGTGCAGACCTGGGCTACCTGAATATCTATGATAAAACAGGTGACGCCGTTGAGACCCTGACCACAATCAACAGGCTGGCAGATGGCTTAAGGGTAGGACAGTTTTTTAATTTCGAGACCCTGAAAAAGCTGGCAGTGAACAAAAGCAATATAGATTCACTGCTGTTTATGTCCGTTCATTCATACAACCAGATAGATGAATACCTGCGTGAGAATGACCGCGGATATTTATCTGCACTTATGATAACCGGTGTATGGCTTGAAGGTCAGTACCTGGCATGCCAGGTTGTGAAGGATTATCCGCATATGGACCTTAAGAACAGGATAGCGGAACAGAAAATTATTATAAATGACCTGCTGATGTTATTGAGACCATACAATGAGTCAAGTGATGAATACAGTGATCTGTATGACAGTATCGAGCAGCTGAAACGCGAATATTCAGATGTAGATATTACATACACACCCGGTGAGCCTGAGACAGTAGAAAAAGATGGCAGGCTTGTTGTAGTACAACATGAAGAAAGTAATGTAAGGTTCAGTGATAAAGTGCTGGAAAGGATAATCATGAAAACCGAAGAGATAAGAAACAAAATAGTATCACTTTAACTCCTGGATATGAATAAGACAATATTAATTTTTATCAGCTTTTTACTGTCGGCTTTCTCTCTGAATGCCCAGGATCAGCAGGAGATGGTTAGTGATTGTGCACTCAGCATAGGAGGAAACACCACTTACCTGAAAGATTATGTGATTAAACTGCCGGAAGCCACAGATCCTGATAATATTCCCGTATATAAAGAGAATATTTACCTGATGAAGAAACAGACATATCTGTTCACCCAGTGCAACGCTGAGAGTTCCGGTGGCGAGCTGCTTATCCACTTATATGATAAGCAAAAAATTATTACAGGCTCACTGAATGAGAAAAACGGTAAAGTATATTCATCTGTTGAGTTTTCCTGTAACAAAACAGGCCTCTATACCCTCTGGTATTCATTTAAAGAAGGAGAGAAAGGAATGGGAGTTGGTATTGTCTCACTTGTTAAATAATCCGCCGGTCAGAATCTGTAATTCCGCTCCATCATAAGGCCTGAAATTATTTCCTTTATTTTATTAATATACCGCTTAGCTGCAGAAATAACACCGACAGGAAAATAACAGCAAATATATAGTTTGCTATCTTTTTCTTTTTCATCATAACAAGGTAATGTGTCAGAATATATGTCAGGGGAATAATAAAAATATACATCATCTCAACCGAGATGGCAGGTATAATAAAATAGATAGCTGCAGTAAGTAAAAGCATCCAGGTAAAAAGTGAAAATATCTTTCTTGATCTAATCTTTTTTGTGTTGAATAAAGACCATAGATGAAGCAGGGCGACGATAAAAATCAGGAGGTTGACAGAGGAAACAATGATAAACTCAGGCGACCAGTGGTAATCAGCAACATCAGTCATTATGCTGTCAATAAAAAAACGGTTGAGCCCCGGTATATCGCGCCCGGTCAGATAGTAAACGGAATAAAGGATGATTACCGGTGTAAGAAGGCCTGCCAGGGCAATAAATATCTCCCGCAGGTTAAAAGAACGAAACAGGGTAATGCCGATTATTATAAGCAGGAAGAACCATATCATATTGGTGTATAACAGGGCAGCAACACCAATAAGCAATGAAGCATCAAAAAGGTTATAGGCTATTCCCGGTTTCCTGTATGACACTACCAGCCTGTCAAAGGATAATAAAAGCAGCAGTGATGCCGGCAGAACAGGGTTCAATACCTGGTTGGTGCTGATATATCCGCTCAAAAGGACATACAGGGAAGCCGGCAGAAAAGTCCTCTCATTAATAAAGAAAAGTCGTGTGTTAAAATTTACCAGGTAGATACTTATTATCATCACCATTATCATTGAGAAGATCGTGCCTGCCAGTGGCCTGCCCTCAAAAAGACTCAACAGCAGTGAATATAAAGGGGCAGGGTTGTTATCATGGTACATAGCCGGAGCAGAAGGATTGATCATTGACTGCAGCCATACCAGCACCAGGCTTATTAAAATTACCAGGATTGTTCCCGGACCTATTCCCCTGTAAATCTTCAACAGCATATTTTCCTATAAATCAAATCCAATATCTTTCCTGAAATATTTCCCTTTAAAATCGATTATTTCCGCATTGGCATATGATTTGCCAAGCGCCTCCCTCATATCCTGTCCATAAGAACTGATGGCCATAACACGCCCGCCGGCAGTCAACAGCCTGTCGCCCTCAGCCCTTGTCCCTGCCTGAAATATAATGCTCCCCGCGGTCTTATCCATATTCCTTATCTCCATTCCCTTTTCATATGCACCCGGATAACCTCCCGACACAAGCATTACCGTTGCTACCGTATCATCAGATATCAGCAATTCCCTGCTTTTCAGATCGCCTTCAGTTACACCCAGCAGCAATTCCACCAGGTCACTTTTTATCCTCGGTATCACAACCTCTGCCTCAGGATCGCCCATACGTACATTATACTCAATAACATATGGATCACCGCCCACATTCATAAGACCAAAAAAGACAAATCCCCTGTACTTTATACCTTCCCTCTTAAGCCCTGCCATAGTAGGCTTAATGATCCTGTCTTCCACCTTCCTCATAAAAGTCTCACCGGCAAAAGGCACCGGCGAAACGGCCCCCATCCCCCCTGTATTTAGTCCGGTATCCTTTTCTCCTATCCTCTTATAATCCTTTGCTTCAGGCAGTATCTTATAATCATTCCCGTCTGTCAGTATAAATGCCGACAATTCTATTCCCTCAAGAAACTCCTCTATCACAACAGTGCTTCCTGCATCCCCGAATTTACCCGAAAACATATTTTTCAGTTCAGCCACCGCTTCATCGTAATCATCCAGTATAAGCACTCCCTTACCTGCAGCCAGACCGTCAGCCTTCAACACATAAGGTTTCTTCATCTTTTTCAGGAATTCACATGCTTCCTTAAACTCATCCCCGCTGAAGCTACTGTAGGCAGCAGTCGGAATATCATTATCCATCATAAACCTCTTGGCAAAATCCTTGCTGCCCTCCAGCATGGCAGCCTTCCTTTCCGGTCCTACCACAGCAATATGCCTGTATTTTTCGCTGCCAAGGAAAAAGTCATGTATCCCCTGCACAAGCGGCACCTCCGGGCCTACAATAACCATGCTCACATTATTGCTAAGCGCAAAATCAGCCACCGAGGCAAAATCAGCTGTATCCAGACTGACATTTATACCTTCCTTTGCTGTTCCGGCATTACCGGGTGCAATAAATACTTTATTAACCTTATCGCTTTGTGAGATCTTCCATGCAAGGGCATGCTCCCTTCCACCCGAACCAAGAATCAGAATATTCATATTATCCGCTTTTCAATAAAATTATAAAAATAGCATATCCATATAAGAAAAAAAAGCTCTGTCTCTTACTGCGATTACCTGATATAAACCTAAGCACAGCTGCCAGACACACAGCAGATGGGACAAATGCCTGTTATCCAGTATAGATACCACCATAGCCACAGCCCCTGCATTCAATCTGTTATATCACCAAAGCCATATCCTTTCTGCATGCATATACCAATAAGTTTTTCAAGTACAGTAAGTGAACATCTGTCTTTTCTGTCATGCAGGACTATAACAGAACCCGGGCGGATCAGTTTTTCCGCCTTCTGCACTATATAATCCCTGCTGAGAGATAAATCGAAATCATATAGGAGCAGGTCCCAGAAAACTATCTTCACCCTGTCCTTAAGTCCCCTATACTGCGGCAGGGTAAGCCGGCCATAAGGAGGCCTGAAGAAAGATGAACCACTTAGCTCCGACCCTTTCAGGCAGTTATCGATATAATCTTTTCTCCGGCTCTTCCACCCGTCAATATGATGATAGCCATGGTTTGCCACAGAAAAGCCATGGTCCCTTATCATCTCAATACTGCCGGGGTAATCAGGCATCTTCGAGCCCGTACAGAAAAACACGGCTTTACTGACACCAAAAGCAGAAAGAATATTTATTATCTCTTCAGTGCCCTTTTCAGTGGGCCCGTCATCGAATGTAAGGTATACCTTTTTTTCATCACCTTCTGTCTGCCTGAATACAGCATCATTGTACAATAATCTCGCTACCCCGGGGTACCTAAAAAACCGTGGCTTCATGAAGGTCTCATAAATAACTCGTTATAATATCTGTCTATATCCTGTTCCATCTGTACTGACAACTCCTCTATCCCCATTCCAAGTGAGGTATTGAAAAGATTTATCAGGGCCTGCATATTCAGTCCTGTCACATAATCCAGATCATACCTCTGTAAAGGTGACAGTGTAAGCACAAAATCAAGATTTTCCTTTGCATTATTGATAATATCAGTGCCTATCTCAATAGCTTTTTCTTCTTCACCTATCCTGTAAAAGCCCCGGAAGAGGTTAAGTGAATAATAATCATGTCCCAGCTTTGAAGCCGGTATCACTTCGAGGCTCCTCTGCAGCACTTCCCCTGCTCTCAGGGTATCGCCCTCTTCAATCAGGGCCTCCGCAAGCATGCCGAACATCCTGCGGAAATTACTGAACATACGCCTGTTATTCTCATCAAGGTAAACATCAGGATCAGAAGCATTGCCCCATTTAAATTTGTTCATCACATTATCATACATCGCCCTTGTATCAATAAAGCCTATATCCTGCGACCTGGTGCCTGTTGTATCAAGGGGTGCCACCCTGTATGCCAGTCCCTCCATCTGAAAATAATCATCGAGTCCCATATAATTGGATGGCGGAACAGTGCTGGCAAAATATATGGGCCGCTCCCACTTATTTGTGCCTATCATATCCATCACGGCAAGGTTATTCTTATATAATTCATTACCGCTGTAGTCCCACACCACAAAATCAAGCATTCTGTCGGCCTGGTAATCTTTTACCGTTCCGTTGGATCTGACTTTTGCCGAATCAACAGGTATCAGAAACTGGCTGGAGGGGATATAATTATAATAATCGCCCCTTCCGGAAAAATCCATCTTCCTCTGCCTTTCATCCGACCCCGCCCATTTAACAAGCTCAATAATATCAAAGGGCCTGTTAACACGGTCTGTTACCGGCAATTGTTCCCTCTTGCCCGGTTCGTATTTTTCAGGCCCAAGAGTAAACTCCACCGGCTCTGACTCATAAGCTTCCTGTCTCATCATATTAATATACCAGCCGGCTGAAAGGTAGCTCAGGTTAGCCACCCTGACATCTGTTCTGATACCCTCAACATCCTGTGCATACCACACCGGGAATGAGTCATTATCACCATATGTATACAGTATGGCATTCTCATCGCAACTGTTAAGATAATTACTGCCTATATCCCTTGCTGTGTACCTCCCGGAGCGGTCGTGGTCATCCCAGTTCTGGAAGGCCATAAGCAGTGGCACGGCAACAAGACAGACAGGAAAGGCTACAGCCAGCGCCAGCCTGTGTGAAAATATTTTCCTGAGATTATCCGTTAAGAAGCACAGACCAAGGCCTATCCATACTGAAAAAGCATAGAATGAGCCGGCATAGGCATAATCCCTCTCGCGGGGCTGCAGCGGATACTGGTTAAGATATACCACTATGGCTATTCCGGTCATCACAAAAAGCACGGTAATAACCCAGAAGCCTTTACGATCTCTCTTATACTGCCATATCATGCCCAGTATTCCAAGTATCAAAGGCAGAAAGAAATAAGTATTCCTGCCCGGGTTGCTTTTTAATTCATCAGGCAGGGCTTTCTGATCGCCCAGCCTTGAGCTATCAATAAAATCAATACCACTGATCCAGTTTCCATGCATCACATTGCCGTTACCCTGTATATCGTTCTGCCTGCCGGCAAAATTCCACATAAAATACCTGCCATACATATAGCCCAGCTGGTAAGAGAAGAAAAATCTCAGGTTCTCGGCAAAGGTAGGCACAGTAAATTGCTGTCTGCCACCCGAGCTGTTAAGTGTGATCTTTTTGCCTTTTACCTGTCCCCAGTATTCATATTCGGAGCGGTGCCTGTCCTCCGGACTGTACATCCTCGGGAATACAGTGGTAAAACGGCTGTCAAACTCGTATTTGTTCTTCATGTAGGGCCTGTATTTATCATCCTCCTTGATATATCCCCCTCTCTCCTTCTCTACATCAATAACCGGGGCAGAGTAATAATGGCCGGTCAGCAATGGCGTACTGCCATACTGTTCCCTGTTGATATAATATATCATCGAAAAAACATCAGAAGGATCATTCTGATTCATCGGGGGACTGGCATTTGCCCTTATCGGTATAAGTGCATATGATGAATAGCCCATCAATATAACAGCAAGAATGGTCAGGACATAATTAAGCAGTACCCTGCCCTTTCTGATGGAATACCTTATACCCCATATCAGCAGGCCTGTAAGCAGTATAATATAAAAATAAAGACCTGAATTAAAGGGAAGGCCCAGTCCGTTTACGAAAAAAAGCTCAAACCATCCTGCAACCTTTACGGTGTAGGGCAGCAGGATAAACACCAGCAGGATAAGCATGGCAAAGGCAATCAGCAATGCCCTGATAATGCCTTTTGTGCTGACCGGGTTGGACCTGAAATAGTATACCAGCACGATGGCGGGCAATGCCAGCAGGTTAAGCAGGTGTACACCTGTTGACAGACCCATAAGGTAAGCAATAAGCACCAGCCACCGTCCTGTCAGCCTCTCATCCTTTTCATCTTCCCACTTAAGTATGGCCCAGAAAACCATTGCAGTGAAAAGTGAAGATGTTGCATATACTTCGCCCTCTGTGGCCGAGAACCAGAAAGTATCCGAGAAAGTAAAACTTAGAGCCCCTGTAAAACCTGCGGCAATAACTGTAGCTATACCGGTAAACGAAGGGTCAGCCCTGTCGAGGAACACCTTTCGTGCCAGGTGGGTGATGGTCCAGAACAGGAACATAACAGTAAATGCGCTTGCCATTGCAGACATGAAATTAATCATCAGGGCTGCATTTGATTCATTCCCGAAACTGAACAGTGAAAAAAAGCGGCCGAGCAACAAAAAGAAAGGCGCACCGGGAGGATGGCCCACCTGCAGCTTCCATGCAGACAGTATAAACTCACCACAATCCCAGAAACTCACCGTTGGTTCAAGGGTCAGGGTATAAACCACCAATGAAACAAGGAAAACCGTCCAGCCCGATATAATATTCGATCTTCTGAAAACCAGATTATAATTCATGTGATTATATTTTATTTATTTCATTGGCCACATGGAACTTACCATTAAAAAATAATCATACTCTTAATGTGAAATAATGATGATTTTTAAATGGACGTTTCATAGGTTAAATCTTATTTTTGCCATTACGGGCGCTGTGCCCTTTTATAACTTCAGGATGTAAATATATTGAAAATGATATTACCTGACATAATACCTCCATTCAATATCCCTCCAGAATGTGCCTGCATAATCTATCCCAATACGCCGGCCTTTATCAATATCAACCTTACAGCCCCCGTCTTCGATCCATATCCTCTCTGAAACAGATATGTCTTCACCGTAAAATGAACCGTCAATACCAAGATGACGGGTCAGTTTACCCGGCAATAAAGGTGCTATATCAAGCACATCAGCGGTAAAAAAATCCTCTTTTAAGCGTACTGCGGCTTTCATTTTAACAGTCATTTTTCCGGGCGACCAAAAATAAATAAAGAGTAAAAAAGGGAAAATAATGTTATGCCCGTATGGGTTTCCATGGTGTCTTCGTTTAACATTGACAGCATAATTATAATAAAGAACACGGCAAACAGATAATCGCGGAATCCCCGCATCTTTATTACCGGATAAAATAATGCATGCATAAAAATAATAAAACCAATAAGCCCGAATGTGATCAAAACAGTCAGGTACTGGTTATGCGAAATAAACCTGTGCTCACTGTCAAGCGCCGAGTCATCAGCTTTATATTGCTTCCTGAACTCATCTTCCAGGTCTCCCGTGCCTGTACCGAAAAGGGGATGTCTTTTAAATACCCGCCAACCGGTAAGAAAAAACTCAATCCGCTGCGTCACACTGTGTCCCTGCGGATTACCTCCCTTGAAATAATAATCCAGCTGCCATATAAGTTCATACACCCTGTCATTGATATTTATACCGTCTTTATACCTGCTGTTTGCATAGCCTGCTTCGATTATGTCAACATCCTTCTCGCTTAAGCTGCTGACACCCAAAGAGTCTTTTTTCAGTCCCAGGGATGTCATATACCTTATCAGAGTGTGCTTTATATCCTGTTTCTTCAGATCAACAGCATCATAATCAAGGGTACTTCTCTTATTCCATGCAGGACGCAGCTCACTCTCACAGATATACCTCCATACATAATAACCATTCTCAAGATAGTCCTTCCCTGTATCATGAACATAAGGCCTGTTCCCGGCTGTCATGGCAGAATAGTCGGGTTGCCCGTCTTCCATGATAGTATAAAAATCCTTTACCCTATAGCCTAAGTATGTCGATAAGGCCAGCAAGAGGATAGCTGTGACAGCAATATTAATCCACTCATAATGCCTGTTCCCCGATCGCCTGGTAATACGGTAGGATGAATAAAACATAACAATTACAAAAATAATGATACCGGTATATGACATCAGCACCAGTAAGAAAAACAGGAACCACAGGGCAAACTGGACATAGACATATTTAAACCTGAAGTCAAGCTCATCATGTATAAGAGTATAATAAGATGATATAAAAAAGGAAAAGCATACCATTAATGATAACCTTATATGAGAAATAAACAGGGAGATATCCCTCCTGTCCGGTATGCCGTCAGCAATAATAAAATAATACACTATGCCTGATACCGAAGCAACGAACACACCCAGAATGAATGAGCTCAGGATAATACGTTTTTCAAGCATACTTATTGAAGCGCTTGTGGCAACAACAAGCGGGATGGCAAGTAAGGGCAGCTTAAGTTTCAGCACCATAATCCCCATGTAAGTATCGCCGGTATTAAGCATAAAAATAATATACAGCAGGTAAATTAACAGGAATACCAGTAAGGGCTTGTTGGAGGGGAGCCATTTCAGGTGTCGCCAGCTATTTTTGTCAAGCAGCCAGTTGATTACAAGGGCTATAATAAAAGCAGAAGTCATAAATACAGATACCGGCAGGAAAAAAGCTATCCCCGACAGAAAAAATATATACACGTATCTGTGTATTTTGTCTCCTAACATTATCCTTGCTTTTAAAAACGCAAATATCACAAATTTTATTATTCCCTGCCTGAAATATTAATAAAACCTCCATATTTGCAGTTTTTTGCGACATAAAGCATATGTGTCCCAATTAAATGACCTTATTATTCTTTTTTTTTAAAAAATATTGTACTTTTGCACACCCGAAAATACAGGATATTAGGAAAATATAATAGTACAGATTAAAACAAAAGGACGTGAATACCAATAGCTACAAAACGAAAGCGGCTAATAAAGCAACTGTGAATAAGGAGTGGCTCCTGGTAGATGCTGAAGGAGAAATTTTAGGACGGCTGGCATCACAGGTAGCAAAACTGATTCGTGGAAAGCATAAACCTGATTTTACACCGCATGTTGATTGCGGTGACTATGTTATCATTATTAATGCCGACAAGGTTAAGATGTCGGGTAACAAATGGGATGATAAGGAATATATCAGGCATTCAGGATACCCCGGCGGGCAAAAATCCATCGTTGCCAGGGAGCTTTTCAAGAAGCATCCTGAAAGAGTTGTTGAGAATGCAATAAGAGGCATGCTGCCGGGCAACAGGCTTGGAAGAGCTATGTTCGGGAACCTGCATGTATATACCGGTAACAAGCACGGACATGAAGCCCAGAAGCCAAGAACAATTGAATTAGATAAAATTAAATTATAAATGGAAATTATAAATACCATAGGAAGAAGAAAGTCGGCCGTTGCCAGAGTATATGTCTCTGAAGGCAAAGGCCAGATAATGGTCAATAATAAGGAATATAAAGAATACTTTCCGGCCAAGACACTGCAGTACCTCGTTATGCAGCCCCTCAACCTGCTAAGTGTTACTGATAAGTATGATATAAAGGCTGTGCTCGACGGCGGTGGGTCCAGGGGACAGGCAGAAGCCATAAGGCTTGGTATATCAAGGGCTCTGGTTAAAATCAACAGCGAAGACAAACCGGCACTTAAGGCCGAAGGTTTTCTTACAAGAGATCCGCGCGAAGTGGAAAGAAAAAAGCCAGGCCAGCCAAAAGCCCGCAAAAAATTCCAGTTCAGTAAACGTTAAAATACTACTATAGAGATACAGGTTTAGTATCTAAATTGCATTGACTTCGGACATCGAACTACTATGCAATTGATAATTAGAATGTAAACTTTAAATTATTAAAATGCCCAGAACAAATTTCAATGAATTATTAGATGCAGGTGTACATTTCGGTCACCTCAGAAGGAAATGGAATCCGGCAATGTCTCCCTATATCTTTATGGAGCGTAACGGTATCCATATTATCGATCTTGAAAAAACAGAACAGAAGATTGAAGAAGCGGCATCTGCCCTGAAGCAGATAGCAAAGTCAGGCAAGAAGATTCTTTTTGTGGCAACAAAAAAACAGGCTAAGGATATCGTTGCTGAAAAAGTAAAGGAGACAAATATGCCTTATGTCACCGAGCGCTGGCCGGGTGGTATGCTTACCAATTTCCCCACAATCAGGAAAGCGGTAAAGAAGATGTCGGCTATTGATAAGATGGCAACGGACGGCACCTTCACCAATATGTCAAAAAGAGAAAAGCTTCAGATAACCCGCCAGCGAGCCAAACTTGAAAAAATGCTGGGTAGCATAGCCGACCTTACCAGACTGCCTGCAGTTCTTTTCGTAGTAGATATCACAAAGGAATATATTGCTGTAAGAGAAGCTAAAAAGCTGGATATACCCAGTAATTGCAATTGTTGATACCAACTCGGATCCCAATGCGGTGGATTTTCCCATACCGGCAAATGATGATGCCTCCAAATCAATATCTCTTATCGTGGATATCATGTGTAAAGCCGTTGAAGAAGGGCTGAACGAGAGAAAGACGGAGAAGGAAAAAGAATCCTCAGGCAAAGAGAAAAGAGGGTCTAAAGGAACAAAGGCACAGCCTAAAAGGATAAGATCAGTAAAAGTTGAATCTACTGATAATAATGAAGATGAGGCAATAACAGCAGAAACATCAAGCAAAGAGGAGAAGGCAAAGGAAGAGAGCGGACAGACAAAAGAAGAGAAGACAAAAGACGAGGGCGAAAAAACAAAGGAAGAGAAGTCCGACAACGAGTCAGACGATAAATAATTCAGAATATTAATAATAAAAAATATATAAGATGGCTGCAATAAGTGCTGCTGAAGTGGCAAAACTCAGAAAAATGACAGGAGCAGGGATGATGGACTGTAAAAAAGCCCTGCAGGAAGCTGAAGGTAATTTTGATAAGGCTGTGGAAATAATCAGGAAGAAAGGCCAGGCTGTGGCCTCCAAACGGGCTGACCGCGAGGCAGGTGAAGGAGTTGTGCTTGCAGGGGTATCAGGTGATGGCGGATTCGGTGCTATAATCGTTCTTAACTGCGAAACTGATTTCGTGGCCAGGAATGCCGACTTTGAAAAACTGGCAAATGAAATACTGGATAAAGCACTGGAGAACAAACCCGGAAGTCTTGATGAGCTGAAGGAATATTAAACTCGGTGATCAGACAATAGAAGAAAGGGTGATTGAACAGATAGGGATAATTGGAGAGAAACTGGAATTATCTTATTACGACTTTATAAAGGCCGCCTATGTTCATGCTTATATCCACCCTGGCAATAAGCTGGCTACCATAGCAGGCTTTAATAAATCCGGACTGGACACCCAGGTATATAAAGATGTTGCAATGCAAATAGCGGCAATGAACCCGGTGGCAATCGACAAGGATGATGTTACACAGGAAGAAATAGATAAAGAGATAGAGATAGGTAAGGAGCAGGCACGCCGCGAAGGCAAGCCGGATAATCTTCTTGAGAAAATAGCCATGGGTAAACTGGGTAAATTCTTTAAAGAGAACACCCTGCTTAACCAGGATTATGTAAAAGACAATAAACAAACTATCAAACAGTTCCTTAATTCGGTTGATAAGGACCTTACCGTAACCGGTTTTAAAAGGTACACTCTGAACGATTAAGCTGAGTGGAGCTGCTGATCCGGATATCCGGATTTTGTTCCAAGGTTACACTCTGAACGATTAAGCTTTACGGGACTGCTGGTCCAGATAAAAAATAATACACT
This sequence comes from Bacteroidales bacterium, assembly GCA_034521735.1. Lineage (GTDB taxonomy): Bacteria > Bacteroidota > Bacteroidia > Bacteroidales > VadinHA17 > UBA9300. Next base: position 47,157 of record JAXHLX010000021.1, read on the forward strand.
TAAAAGCTGCCGGCCTGTGGTCAGCAGCTTTTTTTTTGTCACCAACCCAGTATATAGGCAAACATCAAAGGAGCCACAATGGTGGCATCAGATTCTATAATGAACCTGGGTGTTGAGGCAGACAGCTTTCCCCAGGTAATCTTCTCATTGGGTACCGCACCTGAATAAGAACCGTAGCTGGTCGTTGAATCACTTATCTGGCAGAAATATGACCACACGGGAATATCTTCGAGACCCAGATCCTGGTGCAACATAGGCACAACACAGATAGGAAAATCTCCGGCAATACCCCCTCCTACCTGGAAAAAGCCGGTGCCTTTATCCGGATTATCACGGTACCAGTCGGCCAGAAACATCATGTATTCAATCCCTGAACGGGTAATGGAAGGGTCATACAGTCCCTTCATGCAGTGTGATGCAAAAAAATTACCACAGGTCGAATCTTCCCAGCCCGGTACTATCACCGGGATATCTTTCTCGGCAGCAGCCAGCAGCCATGAATCAGCAGGGTCTGCCTCATAATACTGCTCCAGCTCACCACTCCTGAGTATATTATAAAAATATTCATGCGGGAAATACCTTTCTCCCTTACGGCTCGCCTCTTTCCATTCTTTCAAAAGATACTTTTCTATCCTCCTCATGGCCTCCTCCTCGGGTATGCAGGTATCAGTCACCCTGTTAAAATGCTTCCTCAGCAGCTCCGTTTCATCCTCAGCGCTGAGATAACGGTATTCTGGTATCCGCTTATAATGACTGTGTGCCACCAGGTTAAATACATCCTCTTCAAGATTGGCACCAGTACAGGTAATAATATGAACCTTATCACGCCTTATCATCTCGGCCAGTGACCTGCCCAGTTCTGCCGTGCTCATGGCACCTGCCAGAGTTATCATCATTCGTGCACCAGCAGCCAGCTGGTCATTATATGCCCTGGAAGCATCAAGCAGGCTGGCAGCATTGAAATGCCTGTAATGCTCTTCAATAAAAGTACTTACCGGTCCTTTATCCATAATATTTATAGCTTAACATTTTATAATACAGCTTTACCAGCATAAAAGCATCGGCCCGCCGGTTTTCCTGCGGAGCAAACTCAACAATATCGAAGCCCCTGACATTGGAAGCCGCAAATACACGCCTCAGCAGTTTAATAACCTGGTACCATGTCATGCCGCCCGGCTCAGGGGTGCCTGTTGAGGGCATAACAGAAGGGTCAAAAACATCAATATCAAGGCTGATATACACATCATCCCCCAGAAGGGATACAACCCTGTCTATCCAGTCATCATTATCCTGCATCTCCCGTGCAAAAACACATCGTGAAGGGTCAAAATAATCCAGCTCACCGCTGTCCATACTTCTGATGCCCACCTGTATAATCCTGGTGTTACGGGAGGCATCATGCATGGCACAGGCATGGTTATATGCCGAGCCATGGTAATCAGGTCTGAGGTCAGTGTGGGCATCAAGCTGCAATACCGTCAGGTCCTTATACTTCTCGTAGAAGGCTTTTATTATGCCAATGCTCACCGAATGTTCCCCGCCAATGAAAGTAAGAAATTTATCATGACTGAGAAGCTCTTTTGTTTTGCTGTATATCTGCCGGAAAACCTCTTCCGGATCACCTTCCGGCCTGAGCTCGGGCAATATATGTATACCTTTCCTGTACACCTCCGAACCTGTCTCGATGTCATACAGCTCCATATGGTCTGATGCTTCCATGAATGCGCCAAAGGCCTTATCGGAACCCTTACCCCATGTGCTTGTACCGTCCCAGGGATAAGACTGCAGGAATATAGCGGAATCCTCAAATCCCGAATACTCTTCTTCTATCTTACCAAAAGTCATCATCATTTTTCTATATAACCAAGAATATTAAGCATATCATCTACCGTTTGTTCATTCCTGTAGACATAATCCCTGAAATTACCCGTTGAATCCCGGTCAATAATAACATGCCTGGGAGCGGGTATAAGGCAGTGCTTAATGCCACCGTAACCGCTGAGTGAATCCTGGTAAGCCCCGGTATGAAAGAACCCTATGTAAAGGGGTTCCTTATCACTTTCAGAATATTCCGGCAATAATATCTGCTGGTTAAAATCCTCTGAATTATAATAGTCCGAATGATCACAGCTTATACCCCCTATATTCACCCTGGTATAGTCATTATTCCACTTATTAACCGGAAGAAGGATGAATTTTTCATGCATTGACCATGCATCGGGTATGGTATTCATCAGGCTGTTATCTACTATATACCATAATTCATTATCATTCTGCTGCTTCTGCTCAAGCACCTTGAATATGATGGCCCCGCTCTCGCCTACTGTGAATTTTCCGAATTCAGTGTAGATATCAGGTTCACTGATACCTGCATTAACAGATGTCTCTTTGATATTCCTCACTATCTCAAGTATCATATATTCATAATCATACTCAAAGCCCAGGTGGTTACGGATGGGAAAACCTCCGCCCAGGTTGAGGGAGTTCAGGCTTTCCGATTCTTTCTTCAGCTCAACATACAGCCTTAAGGCCTTATGAAACTCGCCCCAGTAATACAAACTGTCCTTTATCCCCGAGTCAACAAAGAAATGGAGCATTTTAAGGTCAAACCGGGGATTGTCCTTTATCTTTGTCCTGTAAAAATCCATTACCTCAGAATATGGCAGTCCCAGTCTTGATGTGTAATAGCTCGACTGCGGCTCCTCATCAATGGCCATACGTATGCCAATCTTTACCTTGCTATCGCCCAACTCCTTGTTTATCCTGTTTAACTCCTCCTCGCTGTCAAGAATTATCACCGAATTTACAAAACCGCTGTTTTGCAGTTTCAGTATCTTTTTAATGTACTCCGGACTCTTATACCCGTTATGGATAATTATCCTTTCCCTGTCAATCTCCCCGTCTTTATACAGTCTCTCTATCAGGTCAATATCAAACGAAGAGGATGTTTCAAGATTAACATTATGCTTTAGTGCGGCCCCCACAACATGGTGAAAATGGCAGCATTTGGTACAGTAACAGAAATGATATGCCCCCTTATAACCCGTTTTTTTGATCGCCCTGTTGAACAGGTTTCTTGATTTCTTTATCTGGTCTCCTATCCTTGGCAGGTACATTAACCTGAAAGGGGTACCGTATTTTTCAATCAGGTATTTAAGTGATACACCATAGAAAGTGAGATAACCGTCAATAAGGTCAAAGCCCTCCTGGGGGAAATAATATGTCTGTTCTACAAGGTTAAAATATGTATTTTTCATTCGTTTATTTAATGACTGACCTGAAAGCAAAGAATGAGCCGGTAATTAATTACAAAGAAATACAAATTTTCATTTTACTCTTACACTCACAGTTATTATTCCAATATAAAAAATTATAATTAAAATTACTATTTTTGATGCTGGCTGATCTGCATCTCAGTGATTAATCATCCCTGTCAGCAGACAGCTAATGATTATTATTATCAGCATTTATTAAGACAGAAAGGTCAGAAGCCTGGCCTTAAATCCCCCTGAACGGGGTGAATAAATTTTAAACTTGTGAAATATAAAAGAATATTACTTAAACTAAGCGGCGAGTCCCTGCAAGGCAATGACAACTATGGTATCAATAACAAGATGCTTGAATACTACAGCCACCAGGCAGGACAGCTCGCCGACCAAGGTATTGAAACAGGCATTGTAATAGGAGGAGGTAATATCTTCAGGGGATTCAAAGGTGCTGAAGAAGGCTTCGACAGGATGAAGGGCGACCAGATGGGTATGCTGGCAACAGTGATCAACAGCCTTGCACTTGAAAGCAGGCTGCAGGCTGACGGCTATAAGGCAAAAGTTTTTACTTCTATCAGGATGGAGCCTGTTGGCGAGCTGTATAACAGGGATAAGGTGCTTAATAATATGAAGCAGGGTGTTATATGCATACTGGCAGGAGGCACCGGCAATCCTTTCTTTACCACCGATACCGCTGCAGCACTGAGGGCGGTTGAGACAGGCTGTGATGCCCTTCTTAAAGGGACAAGGGTAGACGGGGTCTATAACGAAGATCCGGAAAAATCAGATAAGGCTGAAAAATATGACCGTATATCTTTCGAACAGGTGATAGCCAAACAGCTGAAGGTGATGGACCAGACAGCTTTTACCATGTGCCGCGAGAATAATATGCCCGTAATAGTTTTTAACATAAACACGCCGGGCGCCCTGCTTGATGTGGTTAAAGGGAAAAAAGCAGGAACAATTGTTAAATAGTAGCTAAAAGCGGGTTTTTACATATTTTTTTTAAATTTGCTGAAAAGCAAACAATCATAACCTTAAAACTAGCGGTATGAATGAAGAGATAGAAATTATAATGGAAGAGACCACCGAAAGGATGGAGGACACCATTAACCACCTTGAAGCAGAACTGTCAAAACTAAGGGCAGGGAAAGCAACACCTACCCTGCTGGATGGTATTACAGTTGATTATTACGGTGTTAACACACCACTCAACCAGGTGTCAAACATAAATACACCGGATGCCAAATCAGTTATTGTTCAACCCTGGGAGAAAACAATGCTGGGACCTATAGAAAAAGCTATCCTTGCAGCAAATATTGGTCTGACACCTATCAATAACGGTGAGATCATAAGGATCAATGTGCCTCCGCTGACAGAAGAAAGAAGGACACAGCTGGTTAAAATGGTTAAGAACGAGGGTGAATCGGCGAAAATCAGTATACGTAATTCACGTAAGTGGGCCAATGATGAACTCAAGAAACTTCTCAAGGAAGGACTGCCCGAAGACGATGAAAAAACAGCCGAAGATAATGTACAGGAACTAACCAATAAATACATTGAAAAGGTTGATGAAGTAGTGGAGTCCAAAGAGACTGATATAATGACCGTTTAATACAGTCATATTAAAACTTTGCAAACCTGCCCCTGCTTTAGCTCTCTTTCCCGGTAATGCCGCCAGATAAATATCTGTTTCCTGCCGGCATCTGCCACCGCTGTACAGCTCCCCGCAAATGTCTTCATGCGTTTATTTTCCAGAGCTGTACTGCCTGCAAAACGAAAAGCTGCGTTCGCATTTAATTTCTTTCCAGGTAAATCATTAAACAAATAGGGTATATTGATGATAAACGGTCATACATGTGAAAACAGATTTTAAATGAAGTATAACAAAAACATTAAGCCATGAAAAGATTTATTGATATCACAATGATTGCGCTGATACTGTTTACAATTATTTCAGTAGTCACTGCATCGGCAGCAGACAATACCGGAATGAACGTAAAAGATCAGCAAGCATACCTTACTGTAAAGGGGAAAATAATTGATAACGAAACGGGTGAGCCCCTGATATTTGCTACCATCGGCGTTAAAGGGACCAATATTGCAACAGTGTCCAATATAGACGGCGAATTCCTCCTTAAGATTGATAAGAGGATCGATAACCCTTATATAGAAGTGATGTATATAGGTTATAAGAACAAGGAGATGCCTCTGACCAATCTCTCAACAGGCGATACCGAAAATATCATTGATATGAGGGCGGCAATCATACCCATTGCAGAGGTTGTGGTTAAGCCAATTACAGCAGAAGAGGTCATTGAGGCAGTGATAAGGAATATAGGGAACAACTATCCGGATGAGCCCAATCTGATGACAGCTTTTTACCGCGAGACAATAAAGAAAAACAGGTCTTATGTATCTATTGCCGAAGCGGTGGTGGAAGTTTTTAAGGCACCTTATAATAATGACTTCCGCTTTGATGCTGCACGCATCTACAAGGGACGTAAAAATATCGAAACATCAAAGATCGATACCGTATTATTCCGCCTGCAGGGAGGTCCGGCCACTACCCTTCAGCTTGATATAGTAAAGAATCCATGGAACATACTTACCCTTGATGCCATGGAATCGTATAACTACAGCCTTGAAAATATAGTGGTCATCGATGAGAAGCCTCATTATGTGATTGAGTTTTCACAGGTTGAAAATATGGAGATACCCCTGTTCCTGGGTAAACTGTTCATTGATATCGACAACTATGCTATTACCGAAGCCGAATTCAGCATTAACCTTGAGAATAAAAACCGTGCAGCTTCATTATTCGTACGAAAGAAGCCCTTCGGCATGAAGATTACTCCCGAATCAGCGAGCTACAGGGTGAGATTCCGCGAAACAGACGGATTGTACCACTTTGCCTATGCAAGGGCCGAGGTTGAATTTAAGGTAAACTGGGATAAGAAACTCTTTAATAAGACGTATATCACCATGTCAGAAATAGCTATTACTGACAGGACCGAGGAAGAAGTTATTAAATTTGCCTCCAGGGAAAGAATCAGGAAAGGTGATATCTTTACAGAAGAATTAAGCGCCTTCAGCGATCCTGACTTCTGGGGCGACTATAACGTTATTGAACCAGATCAGAGCATTGAGTCGGCTATAAGCAAGCTTGGTCGCAAATCATGGTGGAACAGATAAGATAAGAAGTCCTGTAGACAATGGCAGCTGACAAACAAATTATCAGAAGGATAAGGAACGGGGATATCAAAGAATTTGAAACCCTGTTCCGTTCTTCTTATAATCCGCTGGTTGCCTATGCACGGACCATACTAAAGGATACAGACACCTCGGAAGAGATTGTACAGGAGTTGTTTTATGTCTTGTGGCGCGACAGGGAAAAAATAGAAATAAAAACTTCGGTCAATGCCTATCTTTTCCGTTCAGTATATAACAGGTGTATGCATTATATAGATCATAAAAAGGTGATGGGAAAACATGAGAATGAGGTAAAGAAAAGCCTGCAAAGAAACTACCAGGATCCTGAAGATGAGTACCATTATAAGGAACTGCACGAAAAAGTGGCCGGTATAATTGAAAGGCTGCCCGGACGCTGTGCAAAGATTTTTTGTATGAGCCGCTTTGAAGGGCTTAAATATGCCGAGATAGCAAAAGAAATGTCCATATCTGTCAAAACGGTAGAGGCAAACATGAGTAAAGCATTAAAAGAGTTCAGGAAAGAATTATCAGCATAAAGATGAAAACACAAAAAGAAAAAAACAGTAACAGTGGCAACATGGAAAGGATGATGACTGAGGAATTCCTTTCCGGGCAAAAGCAATCAGTTCAGAAATACTGGAAGGAAATGGATGAGATAAAAGAAAAAAGTGAAAAAGCAGATGTTGATATAGCATGGGGGAAGCTTTATAACAGGCTTGACAGGGAAAAACTCATTAAGGGAAGGAAACGGAATATACTCACTGAACCTGCATTCAGGATTGCCGCATCAATAATCCTTATTATAGGTCTTTCACTTACAGGTATATATTATCTAACAGGAGGCTTTGACAAGGGTAAAAACATGATTATAACCGCAGGTGCTGACCGTAAAAATGTAAGGGTTGACCTGCCTGACGGAAGCGTGGCCTTCCTTAACAGGGAGTCAAGTCTGGAGTATCCTCTCAGCTTCGGTAGAACGAACAGAACGGTAAAACTGGAAGGAGAAGCATTCTTTGATATAGGACCCGAGGCAGACAGGCCTTTTATTATAGATGCCGGTAAAGCAAATATAACAGTGCTTGGAACATCCTTTAACGTGAATACCAGCGATAACAGAGTGGAGGTATTTGTTACTGACGGCAAAGTGGCCCTTAAAAGCAATGATAACGAGCATGCAGTCACTCTTGAACCGGGAGATATAGGATCACTAACTGATAACGCAGCCTCGAAAGACATAAATACTGATCCCAACTACCTGTCATGGAAAACAGAAATACTGAAATTTGACGGTGACAGTCTGGGTAAAGTATTTTCAGACCTGCAGAAAGTGCATAATATAAGTATTGAACTTGAGGATGAGAACATAAGTGAACGAAGGCTTACCTCAACATCCATCTTTAATAAACAATCGCCGGAAACAATAATACGTATTATTTGTACTACCTTCAACCTTGAATATGATAAGCAAGGAAACGTTTTTTACCTGTATACTAATTAACGCTTGAATAATTGAATGGATGTATTAAACTATGTCAAGAAAAATAATACACCAAAGAAGATTGTTATAACTCTTATCCTTATAACAGGCTTTTCCTTTGCCACGGCACAGGAGGGTAATGTTCTTGAAAGCAGGCTTACACTCAGGCTGAATAATGTCAGCATTTCAAACATCCTTAAAACCATATCCCGCCGCACAGCTTACCATTTCACTTACGACACTGACCTTATTGAACCCGGCAGGATCAGTACCGTCAGAATGACTGACAGGCCACTTAAAAACATCCTTGACACTCTCTTTTCTGACAGGAAGCTGGACTATTCAATTATTGATAACCACATAATAATATACCGACCGGTAAGCGATTCAACCCCCCTGATCAGGGAAGAAGGAAGAAAACCGGTTTATACACTTTCAGGGGTAGTCACAGATGCAGATAACGGTCAGCCCCTGCCATATGCAAGCATAGGCATTAAATCCAGGGGCCTGGGTACCGTCTCAAATTACGAGGGGGAATTTGACCTTAACCTGTCAGGGGATTTTCTCGATGACACCCTCGTCATATCATATATGGGATTCTACAACCGCATGATACCTGTTAACCAGGCCATAAACAGCCACTATAATATTGAGCTCACAAGGAAATATGTTCCCATACCCGAGGTAATAATAAGAAACCGACAACCCCTTGAACTGATAAGGTATGCAAAGGAACATTTAACAGATAACTACGGTAGCAGCCCGGTACGGATGACAGCTTTTTACCGCGAATCGGTGTCAAAAAAAGATAAAATACTTCTCTACTCAGAGGCCGTTCTTGAACTGTATAAAAGCTCATATGCAGCCACCCTGTTAAACGACCAGGTAAAAATATATAAAAGCCGCAAGATCAATAACCTGGATCAATCCGACACACTCACCTTTAAGTTAAAGTCAGGGCTGGACGGCTGCCTTTCCCTTGACGGGGTAAAAAACACATTCGACTTTCTCAGGGAAAAGAATTTTAATGATTATGATTATAATATGACTGATATTATCAATATCGGAGACGAAGCGGCCTTTGTTATTGAATTCGAACAGAAAGAAACCGTTAATGACCTGGCACTGCTCAAAGGTGTTATATATATCAATACAGCTAACTACGGAATACATGGGGCTGAGTTTGAAATTAACAGGGAACATATCGATAAACTTGAGAGAACAGTGATACAGCGAACAGCCCGCGGGTTCAGGGTAAAAGCACGCTCAATCAGGTACAGAGTTAATTACCGGTATATCAACGGCCGGTATTTCCTGAACCACGTAAGAGGGGATCTTGAATTCTTTGCAAGGAAAAAAGGCAGCCTCTTCGGAAACCAGTACAGTATATTCTTTGAGATGGCAGTTAACGATATCGATACTGTTAATGTTGAGCGTTTCGACAGGGAAGAGCGGGCCCCCGTACATTCAATCTTCTCGGAGACCATAGACGGCTATGACCCTGAATTCTGGGGCACGGATAATTTTGTGGCACCGGAGGAAAGCATCAGGGAAGCGCTTTCAAGAATAAATGCCCGGCTGGGCGAATACACCACTAATAACTTCCAATAATCGTAATTAAGGCCTTCAGGCACTCAGGCCGCTATTTCCTGAGGCGTTTAAGCCGCTAATAACTCTCAAGAATCCTGTACAGCTCTGTAAGGTCCGGTGTCAGTATTATTTCGGTACGCCTGTTCTTCCTTCTTGCCTCCGCTGTTTTAGCATCCTCAACAGGCAAATATTCACTCCTCCCTGCTGCCGTCAGCCGCCGGGGATTAATACCGGTGCCGTCAAGCAACACCCTCACAACGGTTGTGGCCCTTTTAACACTTAAGTCCCAGTTATCCTGTATGGGTCCGCCCGAAGAGATATACGGTACATCATCAGTGTGACCCTCGATGGTTATCTGTATGTCAGGATTATTTTTCAATACAACAGCCAGCTTCTTCAGTGCATCACGGCCATTGGCATCAATATTATAGCTACCGGTCTGAAATAGCAGTTTCTCTTCAAGAGAAACATATACCTTCCCGTTTTTCATCGATACGCTAAGCCCGTCCCCTTCAAAACCAAACAGGGCATCTGACACCTTGTTCTTCAGGTCTTTCACTATCCTTGTCTGGTCCTCCAGTATCTGCTCCAGCTCGCTTAGCCTTTCATCCCTCTTCTCCAGCTCATAGGCCAGCTCATCAAGGGCAGCCCTCTTGGCCTCCATATTCATCTCCAGCTGGCGCATCAGATCCTCCTTGTTCTGAAGATTCTCCTGGGCCACCTGCAGTTCCCTCAGCAGACGCCTGGTCTCGGCAACATTACCACGTATAAGATCTTCCTGGGCTTTCTGCAAATCGGAATAGCGCTTGCTGATATCATTATATTCAGCCATAGCCCGGTCAAGCTCCTCCTGCAATGACTCCTTCTCCTGACCCATACCGGACAGCTCTTCCTCCAGCGACCTAATCTTTTCCTTCATCTCCCTGTTGCTCATAGAAAGATCAAGATTCTCCGTCTTAAACTCATCACGCTCATTCATATACTGAACACTCTTGTCATGCAGGGTCTTATACCTTCCCCCGGGAACACATGACACAAAAGCAAAAACGGTTAACAGAAAAAATATCAGGTATTTTATATTATTCATGTGATTTTATTTAATTTATTTCATTGGCCACATGGAACTTACCATTAAAAAATAATCATACTCTTAATGTGAAATAATGATGATTTTTTAATGGACGTTTCATGGCAGTCCTTTTTAAACAATTATCAGTAATCTGCGATAACTTATCGCTTAATGATACAAATATACATCAATCACAAAAATAACAATTTCCCTGTTCCTGCACATAAACCAAATGTTAATTGTATTTATATCTTTTATATCTTTGCAAGAGCTCAAAAAATATTAATCTACATAATGTACGATCTGCTCAACACAATTTCTTCCCCTGATGATCTGAAAAAACTTAAGCCCGAAGAGCTGATAACATTAAGTAAAGAGCTGAGGGAGTTCATCATTGATGTTTTAAGCTGCAATCCAGGCCATTTCGGAGCAAGCCTCGGGGTTGTGGAACTTACTGTTGCCCTGCATTATGTATATAATACTCCCTATGACAGGATAATATGGGATGTGGGCCACCAGGCCTACGGGCATAAGATATTAACCGGACGTCGCGATAATTTCCACACTAACCGCAAATACAAAGGCGTCAGCGGCTTCCCCAAACGTGAAGAAAGCGAGTATGATGCATTTGGTGTGGGTCATTCATCAACATCCATATCCGCTGCACTGGGCATGGCCAATGCGGCCAGACAAAAAGGAGAGAAGAGGCAGATAGTGGCGGTGATAGGCGACGGGGCCATGACAGCCGGCATGGCCTTCGAGGGACTCAATAATGCGGGTTCTGAAAACTCAAATATCCTGGTTATCCTTAATGATAACAATATTGCTATCGACCCTAATGTGGGAGCATTAAAGGAATACCTGCTTGACGTCACAACCAGCAAGACATATAATAAGTTCAAGGATGAAGTATGGCATATCCTGGGTATGATAAGTAAGCTGGGACCCAATGCCCAGTCGCTGGCCAGCAAGCTGGAGACAGGAATAAAGAGCACCATCCTGAAACATTCGAATCTGTTTGAAGCCATGAATTTCAGGTATTTCGGTCCTGTGGACGGTCATGATATACTGCACCTCACAAGGGTGCTTGACGACATGAAAAGGATACCGGGCCCAAAGCTTCTGCACTGCATAACAAAAAAAGGCAAGGGATTCCTTCAGGCTGAGCTGAACCAGACAACATTCCATGCACCCGGACTCTTTGACAGGGTAACAGGTGAGATAACAGCATCTGACGACAACAAAAAACCGCCGCGCTTTCAGGATGTGTTCGGACATACTGTCCTTGAGCTGGCAAGGCAGAATGACAAGATCGTGGCTGTTACACCTGCCATGCCTACAGGCTGCTCACTGAATATTATGATGGAGGAAATGCCGGACAGGGCATTCGATGTGGGTATAGCAGAGCAGCATGCCGTAACCTTCTCAGCCGGTATGGCTGCCGAAGGGATGATACCCTTCTGTAATATTTATTCCACCTTTATGCAGAGAGCCTATGACCAGGTGATACATGATGTGGCACTGCAGAAGCTGCATGTGGTTTTCTGTCTGGACAGGGGCGGACTGGTAGGTGCCGACGGGGCTACACACCACGGCTTCTTCGACCTCTCATATATGCGTACACTGCCTAACATGGTGGTGTCAGCACCGATGGATGAGATAGAGCTGCGCAACCTTATGTATAGCGCCCAGCTGGAAAAAAACAGGGGCCCCTTCAGCATACGCTACCCCAGGGGGGTGGGACTGTTTGCAGACTGGCAAAGGCCTTTTGAAGAGATACCTGTAGGTAAAGCCAGGCAGCTGGCCGAAGGAGAAAAAGTGGCAGTGCTGACAATAGGCTATCCCGGTAACGGGGCACTGCGCGCCGTTAAAAGGCTGGCCAAGGAAGATATAAGGGTCAGCCATTATGATATGCGCTTTGTGCAACCACTGGATGAAGAAGTGCTGCATGATGTGCTGAAAAAGCATAAAGCCATTATTTCAGTGGAAGACGGGATGATAAAAGGCGGCTTCGGATCAGCCATACTTGAATTTATGGCCGATAATAACTATAATGCCACTGTCAGGAGGCTTGGCATACCTGACTACTTCATTGAACAGGGAACACAAATAGAGCTTAAAAAGGAATGCGGCTTCGATACTGACAGCATTTATGACAAAATAAAGGAAACATTTCTCTCTTTATAGGTGTTTATTAAGAGAATACAAAAATTATGCTTATCTTGCACCCATTAAACAAATACACATTATGAACAAAGGAACAGTAAAATTTTTCAACGAGTCCAAAGGATTCGGATTTATTAAAGACGCAGATTCCTCAGAGGAATATTTTGTACACTCTTCAGGATTATTAGATAATATCCGTGAAGATGATGAAGTAACTTTCGAATTAAAAGAAGGTAAAAAAGGATTAAATGCAGTAAACGTAAAGCTTGCTTAACTGAACTGATACATTTTATCACCTTTAATCAAAATCCCGCCATTAAGCGGGATTTTTTTTATTCTCTGCAATATCACCGAACCGGCAGCATGTACCTATTTAGGATGCCTCTGCACTATCCCTTCTTCCACTACTGTAAGGGTTGCACGCCTGCATCATTTTCCTATTTAAGATGCCTCTCAAGGTAATCAGTATATTGACTCATCAGCAGCATATAGGTTGTCATATCGGTTGCCAGCCCGTGTGCCCCCGGCGGGTATATCTTAAGATCAAAATCCTTACCCGCCATATTTAAGGCATTGACCAGCTGAAAGGTATGCTGAGGGTGTACATTCTCATCCATCAGTGAATGGGCCAGCAGCAGGTGCCCCTGAAGGTTTGCCGCATGTGTTATTACCGCACTCTGCTTATACCCTTCCGCATTATCATCCATCAGTCCCATATACCTCTCCGTAAGTATACAGTCGTAATACAGGTGGTCGGTTACCGGGGCGGCGGTAATCGACACCTTGAAGACCCCCGGATGTGTCAGCATTGTGTAGCTGGACGTATAACCGCCGTAGCTGTGGCCACGTATAGCCATATTATCGCCGTCAATCCAGGGTTTGGACGCCATGTATCTGGCTGTCTCAACAAAATCATTCGACTCCCATTTGCCCAGCTGCCTGTGAACAATCTTTTCAAACTCGTAGCCATAGCCGCCATTACCCCTGTTATTCACAGATGCAATAAAGAAGCCCTGCTGCGCCAGCCACTGGTGCCAGCCGTTAGTTCCAAAGGTATTGAACACACCCTGTGATCCGGGACCTCCATATATGTCAAGAACCAGCGGGTATTCTTTGGTTTTGTCAAAATCAAGAGGTTTTATCAGATAGCCGTCCAGCTTCTGACCATCAGTTGTTATAAAGCTGAACATCTCCCTGGGAGCATACTCATGAACATCAAGATACCTCAGCACTTCGCTGTTACCGGCCAGCTCCTCTATCTCTTCTCCTTCTGTGCTCATCAGCGAAACCACTGCAGGTGTATTAACATCCGAATAAGTGTCAATATAATATTTGCCATTATCCGAAACATTCACCCTGTGGTTACCTGCAGCTGTTGTAAGCCGCTTCTTCCTTTTACCCTTGAAATTTATGCTGTAAAGATTCTGTTCAGTGGGAGCCACCTCAGTAGATACATAATAGATAATTCCCTTATCCGTATCTATTGCTTCTATACCTTTCACCTCCCACTCGCCTTCCGTTACCTGGTTTATTATATTTCCGCTGTAATCGTAACGGTAGATATGTGCCCAGCCATCACGCTCCGATATCCAGAAAAACTCCTGCAGATCTTCCGGGAAATAGATAAGGTGCAGGTTGCCGGCAAAGAAATCAAAAATGTCGATCCATGCATCTGATTGCTCTTCCATCACCAGCTCACTGCTGCCACTGTTAACATCATAAAAGCGTATGGTCATCTTGCTCTGTATACGGTCCATCCACATAAGGGCAAGGGTATTGGGCTTTGATGTCCAGTAGATACGGGGTATATAGCCTCCGTTTATATCTGTATCAAGCCATTTTTTCGTGTTATCCTCTGTATCTATCACTCCTATCTTAACCTGTGGCGGGTTATCTCCGACCTTTGGATACGGTACCTCCATATATTCCGGGTGGTGACCGGAAAAATCAGTAAGTTTATATATCGGCACCTCTGTTTCATCTGATTGCCAGTAGGCTATATACCTGCTGTCGCCCGACCATGACCATCCCTGTACCAGGCCAAACTCCTCCTCCTGGGCCCAGCCGAAACGGCCGTTATAAACCTGATCACGGGCATCGCTTGTAAACCTTTTATGCTCACCGCTTTCAAAGACAAAGCCGTAAAGATCACCCTCCTTGCCATAACCCAGCTTCTTGCCGTCAGGCGAGATCTCAGCACTGAAGGCCTGCTCAACTATCAGGTCAAGACTCTTGTCTTCAAGGGAATAGACATAATAGTCAGAGTTGCCTGAATACCTCCAGATGGGATTGAAATTACACTGGAACAGGATACGGCTGAAATCAGTGGTCCATGCAAATGACACATACCTGAAAGGCTCTTCGCTGCCCGGGAATTTAAGGTTTTCACTTGTAAAAACCATTTCTTCCTCCCCGGTATCCACCGTTCGTATCCATATCTCCTGTGCATTCTGGGAGTTACGGGTAAAGGAGAATCTATCTCCACCCTCAATCCATGTTATATTTGAAGGAGTCCCGCCAGTCCTAAGCTGCCCGGCAGAGGAGAGAGCCTCCTGCAGGCTTGAGTAAAGCTCTTTTTGCGCCTGTACTGATGCAGGTGCTGTCAGTAACAGCGACAATACAATAATGATAAGACCTTTAATGTTTTTCATGTGATTATATTTAATTTATTTCATATGGCATGGAACCGCTCGTTCCTCGCTCTCACAAGAAAACTTTAAGCATTCTTGTTTGCGAAAATTTAATTCTTAAATTTTTAATAGACGTTTCATGATACCTGGATTAGAATATTTCGTAACGGAATTTTTTATAAAGCTATTAAAAAGAAAAGAACGGCGAAATGAGAATGAAAGAAAAACAGTTTATGTCGCTAACTGTGAATGTGAACAAATGTCAATGTTTCTTTTTTGAAACTTTACAACTATATACCCGTATAATACGTCTTATCTAATTAAGGTTAACCGGACAAAAATATCCCTGAATGAGATTTTTCAATCTGCTTTTGCTGATACTTTTCTTTTATCCAATACAATTAAGCGGAGAAAATTCCCCGGCAGATTTACTATTAACAGCTGATGGAATTAACTGCTCAACAGAGTATTCGGGGAATATCAGGCATGCACCAAATCCATTATGGGACCCGGGAGATTTTATTGACGGGAAGGGGGTTCAAAAAAGTATTAGTGCAGACTATATAAAGAATCTTAAGGATAAACTTTATGTCTCCTTCCGGCAAGTATATTACAACGGCCGGGTCAGTATTGACAGTCACCCTGAAAAAGGTTTTTTTGAAAGAAATATTAAACTTTTCCTGTTGCTGGCGGGACTGTTACTCCTTGTTTCGTTGCTGATATTTTCAAACATAAGCATACTGAAGCAGCAGGTACGTAAAAAAACTGCTGAACTACAGAAAACAGCTATGGCATGAACAATTGACCAGGGCAAAAGAAAAAGCGGAGATAAGTGAGAAAAAATTATCTCTTTTAAATGAAATGGTTCTGGAAATTTTAAAACAGCAAAAGCTCGAAGACATCTATAACTATATAAGCGGCAGCCTGCAGAAACAGTTCCCCGGTACGATAGTTTTGTGTACCTCGATTAACGAAGCCAGGAATAATTCGAGACTGGAATCGGTATCCGGACTTGACAACAACCTTTTGAACAGGATCATGAAAATTTCAGGTTTCAACCCTGTTGGAAAGAATTATAATCTCACCACATTGCACCATAAGTATTTCAAATCAGGGAAACTGGTTGAATTTGAAGGCGGGCTGGCTGATTTTTCAGCCACTGAATTTCCCAAAGCGGCAGCAAGAACCATTCATAAACTTATCGGCATAAATAAGATATATACAATTGGTATCAACAAAGATGATAGCCTGTTTGCAGCCATCCATTTCTTTTCACGTAATAAAAATGATAATATACTGGATGATGCTGCTTTCATTGAAACATTCGTCAACCAGGCCGGCCTCGTTTTACAAAAATTTATGATCAGGGAAGAGTTGATTAAAGCAAAAGATAAAGCAGAAGAAAGCGACAGGCTTAAGTCAAACTTCCTGCAGAATATGTCGCATGAAATACGTACACCGCTGAATGCAATAGTCGGCTTTTCTCAATTAATGACCGATCCTCAACTGACAGAAGAGGAACATAAGACATATGCAGACCAGATACAAAACGGAAGTGATAAGCTAACCAGTGTGATAAAGGATATTATTGAAATATCCCAGGTGCAGTCAGGACAGGCAGAGCTAAGCAAAACTGAATTTGACCTTGTCGGTTTAATCACTGAGCTAACATCATCAGTGTCTGAAAAGGCGAAAAACAAAAACCTTGAATTAACGGTTCATCAAAAAATTGCACAGGAGAAATTTAACATTGAAACAGACAGGGAAAAGTTACGGGCAATACTAATTCATTTAATGGACAATGCTGTTAAGTTTACATCCGAAGGATCCGTTAAGATAATTACTGACATCAGGGATGACAATCTGCATTTCTCCATTTCAGATACCGGTATTGGGATATCCCCGGAAACACAAAAAGTCATTTTTAAACCCTTCCGTCAGAGTGATACGGATACCCGCCGCAAATTCGGAGGTAACGGACTGGGACTTTCACTGGTCAGGGCATATGCGGACTTACTCGGCGGTACCATAAAACTTGAATCAAAAATCAATAAGGGAACAACAGTTACTGTCTCTTTACCCATAAGCGCAAAGACCGCAGGTGAAACGGCAAAAGTGCCTGAGAGCAGCAATGTCAGGGCTGCTTCGAATGATAATAATAAAAACACTGTTATCATTGCTGAAGATGAATATGCCAATTTCCTGTATCTGAAGCAATTGATAAAGAAAGACAATGTAAATGTGCTGCATGCAAAGGATGGATACGAAGTCATTGATCTGTGCAGGAATGACTCCGCAGTAAATCTCATCTTTATGGATATAAAAATGCCGAATATGGATGGTCACACAGCGGCTAAAATGATAAAGGAATTCCGGCCTGAACTGCCTATAATTGCCCAGACAGCTTATGCGCTGGAATCCGATAAGAAGAAATTCGCTGATGTTTTTGATGATTATCTGATCAAGCCAATTGAGAAAGCCAGGGTTCAACAAATAATCAAAAAGTACGGTAGTGCCCTTAACTAGTAATTTAATAAGCTAATACTGTCATAAACCAAAAATAACATCCCGCTTGCGGAGCATTATCTTTTTTTCTATTTTCGCAAAGCTTTGTCTAGTCCGGATGGCAGGACCGAGCGAACGGCAACAGCCCGGATGGCGGAATTGGTAGACGCGCTGGTCTCAAACACCAGTGGCCGCGAGGCCGTGCCGGTTCGACCCCGGCTCCGGGTACAGAAACGGAAGAAACGGATTTTTGATCTTGTTCTTCCGTTTTTTTTGTAAGTGCATTCGGTATTCTTGAATATACATTCAGGGACTTTGTTGTATAATATAAAGACGATACATTTAAAAGAAAATAATACCCGGCGTCGCTTCGTAACCTTGTTTCTGTAAAAATCATAATATACAGATGAAAATCTCCCTCTTCAGGCAGCCTATTGGAACTACCAACACACCATCAGACCGTCTGTATGCAACATGACCTCCTGTGAGTACCATAAGAAAAGAAGGACTATTCATCTTTGCTTTATCAATTTTTTCACTGAGCTTTAATAAGTTAGCAGCAGCTTCGTCAATTTGCTTCATGCCAAGTTTAACTTCAACAGCAGCCCACCGACCATCATGAAGTTTTAAAATAAAATCTGCTTCCAATTCTGATTTATCCCGATAGTGGAATACTTCTCCATCAAGAGCCTGGCTATACACTCTCAAATCACGCGTACACAGGGACTCAAATAAGAACCCAAATGTTTCAAAGTCCCTTAAAATCCCCTGAGCATTAGTGCGCATTGCAGCTGTTGCTATTGATGGATCAACAAATTGGCGTTTGTGTGACGTGCGTATTGCCGTCTTTGAGCGAAGTGAAGGTTGCCAGGCAGGGACATCTTCAATAACAAATAATCTGCGGAGGGCATTGAGATATGAAGTCAATGTCTTATTTGTTATTGATGTCTCGTTAACCTGCATATCGCCCATAATCGTCTTCGCTGTTGCAAGAGTGGAAACATTTCTAGCCAACGATTGTAACAACACCCGAACTCTTTCAGGGTCTTTTTCAATCCCATCCACACGCTGAATATCCATGTTTATTATAGCATCGACATAGTTCATTGCTGTTCGTGTAGACTCTTTCCCGGACACAACGGCAGCGGGCCATCCTCCCCTGCAAATTGCATTTGCTATTTGATCTATTGTTAAAATACTCTTTGCTCCAATCTCCGTTTCTCCATTAAACAAATCTTTGAGAGATACTTTCCCATTTGATTCTCCAGACTCAAACAAGCTCATGGGCCGCATAAGCATTCTGGCAATTCTTCCCGTTCCAGAATGAGCAACTCCATCGTCGGTGGGTGTTGCTGAACCGGTAAGAATAAACTGCCCCATCAAGCCTCGTTTATCGACGGCAAATCTTACAGCATCCCGAAATAACCGGGGCCATCTGCCACTCATCAAGAAGCAAAGGGGGATTTCCCTCTAACAGCAGCGATGGTTGAGTATCTGCCATAGCCAAATACCCGGGCCCCTCATCAGGATCCTGCATATATACAACACTTTTTGCTTTTTGTAAAGATGATTCTGTTTTACCACACCACTTTGCTCCTTCAATAAGCACTGCCCCTGTGGATTCAGAGTAAACTTTCGAGTAGCTATATCACTAATACGAGATATGTATTTACCAGTTTTCACGACAAATATTAATTATCATTAAAGATACTGATATTTAACAAAATAAAAAATCAATTCCTAACTTTAGCACTCTTTCACTCCTAACTTTGGCGACTTATTACTCCTAACTTTGGCTAACAACTACCCTCCAGATCAAATCCAGATCCTTCAAAAATGGTTCGGAAAAATGTCCGGCTCCGGGCACTCTAACAACAAGTGAAAAGCACTGATAAATATAATTATCGGTGCTTTTCTTTTGTGTTTGCTGATTAAGCAGAGGACTGTTATGAGTCAACCGTTCAAAAGTCTCCTGTGACTTATATTTCTCATAAAACAAGGCCAGGGCGGCCACAAACCCTGACAATACTATATTTTTTATTGTCCCTGCCAGGCAGTGCTGATTTATAGTTTCATCTTGTAAATCAAGAGTATATCGTTATCATCCGTTTTGATAGATTCTGCCAGCATCTCCAGTTTAGGAATGATATTCATATCTTTTGTATCCTCAATTTTCTTTCTGAGAGCATCGATAAATGTGATAGCAGGGTAGTGGAATATTATGTATTCATTATTATAGATGAAAGGTCGTCTGCTTTCTGTAATGTCAAACCGGAAGTCATTGATTATCTCAAAAAAGAAGGCTTCCCCGGAATCTTTATCCACAGCAAGGAGTTTTGTTGAATGTGCCTTACCGTTTATCGTTACTGAAAGCAAATAATGATTAGCTGTCTCTCCAAGTAATTTGATACTGTAACAGCCCTCTGTTGCTGCAAGGATGTTTTCAAATCTACCCGGTCCGGTTGAACTCCTGGCTTCCCTGATCTTTGCTTCATCAAACTTATATCTATCTGTGAATACTGTGGCTACAGGGGTGACCTTCCCCTCCAATGATAAAGAATATATTGTATCAGATTCTCCAATCTTAAAGTGATAATCTTCATCGAATGGGTATACTATACTTGTGTTAGTTGAATATGTGAAGTAATCTGACGGTATTCTGTTCTTTATCTTAATAACATTTTCATTATCAATAGTTTTTATGACAATCATATTCCTGGAATCAACATTTCCGGGTTTAATGACTTTGTTGTTATGTATTAGTACTCTGTTGGCACCCTGATCATCAGATCGTCCGAACGCATTTATCTTTTTAACTAATTCTCCGGAGTTATTGTATACGAAAACCCATCCCTCTTTCGGATGCGAATAGTTGCCTCCAAGCTGCAACCATATTGAATTATCATTTTTATCTATATGAGGAGAAACAACTGAAGTGTATTCATCCGGGCCAACTCCTATGCTACCAATGTCTCTGATATATTCACCTGTTGTTGTAAAAAGTTTGGCAGGTTTCTGATCCCTGTCGACAATCAGGATATATTCATCATTGAGCGCAAATTCTGTTGGATTATTGAGCAGTGCCGCTTCACTGGATTCAAGTAATACCATCCTGAATTCCCTGGCTATTTCACTCAGATATAATTTTCTGGTCTCAATATTGTCGATATTTACTGAGAGATCAACTTCTGTTTCATTAGCCGTGGAGCCCTTTCTTCCCGAGCAACTGCCAACCAGAAGGATGATAGCAATAATGATACTTTTATTCATGTGATTATATTTTATTTATTTCATTGGACACATGCCTGTCTGCCGAACAGGCATGCCCGCCTGCAGGTTGGTTGTGAAATAATGGTAATTTTTTAATGGACGTTTCATATGATTTCAGATTAATTATGCTCAATTTACTACTTTATAATCTCAAAGCCGGATCCTTAAGCAATCACCTGTTATTTTCTGGCAAAAGATATCCCTATCAGCTTTTCTAAAAAAAAGATGATAATCAGGCAGCTGGCAATTACGGCAACAGGCATTATACTGCCTGACAGGCTCAGGCCTGATAATACAGTCAAGGATTGTGGTGCAAGGACCAGCGCTATACCGGAGAGCAAGCCAAGAAAGAAAAATATCCATGACAATCTAATATTCCTGAGAACTGATTTACTCTTTGCCTGTTCCCTGTGTATTCCGGCCATCAGCTCATCCTCAAAATCATTAAAAGGCATCTCGCGGCTGCCATCTGACAGCAGTTCCCTGAAATACTTATCGTGGTTATTATTATTTTCCATCAGTATAATGTTTTCTTTTCCGTTGATAATAGAAGGTTAAGCTCATGATACATATTCTGCCGGCCGCGGTGCAGCAATACTTTTACCTTTGACACGGTCCACCCTGTCAGCTCCCCTATCTCCTCAATTGAATGTTCCTGTATATAAAAGAGTGTCAGGGCCAGGGCTTCATTTGAAGAAATATTCGCCATGGCCAGATCGATAAAATATCTTTGCTCTGACTGGCTCAGGCGGTCATGTATTTCCGTATGGTCTATGCCGGGTACTTCAGCCCTGACGGTGCTCCCCGGGTTTTCCTTTTTAAATTTCCCTGAATATTTTAAAGATTCGTTAATGACAATACGAAAAAGCCAGGTGGAGAATTCTGAGCTGCCCCTGAATTTGCCCAGCTTGCGGAAGGCAATAATATAAGCTTCCTGTACCGCATCGCGGGCATCATATTCATTTTTCAGCACAGACAGGGCAATGGTATATGCCCTGTCCTTATACTGGTGAACAAGATATCTGAAAGCATCAGTGTCGCCATCCAACACTTTTTTAATATACAGTTCATCCATTCACTTACTCCTTATTCCTCCTGTCAACAAAATGTGCAATAATCATTGATATACCACCGAAAATCAGTCCCGAGACTACCATCAGTATTAAAATAGCGTCCCTGATCTCGGAGTTGTCAGGGGCAGCGAAGAGGATTATTATAACCAGCAACACCCCTATACTAACCCCGGTTATAACAATACCTATCTTCAGCCAGGGAAACTTTTTCTCCCTGAAGGCATCCGGCGCATCGCTACCTTTTTCGATAAGGGCCAGCCTCTCCCTGTTGCGGGCTCTGATATAATAAATATAAGACAGTGTGATGGCTGCAAAAAAGGCTATCCATGGCAGCGCTCTGAAAAGGTAATTAAGGCTCATAATAAAGATTTTTTTGGTTACAACTACCTTTTAGATACACTGAGCCGGAAAAAGGTTACAAATGCTGTTCCTCCTCAATGTTCAGCCTACTCACTGCTCACCGTAAAAAGAAGAGATAAGCGGAAAGCTTACTCAAACTCCTTTGGCACGCCGCATATTATTTTTAGCTCCTTATCGGCTGATGTGTTCCGGTACTGGTGCTTTTCATCGGGGTCAACCAGGGCAAAGTCACCCTCTTTCAGTGCACGCTTCTCTCCGGCTTCATTAACCAGTGCGCCCTGCCCTCCTATAATATAATTCATATGTTCATAAGGATGGCGATGATAGGGCGTGTGACCGCCCGGCTCTACCGTAAAAACCCTGTATGAATAAAGGGGTGCCCCGTCTTTGCTGCCCAGTGGTATCTGCTTAAAGGCACCATCAGCACCTTCCATATTAACCCTGGTCTTTTCGACCTTATCAAGTGAAACAATCTTCATAGCTTTGCTTTTTTGTTTGCATAAAAATATAAAAATTACCTCTGATGATAACATCGGACAGGCCATTTAGTTTTCAATAAACTCAAAAAGGTAGTTAACATTGCCTATGACTCCCAGCCTGCCTTCGGCTCCTGACACTATACCTACCAGGTAGCCATTCGTATCAATCACGGGTGAGCCGCTTAGCCCGCCAGGATCAACATTTTCGGTGAGCGTGTTAACATAATAATAGGGTCCCTCATTGCTGAAAACCTTCATCTTAACCAGTGAAGGCACTCCTTCTTTTTGCCTGTAGGGCCAGCCCACACAATAAATTATTTCATTTTTTTGTAATGGTCTGGTCCTTATCTTCAGAGGGGTAAAAGAGTCTGGAATATCTCCGGTTTCAAAAATCAGCCAGTCGCGGCTTTTCAGGGTATTGAAATCATCAACCGCCTCATCCCTGTTCTTGTTTATCATTTCCCCGAATATCATGTACCTGTCCTTATCCTCTTTAGTATATGCTTTCCATTCCACAAAGTTCTCTCCAAGGTCAATAACCGGTAATTCTTCATGATTAAAGACAAGGAATATATGCTTGCATGTAATCCCCAGCGTATCATTGCCTGTGTCTACCAGAAATGAATTTCCCACGCCTTCATATGTAGTTTCCCTGAAAATAATATCATTTGTAAACACTATATCAGGCCATTCAGAAACAGTCCTGGCAGCCCATTCCTCATTTTCTTCCGCCTCTTTACTATCACTGCATGCTGTTAAAAGTAAAAATGACAATAGCATAAAAACTAAATTCCTCATAGGTCTGCTATTTTAGGTCTGTTATTTAATGATCCTGTAAGAAAACCAAAGGTATCAAAATTCAAATATTATTTAAAGCTTGCTCCGATGAATTACCCCGGCTTTCGAGGGCAGTTTTAATATTTTGTTTTAGGCACTATTATGACTAATTTTGATGACCGTTTTTTTGATATGAACAGGATATAATATGGGTGAAAAAAAGAAGCTCAGGCCTTATGGCGACAAGCAAAAACAGTTTGACAGGCGTTATCTCAAGATGGCTGCTATCTGGGCTGATAACTCATACTGCAAAAGGAGGAAAGTGGGTGCACTTATTGTTAAGGGCAAAATGATCATATCCGATGGGTATAACGGTACCCCCGCCGGCTTTGAGAATATATGTGAGGATGAAAACAATAAAACCAAACCCTATGTACTGCATGCAGAAGCCAATGCCATAACCAAGGTGGCCAAATCAAATAATTCAAGTGAGGATTCCACCCTGTATGTTACAACCTCTCCATGCATGGAATGCAGTAAGCTGATCATACAATCAGGCATCAGGCGGGTTGTCTTCAGCGATAAGTACAGTATGACCGACGGTCTTGAACTTCTGAAAAGAGCGGGTATTGAACTTATTTACGTTGATTTTGAAAAAGATGAATATGAAATACAATAACAGTCCCAGGAATATAATACTGCCCCTGGTAATAGCAGTATCAGTCATAGGAGGTGTACTTATCGGCATATGGATGCCAGGCAGAACGTCTCACCCGCCACTCTCGGTTAAACCCCGTACAGACAAGATAAGCAGGATACTCAATTATGTTGAGACAAACTATGTTGACTCAGTAGACCGCAATAAGCTGGTGGAAGCGGCTATTCCGGTAATGCTGCATGAGCTGGACCCTCATTCTGTTTATATACCCGCAGAAGATCTGAAAACTTCCAATGAACAGTTACAGGGTAACTTTGAAGGCATAGGCATCTCGTTTAATATGCTGACAGATACAGTGTTGATAATAAGCACAATACCGGGCGGGCCGTCCGAGAAGGTGGGCGTAATGGCCGGCGATAAGATAATTTATGTAGGCGACTCCCTGATAGCCGGTCAGGGTATTGTTGACGAAGAGATCATAGGCATGCTCAAAGGACCAAGGGGTACGGAAGTGGAGATAAGAGTATTTAGAAAAGGGGTTGATGAGCTTATCCCTTTTACTATCACAAGGGATAAAATACCCATATACTCGGTGGACGTGTCATATATGATTGATGACAAAACAGGTTTTATAAAGATCAACAGGTTTTCCATGACCACCTATGAGGAATTTATGAAAGCCGTAGCAGAGCTTAAGGCTGAAGGAATGGAGAAGTTAATTATTGACCTCCGGGGCAATGTAGGTGGTGTTATGGAGCCGGCTATCAGGATCTCCGAAGCCTTCCTTCCCGAAGGCAGGCTTATCGTGTACACCGAAGGACGAGCACGGCCCAGGGAAGAATACCGTTCAGGTAATGACGGTCCGCTTATGGATACTGAACTGGTAATACTGATTGACGAATGGAGTGCTTCGGCCAGCGAGATCGTTGCCGGGGCTATACAGGATAATGACAGGGGAACAATAATAGGCAGGCGCTCATTCGGCAAGGGGCTGGTGCAGGAACCTGTAATGTTCAATGACCGTTCAGCCATGAGGCTTACCGTTGCCAGGTATTACACACCATCAGGCCGCTCAATACAGAAACCCTATGAGAATGGATATGACGACTATATTGCCGACCTGAACGAAAGGTTTATGAGGGGTGAGCATCAGAATGCCGATAGTATACATTTTGATAATATCCGGAAATATGAGACAACAGGTGGAAGGACAGTATACGGCGGAGGAGGTATTATGCCTGATATTTTCGTGCCGGCAGACACCGCAGGTCTGTCAATGTATTTTGCAAAGGTGCGTAACAGCGGACTGATATACAGGTATTCACTCAGTTATACAGAGGCTAACAGGGAAGAGCTAAACAAATTCAGCAGCGCAGGTGAAATAAGTAATTACCTTGAAAAACAGTCGGTGCTGGAAAAGTTTATTGAGTTTGCCTCTGAGAACGGTGTGGAGCCGGTGAAGCATGACCTGGAAGAGTCGGGCGAGATCATAAACCTGCAGATAAAAGCCTATATAGCAAGGAATATTCTTGATAATAAAGGCTTTTACCCCATATGGCAGCAACTGGACAAAACATTGCAGAAAGCCATTGAACACCCTGGTTTAGAACTATGAATCTGAATACCTGACCCGGTACCTCTGTGCCAGTGCAGGTACAAAATCATCCCATATCAGTTTACAGCTTTTACAATTTACCATTTGAATAAGTGCACTGTTAAAAAACATTTTGAATATTATCATTTTTTATTAGTGCGCTAAAAAGATTTAGATATATTTGTGTGTATTGTACAAAGTTAATCTAAAAACCTTCTTTTCATATGAATAAAGTAATCGCCTCGTCCATATCGAAGAAATTTGTTATGGCTCTGGCGGGATTGTTTCTTCTGACCTTCCTGCCTGTGCACCTGGGAATAAACTTTATGTTATTGAATCCTGACCCTGAACCGTTTAATTCAGCTGCTCATTTTATGGCCAACTTCGCAGTAATAAAGGTTGTTGAGATGATCCTGATGCTTGCAATATTAATACATATCATCTATGGTACCATATTGCAGATACAGAACTGGATTGCGAGGCCGGCAAGGTATCAGTCAGGCAACAAAGCCGAAACATCTTTCTTTTCTAAGTTTATGATATGGACAGGTGGCACTATCTTCATATTCCTGATCATTCACTTTATTAATTTCTATTTCATAAAAATAGGACTTGTGGATGGTGACCCGGAGGATTTCTACTCGGTGGCTTACCAGCTGTTTGCAATACCGGGATATGTAATTTTTTACTGGATATGTTTTCTGGGACTGGGTTTTCATCTTTATCATGCCTTCTCATCGGCATTCCAGACAATTGGATTAAACCACAGGATATGGACACCCGTCGTTAATGTTGTAGCCGTGTTTTATGCAATCCTGATACCCGCCGGGTTTGCATCTATACCCTTAATTATCTGGCTGTTTAAATAATAAGAAAAATCAGAAAATCTATTAAAATGGCAAAATTGGACTCAAAAATACCGGAAGGACCATTAACAGAGAAATGGATAAAATATAAAAACACTGCTAAGCTTGTTAATGCTGCCAACAGAAAGAAACTTGATGTTATTGTTGTTGGAACCGGACTTGCCGGTGCTTCAGCTGCCTCGGCACTTGGAGAGCTTGGCTATAATGTTAAGAATTTCTGTTATCAGGACTCCCCCAGGAGGGCACATTCGGTTGCAGCACAGGGTGGTATCAATGCTGCCAAGAACTATAAGAATGACGGTGACAGCGTATACCGGCTGTTTTACGATATGATAAAAGGAGGCGATTTCAGGGCGCGCGAAGCCAATGTCTACCGTGCAGCAGAGGTAAGCAATGATGTTATTGACCATTTCACAGCCATTGGCGTACCCTTTGCGCGGGATTATGGCGGCAATCTCGATAACCGCTCATTCGGAGGTGTGCAGGTGTCCCGTACCTTTTATGCCAAGGGACAAACCGGACAGCAATGCCTGCTCGGAACATATTCATCCCTTAACAGGCAGATCAATAAGGGTACTGTTGTTATGTACCCCCGCAGGGAGATGCTGGAGCTTGTTGTGGTAGACGGGAAAGCAAGGGGTATAATAGCCAGAAATCTTATTACAGGAGAATTAGAAAGACATTCCGCCCATGCCGTGGTGCTCGCTACCGGCGGCTACGGCACTATCTATTACCTGTCAACCCTGGCCGTTCACTCAAATGCTTCAGCGGCATGGAAAGCCCATAAAAAGGGAGCACTGTTTGCCAATCCCAGTTTTGTACAGATCCATCCCACCAGCATACCACAGTTAAATGATTACCAGTCCAAGCTGACACTTATGTCTGAATCCCTTCGTAACGACGGACGCATATGGGTGCCTAAAGCCAAAGGGGATAAACGGAAAGCATCCGATATACCTGATGAGGAACGCGACTATTACCTTGAAAGAAGATACCCGGCATTCGGCAACCTGGTCCCAAGGGATGTGGCCTCCAGGGCGGCAAAGGAAAGATGTGATGCGGGATATGGCGTGGGTGATACAGGTCTGGCTGTTTTTCTCGATTTCAGGGATGCCATCAATAAGCTGGGTAAAAAAGCTATTGAAAATAAATACGGCAACCTTTTTGAGCTGTATAATATAATCACGGGTGAGGACCCATACAGCCAGCCTATGAGGATCTATCCTGCCGGACATTACACAATGGGCGGCCTGTGGGTCGATTACGAACTGATGACAACTGTACCCGGACTTTTTGCCATAGGTGAAGCTAACTTCTCCGACCATGGAGCAAACAGACTGGGCGCCAGCTCGCTGATGCAGGCTTGCGGCGACGGGTATTTTATACTGCCCTACACCATGGGCAACTTCCTGGCAGACGAGATACACACAGCCCGAATAGATACAGGCATTAAAGAGTTTGAAGAAGCAGAAAAAGATGTAAAGGAAAGAATAGAAAAGCTGCTCTCCATCAAAGGCAAACAGACGGCTGCATCATTCCATAAAAGGCTGGGCAAGATAATGTGGGATCATTGCGGTATGACAAGAAACGAAGAAGGGCTTAAAAAAGCTTTTGAACTGGTGGGGGAACTGAAAAAAGAGTTCTGGTCAGACCTGGTAGTCCCCGGCACAGGTGATGAACTGAATATGCAGCTTGAGAAAGCAGGAAGGGTGGCCGACAGCCTGGAGCAGGCAGAGCTGCTGATCAATGATGCCCTCAACAGGAAGGAGTCATGCGGGGCCCACTTCAGGGAAGAGTACCAGACACCGGAGGGAGAAGCCATGAGAGATGATGAGAACTATAAGTTCGTGGCTGCCTGGGAATATACAGGGGATACCGCAAAACCGAAATTCCACAAGGAAGATCTGGTATTCGAAGAAGTAGAAGTAAAAGTAAGGAGTTATAAATAAACTGTCATTTTTTTTGAATTCAAACTGATCATCATATGAACGTTAAACTAAAGATATGGCGCCAGGAGAATGCTCAGAGTAAGGGGGCATTCCAGGTTTACGATTTTGACGATGTTTCACCCGAAATGTCATTCCTGGAGATGCTCGATGCCCTGAACACCAAACTTATCACAGAGGGAAAGAAACCTGTTGCCTTCGATCATGACTGCCGTGAAGGTATATGCGGCTCATGCGGTATGTATATTAACGGGCATCCGCACGGACCGGTAAAAGGTATCACTACCTGCCACCTGTCAATGAGGGTGTTCAGTGAAGGCGAGACCATAACGGTTGAGCCCTGGAGGGCCAAGGCCTTCCCGGTTATCAAAGACCTGATAGTTGACCGCTCATCATTTGAAAAGGTACAGGTTGCCGGTGGCTTCATTTCCACAAATGTGGGATCAGCTCCCGATTCACATGCCATACCGGTAAAAAAGAAAAATGCCGATGCTGCCTTTGACAGTGCCGTATGCATAGGATGCGGAGCCTGCGTGGCCGCATGTAAAAATGCATCTGCCATGCTTTTTGTTTCTGCCAAGGTCAGACAATTCGCGCTGCTCCCACAGGGACGTATTGAAGCCCGCGACAGGGTCAGGGCCATGGTGTCAATGATGGATGAGGTGGGCTTTGGTAACTGCTCAAATACCGGGGCCTGCGAAGCCGAATGTCCGAAAGATATCAAGCTTACAAATATCGCACGGATGAACAGGGAGTATTATAAGGCTTACTGATGCTCCACCTTCCTGAACCTTAAGCCCAGGGCAAGGATAGCATAAACAATGATCAAAGCACCTGCGGTGAACAATGCCCAGTTGAAACGCCGGGGTATATACCCGGATGCATATTCAAGCAGTGATCCGTTAAGTGGCAGGTTCCAAAGATCGGCTATCGAATATTCCTCCAGTATATAGGCTGAATAATCCCATGTAAACGCCATTATCACCACCAGCGCTCCAGCTGTAAGAATAATCCATTCGCGCCCTTTAATACCTGTATCAATACCCCTGTCTGAATAAAATACTATAATCATAGCCAGGCTTATCATCAGTACCGTTATTATCAGGGGACTGATAACAGGACCGGTCCATGTAAGGGGAAGAAGAAAAAGGATGTCCCATTCAAGCAGTGATCCCGGCCAGCCAATGAGCAGCATAAGGAAAACATAATAAAATATATCCC
Source organism: Bacteroidales bacterium (assembly GCA_034521735.1). GTDB lineage: Bacteria > Bacteroidota > Bacteroidia > Bacteroidales > VadinHA17 > UBA9300. Next base: position 77,317 of record JAXHLX010000021.1, read on the forward strand.
AGACGGCAAAGCAATATATAAACCATGCAAAGCGCATAGAAAAACTCTTACCCGCTATAAAAGCCACTGCCATAAGCATGATCAGAGTGGACAGCTCCCTTATTATCTCGGTAAGAGCCAGTGCGCCCTCCATCTCTGCCAGGGGGAATGAAAACCCACCGGGATAAAGTAACTCCCTGAGGTATACAACAACGGCACTTTCCATGAAAGCCATGGCAACACTGAAAACGGTAAGCCAGATAAGTAATCTCCATGATCTCATAATGAAAAATTACATAATATTATCAGCAATTCAAAAATTTGTTAAAATATTTTAAATAGCTGCCTTTTTATTCTATTAATTGAATTCAGTTGCAGGTATTTGATATATTTGGGACAAATTAAAAAATCCGGCTTATGAAACGCTATACTGTACTTGCTCTGATAATTATTATCTGCGGATCAACTGCTATTGCACAGGAGATAATTAGGAGGGATCCTGTTATCAGCGATATGGTTGAACAGATATCGAGAGATAATATAGAAGCATATATTACAAAGCTTGTAAGCTTCCATACCCGCCATAACCTGAGTGCGCAGGATGATCCTGAGAAAGGCATAGGAGCATCATGGAACTGGGTAAAGCAGGAGATGGAAAAATATATTCCGCAATCAGATGGCCGCCTGTCAGTTGAATTTGTAAAATACAGCGTTGGAGGTGAGGGCCAGAGGATAAGTGATGAGACGGAACTAAGGAATGTGGTGGCCACACTTGAAGGTGTTGACCCTGAAGACGACAGGATACTTATGATCAGCGCCCACCTTGACAGTCGAGTTGAAGATAATTACGACGGCACATCATTCGCCCCCGGGGCCAACGATGACGGCTCAGGTGTTGCTGCTATACTCGAACTGGTGAGGATTATGTCTGACCATAAATTCCCCGCAACAATAAAATTCATGGTGGTGACAGGTGAGGAACACGGTCTCTACGGTGCCTCGGCTATGGCTGACATTGCCGAAGAAGAGAACTGGAATATCGTTGCCATGCTGAATAATGATATGATAGGTAACAGCGGATCAAGCGGCACCCTGCTGAATGATAATATGAGGGTAAGGGTTTTCAGCGAAGGTGTACCGGCTTATGAAACAGAACAAATGGAAAGGCTCCGATCATATACCGCAGCAGAGAATGATGGCAGTGCCAGGCAGCTGGCACGCTATGTCAAGGAGGTGGGAGAAAGATATGTTGACCAGCTTGATGTTACACTTATATACAGGAATGACAGGTTCGGTCGCGGAGGCGACCATACACCATTCTGCAGGAAAGGCTTCACGGCTGTCAGGATATGCGAATTCAATGAGAATTATAAGCGTACGCATACCACACCCGGTGAAAGGGATGGTATAATGTACGGCGACCTGCCGGAGGGTGTCGATTATGAGTATGTACGCAAGAATGCAGGCATTAACCTTGCCACTCTGGCTAACCTGGCATCATCACCGCGGCAAGCTCTGAATGCCGGTATAGTAACGGCCGGAATGAGCAATTTCACAACCCTGCAATGGGAAAAGCCCGACAAAGGCAAAGAACCGGAAGGTTATTATATACTGCTGCGCGAGACATACCAGTCTATGTGGCAAAAGAAAATATTTGTAAGGGGCACAGAAGTCACACTGCCCTATTCAAAAGACAACTATTTCTTTGCCATACAGAGTGTTGATGCAGAAGGACATGAAAGTCTGCCCGTTTTCCCTGGACCAGCAAGACGCAGCAGGTAACACTCAACAAAAATATGCAAAGCTGAGACAGGCTCTTAGCCTTTACAAAAGAACACAGCTGTGAAAACCCTACAGCCTCTGGAGTACTAGCTGCAAAGATCTTCTATTTCACTTACTGACTTGGGTATATGTTTGCCCAGCACCTTATGGCCGCTGTCGGTGATAAGCACGTTATCCTCTATACGTACACCTCCGAAATCGAGGTACTTCTCCACCTTCTCGTAATTAATATAATCGGTGTGCATCTTTTCGGATTTCCACTTTTCAACCAGCTCGGGTATAAAATAGCAACCGGGCTCAATGGTGAATACATGACCAGCCTTAAAAGGAAGACCAAACCTGAGGAATGCCAGTCCAAACTGGCTGCTGCGTTTCACCTCATCATTATATCCTACAAAATTCTCTCCCAGGCCTTCCATATCATGAACATCAAGTCCCATCATATGTCCCAGTCCGTGCGGCATAAACAGGGCATGGGCTCCCTGGTTAACAGCTTCGTTAACGTCTCCCTTCATTATGCCCAGTTCTTTCAAGCCGGCAGCCAGAACCCTGCAGGCCTCAAGATGCAGGTCCTTATTCGACTTGCCCGGTCCGGCATCCTGTATGGCTTTCATATTAGCATCCAGCACAATCTCATATATCTCTTTTTGCCTGGAATTAAATTTGCCCCCGACCGGTGTGGTGCGTGTTATATCAGAAGCATAATGCATATTGGTTTCTGCTCCTGCATCTGTCACCATCATTCTGCCCTCACGCAGTATATTACCATGATCATGGTTATGAAGGGTCTGCCCGTTTACACTCAGAATAATAGGAAAAGACGGCCCCATACCCTTGGCCAGCGCTATGCCTTCTATGGTACCGAATATTTCCTGTTCCCTCACACCGGGTTTGCACATCTTCATCGCCGTTGTATGCATATCCCAGGCTATATCCACAGCGTTCTCTATCTCTTCAATCTCACAGGGCTCCTTGTATGAGCGAAGGGCAACAACCGCCTTAATCAACTCTTCCGAAGCAGAAGACTGCATCTGGCAGGGATTCTCCCTCAGCAAAGCACCCAGGGTCATCTTGTTTTCTCCCCTGTAAGGCGGCAGGAAATGGATTTTCCTTCCACCGGACTTTGCCTGGTCAATAATAGCGGCCAGTTTACTCACAGGACCGGTATTCTTTATACCCGCTTCCGCTGCCTGCTGCTTTATTGTTGGCTGTGGTCCCATCCATATTATATCATCCACATCAAGGTCATCGCCAAAAATATAGTCTTTATCATTATCAATATCCATCACTCCTGTCAGACCCTGTATGTCAAGTCCGAAAAAATAAAGGAAGTCACTGTCCTGCCGGAAATGATACGGATTAGCAACATAATTCATCGGGGAATCAACATTTCCCAATATAAGTACCAAACCGCCCGACATTGATTTTCTTAAGGATTCTCTCCTGCTTTTGTATACCTCAGATTTAAACATATTATTGGTTTTAGTTATGCTTATTTTAAATAATAATAAAAGTACGGCTATTATACTGCATTCCAAAATGTTCTTTAACCGGTGAGACTATTTTTTCACATTGCATATATTATGTTTTACCCCTTAAACAAGCATAAAAGAACAAATATCATTCTTTTTATAAAAGGTGTTGAAAATCACCGGCGAATACTATTGCTATTTACATCAGTTTTTATATATTCGCATGTGTTATTAACAGCTTATTAACAATTCTGCCATACAATATGCCTTACCGCCGATTACCAAACACAGATGCAGCACGTATAAGAGCCATGGAGCAGGCTCTCATAAAGGGAAAAGAGCTTCCCCCTTTTAACCTGGCTTATAGTTCCAGAACATTTGTAAGTCTCCAGGCATTTTTGCCCACTTTTATACATAATCATCAACTTCAAAGACAATCATATAATAAACAGGTTGAAAGTAATAAGGATTACCAGGAGATAACAAGGAAAGCAAAACTGTATATTAATCATTTCCTGCGTGTCATGAACATGGCGGTACAGAGAAAGGATATAAGACCTGACACACCTGAATTTTTCGGTCTTACCAACGGTCATTCCGCACTACCCGCTATAGGGGCTGAGAAAGATATCATTCACTGGGGTAACAGGATCATTGAGGGGGAGGCTGCCAGGATAAAATCAGGCAGAACGCCCATAAGCAACCCTACGATAGCCGTTGTTAAGGTACATTTCGAAAATTTCCTTGATGCATATCATTTCCAGAAGACCATGCATAAAAAGACCAGTGATTATTCTGAGAAGATCACCAGGCTGAGACAGCAGGCCGACGAACTGATTGTTAATATCTGGAATGAGGTGGAAAGCACATTTTCTGACCTGGGTGAAGAAGAGAAAAGATCAAAAGCTGAAACCTACGGCATCGTTTATGTTTTCAGAAAAAGCGAACTTGAGAAAGTTGACGAAAACTAGCTGCTACCGGTACTGACACGTCTGATATTTAATAATATAAGCACAGCTATTATTGTCGGAACAATAACAATCAAGCCATCCTGTGCCGAAAATTCATCAACCGCACTATTAATATTCTCCCAGCCAAGCAGGTATGCCAGGAAAACAGGAATGGCATTGTTCACAAAGTGTGCCAGCACAGGCAACCATATACTGCCCGACCACAGGTACATATACCCGAAAGCAAGTCCCAGGATAAACCTTGGCAGGAAGCCATAAAACTGAAGATGGGTGGCACTGAAAAGGAAAGCTGCCAGCAGCACTGCCATATGTCCGGATCTGAACCATCCTGTAAATATCTTTTGCAGTACCCCCCTGTATAAAAATTCTTCACCAACAGCAGGAATAATGGCTATGATAAGCATATTTACCATCAGACCTCCTATGCTTGTTGTATTAATAAGCAGTCCGGTGAGCTGTCCGGCCTGTTCTTCCTTATTCTGCATCCACTGTTCCAGCCCTTCGAGCCATCGGGGCAGATCGAGACCTGCATTCAGCCATCCCAGGTAACTGGTCAGGGGAATAAGGAAAAAAATGAAGATAATGCTCAGTAATGAGGCAACAGCACCCGGGCTCCTGTTTGCTCCGAGGTACGAGCCAATATCTCTTTTCATAAAAAAAGATATTATAAGGGAGGGTACGAGAAAGATGGAAAGGTGCTGTAATACCTGGATATATTTGAAGTAATTAATCTCCTTTAATGAATAAGCCTGTTCACCAATACTCACCTCACCGGGCGCAATACCGAAAATAAGCCATCCCGTCAGCAGTGCAAGCAGCAAGCCTGCCAGTGCAAAAAGAAGTATTATTATCAATGATACAGTAAACTGAATATATGGCTTTTTCGAGCTTAAAGGTATCAGTTCCGGATAAGCTGACATTTTATTATTTTTGCTCCGAAGATAATTATTTACAATAAAATAAACATCAGCTTGTGAGAATAGGCAATACAGAACTGGGCAACAAACCATTATTCCTTGCTCCCATGGAAGATATCACTGATCCTTCCTTCAGGAGTATATGCAAGCATTACGGGGCCGATTTTATGTATACCGAGTTTATCTCTTCTGACGGCCTGATAAGGGATGGGGTAAAAAGCGTAAGGAAGCTGGCTATTAACGACAGCGAGAGACCGATAGGCATACAGATATACGGGCATATTATTGAATCGATGGTTGAGGCGGCCAGGATAGCAGAAGCAGCCGGTCCTGAACTGATAGATATCAATTTTGGGTGTCCGGTCAAAAAGATAGCCAAGCGTGGGGCCGGATCAGGTATGATGAAGAATGTTCCTCTTATGGTAGAGATGACAGATGCCGTCATTAAAGCCGTAAAGCTGCCTGTAACGGTTAAGACACGCCTGGGCTGGGACGAAGACAACAAAAATATAGCCGATATTGCGGAGAGACTGCAGGATATTGGAATTGCTGCCATCACCATTCATGGCAGGACACGCTCTCAGATGTATAAGGGAAATGCTGACTGGCGACTGATCGGCGAAGTAAAAAACAACCCGAAAATCAATATACCGGTGATCGGCAACGGCGATATCGACGGGCCGGAAAGAGCTGAATTTGCCTATAAGAGATACGGTGTGGATGGGGTAATGATAGGAAGGGCAACGGTGGGCAGACCATGGATCTTCAGGGATATTAAACATTATCTGGAGACCGGTGAGACATTGCCTCCACCCTCCCTTGACGAGATAGTAGACCTTGCCATCCTGCATCTGAAAAAATCAATAGAATACAAGGAAGGCAACAGGGCTATCTTTGAGATGAGAAGGCACCTCTCCAATTATTTCAAGGGACTGCCTCATTTCAGGGAAACAAGGTTAAAGCTTCTGACTACCACCGATGTTGAAGAGATATTAAGCATTCTTGAGTTTATAAGAAAAAACTGGAAAGACCAGTGATACCGGTCCCTCCAGTTTAATATTTAATAATTTATATTTTCTCTTACCAGCGACCACGTCCGGGTCCATAACCTGCGCCGCATGGTCCCATGCCGCGTCCGCCATAACTGGCTGCCGCTCTTCCGCGACCAGCGCCCCTGCCTGCCGGAGCAAAATTACCTTGTCCCCTGCCGGCACCCCTGCCGTAAGCAGGTGCATTACGCAGTCCTTTCGGACCCATACCAAAATAAGTATTATTTAAATACTCCTTCTGCTCTTCGTTAAGCAAGGCTTTCACCTGCTTGATATGCTCATTATGCTGCAAGAGCATAGTGGCACCAATCTCATTCATCTCTTCAAAGCTTTCTGCTGACTGCCTCTTAAGACGCAGTTCGTCAAGCTTCTTGCGATGGGCCTCATTCACTTCCATTATTCTTTCTTTCTGCTGTTCATCGAGTCCGGGTATATCCAGACAGAATCCCGTTGGTTGCTGAACCTGCTGGTTCCTGTTAAACCGTCCGTACTGGGCGCTGCTTATCGTTGTTACTGCAAGCACCAGTATTGCTGTAAGTGCTATAAATCTGATTTTGTTTTTCATGACTATTATTATTTATTTATTTATTTATATTAAACATCAGTAATTATTAAAATCTCGTTGTATCCTTCCTCCAGGTCTTCCCATGCGGCGTCCAGCCCCTCCACGGCCTCTGCCATATATCCTTCCATCAGGATCAAGCATATCCCTGAACATAAAATGCAGTCTTTCCTTCTGTATGGTGTCAGACACTGATTTAAGATTAAAGTAATAATCCATTGTCAGCTTTTTCATCTCTTCATGCAGGTCCCCGAATTCTGAGGCTATATCATTAAGCAAAGCCGTATCCGGATCCTCCAAAGCTATCTCATCCACCATGCGGTGACGCAGCTCCCTCATCTTTTCAGACAGCTCACCGGCTTTCATATTGAATTCCCTGTTATACTCATTAAACAGCGGGCGTTGCTCATCACGCAAACCTATCTGATTATGAAAATACCCGACCCTGTTATCCCTGGGAAGCTCAATCACGGGAGGAACTGTATACTCTTCCGTTTCGCGGTTATTAATGCTTACAGTGGTAATGATGGTTGCTGCATTGGTAACCAGCAGAAAGAGTATCACTATTATATATATTGCCGTTTTATTCATTATCCTCATATTTTAACAGAAAGAAGCTCTCAATAGGTTCCTGGTACATATCATTAAGGTAATAAACCTCATCACTGAACTCACTTACCTTATTTTCACCAGGTACCGTGGTCACCTTTGCTATATTAATCCCTGAAAAAACACCCAGTATGATAATAGCCGCAGCTGCAGCATAGCGCAGTATACCTGTTAAGGTGATTGTCTTTGCCTCCTCTTTTTTCATCCCCTCTATCACCCTGTCAGCAAAAGTCTTATCTTCTTCCACCTTTTTTTCCTGACTTATTACATCAAGGCTGGCCTTCAGCATATCAGCAAAGGCTGAACAATCTTCACATATGAGCAGATGCTCATCCACTGCCTTTCTTTTTTCCTCATCGAGACTGCCCTCAATGAAAAAAATCAGATCCTTATGTATTTTGCTGCAATCCATTTTTTTGTTCTTTCTATTAATTTGACACAAATGATTATTAAAACTTGCGCTCTATTGCATGTTTTTTTCATAATAATCGTACAGATGCTTCTGAAGATTCCTTTTTGCCCTGAAAAGCAAGGATTCAACCGATGAAATACTATTTTTCATGATAGCGGCAATCTCACTATAGCTCATATCTTCATACTTGCTCAACACAAAAGCCGTTCTCTGTGACTCCGGCAGTCTCTCCACGGCACTGTGCAATGCCATGGCATGATCCTTTTGCATCAGGCGGCTGTCAGCTGAATCATCATTATCCCTACCCTCAATCTCAGCTGTTAAAGCATAATCATCATGATTTTTTTTAGACCTGTCCCTTACAAAATTGATAGACTTATTAACTGCAATACGATAAATCCATGTGGATAGTGATGAACGGCCTTTAAACCTGCCTACAGAACGGAAAACCTCAATGAAGACATCCTGTGCCAGGTCTTCAGCATCATCTGCTGATCCGGTAAAACCCCTGCACAGCCTGACAACGGGCTCCCTGTACTTAGCAATAATATGCCTGTATGCACTGTCCTCACCATCAATGAGGGCATTGATTATTTGTTTCTCGCTATTATCACTATTTACGATATTCACTCAGCCTGTTTTCTGTATCTATATCACTTTGACACCGGAAACAGAAAAAAATTGCGCTAATCCTCGTGTTTAATCTTAAAAATTCCGGTAAAGCACCAACTATTAAGCATCCCCATAAGAGCTAAAAAGACGAGGGATATTAAGGTCAGTGATAAAAAATCAGCCCAGGGATACACCTTCTGTTGTTCAAATAATGCGGCTGTCTGCAGGGCCGATGACTCCTGGGTCAGGAAGATGGACAGGAAAACATTATTGGCGGTATGTGCCCCCATGGCCAGTTCAATACCGTCATCAAACACTGTCATTATACCGAACACAAGCCCGAATATTACATATTGAGGCATCATTATCCAGAAACCGAAGATCCCTTACCTCAGGGTTAAAAGAATGCATCAGCCCAAATAGCAGGGATGTGAGTATAAGCGGCATCCACTTGTTCCTGAACCATGCCCCTGCGCCCTGCATAAGGTAAGCCCTGAAGAGCAGCTCCTCAAAGGTAGTTTGAACCGGAATAAGCAATACAGCTATCAATACCAGCCATATCAGTGATGCTGATGTATTGTTAAGTTCGAAATTGCCCGGATCACTCTTTATGCTGAAAAAAAGATATATGCCCATAAGCAGGAGCCACACCAGTGCACTCAGAAAGAACTTTTTCCATCTTATACTTCCACCCCCGTTAAACAGGCTTAAAAAAGCACGCCCGTGAAGAGGCCTGATCAAAAGGTAAAAAGTAAGTATCCCTATGATAAAAGGGAAGAGCATCAGTAATAAACCCGTATTGGGATCAATGCCGTATGCTGACAGGTCCAGGATATTGGCACCTGCGTTGTCAAGCATCTCCGGGTTATTCAGCCCCTTGAGTATTATTACAATAATCAGGGGCAGAGCCCCGATTGTGTTGGTGGCGGCAAACACAATCACAAACATTATCAGATAACGCCAGAATGCGTTTTTGCCCTTTAATGCCGATTCGAAAAACATAAGCTGAAAAATTTATTTAATACTCTTACCTTTATTTCTGGTTTTTAATTATTCCTCCGGTGGCAACTTTTTTATTCTGTTTTTAAAACTCTGACCCTTCCCTGCCCGGGTAATCAATATTGTAATGCAGTCCCAGGCTCTCATGCCTGTTGGAAGCCATCTTAATAACCAGGTAGCCTACGTTAATAAGGTTACGCAGTTCGCAGAGACGGCGGCTGAGAAAAGACTTTTTATATAATTCCTCCGTTTCATAATAGATGATCTCCAGCCTTTTCCTTGCACGTTCAAGCCTGAGGTCTGACCTTACAATACCCACATAATTACTCATTATCTCCTGCACCTCCCTGTAGTTCTGGGTGACAAGCACCATTTCTTCGGGGTGACTGGTACCCTTAAAATCCCATTCGGGCACTGAATCCATATATCCTGTCTTAACGATCTGGTCCGAGGCGTGTAACGCCGCCCTGTAAGCATAAACCACTGCCTCCATAAGTGAGTTTGAGGCAAGCCTGTTAGCACCATGCAGTCCCGTTAAGCTAGCCTCCCCTATTGCATAAAGGTTGTTTATACTGCTTTCACCATCCATACTAACCTTTATACCTCCGCACAGGTAGTGAGCTGCAGGGATAACCGGTATAGGGTCTTTTGATATATCAATATTCAGTTTTAAGCACTCACGTGTGATATTCGGGAAATTATCCTTTAGTTCATCAGGATCAAGATGTGTGCAGTCGAGATATACAAAATCATCCCCCCTCACCTTCATCTCGTTATCAATGGCCCTGGCAACAATATCCCTGGGCGCCAGTGATCCCCTCTCATCATATCGATCCATAAACTCCTCATCCTTAGAATTTTTAAGGACTGCACCAAAGCCCCTCAGGGCCTCTGTTATAAGGAAGGAAGGACGCGATCCCGGGTTATATAGCGAGGTAGGATGAAACTGTATAAATTCCATATTCTCTATTACCCCCTTAGCCCTGTACACCATTGCTATACCATCGCCTGTGGCAACAACAGGATTGGTTGTGGTCTTATAAAGATTACCTATACCGCCTGTGGCCAGTACGGTAACCTTTGACAATACCGTTATTACTTCATTACTGACGGTATCAAGAACATAAGCCCCATAGCACTTTATATCCTGTCTTGACCTGGTTACATTCTCACCGAGGTGATGCTGGGTAATAATGTCAACAGCAAAATGATTTTCATATATCTCAATATTGGGATGTTCCTTCACTTTCCTGCTCAGGGTCTCCTGTATTACCTCCCCCGTGTTATCCTTATGATGAAGTATCCTGTGCTCGGTATGCCCCCCTTCCCTGGCAAGATCATACCTGCCGTCATCTTTGCGGTCAAACTTCACACCCATATCAACCATCTCCTGTATCCTTTCGGGTGCTTCAGACACCACCATCCTCACCACCTCTTCATCACAATAACCATGTCCCGCTGAAACAGTATCTCTTACATGCTTTTCAAAACTGTCAGGCCGGTACATAACAGAGGCTATCCCGCCCTGTGCATACTGTGTATTTGTTTCATTGATATCAACTTTGGAGATAAGTATAACCCTGCCCTTTTCCGCAGCCCTGAGTGCAAAAGATAATCCGGCTATACCGGAGCCTATCACAAGAAAATCAATTTTTCTTACCATTGTATAATAAATGAGAAATAATGATTAGATATACAAATATAGGGAATCCCCGCAAGCTTTAAAATCAAATTGTAAAAGCAAAGTATTTGGATTACTTTTGCCTGAAATATTGAAAAACAGAAAGAATGGCAAAAGAAGATCTGTTCAAAAACCTCATAGCACACTGTAAGGAATATGGATTTATTTTTCAGTCGAGCGAGATATATGACGGTCTGAGTGCCGTATACGATTACGGGCAGAACGGTGCTGAGCTGAAGAATAATATCAAGAAGTACTGGTGGGACAGCATGATACTGCTTAATGAGAATGTGGTGGGACTGGATTCAGCTATCTTCATGCACCCTAAAACATGGAAGGCATCAGGCCATGTGGATGCATTTAATGATCCGCTTATTGATAATAAGGATTCGAAAAAGAGATACCGCGCAGATGCCCTTATCGAAGAACATCTTGAAAAGCTTGAAGCCAAGATCCAGAAGGAAGTAGATAAGGCCGCCAAACGCTTCGGTGATTCTTTTGACGAGAAGATGTTCAGGGAGACAAACCCACGGGTTACAGCCAACCAGGAAAAGATAGATATACTGAACAAACGTTTTGCAGGGGCCATGAACAATAATGACCTGGCCGACCTGAAACAGATAATACTCGATTATGAGATAGTATGCCCGGTATCGGGGACGCGTAACTGGACAGATGTAAGGCAGTTTAACCTTATGTTCTCCACAGAGATGGGCTCCACCGCCGACACTGCACTGAAGATATACCTCAGGCCGGAGACAGCCCAGGGTATATTCGTTAATTATATCAATGTGCAGAAGACAGGCAGGATGAAGCTCCCCTTTGGCATAGCACAGATCGGCAAGGCCTTCAGGAATGAGATAGTGGCACGGCAGTTCATTTTCCGTATGAGAGAGTTTGAACAGATGGAGATGCAATTTTTTATTAAGCCGGGAACAGAGGAACAGTGGTTTGAACACTGGAAAAAGGTAAGGATGAAATGGCATAAAGCACTTGACCTGGGAGAAGAGAATTACCGCTTCCATGACCATGATAAGCTGGCACATTATGCTGCCGCCGCCACAGACATAGAATTTAATTTTCCCTTTGGCTTCAGGGAGGTGGAAGGGATACATTCGCGAACCGACTTCGATCTGGGTCAGCACCAGAAATTCAGCGGAAAGAAACTGCAGTATTTCGATCCCGAAACCAACGAGTCCTTTGTACCCTATGTGCTTGAAACATCACTTGGCCTTGACAGGATATTCCTGCAGATAATATCAGCAGCCTATAAGGTGGAAGAGATGGAAAAAGAGGACGGATCGACAGATAGCAGGGTGGTCTTTAAACTGCCTCCTGTGCTGGCACCGGTAAAGCTGGCAGTGCTTCCGCTTGTCAAAAAAGACGGCCTGCCGGAGATCTCAAGGAAGATAATGAATGAGTTGAAATATTATTTTAACTGCCGGTATGAGGAAAAAGATTCAATAGGCAGAAGGTATCGCCGCCAGGATGCCATAGGGACACCTTTCTGCATCACAGTTGATCATAAGACCACTGAAGATAACACTGTCACTATCAGGTATCGCGACAGCATGAAGCAGGAAAGGGTGCAGGTGGATAAGCTGAAGGACATAATTGCCGGTCATGTTGATATGAGCAGCTTTCTGAGGAAGCTTGAGAACGAGTAATATCTTGCTGACCGTGCAACATTGAGTTGCCGGAGCAAGAAGATCCATCATCATTGCCTAACAAATAAGTATTATGCAGCCCGGGCGTAAAATACTGATCATCACATATTACTGGCCGCCCTGCGGCGGGGCAGGCGTTCAGCGCTGGCTCAAGTTTGCAAAATACCTGCCTGAATACGGCTGGGAACCTATTGTGCTGACCGTGGATCCGGAGTATGCTGAATACCCGGTCATAGATAAAAGCCTGGAAAGAGATATACGGCCCGGAACGAGGGTTTATAAAACAAAAACACTTAATTATTTCAGGCTTGGCAGGCCTGTCCGGCCGCCCCTGAAAGCCTCAGGCGCACCTGTCAGTAAAAAAGATAATCTGAAAAACAGGATTGCACGTTTCATCAGGGGTAACTTTTTTATCCCCGACCCCCGGAAAGGATGGAACAGGTATGCAATAAGCAAAGCCTCAGAACTGATAAGTGAAGAGGATATCAAATTTGTTGTAACAACCAGTCCCCCACACTCAACACAACTGATAGGACTGAAACTGAAATCCCTCTTCCCTGACATTAAATGGATAGCCGACCTGCGTGATCCGTGGACTGACATATACTATTATAAACAATTCTACGGCAGCCTCCCGGCCAGGATATATGACCACAGCCTTGAGAAAAAGGTGCTACAGAGGGCTGATAAGCTAATTACTGTAGGTGATAGCCTTGCCGGCCTGTTTTCGGAAAAACTAAAGGATCCGGACAAAAACATAAGCGTTATCACCAATGGGTATGATGAGGAAGATTTCACATCAGTTAAAGAGACTAGTCCGGATATCCTGACCATCACTTATACCGGCACCCTGACAGAGCAATACCCCGTAGATTCGTTAATTTCATCTCTGCTCAGGCTATCCTCTGAAGGCATTAAGTATGTATTTAATTACATAGGGTCCTGTCCGGAAAATATTAAAAACAAAATTATTGCTAAGCTGCCGGAAGATTCCTGTCATTTCTCATCGTATATAACTCACCGGGATGCTGTAGATGCCATGTGTAAGTCCGCCGTCTTGCTGCTGCTGATACCTGATCATAAAAACAATGAAATAATTATTACAGGTAAGTTATTTGAATACCTGCGAAGCCGCAAGCCAATACTTATTATCGGCCCTGAAAATGGAGATGCGGCACATATTGTCAGGAAGTGGAATGCAGGTAAAACATTCGAAAAAACAGACCATGCCGGCATTACATCCTATCTCAGGTCAATGATAACTAACCAGTCAAAGTATAATCTGCCCGTTAAATATAACCGCCGTCTGTTAACGGCCAGATTAATCGAGGAGATTGAATAGCTATAACTATATTATTTACTAATACTTAGTTAAAATATATTCTTGTGAAAATTTTAATGTTGCTTGAAAATGAATTCCCTCCTGATGAACGTGTGGAGAAGGAGATTGACACCCTAAAAGGGATGGGACATGAAATTCATTTGGCATGTTATACAATGGCAAACAGGCTGGCAAGTGAGGAGCGTGAAGGTTTGATAATTCATCGAATGAGATTGACTAAATTAATGTTTAAACTTAGTGCGCTGATACTAATTATACCAATTTATAAAAACAAATGGTATCGATTTGTACATAAGCTTTATAAATCCTTCAATTATGATGTCATTCATATTCACGATCTTCCACTTTCAATGGTGGGACTAAAATTGAAATCAAAATATGGCTTTCAGGTTGTGTGTGACCAGCATGAATTGTACAGCAACTGGATTATCGATACTGCACATTATAATACCCTGGCAGGAAAAATTGTAAAATCATTAAGTAACTGGGGAAAATTTGAAAACAAAGCACTGCATTTGGCAGATGCTATATTAACTGTCGAAGAACCACTTAAGAACATCTACTTGAAACGGTATAATATATCCAATAAAAAGATTTTTGTTTTGCCAAATACTCCAAGCAAAAAATTATTTCATTCTTCCAGGGTTGATACAACAGAGTTTCCTCATTATCGAGACCATTTTGTCTTATTATATTTCGGGGGTATTGATATTCTAAGAGGAATTGATTTTATCATTCAATCCATACCTCTAATCGTAAACAGGATTCCGGAATTTAAATTTGTACTGGCAGGAACTTTAAACAAGAGCTACGATCCTTTTAGAATTTCAGATGACCTTGGAGTGCAGAAATATGTAGACTATCTGGGCTATCTTGACAGGGCCAGGTTGCCTTCACTTATAAGCGTTGCTGATCTGGGTATTTTTACACCACGCTCAGACAGGGATGAAATAAACAGGACAATAGCAACTAAGAATTATCAGTTTTTAGCAATGAATAAACCCATAATTGTAGGAAGTGCAAAATACATGAAGGAGTTTACCGAGAAAAATCAAATTGGTATGTCAGTGAATGAATATGATCCTGAGGATATAAGTGAGAAAATAATAGCCTATTACTCAGATTTAAAATTGAGGGAAGGCCTTATTAATAATTGTAAGAAAGTAAGTAGTAAGTATTATTGGGAGAATAGTTCTAAGAGTTTGAAAGATTGTTATAAATTGCTTTCAATATAACTTGAACCACTTTACTTCTTGTTTCCATCTGGTAAATAGGAAATGGAATTATTGCAAAAAGGTGACATTCGTTCTTAATTTTTTAATTATTATCTATCTGGTTGATATATGCTTGAATGAGAAAAAAATTAAATAACAGAATTTCAATAGTCAAAAGAATTTATTTCTTATTCTTCTCACTGTGCTATTTGCATCATCTGATATATTAAATAATAACACACCTGCCCCGAACATTACTATAATTAATATACTTCTTAGCATTATGTCCATCACTAAAGGCATTTTAGGTAAAAGACTGGCTGCCACAAATATCAACAAAGCCAGTGAAAGGATAATAATGTGTTTAAAAACGAAAGGCCACAGGCCAAAAAAACGTTTCAACACCACCACTGTGAGACCGGTATAGACAAACATGGAGATAAGTGATGCCAGGGCGGCGCCCGGTATACCCATCGCCGGTATGAGGATCAGGTTACTGACTATAACAAGAATAATAAGTATAAGCATCAGGTAGGTCTGGTATTTATAATATGAAGATGTGGACAGGATGATCTTGCAGGCCCCGGCAGAAGCACTTACCAGGTTGGCAAAGCCAAAAAATATTATAACCATCTCCCCTTTTGCATATTCAGGCGGCAGTATCCTGAATATATTATCCATATTGGCAATAATGCCCACAAAGATCAGCAAGCCAATAATCAGCTGGTTTATACTGCTCTTATAATAAACATCCTGTATAACTTTTATATCATTCCTCTTCCAGGCTTCGGATATAACCGGAATAGCTATCTTTCCGAGAGATCTTGCCGGGATAAGTATCAGTGCGGCAAAATATACAGCAATGGAATATATACCGGCATCACCCAGTCCTTCAAAACTGTTGACCATATATTTATCAATGCTGGTTATTGCTATACCGCTCAATCCCGCAACTACTCCAAACAAAGAAAGGCTTATGATCTGCCTGATAAGATCAGGGCTGAGAAAGCTTTTGTAACCGGTAAACCTGAACTCACCCCTGTATAAAAGATAAATAATGATTATCAGGGCCGGAACAGCCTGCGATATAACAAAAAGGAATACATAGGTACTGAAATCTATCAGGCTGAAATAAAACAATAAAACCAGTAGCAAGGTTATCAGTCTCAGAACAAAATCGCGCAGGAAAGTGCCGATAACAGCATTGAACAGCACCTTGCAATAATTATCCAGAAGGGTGAAAAGCATAATGAAGCCCAGTAATACAGGTATATACCAGGCATACTCGGATAATAAGGCTGACTTTTCCCTGTTATTTTCGATAAAGGTTGGCATATAAATGCTCAGCCCTATCAGGCAGATAATGAATCCTGTTGCTGTTACCAGGGATGCCAGTGAAAGATAACCGTTATGAGCACCCGGGGAAGACCGGAAATAAGGAAATAACCTGTTAGTTACATTATTGAACCCCAGTCCACCGAGCTGTGCCAGTATGGTTGCTATAGCAATCATTACCTGTGTGAGGCCTATCTGATCACTGGTGAAAATCAAAGGAGACAGTATGGCCAGGTTAACAAAACCTAATATCACTCCAAGGAATGAATAAACTGTTCCCCTGATAGTCTGCTGTTGAATTAGTCCCAAGCCGGCTATTAAATTAAAAAAGTTATTTTTGTACCAGTACAAATATACATTAATATCAATACAGTTAATATGTCGACCAATACAGCATTAAACAAGTATGTGCCGCACCTTACAGCCATAATAATATTTATTGCTCTTACCCTGGCATATTTCTCCCCTGCCCTGGACAATAAAGCACTGTTGACCCATGATACCACTGTTTTCGCAGGAACAGTAGAAGAGATAAAGGATCATCGACAGGAATATGATGAGGAACCATTATGGACCAATTCATTATTCGGAGGCATGCCGGCATACCTTATATCAACACAGTACCCGGGGAACCTTTTTAAACCCTTATATAATATTT
Source organism: Bacteroidales bacterium (assembly GCA_034521735.1). Lineage (GTDB taxonomy): Bacteria > Bacteroidota > Bacteroidia > Bacteroidales > VadinHA17 > UBA9300. Next base: position 94,578 of record JAXHLX010000021.1, read on the forward strand.
TCAGATCACCGGGAATACCTATAGCCCCCGTCCTTCTGCTGATGATAGGATTCTATATAGTACTTATTTCATTCAGGGTTAACCCATGGCTGGCCATACTGGGATCAATAGCATACGGGTTCTCCTCGTACTTCTTTGTTATACTTGCTGCAGGTCATAATACAAAGGCAATGGCCCTGGCTTTTATGGCTCCGCTGATAGGAAGTATTGTATATGCATATAAACGCGATCGCTTAATAGGTTCGGTGTTCACTGCCTTTTTCCTGACAATGCAGCTTATTGCCAACCATCTGCAAATAACCTATTATACCTTTATGATAGTGCTGATCTTTGGCATTGTTGAGCTTATTTTTGCAATAAGAGACAAGTACCTGCCGGAGCTTCTCAAAACAACAGCATTACTGATAGGTGCAGTCATTATTGCCCTGTCCATCAACTTCGCCAACCTGTATGTCACATTCGAATATGGCAAGTACTCCATGAGGGGAGAATCTGAGTTGAGCAGCAACCAGGAAGACAAGACATCGGGACTTGACAGGTCATATGCCACCAACTGGAGCTACGGTATTGATGAAACGCTCACACTCCTTATACCCAACCTCAAGGGAGGAGCCACCCAACCCTTTGACAGGGATTCTGAAACGGTTAAGACACTGAGGCAGAATAATGCAGCACAGTATGTACAGGGAATATACCAGTACTGGGGTACACAGCCCAATACCAGCGGTCCGGTGTATGTAGGTGCAATTATTGTCCTGCTCTTTATCATGGGACTGGTTCTTCTGAAAGGACCGTATAAATGGTGGCTGCTGGCTGCCACACTATTATCCATTATGCTCGCCTGGGGTAAGAATTTCATGTTCCTGACCAACCTGTTCTTTGATCTGTTCCCCGGGTATAACAAGTTCAGGGCTGTAACCATGATACTCGTTATTGCTGAGTTCTGTATGCCGTTGCTTGGTATACTTGTACTGGACAGGATACTGAAAAAAGAAATAAAGAAACCAGAACTGATTAAAGCATTTAAGATTGGTATTGGTATTACCGGTGGTATATTGCTGCTGTTCCTGCTATTCCCCGGACTGGCAGGATCATTTATCTCGGCCAACGAATTACAGTACCCTGACTGGCTTAAGGCATCACTTATTGCAGACAGGAAAGAGATGCTGAGAACCGATGCCCTGAGATCACTGGCATTTGTAACAGCTGCCGCAATAATTATCTACCTGGCATATTCCGGAAAGCTTAAGAATAAACAGGCTATCTTTATACTGGCTTTCCTTGTGGTGATCGATATGTGGTTTGTTAACAGGAGGTACCTGAACGAAGATAATTTTGTCAGGCAGAATGAAGCAGAAAGGCAATTCACCCCAACGGCGGCAGATAACTATATTCTCAAAGACAGCACCATACACAGGGTGCTTAATCTGACGGTAAGCCCGTTCAATGATGGCACCACATCATACCTGCATCATTCCATAGGTGGCTATCATGGAGCTAAAATAAGACGCTACCAGGATCTTATAGAAAACAGTATCAGTCCTGAGATCAACAGGCTCACAAAAAGGTTGAACAGTATAAGTTCAGCCGACCAGCTGGATACAGCCTTCAGGGACCTGAATGCCATGAATATGCTGAACACTAAATATATAATAATAAATCCGGACAACCCTCCCCTTGTCAACAGCAGTGCCCTTGGCAATGCCTGGTTTGTCGATTCATTTATTCTGGCAGACAATCCCGATGAAGAAATTGAAGCTGTTAATATTATTGATCCGGCCCATGAAGCAGTCGTCAATAAAAAACATGCGGATAAATTAAAAGATATCGGCCAGACAGATAATACATCAGGCACCATAAGCCTTGTCTCATATAAGGCCAATGAGCTGGTTTATGATTACAACTCAACAGCACCCAGACTAACTGTTTTCTCTGAGATATATTATCCTGAAGGGTGGAATGCCTATATTGACGGTGAAGCTGCAGAGCATTTCAGGGTTAATTATGTTCTTAGGGCCATGGTTATCCCGGAAGGTGAACATGAGCTTATCTTCAGGTTTGAGCCTGAGTCATATAAGACAGGTAACACTGTTTCCCTTGCAGGTTCGGTGATAATGATACTTATGATCGCCGCTTTGGTTTATTACTTTATCAGAAGAAAAAGATTTTCAATAAATGCCAATTCACAATAAATGCCCCCTATGCGGATCAGGGGAGATAGATTTATTACATGAATGTACTGACTTCCTGGTATCAGGGGAGAGATTCCCGGTAAACCGGTGTAAGTCCTGTAGTTTCGTTTTTACAAATAACTATCCCCCGGAAGATAAAGTATCAGAATACTACAGTTCTGATGAATATATCTCACATTCTGACACAGGCAAAGGTCTGGTCAACAAAATATACCACGCTGCCAGGAAAATCATGCTGGCAAGGAAGTACAGGATGTTAAAGAATATATCGGGTCTTGATAATGCTTCTGTTCTGGATATAGGATCGGGAACAGGTTATTTTCCTATGTTCCTCAGAAAGAAAGGATGGGAATGTCAGGGCATAGAAATAAGTGATCAGGCACGGCAATATGCCGGCATCAATAATAATATATCACTTTTTTCACCTGATGATATCGGCAGTTTTGCAGACAGCAGCATGGATATTATCACCATGTGGCATACGCTGGAACACTTTTACCACCCGGATGATTACCTCATATCTTCCCAGCGCATTCTTAGAGAAAACGGATTGCTGCTTATTGCTGTGCCCAACCACCTCTCATATGATGCTATAAGGTATGGCAGCCTGTGGGCTGCATGGGATGTACCCCGGCATCTGTGGCATTTTAATCCTGATACCATCCGCATAATGGCAGGCAAACACGGCTTTACATTAGAGGCCATCCGCCGTCTTCCGCTCGATGCTTTTTATGTGTCAGCCTTAAGCGAGAAGCATAAACAGTCATCATTGCCTTTCCTCAGGGGATTAATAGCGGGACTTATATCATGGATACATTCCATGCTGAAGATCAGAAAGACCAGCTCACTGGTATATGTGTTCAGGAAGGATCAGTAACGGTCGAGCCAGCGGTACCTCCTGGCACTGCTGCCGAATTTCATTGCTAACATTATCTCGTGCGATCCATAGGTATAATTCTGTATCTCGCTGAATGAGTAATCAAAGGCATAACCGAAATAAAAATTATCAAAACGCGCTCCCAGAGAGGTTATTATAATATTACCGGTACGATAGGATAATCCAAGCCAGAAATCCTGTTTAAAAGTATATTTAGCCCCGATATCAATCTGGGGTTTCAGCTGCTCAGACATCCTGAACATAAAGTTGGGATGTATCTCGCTCTCTTGCGAAAGAAGGAATGTATATGAGCCAAAAAGATAATAATGCCTCATCAACTGAAGGTTCCTGTATCCCGGGTTGCCCAATTTAACGTATGACTGAAATAGCTGCTCAACAGAAAACCCTACATTATACCTGTAATTGAGAATATAAACACCGAAATTTGCATCCGGGATAAACACTCCCTCCCTCAGATTACTGTAAAGTATAGGATCATCAGGATCCTCAAGTCTGATATTCTGCTCATCTATCCTGAAATGAAAGGCGGTGCCGGAAAGACCAAATGATAGCTGCGTGCCCCCGTAGAGCCAGGTATGATATGAATAAGTGGCCTGCATCCCGGTCCTGTTTATAAGCCCGTTCCTGTCACTGAAAACATAGCCTCCCAGTCCTACCTTGCCATCGCGGCTTGGTTTGAAAACCTTTCTGCGTACGTTTGTCTTCTTAATTATATGGCTCCTTTTCAATAACCTTGTCTGGTAGCTGAAAGAATATGTTCTTGGTGCACCTGAATAGCCAAGCCATTGCTCTCTTGCCGTCATATTGAAACTGGTATACCCGTCACTTCCCGCCACGGCCGGGTTGATTAGATACATATTGAAAAGATACTGACTATACAGTGGCAGTTGCTGGGCAGAAGAGGTCACTGCCAGTGTCATAAAAGCCATAAATAACAATATCCTTTTCTCAAACTTCATATAATAACTATCTCAAAATAGTGATACCTCCAATAGCCGGTTTCGAACCGTCGTGCAAATTAATAATATAATGATAGGTATCAATGGGCAGTCTCCTTCCATTGCTCGTTCCATCCCATGGCTGCGGATACCCTTTTTCCGAAACCCATACCATTTCACCCCACCTGTTGAATATCCTTATCTCTGCTTCAGGGTATAGCTCAATAAGATCAATATTCCATACATCATTTATATTATCACCGTTGGGAGATATTGCATTAGGTATGGTAAGGCAGTTATCACGTTCAGAGGTAACAATTATGGTGTCTGTTACACTGCACCCGTTATCATCAGTCACGGTAAGCCAGTATTCACCGGCTGCCACATTGTCTTTATAACTGCTTGTAGAGTTGTCAAACCACAGGTAGCTGTAATCAGATATAACATATCCGCCCATTGCCTCAATGCTAATCTCACCATCGGGCTTATCCTCGCAATAAGGCTGTACAACTTCAGCCGTAAAACTAACGGGTTCAGGTTGGGTAAGGGTTATTACGGTATCCACGCTGCAGCTATTCTCATCAGCAATTAACACGCCGTATGTTCCGGCCGCCAGCCCTGTCCTTTCACGCTGACTGTAACCATCGGTCCAGTTATAACCAACCTCACCCACATTATTTTCCGGGATAATCTCAATGCTTGCCGTATTGTCGCCATAACAGTTAACATTAAACCCACCGTAATCGCTCTCCGATATCTCCAACTCCATAGTAAGCTGTCCGGGTTGTGTAATAACAGTGGTGTCTGTAATAATGCAATAATTATTGTCTTCAACTGTCAATATATATTCACCGGCACTCAGACGGCCGATAGAATCCTTAGTTGAGCTGAATCCGTCCGGACCAGCCCAGTTAAAGATATACGGTTCTTCGCCACTTGTCATGGAAAGATCGATATACCCGTCATCCTCATTATAGCAGCTTATGTTAAACCCGTTATAGTCAGATAGTGCTTTATTGAATTCCAGCGGCGGCGGCAAGGCAATATCGGATGAATCAATCACCTGGCAACCATATATATCAGTTACAGTCAGGTAATACCTCCCTTCTGTCAATCCTGATATATCTTCTGTGCCGGCACCATTAGACCATGAGTAACTGTAAGGTTCTTCCCCTCCCTGGACGGTTGATGTTATTGACCCGTTATTCATTCCCGGCGATTCACATGTGATATCCGTCGCACTCAGATCAACAGTCATAGCAGGTGGCTCGGTAAGAGTGATACTGTCAGTTATTATACAACCGTTAAAATCACTTACTTCAACAATATACTTTCCGGCAATAAGCCCTGATTGATCTTCTGCATAACTGTCCAGTCCGCTTCCTTCAGGCCCTGTCCACTCATAGGAGTAACCTGCAGCACTTCCTCCGCTGACCGTGATATCTATATCCCCGGTTCCCCCATTGCAATGGATATTATATTTACCGTCAGGTGTTAGTGAAGGTTCCATCAGCAGCTCCAGACTGTCAGGTTCTGTAAGTGTAAAGTCAAAATCCATTGAACAACCGCTAACATCAGTGACAATTACATTATAATCACCGGCAATCAGTCCTGTCTGGTTCTTTTCATCCATTATCAATCCTGAGTTTTCAGGACCGGTCCAGTTATAAGTATATACACCTGAGCCTCCCTGGAAGTTAAGAATTATATAACCATCACTGCCTCCGTAACATGATATATTATAATCACCATCCGCGCTTGTGGAAAGTTCTGTGTTGAGAAGAGTAATACCTTCCGGTTCGGTTAGGGTAACACTGTCCACCATTGTACATCCCAGTGTATCGCTTATCTGCAGATAATATGTTCCGGCCGGCACATTCGTTATATGATCCAGGGTATTATCTCCGGGTATTGATCCGTCAAAGGTATACCACATATATTTATAATCACCATTGTCGCCTGATATGCCGGGGAAATTACCACCTGACACATCGGTAACGCTTATTTCCCCGTCGCTATAACCTTTACAGCTTATATTGTAGCCTGCATGATCACTCAGCTCATATGTTGCAGTTATGGGATCGGGCCTGGTTACGCGTGTAGTTTTATAATAAAAGCAACCATTGGCATCCATTACAATAAGTTCATAATCACCGTAATCTATATCCTGCAGCATGAAATACGCTGAAGTATCTGATATAACATTGTCGGTCAGAATATCTTCAAATATTGTATCTGTTTCATTCTTCACCACCTTTACTGAATAGGGAGGATCCTCACCGTCCGTATAAGCTACAAAGAGCTCTCCGTCCCCGGTATCATAACATGAGGTGTTGGCAATATTATAGGGTTCCTTGTCAGGAGAATAGAAAATAAATCCCGGTGAAGCCTTAGTGCTTTCAATAGTACTGCTATAATAACACCCAAGGCTGTCAGTTACTTCTACAGTATATAGTCCTCCGGGAAGACCAGAAACATCAGTTTCGTTATGTGCCGAAAAGCTGAATGGACCGAACCAGTCAATAGTATAAGGATCTGTTCCTTTGGCAAGGATAGCCCTCAGGGCAAGGTCAGAGTTACTGTCGCATGTCAGCGGGGTTGTGATTATTATATCCTGCAATGGTCTGGGGTGCACTTTCACCTCAGCGGTATTTACCGGACCGGCGGCACAACCTGTCCCTTCAGTACGCGGTAAGATATGATAGTACACAGACTGCACTGTATCACTGTGATTCTGATAGTTAAAGCTGATAGTATGACCCGGCTCAAGGCCACTCTGTGGATTATCATCACCCGTCAGGTCACCGGCATCACCTGTCAGGCTCACCGTATAATCAAATCTAAGCACTCCGTGTGTCATAACAGTGGGACTGGTAATCTGCACATCAGTGGCCCCACCGTATTTTCTCTGTGGTATTTCCGCAATCATCAGTTGATATCCGTGTTCTTCAGAATAACTCCCGGCATCGTGCTACAATTCTGATGCACCTGATTCATCATCAACATAAGTAGCTTCGCCTACACCACAGTTATCAGCTTCATCTGTTACATGACCAGTAATTCCAGGACTTGCATTATATGAACAATCTAATGCTCTACAAATTGTATCATTTGCCGGGGCTGTAAAGGTTGGGGCTGTATTATCTTTTACTGTGATTGTCTGGACCTGATCGGCTGCAGAATTCCCACAGTCATCAATCAAACTCCAGGTACGAGTGATAACAATGCTACACGGATCTGTATTATCTATTACATCATCAGAAGTAGCTTCGCCTACACCACAGTTATCTGCTTCATCTGTTACATCACCGGTAACTCCTATTGAAGCATCATAGTTGCAGTCAGCATCACTGTAAATAGTGATATCGGCCGGGGCTGTAAAGGTTGGGGCTGTATTATCACCTAACTTTGTAAGTTACTGCCTGACGGCAAAAGAACCTACCAAGATGTAAATTCCTGTCCCGAATTTGAGTATAAGGATTAGAGCCAGAGGCGGCTGAAGATGGTTGCCGCCAGGGTCAGCGTGTTGCCAAGCTCGAGGGCCGTTGTCGGTAAGCCGATGCTGCAATCTACTCTGGTAAAAGAGCTTCCTTCATTTGCTGCATTCCACTGTGTGGTGATATCGAGGCTGGAACCGCCAACTACATCCTCACCAATACTCCATGTTATTTTTACACACTCCTCAAGGTAAGCAGACCGGAGTATCCTGGAGAGAAAGACCAGCCATCCGTAACTGTGGCAAAGAGGTTTACACAGTAATTGTGCCGGTACTCCTCCTGTGTTGTTCAGTATTACAGGCGTATAAGAAGCAGCGGTTCCAACAGGAAAAAACTTTATATACAGTCAAGGACATACTGTTTGCAAGAGTTCCCGTGTTCCCGGCAATAATGTATGGTGACAAAAAGCCTCCTAATGCCTGGCAGGAACTAACAATTAAATTGTTGCTGCCAAGACTAATCTTGCCTGAAATCAGCGAAAGGGTTCCGTTTAATGTGACGGTGTTACTCAGTGTTACGTCACCGGAATTATTGATTGTCAGATTAAAAAAACCTTCACCTCCTGTGCGTACAATGAACTGATTAATTGAACCATTAAAGACTACTGTGCTTGCACAGGAAACAAATGTACCGCCTGTATTAGTCCAATTCCCTCCTATATTGAAAGTACCATCTCCGTTGGTTGTGGCAGTGCTTATATAGTCCCCAGTGAGGTTTAATGTTCCATCGTTTGAAACTGTGCCGGAAGAATTAACAGCATCTTCAGCGCCAACAACTACTCCTGAACTAATAACGATTGTGGCCCCACTATTCGATATTACCTGTCCGAATAAACCTGGTGAACAACAAAACAGCAACAGAATACAAAGAAACAGAAGTCTCCTTACGGGGGAGATCGTATTTCTGCTTTGTATCTGCAAGGTCGTTTTGCTATTTAAGATCATTATGATGGGCTGGTTGCTAATATTGTAGGTTCTTTGAAGTGACCTTGATGTTAATATTTCATTATACTTACACGGAATGTACCTGATAAAGATTGTTGTCTGTGGAACTTGGGTTATTGAATCTAACGGTCACTGTATTTGCTGAGCTCACCCAAGCTGAATAATAGGTATTAGAGTAGTTCGTTGAATTTGGTACACCCAGTACAACTGGGTCACCATCAGAAGCTCCCGCAACAGTAATGGATAAATCATTACTAGTACCAGCCGGTGTATTACCAAAATTCAAATTAGCTGTCCTTGTTAAGGTCTTTGCCAAAGTGTAGCGAGTCGACCCTGTGGTAACGAAATAGTTATTCCCATCAAACTCCACCGCCCCGGCCTCAGGTGAAGAGAGGTCGGTGCCAGAGGTAAACTTCAGAGGAGCAGTACCTGCCGCGGATGTACCCCCATTCAAATGCAGTAATGCTGTGGGTGGAGGAATTGGTACTGTAGCGCTTGGATAGGTGCCAATCCTGACTCCCCTGTTGAATGCTGCGTAATTATCACCTATTGAAAGAGTAGGGACATCTGGTACGGCACCCCCTATATGAAAGGAAGGGGCGCCAGCTTTTGCGTAGTCGGACCGCGACTCGTATCTTATGTTCCTCTGGTCGATAGCGGTTCGGAAAATAAAATCCACCAAAGTTGTTGTCGCGTGAGGGTTCTCAAAAATTGCTCCGTTTTCCGCAGTCCTGTTTCTTAGTCTGAGTATGGAGCTCCCATATACATCCCCATCCATCCTGAAAATAAGTTCTTGCTGCGACTGAATTGTCCCCGAAGTAGTAGTGGCGTTGCCCAAGGTAATGACACCGCTTTCTCCAGTACCACCCGATACTCTCAGCCTTTCAACATTATTAGTTCTAAACGAAAATGGTTGATTATCGGTAGTGCCAATAAAGTCTGTAGCCGGATTACTGCCGGTATTACCTGTTATCGACCAGTAATTAAGTCCGTTAATAACTATTACGCCAAACCCATCAAAATACCAGAAGGAATTTGTTGTGACATCGAAGACAAGCAGCCCAATCGCCGGAGTGGGTATTGAAGTACGCTGATCAGTAGTCATTCGGGGCGCAAGGAATCCTCTTGTGGTTGACCTTAACTCCAAAATAGAGGATGCATGAGGCGTGATTGTTACTTCACTAATCCCAACACCCTGGGAAAACAACTTTTTATTCCCCGTAATAAAAAGCAGCCCCAACAAGAAAAGAAATATTCTGCTACCATAGGCTATACGTATTAATACAGATAACCCTTGCTCAGCAATTTGCTCCTTTGATTCTGATTTAAATTTCCTCATAGGTTCCCTCCTTATTATTTTTTTGCCGTATTATGCTTTTATCCTAATCTATTCTATCCAATTCCGCTACTAAAAATACAAAATCCAACAACCCCGACCTGTCATTACTTTTTTTTTAAGCCGATGCGATTCAAGTTCTTATACGTTGATTCATACTCTTAGTTGTATGAACCTTTAAACTATATTTAACAAGACTAAATATCTGAGTCAGAGGTTGCATTAAAAACGTCATTTCCAAAGCCAATAAAGATAACAGTTTTTTTGAACCAAACCAGCACTATTTGACAAACAGCGATATTTCGTAGATGATTATCATCATCCTTATAACGAAAAAAAGCCACCCTTCTCAGGATGGCTTTCTTTAAGCATGTTTTTTTCACTTATTTTATCAGCATGGCATCTCCATAGGTGCCAAAACGGTATTTCTCTTTCACGGCTTCTTCATATGCCTCAAAGACAAGGTTATAGCCTCCGAAAGCGGCCACCATCATCAGCAGTGTGGAATAGGGGAGATGAAAATTGCTTACCATCATATCCGGTACACTGATCTCGTATGGAGGAAAAATAAATTTATTTGTCCAGCCATCAAAAGGCTTAAGGTAACCGTCGGTTGAAACGGAACTCTCAAGTGTTCTTACAACAGTGGTGCCCACGGCACATATCTTATTTCGTCTTTCCTTTGTCTCATTTACCATCTCGGCAGTCTCCTCGGTAATTATTATCCTCTCCGAGTCCATCTTATGCTTGGTCAGATCCTCCACATCAACAGACCTGAAGTTGCCCAGTCCTACATGAAGTGTTATCTCGGCGAAATTAACACCCAGTATCTCAAACCTCTTCAGCAGCTCCCTGCTAAAGTGAAGTCCGGCAGTAGGCGCAGCCACCGCCCCCTCATGCTTGGCAAATATTGTCTGGTAGCGTTCATTATCTTCAGGCTCAACCGGACGCTCAATAAATTTGGGCAGAGGTGTCTCTCCCAGGCTGTATAGCGTATTCTTAAAATCCTCATACGAACCATCATACAGAAAACGGAGGGTCCTGCCCCTGGAGGTGGTATTGTCAATAACTTCAGCAACCAGCATCTCATCTTCTCCAAAATACAATTTATTGCCTATCCTTATCTTCCTGGCCGGATCAACCAGCACATCCCACAGGCGCTGCTCGCGGTTTAGTTCACGCAAAAGAAAGACTTCAATCTCCGCTCCTGTCTTCTCCTTATTACCAAATAAACGGGCAGGAAAAACCTTTGTATTATTGAATACCAGCATATCATCCTTGCCGAAATATTTTATCAGCTCCTTAAACTGGTGGTGCTCAATCTTCCCTGTTTTCCTGTCAACAACCATTAACCTTGACTCATCCCGGTTCTTTGACGGGTATAATGCAATCAGTTCCTGCGGTAATTTATACTTAAACTGCGATAACTTCATTTTATATGTGTTTCTTAAAATATCCACCCTTATACGTATCAATTAACAATTTGTTTCATACGTTTAAATTTTTTTTTAAATGCTCGCACAAAGGTACTATTTATTATTAATCTTTACCGGAAGTGCTTACCTGCAATTCAAAATCCCCGATATCCATAGCGTCTTCCAGCTTATAATCACCTATGGCGGTCCTCTTCAGGGACGAAAGGTATGCACCGCTGTCAAGATATTCTCCCAGGTCTCTGGCAAAGGAACGTATATATGTTCCCTTGCTGCATAATATCCTTACTTCAACCAGTGGGCTGTCAAAACTCAGCAGTTCAAGCTCATAAAAGCTTATCCTCTGTGATCTAAGCTCAACCTTTTCCCCTTTTCGTGCGTAATCATAGGCTCTCTTGCCCTTAACACTTTTGGCCGAAAACTGTGGAGGCACCTGGTCATACTCGCCCTCAAAAGACTTAAGCGCATCCACAATCAAATCCCTGTTAATATGTGCTGTCTCATAACTGCCGTCAACTTCTGTCTCAAGATCAAAGGAAGGGGTTGTTTTGCCCAGGTAAAATTCTGCAACATATTCCTTTGCGCTCTGCTGTATGGCTGTTATCTTTTTGGTGTATCTGCCTGTACATATTATCAGCAGTCCGCTTGCAAGGGGATCCAGTGTGCCGGCATGGCCAACCTTAATCTTTTTGTAGCCGTAGTTCTTCCTGATTATATTCTTTACCTTTTTTACAAGGTCGAAACGATGTCCAGTATAGTGGCTTATCAAACAGCAGTATCTGTCCTTCCAGGAAATCGGGATTTTTATCCATAAGCATATTAACCCATTATTATAGCAAGCACACCAACGATCAAACAATATATTCCGAACCAGTACAGCTTACCTTTTCTTACCAGGCTTACCATCCACCTGCAGGCCAGATAACCGGTAATAAAGGCAGCAAAAAAACCCGTAAGCAGGGCTGCCGCCCCAACCGAGGCATTAGCCGAAAAGTCGCCTTTAATCAGGTCAAGAATATTAACCCCAATAACAGGAATCAGGACCATCAGGAAAGAAAACCGTGCCAGCTCTTCTTTCTTATTGCCCAGCATCATCCCGGTTGAGATGGTGGCACCCGCCCGTGATATGCCCGGCAGTACCGCCATAGCCTGCGCCAGCCCGATAATAAGGGCATCAAAATATCCTATCTCCCTTCTGCGGTCCCTCATAAAGCCCGACACTATCAGCAATGCAGCAGTTACCAGAAGCATAGCACCTACGAAAACAATATTACCGTCAAAAAAGTCTTCAACCTGCTCATCAAAAAAGACTCCCACCACAGCCACCGGGATAAGTGATACCAGTATTTTCAGAACATACACCGTCTCACTGTTCATCCTGAACCTCAGCGTTCCACGTATAAGCCTTATCACCTCCTGCCAGAAAACCACTATGGTACTCAGCACAGTGGCACCATGTACGGCAACAGAAAAGCTGAAGCTCAGTTCAGCATCAATACCGAAAAGGTATTTCCCTATCTCCAGGTGACCGCTTGAGCTGACGGGCAAAAATTCTGTTAATCCCTGGATAATACCAAGGATAAGTGCTTCCAGTAAATTCATTTATTTATTGATCAGGGATTATTCACTGCCCGAAGGCTTTTTCATTATTGCCCATATCTCGAAAATAAAGCCGGCCAGAACAATGATCGGGGCCAGGGTTATGCGTCTGAAACTGAAAATAGCATCAGAAAACTCCCGCGGGTCTTCACTTTTACCACCTGCCATCAGCAGGAAACCAATAACGATTATCCCGAAACCGATAGCCATCAGTTTATAATTCTCCTTCCCCAGGGCAAAACCCTCATCTTCCTTTTTTGTCTTTTTTGCAACCATCTTAATAATACAGTTTATCTTCCGAGATCCCCAGGTATTTACTTACCGAGAAAAACGTTGACACCAGGTTTATCATTATCCCCAGCACAATAATCCCACCGAATAAATAAAGCAGTAACCCGATATCCTGAAGTGTAAATAATAAATAAAACTCCTGCTCTACAAAATATAAAATTGCCATTAATAATACAATTGAAAAAAGGGCCGCTATGATACCATGCACGATACTGCGCAAAAGGAAAGGTTTTCTGATAAAGGACCTTGTTGCCCCCACAAGCTGCATAGTCCTTATAATAAACCGTTTTGAATAAACCGACAATCTTATTGTATTATTAATTATAGTAAGTGATATAAACAGCAGCAGTCCGCTGAATATTAAAAGAAAGGCACTTATCTTTTTAACATTCTCATTTATCAGGTGCAGGAATGACTCCTGGAAATAAACCTCATTGACCACATCATAGTCCATCAGGTAACGTTCTATATTCAGAACACTGTCAGGATGTGTATAATCGGCCAGCAGGTACACATCTATCGATGGCAGCAGCGGGTTATAACCCATAAAGGTCAGAAAATCCTCCCCCAGCTCTTCCCGTAAATTTTCCGCTGCCTGCTCCTTGGATATATACTCGGTGCTTTTTACAAAGTGCTTTGCATCAAGGTCCTTCTGCAACATCCTTATATCAGCTTCCCTGGAATCTTCATCCAGCATAACGGAAAAACTCAGGCTCTCACGAAAATAATCAGACAGCTCCCTGGCATTTATTAAAATAAAGCCCAGCAGCCCCAGAAGAAATAACACAAGCGAGATGCTCACTATCTGTGTAAGATAGGAACTCCTCAACCTTCCTTTTGATATGCCTTCCTGATGTTTAGCCACTATGCACTATTTGCCTGCAAAAATACAATTTATATTGGATTACTCGAGCACGGTAATCCATCCAAACTTATCAGGCTCATCCCCTTTTTGTATACCTGTCAGCTTTTTGTATAGTTTCATCTGTACCTCACCGGGTTCACCGTCCTTGCAATAATCTATCACCTTGTTTGTTTCCGGATCATATATTTTACCTATAGGGCTTATCACTGCAGCCGTTCCGCATGCGCCGGCCTCATCAAATTCAGGCAGCTCCTCATAATGCACCTTCCTTCTTTCCACTTCCATACCCATGTCTTCAGCCAGTGCAACCAGGCTTCTGTTTGTGATAGAGTCTAAGATAGAGCTCGATTTTGGTGTTATATATTTATTGCCTTTTATGGCAAAGAAATTGGCTGGACCGCATTCATCAATATACTTTTTCTCTTTGGCATCCAGAAAGATAACATTGGCATAACCCTCCTCTTTGGCTTTCATTATGGCCCTGAGGCTGGCAGCATAATTTCCTCCCACCTTATATGTACCTGTTCCCAGCGGAGCTGCCCTGTCAACATCGCGGCATATCATCATATCCACCGGCTTAACACCACCCTTGAAATATGGTCCCACAGGTGTAACAAAGACCATAAAGGTATATTCTTCCGAGGGCTTAATACCAACCTCTGCTCCGCTGCCGAAAAGCAGGGGCCTTATGTACAATGCAGCACCCGACTCATAAGGTGGCACAAACTTCTCATTCAGCTTAACGGCTTTGAACACCACGTCCCTGAACAATTCTTCCGGTATTTCCGCCATCTTGATGCCTTGTGCCGACTTTACAATTCTACTGGCATTATCTTTCCAGCGGAAAAGCCTTATTTTATTATCCTTACCCCTGTAAGCCTTCATGCCCTCAAAAGCCTCCTGGCCATAATGCAATGCCGTGGCTGCTATATGAACATTCAGGTATTCCGAATCACTTACTTCCGGTTCACTCCATTTGCCATCCTTATAATAGGTTCGCACATTATAGTCTGCCTTTATATAGCCAAATGACAGATCTTTCCAGTTTATATTTTCCATATACTATATATTATTTTGATTAAAGCCCAAATTTACCCTTTTAAAAGGTGAGAACAAAAGTGTTATTCAATATGTCCGGTATATCTTTCCAGATTTTGAGCCTGCTCCTCTCCGCTGTAGGACTTTAACAGTCTGGCCGTGGCGGTAAAAAAATCATGATTCCTGATCTTCTCCCTCTCTTCAGCATACCATTTTTTCCTGTCGAGCGGACCTTCCCTTGAATTTTCTTCTTCATAACGCAATTCCGTTACCATAGGATAGTCAACATGGCCACGGTAATCATTAATGGCATCCATCAATATCTGCACTTCGGGTCTGGCCGTCTCCATAGCGTACAGCTCCCTTATTATCATTTCAGCGTGATCAATATAAGGCTGCCCGAAACCGTACTGCGGCGCCATCTTTTTGAGGTGCTCAACAGAATGTTCAAGAGGCTCATTATAGTCATCCGTCAAGCCTGACTTAATAAACAATGAAGCAAGTCTCAGTCCCAGTATTATCTCTTCATCGAGTTGCTCGGCCGTAGCCAGAAGCTCAGTCTGGGTACATATATTCTTAAGGAACTTGACATTGTGAAAGCTAAAATCATCCGGCACATTAGCCTCATACCATTCGAAATAATAGTCCTCAAGATCCTGAACCTTCAGGTTTAAGAGCTTATTATTAAACACCTTATTGGGAATATTCTTCCCTTCCTCCCTGAGCTCCGGACGTATACCTTTAACAAAATACATATCCAGATCACCCTTGTACTTAACAGGCATCTTACCCCTGTATTCGCAGATAAAGAAATCTTTTACATACTCATATGTAACACCCGATATATTTATCTTACCCGCTATTCCGGACGATTCCATCCTGCTTGCCGTATTAACGGTATCTCCCCAGATATCATATGACAGTTTTTTCTGACCCACCACACCGGCTATTACTGTGCCTGTATGTATACCAATCCTTATATCCCAGAATTTTATCCCCCTGGCCGTCTGTTCCTTCTTCAGACTTAACATATATTCCTGCATCTCCAGTGCGGCAAGCACCACCTCAAGCGGATTTGTTCTGTTACGGTGCGGTATGCCCCCGGCACACATATATGCATCACCTATGGTCTTTATCTTTTCTATATTATGCTTCTCAACAACAGAGTCAAAATGAAAGAAGAAATTATCCAGCTCATCAATAAGCTCCTCCGGGTTAACCTCCTCGGCAATCCTGGTAAAACCCTCTATGTCTGAGAATAACACTGTAACAAAATTATATTTCTGCTTGGTAGCCTTTCCCTTTGACATAATCTCATCCGCAGTGTCCTTAGGTAAGAGATTAGCCAGCAGGTTTTCAGTTCTCTCCTTCTCACTCATCAGCTCCTCCGTTCTCTCCTGTATTATTGCCTCAAGCCGGGCCTGCCTTGATTTATGCCTTGACAGCAAAAGCCTGAAAATGGCAAATAAGATAAGCAGCAGCAGAATTGTATATAGGATAAATGCAAGTGTTGTCAGATAAAACGGCTGTTCAATCCTGAAGCTGCCTGTATCATATTCACTGATCTCCCCGCCTGGCATCATGACTTTTATATGAAGAGAATAATCGCCGGGCTTAAGGTTGGTATATTCCTTAACGGGTCTGCCAGACCAGGGCGACCATATATTATCATTCCCGAACAGCCGGAAGGAGAACATGTAGCCCTCACCGGGCGGCGAGCATTCGATCAGAAGATTATTAGCTGTATTATCAAGTATATAAATATCATCGGGAAGAAAGTCCCTGTGCCTGTCAAACAGAACCGAATCGTAATTAACAGTTATTTTTTCAATGCACACATCATTACCCTGTCCGTACAGATCCGGTGACCGGCTTATCCCCAGCAGCATGACCAGTATTATTACATAAAATCTAAACAACTCAGTATTATTGATTACAAACTTGCTAAACGGTACATATAGTATAACCAAATGTAATATATATAAATTTACCCCAAAAGCATTTGGCTTTTTTAATTATTTTTGAGCAAATAGATTTGCATTATGGATATTATTATTGCCTCAAATAATGAGCACAAGATCAAAGAGATAAATGAGATACTCGATAGTTCCTTCAGCCTTATATCAATGGCTGAAGCAGGCATAAATGAAGATATACCGGAAAATGAAGACACACTGGAAGGTAATGCCCTGCAAAAGGCCAGGTATATACACCGTAAAACAGGGCTTAATGTGATTGCCGACGATACCGGTCTGGAGGTCGAAGCCCTGGGAGGGGCACCGGGTGTTCACTCCGCAAGATATGCCGGCGAAGATAAGGACATGGAAAAGAACATTGACAGACTGTTGAAGGAGCTGGAGCATCATAATAATAAAAAAGCCAGCTTCCGCACAGTCGTTGCCCTTATTTTTAATAACGAGGAATACCTGTTCGAAGGTATTATCAAAGGGAAAATAAAGGATAAAAAAAGAGGGACCGGGGGTTTCGGATATGACCCTGTCTTTATGCCGCTTAATGAAGGCCTTACCTTTGCAGAGATGCCTGCAGCAAGGAAAAATATGATATCACACAGGGCTATTGCGGTCAATAAGCTATGTGAATTCCTTAAAAAGGTGAGATAAACAATAAGTCAGGCTGCTGGCAGTTTATATTATTATGTTACGATACCTGTTAATATCTTTATTATTGTTTCAATTCATCCCCGCAAACACTCAGGGACCGGTAGGATCATGGACTGACCATCTGCCCTATCGCTCAGTCAACTTTGTCGCTGCAGGACATAAGGAGATATACGGGTCAACAGACTATGCCATCACGGTCTTCAACAGGGAATTCAATGAAGTAAGGAAGCTCTCCACCGTAAACGGCCTGTCCGAATGTGGCATCAGCACAATTGAATATTCAGAGCAAAAAGAGGTGCTGATTATTGCTTATGAATCCGGCAATATTGACATATATGATAATGGAATTATAAGCAATATCCCTGATATACTTAATACCCCTATTGCAGGGGATAAGTCTGCCAACATAATCCGGACATACAGGGATTATGCATACATTTCATGTAAGCCGGGAATTATTATACTCGATATTGAAAAAAAAGAAATTAAAGATACCTGGAATCCCTCGTTGGACGGCGAACAGAACGAAGTGTTTGATCTGGCCATCTTCAAGGATACTGTTTTTGCAGCCACTGAAAAAGGACTTTTCAAAGCCTCTGCCACTAATCCAGGACTATCGTACTTCAGCAACTGGGAGATCATAGAAGGAACCACCGGCAGCACATATAATGCCACTGCCTCTGCTGGCAACAGCTTATTCATTAATAAATACAATGAATCAACGGCAAGCGACTCCGTCTTCTATTATGCCGGAGGCCGGCTCAACCATATACCCGGACTGCCGGCTGCCAGGAACCACTCATTCGAACCAGTCACCGACGGTATAATTATAAGCTCAGGCAAGAATGTCACAAAGATTAACGTGGACGGTAACATTGAAAGGATGATCAGCGAATATGGCGAAGGGCAGATCGATGCCCGCAATGCTGTAATGGACGGCCATGAAATATTCATTGCAGACCGGGAACAGGGTCTGGTGATGATTGATGAAGCAGACCATTATGCCAGTTACATACCTGAAGGCCCCTATTTCAATAATTGTTATTCCTTTTCCGCCTCCGGCGGTGAGGTATGGGTGTCAGGAGGCAGGGTTAACGCACCATGGAATAATACATGGTCAACATTTATGATATTCAATTATGCCAGGCGCAAGTGGAGTTCCATCCTGAGGTATGATTCATGGGATGTAATGAGGATAGCGCAGGTGCCGGGTGAACCCGGACATATATACGCATCAACATGGGGATCCGGTGTTTATGAGTATAATGATATGCAGCTAGTGAATCACTGGGAAGAAAACACCCTGGAGAGCATAATACCGGGCAGACCTTATGTCAGGGTATGCGGACTGGCTGTTGACAGTGATAAAAACCTCTGGATTACACAGTCAGGCATACAGAATAATATAAAGGTGCTTACCGAAGATAAGAACTGGGTTTCCCTGCCTTATTATATTGATGCCCCCACCATAGGAGACATTATAATCACTGAATCAAACCTTAAGTGGATAGTGCTGCCACGGGGCCATGGTCTTTTCGTGCTTGATGATAATAACACGCCCTCCTATTTTGATGATGACAGATATAAAGAGCTGACGGTGAAAGACCAGGATGGCAAATTATTGTCCAATATCTATTCAATAGCAGAGGATCTGGAAGGCAATATTTGGATAGGCACAGACCTGGGACCGGCTGTTTTCTATAACCCCGACCAGGTATTTGACCAGACTCTTACCGCCAACAGGATCAAGGTACCCAGGGATGACGGCACAGGGCTTGCTGACTACCTGCTTGGCACAGAAACCATACTGAGCATAGCGGTGGACGGGGGTAACAGAAAATGGCTGGGTACCAACAGCTCAGGAGCCTTCCTTATCTCAGAAAACAGTAATGAACTTATTAAAAGTTATAATACCTCAAACAGCCCCTTACTGTCAGACCAGGTGATGGCACTGGCCACAGAGGGATCAACAGGCGAAGTATGGTTTGGCACAGGCAAGGGTATTATAACTGTCAGGGAAACAGGTACCCGGGGATCTGACGAGATGGAGGCTGTCTATGCCTATCCCAACCCGGTATATCCGGATTATTCAGGTGATGTCATTATCACCGGCCTGTCCAGGAACACGAATGTAAAAATCACCGATGTATCGGGTAACCTCGTTTATGAAACCTTATCCACAGGTGGCGATGTAAGCTGGGATATGACAACATATAATGGCAGAAAAGTATCCACCGGTGTTTACCTTGTATTCTGCAATAATGAGGACGGCAGTGTCACTGCCACGGCGAAGATACTCATCATCAGGTAATCAAGCCCTTTATTCGCTCTATCTGTTTTTGTTTGTTAACTTCCCTGAGGCTACGCGCTGTCTTGGTAAAATACTGGTGTCCGGATATAAACTTAACCTGCAGCTTATTCCAGTCGTTCAGGCTTTCTATCTTGTTCTGTGCTTTCAGCTCATCGTACAGGGTATTTGAGCCAGGGATAAAATCACTTCGTCCCAGGTAATCCAGATCGGCATCACATATGATCTCCTCCAGCAGGTTTTTCGGCTGAGGAGGCAGCTTTGTGGCCATAATAATATCACATATGATATCTATCTGCCCCTCGCTGTAATTAAACTCCGGCAGTATCTCCCTGGCCATCTGCGTACCATGGTATTCATGGTTGTCATATTCAATGGTATGGCCTGCATCGTGAAACAGTGCGGCCGTCTTCAGCAGAAGCATCTCCTCATCGCTGCAACCTTCGGCCCATCCCATCAGCTCCACCTCTGTAACCACATCAACGGTATGTTTTACGTTATGGTAATAAAGATAATCCGGCAGTTCTTTCTCCAGCCTGTCAAGTATCATCTCCTGTATATCGCTAAACTGTATAAGACCGAATTTAATATTAAAGGCCTCATTGGGGATAATACCTTTACCGTCAACCGAAAACCGTGGATGTATGCCCAACACCTCATAAATATCCAGGTCGCCCTTATACTTAACAGGCAGTTTACCAAAATACTCACACTGGAAAAACTCCTTCACCAGCTCATATGTCATTACCGAGATAAATAGCCTGCCCTGTTCTGAAACACCTTCCACCCTGCTGGCAGTGTTAACCGTATCACCCTTTATATCATATGACACTTTCTTCTTGCCGGAAATATTGGCTGTAACCGGACCGGTATGTATCCCTATCTTAAGATCCCATATCTGCTTCCTGCTCTTACCTCTCTCGTACTCCCTCAGAAACCTCTGCATTTCCAGTGCCGCCATAACGACATCAATGGGGTTGGTAATGTTTTTCTCAGGTATACCTCCTGCACACATATAGGTATCGCCAATCGTTTTGATCTTCTTTATCCTGTATTTATCTACTATACTGTCAAAATTATAGAGTATCTCATCCAGCTCATCCATCAGTTCTGCCGAGTCTGAATCGCTCATCACCTTTGAAAAACCATGTATATCAGCAAAAAGGACCGTAGCCATCTTAAACCTCAGTGCTCTCTGATCAGCCAGTGAGGGACCCGCCTTTTGCAGATCACCGGGGCTCACCTTCTCAAGCATGGCTTTTTGCTTTTCTGTCTGGTTCAGAAGCTTTTCATTCTCCTTCAGCAGCTTCTTTAACTTTTCCTCCAGCTCCTGGTTCTGCTTGGCAAGACGTGCTATTCTTTTGACCAGTTTATCCTGTGATTCCTTACTCATAATTTTTTTTGCTTGAACTTTAAATATACAAATTAACTTCTTTCCTTCAGCTATGTACACATCATTATTTGTATTTTTGAAACGTACATGGATATAGCGAACTGATTCCATGAATGAAGGGAATAACCTGGAGGAGTGGTCCCCTATACAAAGTGAATGCGGGACGGAGACACCTGTCGAACGCAGGGATTGACACAGCTGGGCGATTCCATGAATGAAGGAAATAGCCTTGCGGAGTGATCTCATAATAGAAATAAATAAATGACTGTTGAATATGCTTGAGAAGACAGAGGGCATAGTACTGCATACCATCAAACATTCCGACAGCGGGATCATCGCACATATTTTCACAAAAAAGTATGGCAGGCTGAGCTTTATAGTAAAAGGTATCAATAGCAAAAAGGGTAATACCCGGAAAGTATATTTCCAGTCGCTGCAAGCACTGAGCATAGAGTTCTACTACAGGGAAAAACGAGATCTGCATATCATAAAGGAAGTTTCTCCCCTTTTTAATTACCTGAACCTGCCGTATGATATCAACCGTAACAGCGTCATTATGTTCCTTGCGGAAGTGCTTTATAAAGCGCTGAAAGAGACTGGTCCGGATGAGCATCTTTATCAATACCTTATTGAAACCCTTGAATACCTTGATGCTGAAAACAGGCCTGTGCCTAATTTTCATATAGGCTTTATAATAGGACTGACAAAGTACCTTGGCTTTGCCCCTTCAAATAATTTCAGCAGCACACTACCCTATTTTGATATGCAAAACGGTATCTACACATCGGTACCGCCGCTGCATGGCTATTATATGGAGAAAGAATATTCGGCATTGCTGAATACATTCCTGCGCTCCAATATTGACGATTGCAATAATATATCTCTTAGCGGGCATATAAGAAAAGAGTTTCTCAATGACATGCTGCTTTTTTACTCGTTGCAGCTTTCAGGCTTCAAAAATCTACGTTCGCTGAAAATATATTCCGAGATATTCAGCCAGGCTAATAAATAAGGCTTATTTCCTAAACCATTTTTTCATTATATTAGCAGTTGTAAAACTGAAAAATGGCATTAATACCTTCAATAATTAACTGGCTTAACACCAAAAGGATGGTCTCCATTGATATGTTCAAGACCTATCCTTACGAGGTGCAGCTGGAAACATTTATACGCCTTCTGAACACTGCTTCGGGCACTACCTGGGGAGAACACTATAACTATAAAAATATTGATTCGATAAGCCAGTACCAGGAGACAGTGCCCATTGGCACCTATACAGAGCTCGAACCATATATTGAAAGACTGCGCCAGGGTGAAAAGGACCTGCTGTGGCCCGGTGATATCAGGTGGTTTGCAAAATCATCCGGCACCACATCTTCAAAGAGTAAGTTCATTCCCGTAAGTCGCGAAGCGCTCGATGAATGCCACTTCAGGGGAGGCAAGGATGTGCTGGCTATTTACTCGAGGATGAAGCCGGACACAAAAGTTTTTGCAGGCAGGGGCCTTACACTGGGAGGCAGTCACAGGGTTAATAATTTCAGTAATGACTCCCTTTACGGCGACCTGTCGGCTATACTGATAGAAAACCTGCCCCTGTGGGCCGATCTGATGAAATCGCCCCGCGCAAAGATAGCCCTCATCGAAGACTTTGAGGAAAAGATGGAGAAGATAGCACGCCGCACGGTTAACCAGAATATAAGATACCTCGCAGGTGTGCCCTCATGGTTCCTTGTGCTGCTAAAATATATCCTCGACTATACAGGGTCAAAGAACCTGCTGGAGGTGTGGCCCGACCTCGAACTGTTCTGTCATGGTGGCATCAGCTTCAAGCCCTACCGCGAACAATATAAAAAGATCATCCCCTCGGATAAAATGAATTATCTCGAATCATATAATGCCTCCGAAGGATATTTTGGCATACAGGACGATCTTAATGCAGATGATATGCTGCTGATGCTCGATTACGGTATTTTTTATGAGTTTGTCAAGACAGAAGATATAAACTCTCAGTTTCCGAAAGCATACACGGTGGCCGATGTCGAAAAGGGTGTTAATTATGCTATAGTAATATCCACCAACGGGGGATTATGGAGGTATATGATAGGTGATACAATAGTTTTCACTAAATTATTCCCTCATAAGTTCAGGATCACCGGGCGCACTAAACACTTTATCAATGCCTTCGGTGAAGAAGTCATTATAGAGAATGCCGAAAAAGCTCTTGAGACGGCATCATCCAAGACAGGTGCACTGATAACGGACTATACCGCCGGTCCATATTTTATGAGTACCACGTCAAAAGGACACCATGAATGGATTATAGAATTTGAGAAAGAGCCTGAAAACATCGAACTATTTGTGGACCTGCTTGATAACAGCCTTAAAGCATTAAACTCCGATTACGAAGCCAAAAGGTTCAAGGACCTTACCCTTACCAAGCCCACTGTTATCATAGCCCCTGAAGGCACTTTCTACAGGTGGCTTGAGAAAAAAAACAAGCTGGGCGGACAGAACAAGGTGCCCAGGCTGTCCAACGACAGGCAGTACCTCGATGAATTACTTGATTTTATGTAATAGTTAACTTATTTATTTTACTAATTTTATATACTGAAAATTTAAAGGACAGATATGCATATCGCGATAGCAGGAAATATAGGCTCCGGCAAAACAACGCTTGCCGGCTTATTATCAAAACATTATGGATGGGAAGCACATTACGAGGATGTTGATGAGAATCCCTATCTTAATGATTTCTACGACGATATGCAGAGATGGTCCTTTAACCTGCAGATATATTTCCTTAACTCCCGTTTCAGCCAGATCATCGAGATAAAAAAGATGGAGAAAACGATTATCCAGGACAGGACAATCTATGAGGACGCCTATATCTTTGCGCCCAACCTGCATTCGATGGGACTGATGTCTACCCGCGACTTTGAAAACTATTTCACACTGTTTAACCTGATGAGCTCGCTTATCGAGCCGCCAGACCTGCTCCTGTACCTGAGGGCTTCGGTGCCCACACTGGTAAACCAGATACAGAAAAGGGGAAGGGCTTATGAAAACTCCATAAGGATAGACTACCTGAAAAGGCTGAATGAGAGATATGAAGCATGGATAGAGTCATATAAACTGGGCAAGGTACTTATAATAGAAGCCGATGCCTATGACTTCCCTGATAACACCGATCACCTGCGCCAGATAATAGATAAGATCGATGCCGAACTGCATGGTCTTTTTTAAATATATTACTGTCTAACTAAAACAAATATCTTATGAACTGCATCGGAAGAAAATTTTTTCTGCCTGCACTGCTCATCCTTGCTGTAAGCGGAGCATCCATGGCACAAACAGGAGGGGATGCTATACCCCTCGACCCGGCAATACGCACGGGTACACTTAAAAACGGCATGACCTATTATATCAGGCATAATGCAGAGCCTGAAAAAAGAGCCAGCTTCTATATAATCCAGAATGTTGGCGCACTGCTGGAAGAAGATAAGCAAAACGGCCTGGCCCACTTCCTGGAACATATGGCTTTTAACGGAACAGAGCATTTCCCGGATAAGGAAAGGGGTATAATAAGCACACTGGAAAAGCACGGTGTTGCCTTTGGCCGTAATATCAACGCCTTTACTGCCTTCAATGAAACAGTCTATAATATCAGTGATGTGCCTGTTGAGCATCCCGGACTGATTGATACGTGCCTGCTGGTCCTTAACGACTGGTCCAATTACCTCTTACTCACCGAGGAAGAGATAGATGCCGAGAGAGGCGTGATAACAGAAGAATGGCGGACACGGCGCACGGCACAGTTCAGGATGACCTGGGAATTCCTGCCCACCCTGCTGGCAGGGTCAAAATATGCCGAGAGGGATATTATAGGTGATATAGATATCATCCGCGATTTTGATTACAGCACACTGCGTAATTTCTATCACGACTGGTACAGGACCGACCTGCAGGCTATCGCCATAGTGGGGGACATAGATCCTGAAGCCATGGAAGAAAAAGTGACAGCTATGTTCTCAGCCATACCGGCTGTGGAGAACCCGGCAGAGAGACCTTTCTTTGAGGTACCCGAACATGATGACATGAGATATGTCCTGGTAACAGACAAAGAGGCATCACAGCATTCGGCAAACCTGTATATAAAACATAAAGCTGTTGACCCCGCAGACAAGGGCACCGGCTATTTAAGGGAACAGTATATCAGAACCCTCTTCAATTCAATGATGTCTCAGAGGATTAATGAGCTCTTGCAAAAAGGGACTCCCCCTTTCGTTATGGGCTCAGTAAGCTATACCGGCTTTGTCCGCGGCTATGACGTGCTTAGCATAGGAGCCAGCTACAGGAAGGGTGAAGGAGAGAAAGCATTCGAAGCTATCTATAAGGAGGCCGAAAGGGTAAAGAGGCATGGCTTCACTGAAGGCGAGCTGCAAAGGGCAAAAGACAAAATGATATCCAACTGGGACAACTACTATAAGGAAAGGGATAAGATAGATAATGATACCCGGGCAGGTAATATTCAGCAGCATTTCCTTATTAATGAACCACTGCCTTCCGTTGAATATGAATATCAGCATGTAAAAGAAACACTGCCCGGAATAAGCCTGGCCGAAGTATCAGCCATGGCAAAAGAGTGGATGACAGACAAAAACCGTGTGCTTAATGTACAGGGACCGGCAGATGAGGACGCCGGATACCTGACAGAGCAACAGTCCAGGGAGCTGATGGAAAAAATTGAAAGCTCAGAACTGGAGGCATATGCAGATGCCGCCTCCGGAGAATCATTGATAAACGGCATACTGCCGGGCGGGGAGGTTATAAGCACAAAGGAACTGAGCAGCTTTGATGCCATCGAATGGACACTGGACAACGGTGCAAAGGTTATATACAGGAAAGCCGATTATGAGAAAGACAATGTAACACTCCAGGCATTCTCTTTCGGCGGAACATCCCTTATTGATGATGAATTCATACCGGAAGCATCCTTGATGTCAACACTGGCCCTGGCCTATGGTGCAGGGGAGTATGATAATATAGCCCTGCAGAAAATGATGTCAGGCAAGAAAGCTTCAATGAGTATCAACATGTCAGAGGCAGTTGAAGGATTCAGCGGGTCATCAACACCGGCCGACTTCGAGACTATGATGCAGCTTCTTTACCTGCGCTTTGAACAGCCCAGGTTTGACCGCGAGGCGCATAATGCAATGGCAGGCAGGTTTGCAGCTATGATGGAATCAATGAATAATAACCCTCAAAAGGTTATGCAGGACTCGCTGACCCTTATTATGGCCGGCTATCACCCACGCGCCAGGGTTATTGATGAAGACTTTATTAAGGATATAGAATTTGAACAGATAGAGGAGCTGTATAAGGAAAGATTCTCCGATGCCGATGATTATACCTTCTTTATCGTGGGTAACGTGGAGAAAGAGACCGCCAAAAAAATGGCTGAGAAATATATAGGATCACTGTCGGCCCGTGAAGGATCAGAAAAGTGGATTGACAGGGGCGTAAGGCAGCCGGAAGGGAAGGTTGAAAAGGTAATAGAGATGCCTATGGCCGTACCAAAAGCCACCGTTGTCCTGAGCTACTCGGAGGATATGGAATTTAATCCATATAACAGACAGGCGGCAAGAGTGATAAACGGCATACTGAATATCATTTTTACCGAAAAGATAAGAGAGGAAGAAGGAGGAACATACGGGGTGTCAACGACGGTGACATCTGCAGCAGTTTCCGGTACAAAAGGCAAATGCCATAATTTCATTCGATTGTGACCCGGAGAGGGCCGCAGAGCTGAAAGCAAAGGTTCAAAGTGAGATACAGCGATTAGTGGATGAGGGACCTGGACAGGAACACCTTGACAAGGCCGTTAATAATGCACTCAAGAACAGGGAAGAATCGAAGCAGCATAATGCTTACTGGATGTCATCACTGTATACATATTACCTGAGTGGCATCAACTATCACGATCCTTCAAATTTTGAGGATATATTAAAGGACTTCACTGCTGAAGATATCAGGGAAGCGGCAATAGCAATCTTCGGTGATGCCGACCTGGTGGATATTATCTTTGCTCCGGGTAAATAGGAAAATGATAGCTGGTAAAATGACTTAGACCAATATATGGGACCTTATTAAACTGGCTGCCTGGCTACGACTAAGCTAATGAATCATGTAAAAGGACAGAGGCGGGCTTACACCCTGTCTTTGTCCTTTTATCTTTTATCGTTATCAGCCAAACCACCTGTTATCTCTTTGAGCTTTTCAAAGAATGCCTTTTTTCTTTCAGAGTTGATGCCCCAGTCCACCGGCACACTCTGAAAGCCCTCTTCAAAACCTTCTCCCTGGCGCCTGTAGTCGAAGTAACCCCATGAGGCATAAGACTCAACAGCTGCTTTCATATTATAATTATCCTCATCAAAGCCGTAATTATCATCCTCATTAAAAACCACAGGCTGTGCATTATAGTCAGGCATAACCTTTACACGCCTCACCATCTCCCATATCTCGCCCGGATCCTCAACACCGTTGCCATGAAGGAAGATAACATCAGCTGTCTTTATCACATCCACTCCCGGTAAAGCACCGCCACCATAACTCACCCCTGCCGGGTAACTGTAACCCTCGTATTCTTTTTCCTGCACCCTCTGTATCAGCTCGTGCACACGCTCCGGCTTTAGTATTTCATGATCATAGTTAACATCACACTCATTACATATCTCGATGACAATATTTCTGAATCCCGCCTCATTAAGCCAGTCCAGAGTGTTATCCACAGCATTGAGGACGGCCTGCTCGCTGGCCAGCTCCTGGTCCTGGCCAAAATAGAACAGCCCGAGTATAACAACCATATCCAGCTCATCAGCCTCCTTTAGTATGCGGTACAGTCGTGTCACATATTTCTTTTTCAGGCTGCCGTCAGCATTATAAGCAGTATTTATCCAGCCGTCATTACCATAACCGGTAGGGCTACCGCCCTGCATATTAAGTGTAAAGGCGGTAAGGCCGTAGCTATGCCATTCCTCCATGGCCTTAACAAATTCATTGGTGTTTCTGTCAGGGTCCCATTCACCGGTGTCAGGATATTTCCAGAGCATCCTTGTATCCGGATTACTATCATCGAAGATACCCTGTACCATACGCGAATTAAACAGAAGACCTTCTATTTGATTGCCCTGCCATTCCCTGTCCCGATACGTAGGCGAGCCGTTAATATAAAACTTATTACCCCTTATCTCCACTGTTGTTGACGGACTGTATTCAGAACATGATACAGCCGCAAGCATTGCCAGTGAGAGTATAATCAGAGTTTTCATCTTCTTCATAAACGTACCCCTCACCTTTTCTTATTCTCTGTTATATTAGTTCCCTGCACTGTGCCGGGCTATTGTCTCCTTTATCCCGGGCCAGTCATAATTATCTATCTTGGGACCTATCACCTGTATCACCTTGCCGGCAATCATAGTTCCATAGGCTGCACACTCATCAAGCGTGGCACCATTTACCAGTCCGTACAGGAATCCCGCGGCATACAGATCGCCGGCACCAGTGGTATCTATGCTCTCCACCTCCAGGGCATCCACCTTTATCATCCCTTTATTACCGTAAATAAGTGATCCCTGTATCAGTGAGCCCTTCTCACCTGTTTTAACCACCGCTATCTCACATTTCTCAGCCAGTGCCTTCAGCGCCTCCTCCGGACCCAGTCCTGTGAAGGCCTTTGCTTCAAGCTCGTTGGCAAAAATTATATCAACGTATTTATCAATAATATAAGAAAACTTATCCATAAACACCTCCACCACGTTAAAGCTGGCAAGGTCAATTGCCACTTTCAGACCCTCTTCCTTGGCATATGAGCAGGCCTTCTCCACCAGGTCCATATTGGTTATAAGGTATCCTTCGAGGTACAGGTAGTCATAATCGGAGAACACCTTCCTGTCAAGATCGCCGGCAGTGATCTGCGCTGCTGCACCCAGATGAGTGGCAAAAGTACGTTCCGAGTCCTTGCTTATCATAGCCACGGCTGTACCGGTATCATCATCCTTCACACTCAGGTATGTTTTAACGCCGGCCGACTTCATTTTTTTCTCAAAGATCTCACCTGTTGTATCATTACCTATGGCTCCTATAAAGCCCGAGTCCACTCCCAGCTTGGCCAGTCCGTGTATGGTGTTGGCCGCTGATCCACCCGATGCCAGGCTGGTGACATATTCAGCCGTTGTCTTTTTTATCTCATGTGACTTATCATTATCCACCAGGTTCATGCTGCCTTTAGCAAATCCCAGCTGCTCAATTATATCATCATCCTCCAGCGGAGTCATTACATCAACAAGAGCATTTCCCAGTCCAAGTACTTTTTTCATAACACTAATTACAGTTTTTTTGTTTTATACCTTCGTTCGCCTCTCTCGCATGAATTTTTTTAAACTCCATGCCCGGTTCACTAAAATAAATGACAAATATATTGCTTAATTCACTAAAAGCCTTTATTTTTGCCACGCAATTTTAGGTGTAAAATATTGCTTATTAAAAATTCCTCAGTAGCTCAGTTGGTTAGAGCGGCGGACTGTTAATCCGTAGGTCGAAGGTTCGAGTCCTTCCTGGGGAGCAGAAGACAAAGACCCCCGGCATAAAGCCAGGGGTTTTTTATTTATAATAATTTTCACAGGTACCTCCGGATCGGGTGTCAAGGCTAGTTGTATGCTATCCTCAGTTCCTTATCCCTCATTGCATCTTTGAGCCTTTCCTTCCATTCGGGATCATCCCAGGTGCCCAGTGCTGAGTGGGTTATAACATATTTCTCGGGTATGGGATGTGTGCCGAGCACCACTTTCAGGCCGAACTTCTCCTGGATAAAACTTTTAAAATGATCGGTATACGGACAGGGAGGGTAACCTACCAGGAAACCGGTTGCCAGGTGTATCACCTCAGCACCGTTCTTTGCCATTTCTTCAGGGACAGATTCTATATTACCGCCCGGGCATCCGCCACAGGTGGTATAACCCACGAGCTCAAGCTCCTCATCAGCGCCGTAAATATCAAATGCTCCTTCACGATTGTTCAGTGATCTCATACATTTACCGCCGCCACAATCGCTGTAGCGGTCACAGATAATGATTCCAATCTTTGTTTTTTTAGCCATGTCAGTTTTTTTAATTGTTTAAGTAATTGCCTGCCTGAAAATCTGTTAACCATGATCAGTGCCGGTGCTGAATAAGTTCCGGAAGTACAAATTTGTCATAACACTATTTAAATTCTTTTAGTTTATTATTATTATAGGCTTCAAGAGCTTCTTTTACTTTCATTCTCTCCGCACCTGTAAATATCTTGATCCCTGCTTTTTCAAGGGCTATGGCAGCATTTTCGCCCGGACCGTTACCTGTAATCAATACCTCAGCACCGGTATCATAAATTATCTTCGCTGTTTTGGGTCCGGCACCATGAGCTTCATTCTCAATATCCCTGTTATCATAGGCTGTGAGTTCCTCATTTGCGGTATCATAAACAAGCAGGTATTCGGTTCGTCCAAAGCGTGGGTCAATATTTGAGGTCCACGCGTCTCCTTTTGCTGTAAATGCAATCTTCATAATCTTATTTTTATTCGTTAATATATTGTTTGATCTTCTCCCATGCATCTCTTACAAGTTTTTCAATATCAGGATATCCGTTCTCCATAACGGTAATCCCTTTTGTTATGGCCCCGGTAAAGCTGCTGCTGTAGGGTATATTGCATAGATGTACAATTGACTCTGATTCCATAAACTCCATTATACGGCCGGTAATCTCAGGGTTAATATCATATTTGTTTATTATGCATGATGCCTTAATGTCAAACTTCTTCACCAGCTCATAAACCCTTTTCATATCATGGAAACCTGAAACCGATGGTTCCGTAACGATAACCACAAAATCCGCTCCTGACAGTGATGAGATAACCGGGCATCCTATACCGGGCGACCCGTCTGCAATTACATACTTTTTATTCCTTTTACCGGCCAGCTCCCTTGCTTCCTTTTTTACTTTAGCCACCAGCTTACCTGAATTTTCTGCCCCGGCACCCAGCTTTGCATGAACAAGTGTTCCGTTCATTCTTGTAGCCGAAATATAAAACTCCCCTGCCAGACGATCCGTCATGCTTATTGCTTCCACCGGACAAATACGTGCACAGTAAGCGCAGCCTTCACAATCCAGTTCCTTAACAAAATACCTTTCCCCCTCAGTTGCAATAGCACCGAAGCGGCATTTTTCCATGCACAATCCACATGAAGTGCATATATCATTATCAATAGCCGCCAGCTGTCCGCTGTAGAAATCTTCCCTGTGTTTGAAGTCCGGGGACAGCAACAGGTGCATATCAGCAGCATCCACATCGCAATCGGCAATGATAGCTTCTTCAGATGAAAGAAATGCCAGGGATGCAGCCAGGGAAGTTTTCCCTGTTCCTCCTTTACCTGATATTACAACAATCTCTCTCATGGCTTTTCTTTTAACTCTCCAGGATATAATCTTTTATCCTTTCCAGCGAATCCCTGAAGGCGGGCAGATTCTCATACACAAGTTCACCCCTCGAATAAAGCTCAGCTACCTGCCTGTTATCGTCAATCCTGGCAATTATCCTGATATTCCTGTTTTCACAGTACTCTTCAACGGCATTATTACCTGTGCCAAAGCGGTTAAGAACCACAACATACTCCTTACCGATGATTTCCATGGTTTCAACAGCCAGCTTAAGGTCGTGTAACCCAAAGGGTGTAGGCTCTGTTACAAGTATAATCCTGTCAGCATCTTTAGTGGCTTCTATGACCGGACATGATGTTCCCGGTGGGGAATCAAGTATCATAATGCTATCATCCCCCGCCAGTTGGTCTGTGTATTCGAGTGTCTGTGCAATCAATGGCACAGCTTGTTCCTGGCCTATATCAAGCCTGCTGCTGACAAAATCAAGATTAGGACTCCTGTAATGGCTAAGCATCCCCATTCGTTGCTGCTTCATTGGTAAAGCAGACTCCGGGCACATTTCGGAACATGCATAGCAGCTATGGCATAATTCAGGATAGATGAGTATATGCTTACCCAGGTTCAGCACTGCATTAAAGTTACATACATCCTGGCACAGTCCGCAGAATGTGCAGTCCTGCTCCACCCAGCCGGGAATCATTTTATACTTTACTTCTTCAAATACTTTTTCAGCCCTGATGAATAAACCTGAATTAGGCTCTTCAACATCAAGGTCCGCAAGTATAATATCCCTGTATGCAGAAAGGTAAACTGAAAGGTTGGTCGCCAGTGTTGTTTTACCGGTGCCCCCTTTGCCGCTGGCTATTGCTATCTTCACTGTATCATTTCACTGTTTAATTATCTCAAAGCTTATTACCGCCCGGGATAGTTAATGATGATAATTCGCCTGGAGCGGTTTTTAAGTTCCCAAATATTTCATTACCCCTCAGTCCGGCCAATAATGGTAATCAGCCCGGTCGATAAGGGTAATCAGCGCAGAGCGATTTTTAATGATCACACAGGTTACTACCACTTACCAGGGTGTCTTTCAGGTAATTTTCTACCAGCTCTTTCGGGCTTCCCTGGTCTACGCCAACACAGACTTTTATATTATTGGCAGCAAAGAGATCACGGGCTTTCTGGCCCATACCCCCTGCAATTATTACATCAACCCCCAGCTCTGCCAGGAATTGCGGGTACACACCCGGCTGATGTACGGGAGGATTAACGTACTCCTCCTTTATTACGGTATTGTTCTCCGTATCTATAACAGCGAACTTTTCACAATGACCAAAATGAGCCGTCAGCTCATTTCCTACGGTCGGAACAGCAAATTTCATTTTCAGTTTTTATTTATTATTTATTTAATAATTCTTCCCTGATCATCGGGTGTCCGCAATCAGGGCATTTGATGCTTGTACATTTAACACCTTGTTGATGAGGCAGTTTTTTTCCGCATTTTGAACAAACGCAATATCCACCCGGACCGAAACTGCCTCCTTTATTTCTTCCTTTTCCACCCTGTCCGGGCCCTCTATCCTGTCTCATTAATCTTTAATTTTTGTTAATTTGTTTTCAAGGAAGGCCAGCTGGTCTTTCAGCTCGTCTATTTCCTTTTCAAGAAATCGCTTTTCATCTTCAGTATCTGTACTGTAATCAGGTGCAGGAACGCTTCCCCAGGCATATCCCCGGCCAAACCTGCCCCTTGGGCCCCGACGAAAACCCATTCCCGGTCCCCGTCCTGATCCATAAGCCCGGCCATAAATACCACCGGGTTCATCATTGCCGACGCAAAATCCCAGGTGCCGTCCTGTCATAGGACCTGCTCCTGATGGTCCTGTTCTGTCTCCTCCTGGCATAATTACCTCCTTTTTTAAATGTTACTTTTACGGTTTCTATGTCTGCAGCAATTACCGTGTCCGAATCCACCCGCCAGGTTAAGCAGCTTATCTGAATGACATACAGGACATTCTGTAATTGCCTGGTTAAAACTTGTTTTGAACATATGTCCACAGTCCTGGCATTTTATAATATTATTCCTGAAATGGACATTCCCGCCATTTATACTCAGCAGCTTCCCCTGAGTGATGAAATCAACCAGCTTCTTTCTGGCCTGTTCAATCAGCCTGGTGAAGCTTGATCGCGAAATTTCCATTTCATCTGCCGCTTCTGCATGAGACATAGCATTTTGATCAGCCAGTCGCAGGGCCTCAAACTCATCAAGTGTAAGATCTATTACATCCAGTCCCTGTGCCCTGAAACCAATAGGTTTGAACTCCGTGTAAATCGGAGGTTCATATACTATACGGTTATTTTTGCGGCCTTGGCATTATAAACAATTTTACACAAATATAATGCACATATGCTCATTATACAAATAAAAACAGTATTTTTTTTGGCTTATGTCATGATAGCTTATCCCGTAAGGTATAGTTGTATAATCGATGCTGACTTGCAGATTTTTGTCATAAGTATAAGCACGTCATTTCCAGTGAGGCATACAGGTATAACATCTGCCCGGATGGTGGCAGCAATGAGGCATACAGGTATAACATCTGCCCGGATGGTGGCAGCAGTTAGGCATACAGGTATAACAGATGTCCGGACTGGGACAGCTGTGACACATATTGGACTCATGTACGGATAATGGAACCGGGATCAGAATAGCCAAAAAACGCAGCCTTACACCTTTACCTTACTGTGCTCCTCGGCCGTAACAACCTGGTAGGCCTTATTGACGATAAGGTCGGCTTTTGGTTTGAGTGAGGAGACGGCTTTGTGTTCATGATCAAGTATCTTCAGCCTGAAGGTATTCATCTCCTCTTTCATCCTCATGATCTGGTTGATCTTTGTCTCCTGGTAGGTAAGATCAATAAAAACCCTCAGGTCAACATCGGAGGCATCAATGGCATAAAGTCCGTCGATAATCAACAGGTCTATCTTGCTGAAATCGGTAATCAGCTTATCCACCTGCTCGGGTATGAGGTCAATGCAGGGGACCACGCATTCCTGCTCTTCCTTGAAATCCCTTATGGTCTTCCTTATCTTTACCCAGTCATACTCCTCGATGCCTATCTTGTCAAAGCCCTTATTCCTCCTCCACTCTTCGCGCAAAAGGGGCTGTATCTTATAATAATTATCGGTATGTATAACCTTCACCCTAATATTATCTTCTTTCAGAGCCTTGCCAAGGGTATGTGCCAGCTCGGATTTTCCCGAGCCTGACTCCCCTGATATACCAACAATATACCTGTACCTTCCGTTTTTCTTCTCCAGCTCCTTTCTCACTACCTTCTGAATAGCTTTAGCAGCCTCCTTGTGCATCTCGCTTATCAAAAGCACATCTCCTAACATCCTGTTCTGTTTTTTAAATTCATCTTAAATATTCTGCCTCTTTCAAGCGTAATTTTTTCACCGCAAATATGGGCTTTTATTTTATTTTTCTTACTCCTGTCGGCTATTATTTCAAGACTGTTTTCAAAAACAGCCACTTTAAAATGTGAACCTCTGAAACTGAAATTGAACTTCACGTTTTTCCAGTGTTCCGGCAGATCAGGGAATAATACGGGTTCATCGCCCGAGACATCCAGTCCGCAAAAGACAGACAGCACAGTATATACCGTTCCGGCCATTACACCGCAATGTATACCCTCTCCTGTCGTTCCTCCCTGTATATCAACCAGGTCACTTTGCAGAGCCTCCATATACATTTCCCATCCAAAATCATGCCGTCCCAGCCGGTATGCCAGCTCCGCATGTACCAGTCTCGACAGCGTTGAACCATGGGATGTCCTTGCAATATAATAATCAAAGTTCTTCTCAAAGTAATCGTCAGGCACTTCATATCCCAACCGGTTAATGATGGATGTGGTTGTTTCATGGCCAAGGTTAAAGAAGACCATCAGCAGGTCGGCCTGCTTTGCAAGCTTATATTCGTCCGGCGATTTACCCTCGGCTTTAAGTATCCGGTCAAGCCGGTGTATATCACCATACTTCTCCCTGTAGGCATCCCAGTCAAGCTCCTTAAGCTTAAAATAGCCCCTGAACTGTTCAATAATACCCTCACGGGAAATGCTCAACCGTAATTTTGAGCTGATATCACTCCATCTTTCGAGCTCATCCGAATTAACCACCTCATACCTGTTCATCAGTTTATCCTTCTCCACCTCACTCAGCCCCTCCATAAACTCGAGTGCCTTCTGCATCATCCAGCTCGTCATTATATTGGTATAGGCATTATCTGACAGACCTCCTTCCTCATCACCCGGGAGTTTTTCATGAAACTCATCCGGACCCATTACCTTATGTATATGATATCCCCCTTCTTTCTTATCATATTCGCATTTACTTTCCCAGAAGCGGCATATCTCAAACAGCATCTCGGCACCATACTTCATCATAAATGGCTTATCACCGCTTACCAGGTAATAGTTATAGAGGTTAAATGCGATGGCCAGGCTCACATGCCTCTGCAGCTGGCTGTAATCATCGCCCCACTTACCCGAGATAGGATTAAGATGAATAACCTGTGTTTCCTCCCTTCCGTCGCTGCCGCTCTGCCAGGGGTACATTGCTCCCCTGTATCCCTCCTTACGTGCTGTATCCTTTGCCCTGTCGAGTCTCCTGAACCTATACATAAGCACTGATTTCACCACTTCCGGGAAATGGATATTATATAAAGGCAGTATATACAGCTCATCCCAGAATATATGTCCGCGGTATGCCTCTCCGTGCAGTCCGCGAGGCGGTATGCCTGCATCAAGATCCACATGATGGGATGATGCCGTAACCATCATATGGTATATGTGCAGCCGTATCAGTTTCTGAGCATTCCTGTCACCCTCCACAAGCGTATCTGTTTCACTCCATATCTTATCCCATGCCTTTGCCGATAATTCCAGCTCCCCATCATAATCAGTCATCCTCTCCATTGCCTTTCGGGTATGCTTTTCAGGTAGTGTAACCTTTTTATCCTGTGAGCTGTAAATAGCAACAAGCTTTTCCAGCACCTGTTCCTTTCCCTTTTCGGCTTTAAGGGTAAAATCCTGGCATGCCCTCCCTTTTGAACATGTGCAATCCATTATATTGTCCAGATCCTCACTGCCATTAACTATATGCCTGGCACCCAGATTTATTATAATATTAGACTCGGTTGTCCTGACTTTAATAAATGCGCGGTTGCCATCTATCCTCTCAGACATATGGCTCAGGTGATCGTGGTTAAGATCCTTATATCTCTCCACGCCTGCATTTATATGATTACCGTCAAGCTCAGACCTGATAGTTATCTCTTCATCATAATTAACAGGTATTACCGTATATTTAAGTGCTGCAACATGCTTGTAGTGCATGCTGGCGAACCTTGACGAACGGACTATCGTTATCCTTCCCTTATCATCCTCCAGTTCAAGCTCGCGCTGCAGCTCACCATTCCTGAAATTAAGGTTTCTGCTGAACCGCTTTATTTTCATTCCGGGTCCGGGACCAAAAGAGAACCAGTCACCATCACCTATCCTGAATTTAACAGGTATCCAGTTGGGGATATTGACAAAATCCTCGTTCTCTATATCCCTGTCTGCCACCTTTGACACAAGCCTGTTATACAAGCCTGATATATATGTGCCCGGATAATTAACCTCATTGGCTGTGCTTTCCTCCAGTGCCCCCCTGGTACCGAAATATCCGTTACCCACAGTCAGCAATGTCTCCCTTGACCGTTCCTTTTCCGGATCATAATCAAAATACTGCAGGCACCAGGCATCTTTATCAATGCCCTCATCAAACCACTTATTAATATCATCGATGCTGATCTCCGAAAGGTCTTCAACAACTATATCCCCTCCATTGATCCTTAAGTTCATTAACATTACCCTCACGGGCAACGCCAAGTACAAGACCAAAGTTGCCATTCCTGCCGGCCTGCACTCCTGACACTGCATCCTCCACCACTATGGACCTGTGATATTCCACCCCCAGCCTGTCGCATGCTGTGGTAAAAATATCAGGCTCGGGCTTTCCCTGCAGTCCCAGTTCAGCCGATACAACACCATCAATCCTTGTCTCAAACATATCGAGCAATCCCGCCGTCTCAAGCACAGGCTTGCAGTTTTTGCTTGATGATGCCACACCTACACGTACACCAAGCTTTTTCAGCTGTTTTATCATCTTAACGGTAGACTCATATACCTGCACCCCTTCCCTGTCGAGTATCTCGTTAAACTTAACATTCTTCCGGTTGCCCAGAGCGCAGACCGTATTTTTTGACGGATCATCGCCGGGATCACCATAGTCCAGCTCTATACCCCTCGATTCCAGGAATGAAGCCACTCCCTTATACCTGGGCTTGCCATCCACATAAGGAAGGTAATCATCATTATGGGTAAACTCCCTGAAAGCTTGATTATTCTTTTCAGACCATTCCTCAAGGAACTCATCAAAGGTCCTTTTCCAGGCTGTCCCATGCACAAGAGCTGTTTTGGTAATAACACCATCCAGGTCAAATATAACGGCATCAAATTTCAGCATATCTATAAACTATTTGTTACAAAATTTGGTTATAAAAGGCAGTCATTGTATTTTATTCAGGATTTTATACCTTTCAATCTTAGCTTAAAGAAAAGATACAAAAATGACAATCTGCATTTAAACACACAAAATAATGAAAAAATTATTTATAGCCTCAAAACAGGTTCCTCTTAATGTGTCATTCAATGACGCGGGACTCCAGGTGGAACAAACCGGTGAGCTGTCTATGCCCGGACTGAAAGAGTTTTACGAACAGTTTGAGACTACATGGGTGGGGTATACAGGTCTGCCTGATCAGGAATGCAGTGAAAAAGACAAGAAAAAGATAGACATGGAGTTGTCGAAGTGCGGGTGTGTACCCGTTTACTCCAGCAGGGAAGATTATGAGTTATTCCTTCATGATTTCTCAAGGAATACGCTCTGGCCCCTCTTTCATTATTTTCCACAGGACACTGAATATAATGATAAAGCCTGGGACGCATATATGAGGGTTAACGGCATTTATGCGGAGAAACTGGCATCCTGTATGGAAGATGGTGATATATTGTGGGTGCACGATTTCCACCTTATGCTTCTTCCAAAAATGATAAGGGATCTCAGGCCGGGCATCTCCATCGGGCTCTTCATCCATGTCCCCTTCCCTTCCTACGAGGTGTTCAGGTTATTACCCTGGAGGACAGAGATACTCGAGGGTATGCTGGGAGCAGACCTTATCGGTTTTCACACCTATGGTTACGTAAGGCACTTCCTGAGCAGTGTAAGGAGACTGATGGGCTACGACACTGTTTTCAACAGGATATCCATTGAGGAAAGAACATTAATGATAGATGCTTTTCCCAGGGGCATCCATTATGAGAGGTTTGTGAGTGAGCTCAAGTTGCTGCGGGAAAACGGGCAGGGGAAAGAGAACAAGATAAAAAAGCAGATTGAGCATCACCTTGTTGAATCAAAAGACAAGAAGATTATCCTGTCCATTGACCCCCTTGATTATACAAAAGGCATACCCCAGCGGGTAAGGGCCTTTGAGCTGTTCCTACAGGAACATTCCGAATATCTTGAAAAAGTAAGCCTTCTGCTCCTGGCTCTGCCAACGGGGGAAACAGGACCCTCATTCCATGCTCTCAAGAGCCAGGTTGATGAGCTGGTGGGGAGGATAAACGGCAGTTACGGCACTATTGTATGGACTCCTATAATATACCTTAACCAGCATTTTAGCTTTGAAGAGTTAATAGGACTGTATGCCTTCTCCAATATAGCGCTTATATTACCACTGCGCGATGGCATGAATATGGCAGCCAAGGAATATGTTGCATCACGCATTGACGGGAAGGGCGTTCTAATACTCAGCGAGCTTGCGGGCGCTGCCAAGGAGCTGCACGAGAGTATACTGGTTAACCCCAATGACCTTGGCGCAGTGGTTAAAGCCATTAAACAGGCACTGGAGATGCCTGAGGAAGAACAGGTGAGGCGCAACAAGGTAATGAATGAAAGGCTCAGGCGTTACACCCTGAACAGGTGGGCTAACGAATTTATCTCCAAGCTACAGGATGTTAAAAAGATACAGGAATCGAACCTGACAAGGAAGCTAAGCCAGAGAAGGAGGAACGAGATAATAACAACATATAAGATTGCCGGTAAACGCATTCTTTTTCTCGATTATGACGGCACACTGGCGTGGTTCAAAAAGAATCCGGAAGACGCAAAACCGGATAAGGAGCTGTACGGTATAATAGGAGCGCTTACGGCTGATAAAAATAATACCGTCACAATAATCAGCGGCCGCGACAAGGAGACCCTCGGGAGATGGTTCCCTGATAAATGGAAGCTGCATTTTATTGCCGAACATGGTGTATGGCTGAAGGATCCTGATGGCGACTGGCATATGATGGAGCAAATAGATAATGAATGGAAAAATTCGATATTGCCCCTGCTTGAGTTCTATGTTGATCAGACACCGCAGACCTTTATTGAACATAAAAATTTCTCCCTGGTATGGCATTACCGCAAGGCCGATCCGGACCTTGGTGAACAAAGGGCATGGGAACTTAAGGACGAACTGCGCTACCTGACAGCCAACCTGAACCTGGAGATAATGGACGGAGACAAGGTGCTTGAGATAAAATATTCCGGTATCAACAAGGGCCGGGCGGCACTGCAAAAGATGGCTACAAGTGATTATGACTTTATCTTCGCTGTGGGCGACGACTGGACTGATGAATATACTTTCGATTCCATGCCCCCGGAAGCCTACACAATAAAGGTGGGAACAAAAACCACCAAAGCAAACTATTATGTTAAGGCTGTCGACGATGTAAGGTCACTGCTCAGCGCTTTTACAGAAGAAAATTAAAAAATATCAGATGATGATACAGTAACTTTGAAACGAAATACCGGACAAACAGACAGTAATAAGAATAATCCATCATAGCATACATGTTTTTGATTCTATGACCTGTTTTGTGTAACTTGCAAATTCTTGCTTGCAGACCAATATTAAAACATGATGATATGATACTACGAATGAGAAAATTTCTTTTTATACCTCTAATTGCAATGTTATTTTCTTCCTGCAGCACTAAAGAGCCTATATCCAGTGAACCGAATATAATATATATTTTGGCCGATGACCTGGGATATGGTGATATCTCCTCCTTTAACCCGGCGTCAAAAATAATAAGTCCCAATATTGACATGATAGCCACAGGCGGAATGATGTTTAAGGATGCTCATTCAGGCTCGTCCACAGGCACCGGCAGCAGGTACGGCATACTAACGGGACGTTACTCCTGGAGGACAGAAGACCTTGAGGAGGGCGACACCGGAAGCCGGGATAAACCGCTTATTGACGGTGACAGGCTAAGCGTAGCATCCATGTTAAAAGAAAAAGGTTATTCAACAGCTTGCATAGGGGAGTGGCAGCTGGGACTGGGCTGGGTAATGGACCGGGAGAAAGGAGCGACTGATTTCAGCAGGGAACTTACAGCAGGACCCGGAAGTTATGGTTTTGATTATTCCTATATAGTACCCAATTCGCTCAATGTGCCTCCCTATGTTTATATAGAAAACCATAAGGTGACATCACAACCGGACCGTATCACTTCTGACACTTCGAAGTACGGAGGGTGGAAGGAAGGACTCACCGGTGCTGATTTTCAACATGAAGAGGTGCTTCCGCATCTTACAGACAAAGCGGTGGAGTGGATAAACGGGAATGCAAATAAAGAAGAGCCCTTCTTCCTTTATTTTGCACCGACAGCCCCTCATGCCCCTATACTCCCATCGGAGGAGTTCAGGGGTGTAAGCAGCACAAATCCATACGGCGATTTTGTAGTGATGCTCGATCATATGGTGGGAAGGATAACGGATGCCCTTAAGGAAAATAATGCATCGGAAAATACAATCGTAATATTCACCTCCGATAACGGTTATGCTCCCGGTCCCGGTATTGAACAACTAAGCACACTGGGACATTCACCGGGATTCGTATACAGAGGCCATAAATCCGATATCTTCGAAGGCGGACACCGTGTGCCCTTTATCATCAGTTGGCCTGATGTCATAAAACCAGGAAGGACAGGTGTAAGCCCCGTATCACTTAACGACCTTATTGCCACCATGGCAGACATAACAGGCTATAATCTGCCCGATGATGCTGCAGAAGATTCGTACAGCATGCTGCCGTTAATAAAACAAGAAAATAATAAATATGAAAGAGAATCGATAATACATTATTCAGTAAATGGAGATATAGCCATTAGAAAGGGTAAATGGAAGCTCATAGCATCTGCCGGTACTGAGGTGCCGGGACTTCATACAGAGGGGGAAACAGAAGAAACGAAATTGTCTGAACCACGTTTATATAACCTCGACAGCGACCCCAGGGAAGAAGATAATATAGCTGAAGATAATCCGGCTATGGTTGATGAGCTCAAAGAGCTGTTGCTTGAACATATTCGGAAGGGACGATCAACACCCGGAACGAAACAGTAGAAGTACGGCAGAACAGCTACACCCGGTACGGAACAGTAAGTGTTCGGAGAACAGGACTACCCACCGCATGGAAAAGTAAAAAAACAGGACGGCACGGAACTGTACCTTAAATAAGCCGGATTATGCTTTCCTGCGATAATAAACAACCAGGTTGGCCTGCTGTTTGACAAGGTCAATACGGCCAATCTTTATCCTTGTTATATTAAGCCCTGTCAGCTCCCTGAGTATGCCGGCAAGATGCTTCTCCCCCTGGTACACATCTTCCAGCTTATCGTATATAATCTCTTTTTGCATATGACGGTTGGTGCACAGGAACATCTCAAGTATCCAGACAGGAATGATAATAAGGGTATTATACAATATTATACCATTCACCGGGTCAGAAAAATTAACGAGTGAATTGATCATAGACACACCTATGACAAGGAAAAGATATGTCATCTCCCTTACAGGTATACTCTGTGTCCGGAACCTGAGAATACCAAACAGGGCAAACAGTCCGAGTGCAAAGCCCAGCTGTATATCAACCATGTCCAGGGCCGTACATATCATAAAGACTATCACCCCGAGAAGGAAAAAGGAGAACAGGTATTCAGGAATGCCTTCCTTCCTGTATTCATAGTAAAGGAACCTGACAAGGATTACCAGTGTTACCATGTTAAGGGCAAACCTTATGAGGAATATTTTTGTTTCACCCAGATCTATCGCCCCAATGGCAGGTAATATCAAATCAATCATCCGGACATTTATTTATTATTACAGGTCTTCATATAGTTGTCTATGATCTTATCTTTCCTGTAAAGCCTGTAAAAGCTTCTGATATACCTGATAAGATCTCTTCTGTTATGGCCCTCAAGGTACTTAAATTCTTTGATGGTGTCAATAAAAACATCTTTCTTTTCCATATAATAATCAAGGACATCCCTGTACTCCTCCTCGCTGCGGCAGGGTCCGAGATAGACCCTGTCGCGGATATCCTCCACACCCATATCCTCCCGTGCAACGGCATATGCTGCATTAACCCAGCCCGTGAAATCAAAATCATAGGGTACGGCTATCAGATTCCCGAGAGATTCTTCATCACCGAATACCTTTAGATTATGCATTATGGAAACAAGCCAGTCCGAATTGGCAATAAGGTGCTGAAAAACTGATAGTTTTAATAATACATCCTCCTCTACTGCCTCATTGCTTATCTCAATATCCTCTATCTCATCCATCCCTAACCTGTCCTCCAGCATGCTCACCGGTTCAAGCAAAAAGCCGGTTTTGCTGGCATATAATGTGTCATGGTTAATGTCACAATAGCTGATATTAAGCAGACGCACCCTGAAGCTGTAATCAGTGACAATATTATATATCTTATAGGCCAGGTACTCTCTTAACACATAGGTCTCATAATCTTCATCAGGCATGCAATGGCTTACCAGCTTGACTTTCTTCAGTGCATCAATATCCGGATAACCCGTCTCAGCGTCTTTAAAGTTCAACATCAGAGGCGGGAAGTCGCAGTTTCGGCGCCTGAAGTTTCCCCTGGCGCTGACCTGAATATCCGCTGATATTGTATCGGCACCCTCAGTGTATATCATAATTGAAGCATCAAGGTACTCGTCTTCAGGCTTCTCCCTCATAAATGCGGCTATATCAAAGCTTAGAGAAACATTCAGCCTGTCCTTATCTTCAAACAGCCCGAATGGTTTGTCCTCATCTTCACCGGCTCTCAGTTGCAGTGAAATTAAACCGGTAAACAACACTAAGAGGAAAACAGTCCTCATCTTCAATAAGCTCATATCATTCAATTATTTTAACTTTTGCACTCCATGGCACCGTTCATTCTTCAGCTAAAAATTATTTGCAGGCAGTTGGCTGGAAATCACTGATCCAGGCACGTCATCTTCAGCATATCAATTATCCTGTCACGCTTATATAATTTAAAGAAGCTATCAAGATAGCTGTTCACATATCTGCGTGATTTATCATCCAGCATACTGCATTTTCCTATCTCCTCATAAAAATTGTCCTTATTATCCATAAACTCCTTAAGTATCCTTGAATATGTTGAATCCGGACGGCAGGCACCGAGAAAAACCCTCTGCCTTACATTTTCAATATGCAGAGCCTCTGCAGGCAGGGCATACGATGTGTTTACAAACCCGGAATAATCAAAATCATAGGGAACGGCTACACCTTTCAACTGATACCTGTTCTTTATGATCTTTATATTATGGTATGAGGCAACCTGCCAGTCGGGGTTACCCACCATAAACTGGAAGATGGCCATTCTGTCGAGTACATCAGGCAGCAGGTCAGAGTATCTGAGTGGAATATTCTCTATCTCAAAAACATCCATACGCTGCTCCAGCAGGTCAAGTGGCTCAATCAAAAAGCCGTATTGACTGTAGTATCTTCCCCTTTTACCGGTATCTATGTATTTCACTCTCAGCAGGCGTACCCTGAAACTGTAATCGGTGACCAGGTTATATAATTTATATACAAGGTATTCCTTTAATATATATCCTTCG
The DNA here is from genome assembly GCA_034521735.1 of Bacteroidales bacterium. Taxonomy (GTDB): domain Bacteria; phylum Bacteroidota; class Bacteroidia; order Bacteroidales; family VadinHA17; genus UBA9300. Next base: position 139,477 of record JAXHLX010000021.1, read on the forward strand.
TATGGGTTGGCCGGGTTACAATGGGTAACCATCTTAATGTTTTTCATGCTGTCAATATCGCCATACGCCGTGCGTGTATCCTTAAAATTCAGCCTTATGGGAGGAAAGGAACATAATTTGCGCCTGGAGTTGCCTCTTGCTCTGAGCTTGATATCATAGCTCACTGAATCTACGGAACTGTTATATATTGTGACCACTGCATCCATATACTCCTCATCGGATTTTTTGCGCATAAATTCAGTGATATCGAAGCGGAGACTGATATCCAGTATCTCCTCGCTCTCAAATATACCCGTTACTTCATCAGGGCTAAGTGTTAAAGTATCGCTCAAAGAACCTTTATGCGCCATGGCCTGGCAGCAATATGCCATCATTACCATAAAAAGGACTAATAAAGCTGATCTTTTTATCATAGCATTCTTCTGATTATTGATTTTCCATGCTTTCACTGTCTCTCTCTTCTGCATAGTCCACATCTGACTCATCGTCATCCTCTTCATAATACCAGTCAGGCAGCTTACGCTGTGGTCCTTCCTTCCTGTACAGGATGGCCAGTATCAGTCCCGCTCCCGCTCCCAGCATATGTGATTCCCACGACACATGTATATCCACAAAGGGGAACATACCCCAGACCATTGAGCCATACAGAAACACCACCAGTAAGGATAATGCAATCAGGCGGAAATGCTTCCGTAAAAACCCACTGAAAAAAAGAAAGGAAGCGAGTGAGTATACCAGTCCGCTCGCACCAACATGCCATGCCTCCCTTCCCGCTATCCACACAAATAAACCAGTGAGCAGCCATGAGTAAACAGTTACACGGATAGCTATCTCCGAGTAAAAAAAGAAAACGGCAGTGGCAAGAACAAAAAGAGGAACACTGTTATTAAAAAGATGTTCACTGTCGCTGTGAACAAAGGGCGATGTAATTATACCATGCAGGCCTTCTGCTTTCAGGGGATATATCCCCAGGAAATACAAGCCTGATTCCAGTTGCGACTGCAGGAACAGGATCAGCCATAAGAGGACAATAAAGGCGCCCGGTAAAAGCATACTCAGCAGCAGCTTTTTCCGGAAGAGCCTGTCGCTCGTTATTTCATCTGCCTGTATACTCATTCCCTCTGCCCTCTTCCGTTTAAAAATTTTGTTGTCATGGAACCGCTCGTTTCATGATATTCATTTTTCAGGCGGGTATATTATCCCGGCCTTCTTTCGTATCCTGTCCAGAGTGGCCAGCAGATCGCGGCTAAAAGACAGAGGCACAACAGCACTCTCTTTCGAGCCTTTGTCAATACAATCCATCACCTCCTCTGCCTCATACTGGAAGCCCATGCCTTCGGGTTTATAAGTAAACTCCTCGGTGTCGCCGCAGGCATACTCAATCTTCACATGCTGGATCATGTCCCTGCCCCTGCCAAGAGAGATATTGGCCTTCTCACATATTATTTCGGTGCTTATACCGCCGTCATTGCCGAAAGAACTGTACAGAGATGCTCCCCTTCCGTCTGCATAAGCGAATAATATAGCTATGGACTCATCAACGCCGGTACCTGCAAAAACAGTGCTTGTCTCTATATTGTCAGGCTTACCCATAAACCTTAAGGCATCCATAACAGGATATATGCCAATATCAAGCAGGGCGCCGCCTGCGAGCTCCGGGTTAAATGCTCTTCCTTCAGGATCATAAGGTGCCTTAAACGAAAATTTTGATATAATATACTGTACCTTTCCGGCCCTGCCGTCCATTATCACTTCACGGGCTTTTATATATGAAGGCTGGAAAGGGGGCCACAGGGCCTCCATCAGGAACACTTTGTTCTCCATGGCAGCATTAATAATCTCATCAAGCTGCAGGCTGTTAAGGGCAAAAGGCTTTTCACACAGCACCGCCTTGCCGTTCCTCAGGCACAGGAGGCTGTGCTCATGATGATGTGAATGAGGTGTTGCCACGTATACAATATCCAGTTCAGGATCGGAAGCAAAGGCAAGATAATCACCATATGCTTTGCTGTAGCCATGTTCAGTGGCAAAGGCCTCTGCTCTCTCTTCACTTCTCGATACAACTGAATGCAGCCTTGCATTCTCCAGTTGTTTTAAGCCGGCAGTGAATTTACGTGCTATGCGTCCCGGACCGATTATTCCCCAGTTATATTTTTTCATACGTTTAAAAACTCTTGTCACAAATAATTACAAAAAACTTTTATGTTCCTTTAATGGTCATGATTCTTTACCCTAATATATCATAAAGATAATAAATACAAATATTGTTCAGGATAATATCCGGATTCAAAAAAGATCTCCCGTAAACAGTGAAACAATATCTGAGTTAAAGGGATGCTCTGCAAGTACTATGGTTCTTCCTCGTTTATGATAAACGAATGATGATTTACCTGCAAAATTAAGCATGTTATAAACAAAAAAAGCCATAATTTACAGGAAAATAAAAAATAATATAAATCATCTTAATTTTATTATCTGTATAATGCTGTCTCACAACACATAACAAAACATTAACAAAATAATTTTAATTTTTTTAGTACTATGTATTGCATAGTATTTATTTTTTACCATATCTTTGTATCCAACACTACAATGTTCAAAAAGGTATTATAAAAATGAAAATTACAGTTAGCATAAACATCGGAGGAATGGCTTTTCATATTGATGAAGATGCCTACACTGAATTAAAGGTTTATCTGCGCAGCCTTGACAGGTATTTTGCCAGGGAGTCAAGTTCGGCAGAGATAATGTCTGATATAGAGGCCAGGATAGCTGACCTGTTAAAAGCAAGGATAAATGATTACAAGCAGGTGATCACCATCGAGGATGTGAGGGAAGTGATAAGTATTCTCGGGACACCTGAAGACATACACGACGACAGCGGTGCAGGGCAGGAAAGTCCGGCAGCACAACATACAGGAGGATGTATCGTGATCCGGACAACAGGATTATTGCAGGTGTATGCTCGGGCATGGCCGCCTACTGGAGGATGGACCCCTGGATTGTAAGGGTGATTTTCATTGTCATAAGCCTGCCCGGCGGACTGGGTATACTTATCTATCTGATATTATGGATCGTTTTGCCCGAGGCCAGAACAACGGCTCAGAAAATAGAGATGAAGGGTGATCCTGTCAATATACATAATATAAAAGACTCTGTCAGGCAGGAGTTTGACAATGTCAAAGATAAAATGAACCTGTAAATAACACCGGAACCTGACATTTTATTAAAGTGGGTAACAGTTAATATTAATTATCATGAACGTTGAAAACAATAAAGCACAAATGCGCAAGGGTATACTGGAATATTGCATATTGCTTGTAATATCTGATAATTCCTGCTATGCCAGCGATATAATAAACAAGCTCAAGGAGGCCAGGGTAATAATTGTTGAAGGCACACTTTACCCCCTTCTTACCAGGCAGAAAAATGCCGGGCTGTTAAGTTATCGATGGGAAGAATCGTCCCAGGGTCCTCCAAGAAAATACTACGAGTTAACGGATAAAGGCCGTGAATATCTTGTCGAACTGGATAAATCATGGGATGAACTGGTTAAATCAGTGAAATATATTAGAAACAAATAAAGCTAATCGCAAAAGATCAGATCAAAAATGGAAAAATCAATAAAAATAAATATAGCGGGTATCGTCTTTCAGATCAGCGACGATGCTTATGAAATGCTGCGCGATTATCTTCAATCAGTAACAAACAGGCTGTCCGGTATGCCCGGCGGAAGTGAGATCATTGATGATATTGAAGCCAGGATAGCAGAGCTTTTTCAATCCCGCCCATCATGGCAAACCGCCGTTATATCAAAAGAGGAGGTTGAAGAAATGATATCAACCATGGGCACGGCGGAAGAGATAGCCGGCGACCTGGAGTCTGAAACGGCAGAAGACTACCGGCACAGGCCGCAAAAGAAGCTGTACCGTAAAACCGGCAACTCGGTCTTTGGAGGTGTATGCAGCGGCATTGCGGACTACACCGGTATAGATGCGGTATGGATACGCATACTGTTTGTACTTTTCACCCTGGCCTATTTTGTCGGAGCACTGGTATATATAATATTATGGATTGCCCTCCCTTCATCCCCGGGGTCATACCGCCCCGGGAGAAACAAGCCGGCAGCTGACCGGGACCCGCAAACAGGAGCAAGGATACAGGCCGGTGAAACTGCAGCCGGGGTAGGAAACGCCTTTAACGAAATATTCAGGGCTTTTGGTAAATTTTTTATTATCCTTTTCAGGGTTGTACTGGCAATAACAGGAGTGGCCTTTATCATCGGAGGGTTTTCGGCTCTTTTCAGCTTTATCTTTTTTACAATATTCAGCTCCTCCATTTTCATGCCCGGCTTTATGGAATCCTCAATTCTTTACCTGCCCGATTTCCTGTTATTCATAACGGAGCCACCCATGGCTGTCTGGATGACAATTCTCGTCAGCCTCGTCATAGGACTTCCCCTGCTGGCCCTTATCTACTGGGGCATAAGAATGGTATTCCAGTTCAGGGTAAGGGACCTGGCACTGAACCTGTCCATGCTATTAATCTGGGTACTCAGCTGCACAGCACTGGCTATCATCCTTTTCACTGAAGGTATAGGCTTCTCCAGTTCGGGCAGAACAACAGAACATATTCAGCTACCCGCAAGTGACACTTTGTATGTCAGTCTTGACAACAGGGTGGCAGAGCTGGATTACGACAAAAAAGTTAAAATTCCCTTTGAAAAATTCAGCCTGTACTTTGAAGAAGAAGAAAAAGTTATATACGGCACACCTGAAATAAATATTTACCATACCGAAGAAGAGGCTCATATAAAGGTGGTGAGATATTCAAACGGAGGTACACATTCAGATGCAAAGGCGAAAGCAGAGAGCCTGATATATAATCTTAATATAGAAAACAATATAATAGTTGCCGATGAATATTTTACCGTTCCTCCCGGCAATAAATGGTCCGGCGGATTTGTAAAGATCAGGCTTTATATCCCTGATAACCTTACGATATTCTTTGATGAAGACCTTGAAGACATTATGCGCGATGATTATTTCGGTTGCGGTTTACAGTCCTGGGAAGCAGGAGGCAGATACTGGAAGATGAAAGGCGGGCAGCTTAAAGATACTGATTAATACCTGGTTTAAACCTGACACGTTAGACCTGATGGTGTGGGCCCTGCGGCCCATGCCATTTTTTATATTAACAAAAAATAACATAGATGTAAAATGATGTTTATTAAATAAGTAATACATTAGCGTTTAAATTACATATCATCTGCAAAAACCAGACAATCCTGACAACCATGAGAGAAACAGTATTATTCATCTGCATAATCGCTATATCAGCATCAATATATGCACAGGAAGGAATAAATAAAGAAGGAGCAAATCAGTCAGACAGCCTCCGAAAGGATGCTTTAAATGTATATATGGATGCCTCCAGCTACCTGAAGGAGAATATTCCCTTTATCAATTATGTACGCGACCGCAAATTTGCCGATCTTATCATTATCAGCACCTCCCAGTCCAATGCCTCAGGAGGCAGGGAATATTACATGTTCCTTGAAGGCCAGGGAAAATATGAAGGAATGGACGATACGCTGACTTATTCCTCATCGCCGGACGAGACTTACGAACAAAGAAGGGACAAAGAGGTGAAAACACTGAAAATGGGCCTGATGAGGTATGTGCTTAAAACACCACTGGCTGAACATATGAATATTAGCTTTTCGCAAGCTATATCCTCTGAAGTAACCACAGATAACTGGAATAACTGGGTCTTCAGTGCCAGAATCTCAGGCTTCATGCACGGTCAGTCAAGCTATAGTAATTATAATACATACGGGAGTGTTTCTGCCAACAAGATCACTGAAGACTGGAAGGTTGAACTTGACCTCAGGTATTCATACAGCAAAGATGAGTTTGAAATAAATGAGGATCTTTATGAAAGTGTAAGGACAACCCGGTCTGCAAGTGCGCTTATAGTAAAAAGCGTTGGTGATCACTGGTCATACGGTGGCTCGGCAGATATATCTTCTTCAACATACAGTAATTATGACCTCAATGTGAATTTTATGCCTGGAATTGAATTCAATGTCTTCCCATATTCGGAATCAACACGAAGGCAGTTCAGATTTCTTTATTCAATAGGCTATATGTATAATGATTATGCTGACACAACAATATATGAAAAAACCGAGGAAGGGTTATTTGCCCATTCACTTAGGGGTGCCTTTGAGGTTATTCAGAAATGGGGAAGGATAAACCTGTCTGCGAGCTGGTCTAACTACCTGAGGGATTTCTCTGAGAACCAGCTTTCAATCAATGGTAATATCAGCTGGAGGGTAGCCAAGGGGCTGAGTATAAACATGGGAGGCAGCTATTCATTTATACGTAACCAGATAGCCCTTGTCAAGGGAGGCGCAACATCAGAGGAGATATTGCTTCGCCAGAGAGAACTGCAGACAAATTACAGGTATTTTGTAAACTTCGGATTATCATATACCTTCGGATCAATATACAGCAATGTCGTGAATCCGCGCTTCGGTGGAAGCAGCGGCGGAGGAATAGTGATCATGCATTAAATACCGTATTTATTTATCTCATCTAATTCATTATTTTTGATCCCTATATATCTGCCTTTTGAAGGATAATACAGACATAGGAGGATCACTTTCCGATAAAGTATTTTTTGAAAAGATTTTCAGGGAATATTTTGTCGCCCTCAGCTACTATGCCCTCAAGCTGGTCAATGATCATGATACGGCTAAGGACATAGTGCACCAGGTATTTATCAATATCTGGGAAAAAAGAAATACCATCAGCCTTGACCGCCCCCTGAGGGCATACCTGTATACGGCTGTCCATAACAGGAGCCTGAACCATCTCAGGGACCGCAGCCGCTTCCATAATGAAATAGCAGGCGACACAGATATGCCGGATCAGCTGATTGCAACTGATGACGATAAGCTTGAATCGGAAGAAACAGAGGCACGTATATCTGCCGCTATATCAAACTTACCGGAGAAATGTGCACAGGTTTTCAGGCTGAGCAGGTTCGAGGAAAAAAAATATTCCGAAATTGCAGAAGTAATGAATATATCCGTTAAAACGGTTGAAGCGCAAATGTCAAAGGCACTCAGGATATTAAGGGAAGAACTTAAAGACCTGCTGATGATAGTAATATTTATTGTAATATCACAATTATTGTAAATAAGATAAGGGTAAAATGAATTGTATGTGTGATATAATTGAGCAGAAATATTTATAATGAACAATAAACCCGGACATAATATCCCTGTTGACCTGATAGCCCGCCGCTTATCAGGCGAGGCTTCTGTTAAGGACCTGCAGGCTCTTGATAACTGGCTTACTGAGAATAAGGTTAACCGGAAGATCTTTGATCAGTACGCCACACTATGGGAAAAAACCGGCGATATTAAAGAAATTGAAACTATAGACCTGGATAAAGAATGGGAAAAGTTCAGCAGGTCAACCGCTACCAGCAAACCTGCGGGAAGAATTACCGGAATGCCGTTTGTCATAAGGCTGGCCGCCGCCGTTTTTGCAGGGGCTATCATCGCTTTATCAGGATTGCTTATTCACCAAAACTCTCAATATGAAAAACTCACTGCAGGTGCTCAAGTGAGTGAGGTAATATTGCCTGACGGATCAGCCGTGACCATGAACGCCGGTTCGAAAATAAGGTACCATAAGGATTTCGGTGATGAATCCCGTAAGCTTATGCTCGAGGGAGAAGCATACTTTGATGTTGCAAAAGACTCACTCAAACCCTTCTCTGTTGAAGCTGAAGATATAATAGTTAAAGTGCTTGGGACTGCTTTCAATGTGGATGCTACCGATAGCGCAAACAGGGTCACAGTAATTGTTGCCGAGGGCAGGGTGGCACTTTACGGCAAAGCAGGCAGGGAACTATCCGCCCAGCTGGTTAAAGGAGAAAAAGCAGTGGTTGACACAAGAACATATATCGTTGATAAAGACTATAATGAAGATCCTAATTTTGACTCCTACAAAACAAGAAATATTGTTTTCAATGATACCGGACTTGATCAGGTAGCTGAAACGCTTCAAAAAGTTTACAATGTAAATATCGAAATTGAACGAAGCGCTACATTTGATAAAAGTATTACTGTTACCTTTAATAATAAAGACCTTGATTACGTATTGGAAACAATTGAAGCTACACTGGACCTTAATATCGAAAAAACAGCTAAGGATATAATAATAAGATAATTTATATCAGAAGGGGGATTATGATAACGAGAAGATCTATATGCCTGCTTACCCTGCTTTTCCTGATATATCCTTTTGACCTTATTGCCCAGAATCCCGGGAATAAGATATCTGTATCATTGGAAAATCAGAGGCTGGACAGCCTGCTTTCGGCCATTGAAAACAAAAGCGCTTACAAGTTTTCATATAATCCCGTAACAATACCTGTTGATTCTCTTATCAGTGTCGATTATCAGGATGCCTCAATAAAAACTATTCTTAATGACCTGCTAAAGTTTGGCATCTCCTCTTCAATAATGGATGAACATATAATACTCAAAAAAGCTGCGCAGGCTGAATTACCCCGGGAAAAGACTCAAATAAAAGAGAAACATACCCTCTCAGGTTATATTCGTGACTCCGAGTCAGGCGAGGCACTCATTGGCGCAACCATAAGCGATAATAAAACCGGCAAGGGAGCAATGACCAATGGCTACGCTTACTTTTCGCTTACCCTTGAAGAGGGTGAATACTTGTTGACTTTTTCCTTCCTGGGATATAAAAAGGATCAAAGATCTATTGTACTTGATAAGGATAAATATGTGGAGATAAAACTGCCACAGGCTTTTAAAAAGCTTGAGGAAGTTATTGTTGTCTCAGGCAGTGATACTGATTATAATCCTGATGGCGGAACCGGTGAGTTTTACCTTAAGCCCTCTGATGTAAGCAATATACAGGGCTTCCTCGGTCAGTCAGACGTAATAAAATCCCTTCAGACCATGCCGGGTATTAATTTTTACGGCGACGGCTCAACAATCTTCCATGTAAGGGGTGGCGCCCGCGATCAGAATATGATACTGGTGGATGAAGCACCTGTGTACAATCCGGCACATATGCTGGGGCTGTTCAGTGTTTTTACCGCCGCATCACTAAACAGTATAAAAGTATATAAGGGTAATATGCCGGCTTCATTCGGAGGCAGGGTCTCATCAGTTATTGATGTTAAGTTGAAGGAAGGAAATATCAATGGTTTGTCCCTCAATGGAAATACCGGACCCATAGCTACTACAATTAATATTGAAGGACCGCTCTTTAATCGCAAAAGCACATATTATATATCTGCCCGGCGGTCACACTTCAAATGGTTATTCTCAGGCCAGAATGAAAACATTGAACTGCTGCATTTCCACGATTTCAATATAAAGTATAATTACAGGATCAATAATAATAACAGGATATTCCTTTCGGTTTATTCGGGTGCCGACAAGTTTAAGAACCGGAACAATAACCGGAGCTCCAGCGGGATAGGATGGAATAACCTTGCCGGTAACCTCAGGTGGAATCACGTTTTCGGAGACCGCATGTTCTCAAATACCAGCTTCATTATCAGTAACTACGACTACAACCTGCATACTTCATATGAGGATAACAACAGGTGGAATACCGGGATATCACTTGCAGCACTGAAAACGGACTTTGCGTTTTATGCCTCACCCGGTAATATATACAGGGCCGGTATGCTTTTATCATCTCATAATTATTCACCGGGCAACTATTACAGCGGCAGCAATCCTGATCCACTGGCAAGGGGTGTGCCCCTTAAGAGAGCGGATGAAACTGCGATGTACCTTGACTTTGAAAATGAGATTCTTGATGGCTTAAGATTCAATTACGGTTTAAGATGGACCAACTGGTTTAACAGGGGGCCAACTGTTGAATATGTATATAATGAAAACTACCGTCCCGTTGATACCATCAATTATACATCAAATAAAAAATACAACAGTTATTCAGTCCTTGAGCCCAGGCTAAACCTCTCCTACGATATTACAGGCCATATCACAAGCAGCCTTTCATATACACAGAATGTCCAGTTTGAGCACCTTATCACAAACTCCATCAGTCCTTTTACCAGCATGGAAGTATGGCTGCCTGCCGGGCCAAATATAAAGCCCGCCTCATCCCGCCAGGTTTCACTTGGTTTAAGCATTCATTCAAAGCATAGTAAATATTCATTTGATATTGAACTTTATAATAAGGTAATAGATAATTATGTAAGCTATGTGGACCATGCATACATGCTTTTTAATCCCCATGTGGAAGGGGAACTGAGATACGGCAGAAGGCCGGTCATACGGACTGGAAACTTTGCTGCGCAAAGCGGCTGGCAACCCAACAGGCTGGATCTCATATACCTGGTCGAGGACTATACTCGATATTAATGATCTCAATAATGATAAACCATTCCCTTCGCGCTATGACAGACCACATAATTTCACTGCCCATATCGACTGGAACATATTCCCGGGCTGGATGTTCTCAGCTAACTGGACTTACTGTTCCGGCAGCCCTATCACAACACCCACAGGCTTCTATTATTATAAAGGTTACCAGGTGCCCTTTTATGACAGCCGCAATAATGACAGGCTGCCCGACTACCACAGGCTGGACCTTTCAACGGAAATAAGGCTTAACAGGGAAGGTTCACGGTACAGGCATTCACTTAAAATAGCCTTATACAATGCCTATGGCAGGAAAAACCCCTTTACAATAAATTTCAATAAGATTATTGATGACAGCGGTGCCCTCAAAGTGCCTTCCGACAGATCAGAAGAACCCGATCTGCAAGCTCATCGATGATGTATGTACACGGTGCAGTGCCTTCAATAAGCTATCATTTTAATTTCTGATATGAAGAAATTTTTAACCATAATACCGATATTACTGCTCATCAACGCCTGCGAGGAACCACTTGACTGGCAGCTTGACGATAACATTACTCCCAGGCTGGTAGTTGAAGCAATGCTTACAAATCAACCCGGACTGAATTATGTTCAGCTCAGTCTTCCGGTACGCAATCCCAACAGGTCACCGCAGCCGGTATCAAATGCTACAGTGGCCTTTATTGAAGGCAATAATTACCATATACTTACTGAAGACACAAACAGTCCAGGCTTATATCTTGCTGATCCATCCCTGCGAGGAGTGGTAAACAAGGTTTACTGGTTATATATAGTGGCAGGTGAATATAAATTTGCCGCCGGGGCTTATATGGTCCCGGTCAGCCCTCTCAAAAAATTCATCTATTATGAAGATCCTGGCAAACAGGGCTATTATATGATTTATCCCAGGGAGAGTGACACCCCTGCCTATACCGAATACAGGGTTGAATGGGAGTCGTCAAGCGGACAGATGGAACAATCGCTGTTCTATACCTATAAATTATCCACTCTTGATGTTAACCAGTTCTTTAAGCCCGATGCTGAAACACTTTCATTCCCGGCAGGCTCCAGGATTATCAGGACCAAATACTCGCTTTCACCTGATCATGAACGGTACCTGCGCAGCCTCCTGTCTGAAACCGACTGGCGGGGCGGATGGTTCGATGTTATGCACGGCAACCTCCACACCAATCTTAATAACGGGGCCGTCGGCTTCTTCGCCGCCTCATCCGTAGTACGTGATACGGTCTACTTTGACTGAGCTTTAATTCCGGCTGTATTAGCCAAAGTTCTCCTTTGACCGTCGCAGTATTGCCGGAGATGGTAGCGCCGGATAAGGAAGTAAAGGATCTTCCCAAAAAAAATTGTCTCACGCATAAGGGTAAAAGCAAACTTCTGTGTGATGGTAGTGAAAGACGACAATAAACAAATGATCAAATAACCATTTAAAACACAGAAATCATGAAAAAGAAAGTATTCTTAATCATCAGCTTAGCAACAGCTATCACCGTCTTCTTCACAGGATGTGAACAGTCAGGCGGACCCGGACAAGAAGAGGAATCAATACTTCCCGATAAGTTCAGTATTGAAATCCCTGACGCTATCAGCTTTAATGTGCCTGATGCCGGCACAAAATCAGTTGAGCCAATAAACGGCAACCTTATTTATCGCCACCTTGCCCACTTCATCCATATAGGTGAAAGCGGAGGCAATATTGTTGAAGATATAATAAAGGGTATTGCAAGGTATGAGATCAACAAACCCATGTCTTTAAGCTATACCAGCGATGATGATGGCCGTATCAAGAACCTTGAAGTAATGGAAAATCCATATTTTGAAGGGCAGACCTGGGAATTCCAGCTGAATATTACTGATGCCGAATCAGAAGGTAATGAGGACGGAGGCTTCGCCATGCAGATTTTCTGGAACCGCAATCCCGTTAAGGGCGTGGCAATACTCAAGCCTTATAATATTGATCGCAGTAAAGAGGAGAACACAGCCAGCGCAGTCTTCCGTATCGATTACAGTGAGGCCGGCGAAAGAGCTTACGATGCCCATATGCTTATAGCAGCATCAGGACTGGACCTTGCCGATCCTCTTGATAATCCCTACTCCGTAAATGCCCTCAAGATGTTCGTTGGCAAAGAAGGTGACAAGATCGATGTTTATGGCAACTCAAACCATCCTAATGCAATATTCTTTAATGGAGATGCAGGTTTCAACTGGGCCTTTGTGGCCTCCGGGGATGCTACACTTGATATTGGCGTTGCCGAAGTTGGCCTGCCCGGCAGCTATCTTGATGAACCATCAAGGTCAGTACTGCTGGAAGATTACTCTATCAGGAACGTGTTTACCAGCACAGATATATGAGGTATGGCCCAATATAAGCCAGGAAAGCATAGATACCTACCTCTACAATACTGAAGCACCCGGTTTCTTTGATAATAAAGGATTTATACAGGGCGGCACATCACCTGGCGACGACCATGATGTGCTGGTAGAAAGACTGCCACTGCTATCACCTTACAACCCAAAGGAAATAGCTGAAATGAGTATAAGCTTCCAGAACTGATCTGCCAGGCTCTTAAACATTGCAAACAGCCACATTGCAGGGCAAGAAATAAAATCAAACCCTGTTCAGGTATTCTCAAAATGGTGCGGCAACCTTAGCGCACCATTTTTTTTATTTTATTCACCTCTAAACTAAAAACGCTGCCCCGTTCCAATATTCGGTTCATACCGCTTCGCTAAGTTCATATTCATTTCGTATATTTATTTTGTATTTAAGATATTCCCGACTAACCTTAAAAAAATAATATCATGAAAAGGCCGCTCTCAATGCTAATAATCCTCCTTACTGTTGCCCTGTCATTCCACTCATGTCAGAATCAGCCGTCATCTGAGCTTATATTCTCGATAACTGCTGCTGACAGCCTGCTGCTATCGCCGGAAGACGGACGCCTGCTCCTTTTTATCTCAAAAGAAAATGAGCCTGAGCCACGCTACCAGACCAGCGCAGGCTACAGCTCGCAACAGGTATTTGGTATGGATGTTGAAAAATGGAAGGGTGAATCGCGCCTTATAGGAAGCGGTATTTTCGGTTACCCCATAGCCGATCTTAACGATCTTCCTCCAGGTGAATATTACCTGCAGGCCTTATTACATAAATATGAAAGCTTTGATCTTTCAACCGGCCATACCGTAAAGCTGCCCCTTAACAGGGGTGCCGGGCAGAACCTAAGAAGAGCGCCGGGTAACTTATACAGCAAGCCTGTAAAGCTAAACATTGACCCACAGGAAAAGCAGGTTATTGACCTGGTGCTCACCGAGGTTAATCCCCCGATTGAACAACCCGAAGACACAAAATATATTAAACATATCAAGATGCAGAGTGAGCTGCTGACAGAATTCTGGGGCAGGCCTGTTTACCTGGGGGCACATGTATTGCTGCCGGAAGGTTTTGATGAACACCCTGAAGCACAATATCCCATATGCATCTTCCATGGTCATTACCCACATGATTTCGGAGGCTTCAGAACAGAGCCGCCGGATGAAGATCTCCAGCAGGACTACAGTGAACGTTTCGGTCTTGGCGGATATGCCAGCATACAACAACAGGCAGCATATGATTTTTATAAAAAATGGGTGTCAGATAATTTTCCGCGCATGCTGATAATTGAGATACAGCACTCAAACCCTTACTATGACGATTCATATGCTGTTAACTCAGCTTCCTTAGGTCCTTATGGTGATGCCATAACATATGAACTTATACCTTATATAGAAAAGCAGTTCAGGGGTATAGGTGAAGGATGGGCCCGCTTCCTCTACGGTGGCTCCACCGGCGGATGGGAAGCACTGGCAGCACAGGTATTCTACCCGGATGAATATAACGGCTGCTTCGCTGCCTGTCCGGATCCCATAGATTTCAGGGCTTATGAGCTGATAAATATTTACCAGGACAGTAATGCCTATTATTACGAAGGGCCCTTCAGCAAGCTTATCAGGCCGGGCAGACGCAACTGGCTGGGGCAGATAAGCGCATCGGTTATGAGCGAGAACCACCTGGAGCTGGTCCTTGGCAACAAAACACGCTCGGGGGGACAATGGGATATCTGGGAGGCGGTATTTTCGCCTATGGGTGCTGATGGCTATCCCAAAAGGATATTTAACAAGATGAGCGGCGAGATTGATCATGAAGTGGCTGAATACTGGAAAGAAAACTATGACCTGAGGTATATACTTGAACGCGACTGGCAGACACTGGGTCCCAAGCTTGAAGGCAAGATACATATCTACGTGGGTGATATGGATAATTATTACCTCAATAATGCGGTATACCTGATGGAAGATTTCCTGGAGGGCACCACCGATCCGTGTTACGGCGGCGAGATTGATTATGGCGACAGGGCAGAGCACTGCTGGAACGGCGACCAGACCAGGCCAAACTATCTGTCAAGACTCAGGTATAACGAGATGTATGTACCCAAAATTCTTAAACGTATAGAAGAAGCAGCTCCTCCGGGTGCCGATCTTACAAGCTGGAAGTACTGACGAAATCAGCTCCTCCGGGTGCCGATCTCACAAGCTGGAGGTACTGACATGTACCACCAAGCACCTCAGGAAGCCGGTCTTACAATAAAGCTGCCGGCAGATGCAAGAGCGAAGGAGTACTAAGCTTTAGCTTCCCGCACCAGGGCCTTTGCCAGTATATTGCTGGCATCAATAAGGGGCACATCCTCAATCTTGTCCATGGTGACAGCCAGAGGTATCTCTGTGCATCCCAGAACTATAAGCCGTGCACCCTTTTTGATAAGCATGCCGGCCACTGACATCAGGTCGCCGGCAGCCCTCATGCTTACCGGCTCAGACATAGCTTTAATGCCATACTCCATATCGTAGATGGCAGGGTGCACCATCCTGTACTGCACCTCTTCATCCGGGTAGACAGTGCTGAGACCTGCAGCAGACAGGTACTTATCATATACCCTGCTCCTGTATACACCGTTGGTGCCCAGTATGCCAACATTATTAATAGCGGGATAAGCAATGGATATATAATCAGCTACCTCCCCTATCATGTTAACAAGTTTGCATCCTTCAGGCATACCATCCAGCACCGGCTGCAGTATCTCCGGCACATGAGCGGTATTGCAGGGCAGAGCGAATATGGTGGCGCCCGTACTGCTTAGCTTTTTTACCACTTCGGCTATGGCATAACCCGGATTCTCATCCACCTCACCAAAAAGGTATTCACTACGGTCCGCTATACTGCCCGGCAGTGAGAGCATTGCCACAGGCAGGTGCTCACTGTCATTTCCGGCACCCGTATTATCCGCTATCTTTTTCAGCAGGTCTATGCCCGCGTATGTTCCCATACCTCCTACAACGCCAATAATCTTAGTCATCTTTCTCTACCCTGTTATACTTATTCATAATCTCCATCACCTTATCAATGGGCAGCTTTTCAACCCTGTGACCATCATGGCCCGTCATTGTCTCCGCTGCGAAAAGTGAATTTAAAATTGCCTCCTCCGTCGCCTCTATGGTTGCCAGAAAGAGTGGTGAGACAGAACTGTTAGCCAGAAATTCTCCCTGCAGCAAGGGCTGCCTTTCATCACTGTCAATAAGGTTTCCCGGCGCAACGGAAAAAGCCACCACATAATCACCGCTGCCATTGGAAGCTATGCCACCTGTCCTTGCCAGTCCCATTATAGCCCTTGCGGCAATACGCTCCAGGTTACGGGCATCAACAGGAGCATCGGTGGCAACGACTATCATGCATGACCCGTCAGCTCCGGCGTTCACATTACGGCTGAAAGAGAAACGTCCCAGCTCCTCGCCCACCGGCACACCGTCAACCTGCAGGACACCACCGAAATTAGTCTGCACCAGCACACCCACCGTATAGCCGCCAAGCGACTCCGGCAGGATCCTGGATGATGTTCCTATGCCTCCCTTGAAGCCAAAACATACCGTACCGGTACCGGCCCCCACATTGCCCTCGGCAACAGCGCCCGTGACTGCACCGTCAATGGCGTCCAGTACATGCGATTCCCTGACATGCCTTCCCCGTATATCATTCAGGTAAGCATCGTTTGTCTCCCC
This sequence comes from Bacteroidales bacterium, assembly GCA_034521735.1. Taxonomy (GTDB): domain Bacteria; phylum Bacteroidota; class Bacteroidia; order Bacteroidales; family VadinHA17; genus UBA9300. The sequence continues at coordinate 156,032 of JAXHLX010000021.1, forward strand.
CACCAGGCCGTTAACCGAACGCACATTCTCATTGCCAGGCTCATTAATGGTATATGTTATCAGTGCATCAAAAGCCGCGGGTACACTCATGGTATTGGTAAGGACAACAGGCGTTTCAATATTACCCAGTTCCCTTACCTGGCTAATGCCCGTCAGTTTGCCGTAGCCATTGCCAACGTATATGGCTGCCGGAACCTTAAGATTATAGATATTTCCCTCATGGGGCAATATGGCTGTTACACCGGTCCTGACATTATCGCCTGAGATAATTGTTGTATGACCCACCTTAACACCGCTTACATCGGTAATGGCATTATGCCCTCCCGGTGTCAGAACCCCCGGTGATATGCCATAGTCCCTGAGCCTCATAGCCCTGTGCATCAAGGCTCAGGCTTAATGTAAGTGACAGTATAACAGATAAAATAATTCTCATAACAGGATATTTTATTTTTGAATAACTAAATTTACCAAATATTAGTGCAAATATTAACATCATCCGGAATTTGTACAGTAAAAAAGCATTGAATAAATTTTTTAAACAAGATAAAATCCGCTCCAATGAAAAAGTACACAGCAATTATTATGGCATTGATGCTTCTTATTGCGGCATGCAATCGCGACAAAAGAATAGATCTTATAGGCGATAATCTCGACAACTGGCATACCGATGTGCCGGCCATGGATGATAATCCGGACGCCATAAATCCCTTTATCATACGTGATGGTATGCTTGTAAGTCTCGGGGCCCCGGTAGGACATCTGATAACCAATGATGTATATTCCGATTACAGGCTCGCATGTGAATACCGCTTTGTTTCGAAGCCTGGTAACTGTGGCATACTGATTCATGTATCCACACCCCGCGCTCTTTATGATATGTTTCCCAGATCAATAGAGGTGCAGATGCAGCATGAGCATGCCGGTGATTTCTGGTGTATACAGGAAGACATAAAAGTGGATAATATGGTTGAGCGACGCGGACCACAGGAAGAATGGGGTGTTTCAGAAGGTAAAAGACGGCGCATAGAGAACCTGACCGACGGTGCGGAGAATCCTCCCGGCGAATGGAATAAAATGGTTATAGAATGTTCCGGTGATGATATAAAAGTATGGGTTAACGATGAGCTTGTTAACCACGGTTATGACTGTACGGCCACCGCCGGACAGATAGCTGTGCAGGCTGAAGGATCAGAGCTGGAGTTCAGGAAACTGGAGCTGACAAAACTTAACTGAACCCTACTTCAGGCCGGATAAATAATTATTTCCTGGTAAATATTTTTCTGTCTGCCCTTTTGGCGCTTATTTTACAATAGGAAAAAAATAATACTATGCGGCTATTACAAAGCATATCTCATTATTATACTGACGCTGTTAAAGGCCTTGAGATAGGTGATAGCCGCCCCTCGGAATATACCACTTTTGAGCTTGCCGGTATCCTTGCCACCGCAGCCCTCAAGTTTATTATGATGGAATGGCTTAATATGATGGCCTTTTATGTGGCCGGCATAAGCTTTTTCTGGATAGGCTATATCATCTACAGGTACGTCAGGGAAAAAAACATACTGGCTAAATGGGGCTTCAGGAAAAAGGGCTTCAACCAGACGCTTATGTTCATCCTCCCTTTTACCATAGCATGCATCGTTGTCAGCATAATAGCGGGCCAGGCAAGCTCATCAACCTCCATCCTGAACTGGAGGATTATACCCGTACTGTTTCTCTACCCGCTGTGGGGACTCTTTCAGCAATATATTATGCTGGTGCTGGTAGCAGACAACCTGGTTGAACTGGAGAGACTGGAACTGAAAAAATACCAGGCCGTACTGATCACAGCCATGCTGTTCAGCCTGGTGCATTACCCTTCATTCTTCCTTATGATCTTCACCTTCGTCATGGAACTTATCTTCCTGCTGGCCTGGTTCAGGTGGAAAAACCTGCTGGCACTGGGTCTTACCCATGGTGTGATAGCCACATTATTACTATTCTACATACTTGAACGCGACCTGTGGATAGAGCTTTTCGAGTGGTTCTGATAACTATTAAATATTTACTGAAGGAAGAAACACCAAAGCAAAATTTTGAACCTATGAAACGAAAAATAATCATAATTACCTGCATAGCACTTATCGCTGGTTTTACTGGATGTGATATACCGCAATCCGATGTACCGGAAGCTCTGGAAGAACTGACCATAGCTGATATACACAAGGCATATGAAGAGGGTAAGTATAACAGCCGGCAGCTGGTTGAGGCTTATATTAGCAGGATTGAGCTGCTCAATAATGAGATCAATGCCCTAACCATAATTAATCCCGATGCACTGCATGAAGCAGATGAAGCTCGACAGGGAATACAGGGAAACAGCTGTGCTGCGTCCCCTCCATGGCATACCGCTGATTGTAAAGGATAATATCAATACACGCGGACTGCCAACAACAGGCGGTTCACTGGCACTGAAGGATTTTATACCTGAAGAAGATGCCTTTATTATCAAAAAGCTCAGGGAGGCAGGGGCTATTATCATTGCAAAATCAAATATGGCTGAATGGGCTTTCAGTCCCATGCATACTGAAAGCTCAACAGCAGGAACAACGCGTAATCCCTATAATACCGATTATGTGCCGGCAGGCTCAAGCGGCGGAACGGCCGCGGCCATTGCCGCTAATTTAGGCACTGTCGGACTGGGTACCGATACCGGCAACTCTATACGCGGACCCTCTTCACACTGTGCCCTGGCAGGATTCAGGACCACCCTGGGACTAATCAGCAGGAGCGCCATCATACCCCTGTACCTGCGGAATGACGTGGTGGGACCCATGTGCAGGACCGTGGAAGATGCCACCAGGGTTCTTCAGGTTATGGCCGGCTATGATCCGGAAGATCCCCTTACGAAATATTCAAGAGGCAAAATACCCGGTGACTATATGAAATTCCTTAATAAAGACGGTCTTAACGGGGCCAGGATAGGTGTCCTCAGGGAGCTGAGCGAAAATAATCCTGATCCTGAAATAAAAGAACTGTTCGAACAGGCATTATCAGATATGGAATCAATGGGAGCATTGATAACTGACCCACTTATAATACCCGGCTTTTCCGATCTGCGGAGAGACCAGTGGTGCTCGGTTTTCCGCACCGACCTCGAATCATACCTTACAACATATGTTAAGAATGATACCATCAAAACCCTGGAAGATATTATCAGGATAGGTGCAGGTTCTCAATATGTGGCAGACAGGCTGGAGATGTTTGCCGCCAACAATGGCAGATGGGGCGACCCGGAGACTGAATGCCTCGATGCTTATAATGATAAAAAACGCATAGCTTTTCGTGAAGCCATTGAAGGAGTGATGGACTCATTACAGCTGGATGCCATTGTGTACCCCTCATGGAATAATAAGCCTGCCAGGATAGAACTGTTTGAAGAACAGTACCGCGGCGACAACAGCCAGGTCATTGCACCTCATACAGGGCAACCGGCTTTCACCGTTCCCATGGGTTTTACAGCAGACAGCCTGCCGGCAGGCCTGCAGTTTTTAGGCCGGATGTACGA
>JAXHLX010000022.1:0-15785 GCA_034521735.1 Bacteroidales bacterium
AGAGGGATGGAACATTAGTGATGCTTTTCTGATATCAGAATTTGATACCCATAAGGATAATGTCATCAAGCTGCTCCCTGTTTCCCTTCCACTGCATAAATCTATTTTCCAGAGCATCATGTTGCTCATCCAGTGGCAGGTCAATCAGCTCTGACAGTAATGATTTTAAGCGACGGGTGCTGAATTTTTTATCTTCCGGTCCACCAAACTGATCGGCAAAACCATCGGAGAAGACATAAATAATATCGCCGGGCTTTATATTTATCTGTTTATCATTAAAGCTGCCGGTGGTTTTTATATGATAGCCCACTGGCATCCTGTCTGCCTTATATACGGTCAGTTTGCCATTCCTGAAATGGTACAGAGGGTTAAAGGCCCCGGCATAGCTGAGCAGCTTCTTTCTCCTGTCGTACCTGCAGAAGGATATATCCATACCGTCTATGGCCTTATTGCCTTTTTCTGTATGCGACAGTGAGGTCACCACTTTGCTTCTGAGTATATTGAGTATTTCCGATGGTTTGAGGTCATTTTTGCCATCGCTGCTTATCTCGTTAAGCAGCGAGATACCAAGCATACTCATGAAGGCGCCCGGCACCCCATGACCTGTACAGTCGGCTGCAGCAAAGTATATACAGTCTCTGCTGCCTGCCACCCAGTAGAAATCGCCACTGACAATATCCCGGGGCATGAACAGTATAAAGTGATCTTTAAAAGTTTCTCTGAACAGCTGTCTGCCCGGCAGCATAGCTGTTTGTATACGGCTGGCATAGGTTATGCTGCTTGTTATCTCTTCTTTCTGGCTTATTATCTCATCCCTCTGCTTCTCTATCTGTTCTTTTTTCTCCTGTATTTCAAGAGTGCGCTGCCTTACTTTTTCTTCAAGCACCCTCTTATCATGTTTTAACTTTTTTTCTCTCATGACTACCAGAAGGAAGAGCAGTCCGGCCACCACTATGCCTGTCAGTATATAGAACCATACAGATCTGGTGAACGGTGGTTTGATTGTGAAGGACAGTGTTTTCTCCTCACTCAGCTCCCCAAGTATATTCATTGCCCTGAAGCGGACGGTATAGTCGCCTGGCTCAAGGACAAGGTTAATCTCAGGGCTGGTATTCCACCCTGACCATGTCTTCATCAGGCCTTCAATAATGAACTGGTACCTGGTGGATGTTGTTTTGAGGTAATAGGGGGCGGATATATTGATAAATATAGGTTTTTCATCAGGGTTAAACACTATATTATCCAGCTCATAAAAATTATTTTCTTCACTGCTGACCTCTTCGATAAACATTTTGAAATCGGTATCCCTGCCTTTCTCCTCCGGTATTTCAATCCGGTATATATTATTCTCCTTATCGCTTAACCATATTGAGCCGCTGTCTCCTATACTTATAAAGACCGGGTCGTCGAAAAGTCTCAGGATATTTTCCGCCCTGCAGATCCCTGCGGACTCTTTATCAAGGCTTTTCCATTCATCGCCGGTACGGATAAGCGGGTGACCACGGTCAGTGAGGATGTATTTATATTGTTTGCCTGCCTGTAAATCCAGTTCATTATTGCTGTATACCATGAAAGAGCTGCTGTCTGCAGAATAGTAATATATCCCTGTTTCCGCAAAAGCGAAAATGCTGTCATTGGCATACACCGCTTTATATTTAACAGGATATTCATGCCTGAATGGATGGATATGTTTTTTTATTTCTTTTTGATGCCATAATCCTGACAAGCTTATTATACTGTTGTCTGAGCCAAGCCATATTTCAGATGAGTCAATATTTACAATATTATATACGGGTTTATCAACTCCTGTTATACCCCTTAGTTTTTTCGTTTCCCATGATCCCTTATTCTTCTTTATCTCCAGCAGTCCCGATCCGGTGCCTGCCAGAAACATATTTTCACGGAATCTGATTATACAGTTTATTGACCTGCTGGCTTTTATCTCTTCAGCCTTCATGTTTTCTATATAATACAGTCCGGAGCTTGTTACTGCCATTATTCCTTTTCCTGCAGGCAGCAACTGTATACACCTGTTGTCTGTTTCTTCAATATTCCTGTATACATAATTAATTGAGCTGAGCACGCTGACTGTTCGTTTACCATACTGTGGTACAGCAGCTTTTGCAGGCTGTTGTTTCTCTTCTTGCCTGATTTCCCCGGCTTTTCCTGCTCCGGCCTTTTCCTCTCCGGCTTCCTCTTGCTTTCCGAAGAGCCTGTTAAAAAAGTTACGAACCGGCTTCTTTTCTTTTTCCCTTATCTGCTGCTCTTCCTGCTCTTCTCGTTCTTCCTGTTCTTCGTTTTCATCGACGGCTGCCGTTGAAGGAGGTTTCCTGTAGAGTACCTCCCTGGTGTCGTATTCCCTTACCTGGTCAAGAAAGTAGAGTCCCTTATTGGTGCCAACATACAGCTGCCCATCATGATAAAGGGTGGAGGTTATAGCACCTTCCAGTCCGGGGTAGTGGCTGTAGGAAGATACTGGCAGCCGGAAGTCCACCCTGCATAGGCCGTATCCGTGACTTATCCATAAGCCGTCATTATTGTCGGTATTGATAGCATATATCTCGTCATCGTGCAGGCCATTCTGATAGTTGAGCAGTGTTAGCTGTTCTCCTGTTGATCTGTCTATTACCATTATGCCGCCATACAGGGTTGAGAGGGCTATCAGTGAGTCGGATATCATCACAGCATTTGACAGTATATTCTCTTTAAGATAAGCAGGATTGCTTATTTCATAATCATGGTACAGTATCCTGTCAAATAGCTGCAGCCTGTTATCATCTGTTCCTATCAGTATTTTCTCATCATTATACGGAAGGGCGAAAAGTATGTCCCTGTTTTCGGTCAGGTAGCCGGTGACAATAGGGAAGAGGGTATCACTTTCTATACGGTACAGGCCTTGCCCCTCCACATTGAAAAAGAGCTTGCCGCGGTGGGCTATCATACCTGTGAAAGGCGATTCCGGGGATGAATACCATCGTTTATACTCAGAGGGATCATCTATACGGTGAACACTGATGCTTTTGCTGGAATAATAGATAACGGTGGTGTCTGTAAATATAATATCGCTTATCAGTCCGGGTCTTGCGGTGTCGCCGGATAAAGAAAAATATTCATAGCGGCCGGTCCTGTCTTTTTCAATTATGCCGTAATTATTATTTGCTCCCATATATATACGGCCGTCAGCCGGTGAACGGCTTATATGGATGGGTATATACTCCAGCTGTGTCAGCTTCCAGTTGTAGCCGTCGTAGCTTAACAGTCCTCTGCGGTTGGCAAAGAGCATGATATTGTCGGAGTCCTGGCAGATTGACCAGTTCTGCCCTTCAATATACTCGTTATCTTCAAAATAGCTTATATAGGGTATGCCATCCTGGGCATATGATGAGAGGATCAGAAGGCTTAAAAGAAATATTGACAGCCTGTTTTTCATTCACCTTCCTTTATTACTGGAATTATAAAAATATTGGTATGCTCAGATATCACTTGAATCAATCAGGGTTATGCCAGCATTCTTCATCTCCTTAAGGGCACTGTCCTCATTATCCGAGCCGGGTTCAACGGCTGCAATGGCATCGGTGACCAGAAAAGTGTTAAAGCCGCTGCGCACTGCATCAAGGGCGGTGTTTTTGACGCAGTATTCGGTTGTCAGTCCGCTTATATAGGCAGTGTTAACCTTTCTTGACAGCAGGTATTCGCTGAGGCTCTCATTGGTAGCCTCGAAAGCTGAGTAGCCATCGTCCTTACCACCGGTTCCCTTATGAAAACCTTTCTGTATCTTCAGGGTGTTAAGATCAGGGTGAAAAAGGGCTCCTTTAGTGCCTTCAACACAATGGGGCGGCCACTTGTCGAAGTGCCTGGTTTCAGCCGGATGAACATCCCGTGAGGCCACTACTATTTCAAACTTATCCATCAGCCGGTTGATGACGGGTATTATTTCATTTGCTTTTGGTGCGGGCAGTGCTCCACCCGGACAAAAATCATTCTGTACATCTACAATTATTAAGGCTTCCATAATTTCTTCTTTAAACTGTCTCGCAGGCTCATCAGCTCTTTGCCTATACCTGCCTTATAGATATGCGGATTTTCAAATCTTTTGGTCTCTTCCGGCAGCTGCGCCAGCCTTTCCCCTGCATATTTTACAATCTCATCAAGCGATTGTTCACGCATCACACTTCCTTTGTCCATCACCTTTTCAATGATGCTGTTATGGGAATATCCCTTAAGGCTGCAATTTTGTTCAGGATGGAAGGGATGATATATTATATCCGGGACGGCAGATTTTTCCATTTCTATTCCATCGGCATAAAACTTATTATCCCCGTTTACATAGCGGTGTACATTTTTTATCCCGGGCAGTGTTGTCTTCCTGATGTTTTCCGATACTTTCATGCTTGGACTGTCACCCACCTGTGTGAGTTTGTATACGCCGTCAAGGGCCCCGTCACCCTTTCCTGTAACAAGGGCTGTACCCACACCGAAAGCATCTATTGGTGCCTTCTGGCTGATAAGGCTTTTAATGACATGCTCATCAAGCTGGTTGGACACTATTATTTTAACATATTGAAGACCTTCGCTGTCGAGCATACGGCGTGCCTCCTTGCTCAGCCAGGCCAGGTCGCCGCTGTCGAGCCTTATACCTGTCAGCTTATGATTGTCTTTTTCCATTTCCTTTGCCACCGTGATGGCATTGGGAACACCATACTTAAGGGTGTCATATGTGTCTACAAGAAATATTGATGAGTCAGGATAGAAGCGCCTGAACTCCCTGAAAGAGTCTATCTCCCTGTCGAAGCTCTGTACCCACGAATGAGCCATGGTGCCTGTTGATTCAAAACCGAACCTGCTTGCACTGTAGACGTTGGAGCTGGCATTAAAACCTCCTATAATGGCTGCCCTGCTGGCATGTATTGCTCCCAGTCCCTGCGCACGCCGCATACCGAAGTCAACCAGCAGCCTGTTGCCCGCAGCATAGCGCATCCTTGCTGCCTTTGTGGCTATCAGCGACTGGAAATTAAGGGTATTGAGCACAAGGCTCTCCACAAGCTGGGTTTCGATAATGTTACCTTCTACCCTGAGCAGTGGCTCATTGGCGAAGACCACCTCACCTTCGCGTACAGAGAAAACATCAGATTTGAACCTGAAATTTCTCAGGTACTGAATAAATTCTTCCTTAAAACCTATGGATTTAAGAAATTGGCAGTCTTCATCACTGTACCTGAAATCCTGCAGGGCTTCAAGCAGATTGGCCAGACCGGCAAAAATTGCATAACCTCCCTTATAAGGGTTCTTACGGAAGAAATAGTCAAAGTTAACCCTTGTATCCTTTCTCCCCGAAAGGAAGTAACCCTGGGCCATAGCCAGCTCATAATGGTCAGTGTACAGACCGCTGCTTTTATTTATTATGCTCATTCCCTTAAATCTTAAAGATCGTCGATTTTAGCGGCCATAATAAAGTCGTTCTCTGACAGGCCGCCAATATTATGAGTGCTTAGCTCAATCACCACGTTATCATAGTGAATATATATATCAGGGTGATGTTGCTCATCCTCAGCTATCCTGGCTACCTCCTGAACAAAAGCCATACCCCTTTTGAAATTCTCAAACAGGTATTTTTTCCTGAGTATCCTGTGTTCGATAACTTTCCAGTCGGATTCAATCCGGTTAATAAATTCGTTTATCTCCTTATCGTTGAAGGGTTCAATGCCGCCTTCGCAGGGTTCACATTTTTTTTCTTTTAGTTCCATAATAACTCAAGTTTCACATTAACAAATATATACTATTCCTGACAGCTGAAAAAATCATACCAATTATTAACGCTCTGTATATGGGGTGTCACAAATAAAAAACCGAGGTTTTTTTCTACAATTGGGAATCTTTTACCCATCATCAAAGCTATTCTGAAAATAGAAATTTCATTTAAAACAGGACTGTGTTTTTTTGCTTTGACAGTAATAAGCAATACATTTGAGAGCGAACCATGTGCTGCGAGCTCACAAAAAGTTTTACTGTGAGTAAGCGCTTGCATAAGATTATAAAATTTAGAACAAATGAATATACTTATTACGGGAACAAGCAAAGGGCTGGGTTACGGACTGAGCCGCTACTATCTTGAAGCAGGACACCGGGTATACGGTATCAGCAGGAGCAGTAATGATGAACTGGATGGTTTTGACAATTTCAGTTTTCTGCAGCAGGATCTTACTGAATTTAAGAATGTCGGTACAAAGCTGCCGCAATTCCTTTCGGGGGTCAATAAGCTGGATCTTGTTATTCTCAATGCCGGGGTGCTTAATGAGATAAAAGATCTCAGGGACACCGGTATGGATGAGATTAAGGCAGCCATGGACATAAATGTATGGGCCAATAAAGTGTTGATTGACACTTTATTTGACAGTGTGAAGACCCTGCATAAGATTGTGGCCATATCATCAGGGGCTTCAGTAAATGGTTCCAGGGGCTGGAATGTATATTCACTATCCAAGGCCGCACTGAATATGATGATGGACCTTTATTCAAAGGAGCATACGGACAGCCATTTTATTGCCCTGGCACCCGGACTGATAGATACAGCCATGCAGGAATACATCTCCGGCCTGGAGGATGAGGATAAATATCCTGTGATAAAGAAACTGAAGCAGGCCAGGGGTACTGAGCAGATGCCTGAGCCTATAAAGGCGGCCGGGATTGTTGCTGCTGCTATAGAACGTTCAGACAGCCAGGCAAGCGGCAGCTTTCTGGATGTCAGGGAAATGTAGCTTACTGTCTTTTGCTATGGATATCAGAAAGGATGAGCGTATGGGCCTGATCTCTTTTATATGTTTTCATCGGCCTTTACCAGTTCATTCAAAAAATTGCAGGCTTCTTCAAAAGACTCCAGGTTATATTCAGCAAATGTTTTGCTCAGCCCTACTTTAATCGTTATTGTTTCATCCGGTAATTCATGGAAGAGATATTCGTCAATATAATCATCTCCTATGGCAAGAATAAAGTCATAATTATGCTTTTGAAGGTACCTGGCAGCCGCCCTGCCCTTATTGAATGATGTATTCTTTATTTCGAGCATTTTGTTTCCTTCAAGCACTTCGAGGTTCATGTTAGCCACCAGGCTGCTGAGTTCATCTTTTAATTCTGCAGCCCTGGAGACCACCAGGTCGGGGTCGGAATCGCGGTAATGCCATGATACGGAGTTATCCTTTTCAATAAGCACACTTGCAGGTGTACGGTCGGTATAGGTATGCACCATAGGCACCACTATTTCCTTCCAGTAATTGGATAATTGTTCATCTGTTGTTATTTCCCAGTCCTCACCCGGCTCTTTAATCCAGAGTCCATGCTCTGCGATAAGCGTATAATCACCAGAGGGGAACAGCTCAGCTAATTTTTCTTTTTCCATCCCCGCGAGCAATACGATATCGGTCTTTTCATTACTGCTGATTTCGCTTATCAGGCTCAGCAGTTCGTCAGTGGATTTACCTTTCCTTATATTTCCTTCAAGATTAACCAGGGTACCGCTGAAGTCAACGAAGAAAACCCTTTTCCCTGATTGTTTATATTTATTGGTAATATCTTCTGTTATCTGCGGGTTTATTTTTTTTGACAGGTAGTCTTTCTGACTGGCAACCATCTTTTCCAGGCTTTTTATAAAGTCAGATGCCCAGCGTTTTATATCATATCTTTTAATACGTTTCTGCATAGGTAAATTTCTTTCAAGCTGTTCGTCCCCATGCATTTCTATTGCCTGTTTTATGGCCCCGGCTATTTCATCCTTATCATTGGGGTTTATCCAGATAGCTTCATTAAGCTCTTTTGCTGCCCCGGCCATTTCGCTTATTATCAAAACTCCCGATCCATTGACTCTTGTGGCAAGATATTCTTTTGCCACCAGGTTCATCCCGTCTCTTACAGGTGTTACAAGGGCTATATCTGCAGAACTGTATAATTCAACAAGGTTTTCAAAAGGCAATGACCGGTAGAAGTAACGTACAGGTATCCATGTGATGGATCCATAGCGGCCGTTAATTATACCCACCAGCCTGTCAATCTCATCTTTCATCATCTGATACTGTTCAACATTACTGCGTGAGGGTACAGCCAGCATGATGAGTGTTACCTTATGATGATATTCCGGATATTTGCTCAGGAAATGATCAAATGCAATTAGCCGGTTTGGTATTCCCTTGGAATAATCGAGCCTGTCAATCGATAAAATGATTTTACTATCCGGGTGATGGCTGAAATAATCATCTATTTCTTTTTTAATTTCAGACCGTTCCTCTTCAGGCTTTTTGCTGCTTTTCAATGAAGCATTATAAAATTTATCATAATCTATACCCATGGGGAAGGAATCAGTTTTTGCGATGCGGCTTCTCAGTTTTATCCGGTTCATCTGGATGTCAAGGCCAAGAAGCCTTCTGGCGCTGCTTAAAAAGTGCCTTTCATAATCGTAGGTGTGAAAACCAATCAGGTCGGCTCCAAGGATACCTTCCAGTATCTCTTTTCTCCAGGGCAGAAGCCTGAAAAGCTCATAGGAGGGGAAGGGGATATGGAGGAAGAAACCAATTGACACATCGGGTACTTCATCCCTGATTAGTTTTGGCAGTAGCAGCAGGTGATAGTCATGAACCCAAATCCTGTCGCCCGGCTCCAATACCTTGCTGATTTCCGCAGCAAACTTCATATTGACACGCCTGTATGCCTCCCAGTAGCTGTCTTCATAAACAGTATACTCCATAAAATAATGAAAGAGAGGCCATAATGTCTTATTACTGAAGCCCGAATAATAAAGATCAATATCCTTTTCTTCAATATATACAGGTCTGCATCTTTCTTTTTCAAGGCTTTCTTCGGTTTTTTTCTTTACTTCATCGCTTATGTTCTCCTCACCAAAGCCCGGCCATCCAAACCACAGGCTCTCATAATCCTTGTATATCGATCGCATTCCTGTAGCCAGACCCCCAACACTGGGTGTTAACTCAGGATTATTATCTTTATCAATATCAATCTTAAATGGAAGCCTGTTTGAAACTATTATTAATTTACCCATATATTATTAAAATTAAAAGCAAGGTGTATACTGCGCTGTTTTGCCGGCACCAGTGCCCCTTGCCCTGTTAATTACAATTAGTACAATCAGTTATTATTATCATTATTATACAGCTCGGCTACTTTCTTCCAGTTAACAATATTCCAGAATGCCTCTATAAAGCCCCATCTGTTATCGCGGTATTTAAGGTAGTATGCATGTTCCCAGATGTCAAGGCATAATATTGGTATCCCCCTTATGGGGTTAATATCCATTAGTGGATTATCCTGGTTGGAGGTGCATGTGATAAGCAGCTCCCCGTTATCTCTTTTTACCAGCCATATCCATCCCGACCCGAACTTACGCGAGGCAATCTCAGAAAATTCCTGTTTAAATTCCTGCAGGGTACCGAAATATTTTGTTATGGCGTCTGCCAGCTCCACCTCAAGATCCTCCTTTGAGTCAGGGGTCAGTATCTTCCAGAACATGCAGTGATTAAAGAAGCCGCCGCCGTTATTTCTTACCGCGGCCGGATGGACGGATATCTCTGCAAAAATGTCCGATGGTTTCATCTGTTCAAGATCCGTATTTTCTATTGCCTCATTAAACCTGTTGAGATAAGCAGCATGATGATTCAGATGGTGTATCTTCATCGTTTCTGCATCTATAAATGGTTCCATGGCATCATAGTCAAAATCAAGCTGTGGTAGTATAAAAGCCATATTTTTTGAGTTTAATAATATTCAGCACCTGTTCAAGACAGGAGAAAATCCCGTGCCACAGTTTTTGGTGTTGAGTAAAACTCATTGGTTCAGCAATATAAAAGATTGCTATTATTTATATTAAAATTTATTTATGGTGACATACGCCACATTCGTGGTATTAATCCACATAAAACGGCGGGGCGGTAAGGAGGAGGTCCGGGTGATGAGGCGCCGGGCTACTTTGCATTTTCTATATCGTAATGTTTTATCTTGTTATACAGTGTTTTACGGTCAATGCTCAGTAGCTTGGCAGCCTTTGATTTATTCCAGTTACATTTTATCAGGGCTGAAATTATCAGGTCTTTTTCTGTTATCTCAGTGGCTTCTTTCAGGTTGCCGGCTCTGCTGAGCTGCTCTTTCTCCCTTTGAAAATGGTTGCCTGTGACCTTACTGAACCTTATCTCGTCGGGTAAGCTCTGTGCCTTAATGATCCCTGAGTCAGAAAGAAGGACTGCCCTGTTTATTACATTTTTCAGCTCCCTGATATTACCTGGCCATTCATAGTGCAGGAAAAGCCGTACGGCATCATCATCAAGGCCTGTAACATTTTTACCAAACAGGGTGTTTGCCCTGGTAATAAACTCCCCGGCAAACTCCATGATATCTTCAGTCCGTTCCCTCAGGGGTGGAAGAGTTATCTTAAATTCATTCAGCCTGTGATACAGGTCTTCCCTGAACTCATTATTATCCAGCATATTCACCAGGTTATCATTGCTTGCAGCAAGCAGCCTAACATCAACCTTGATGTGTTTGTTTTCACCTACCCTGCTGATCACCCTTTCCTGTAATGCCCGCAGCAGTTTGGCCTGGTTCTCGTACGGAAGGTTTGCTACCTCGTCCAGAAAAATAGTGCCACCTTCTGCCTGTTCAAAATGCCCTGATTTATCGCTTATGGCACCCGTAAATGCACCCTTGATATGTCCAAACAGTTCGCTGTTAGCCAGATCTTTGGGCATAGCCCCGCAATCGACCGGGACAAATGGTTTATTTTTTCTATTACTGTAATGGTGTATTGCCCTGGCTATGTATTCCTTGCCTGACCCTGTCTCTCCTTCTATCAAAACTGTCAGTCCGGTGGCGGCAACCACCCTGACATGTTCCATTATCTTTTTGACCTGCTCGCTTGTACCGCTTATAAACTCTTTAGTGAAGTTGGCGGAACCTGCATCAGACCTTACTTTCTTTTCTTCTATGGCCCTGTTTATCAGGTGAAGTATCTCATCCGGCTGTACAGGCTTGGTAACATAATCAAAAGCACCGGACTTGATAAGCTTAACAGCCATTCTTACATCTGAGTAAGCCGTTATTATAATGACCGGTATGTCAGGCTTCTTTGACTTAATGAATTTAAGCATCTCATAGCCGTTTGTTTCCGGCAGCCTGTAATCGCAAAGTATTGTGCTGTAATCCTTAGCCTCGATAAGCTTTTTTGCCCTTACTCCTGAGTAGCAGCCCTCGGCTTTATAACCTTTCTGTTCAAGGAAACCTACAAGCAGGTTGCAGATATATGTATCGTCGTCAATTATTAAGATTGTTTTCATTCGCTATTAAAGATATTGTATAGACATCACAATTGCACCATGCAGGAAAGATTCGTTAGGGTATAAAGGTAGTCAGAAAGACTTTAAACTGAAAATATAAAAGTCGGGCTGCCTGACCTTTTCTTTCCCTTGCGGTGGAATTTTTTAATCCTGATCTGTTTAATAAAACCTCTACTGTTGGGTAATTTATACGCAAAAACTGTGAAGTAATGCCACAAAAATTTCGATTATTCATGGTTGGCTGATATTGAAACAGCATTATATATCAATCGTTTATGCTTATAAATCAGTCTACCAGAAGATTTATACACGCTGAGATGTGATTTGCGAGGTATTTGGAACGGATATGGCGTCTGGTATGGAGATTTGATGTTAAACTAAAAATGTAATAATTATGAAAAGGTTAGAAGGTAAAGTTTTTATTATGACAGGTGCTGCACGCGGAATAGGAGCATCCGGCTGTAAACTGATGGCAGCTGAAGGTGCATCCGTGGCAATAACCGATGTTATTGATGATGAAGGCAAGGCCCTTAAGGATGAGATAGTGAAGGACGGTGGAACAGCCTCCTACCGGCATCTTGATGTTTCCAGTGAAAAGCAGGTGAAAGAGGTTTTTTCCGCCGTAAGAGAGGAATATGGAAAGATAGACGGCATAGTTAATAATGCCGGAATATCGGGGGTTAACAAGCCTACCCATGAGATCACTCTTGAAGAGTGGCAGAAGGTAATAGATATAAATGTTAACGGTGTATTTCTTTGTACAAAGCATATTATCCCTCACCTGCGCGATAACGGAGGAGGAAGGATTATTAACCTCTCTTCCATTTATGGAATTATAAGTGCAGGGGATATACCTCCATATCATGCTTCCAAAGGAGCTGTCAGGCTGATGACAAAGACGGATGCCCTCTTATACGCCAAAGACAATATTATGGTCAACTCACTCCACCCCGGATTTGTATGGACACCGCTGGTGGAAGCAATGGGAGAAGAGTCTGAGGTAGGCGTGGAAAAATTCAGGGAACAGCTTGATTCACTGCATCCTGTCGGCCATGTTGGTGAACCCGATGATATCGGCTGGGGAATTGTGTTCCTCGCAAGCGATGAATCAAAATTTATGACAGGCAGTGAGCTGGTGATAGACGGTGGCTATACCTGTCAATAAATAGAGGATAACAAATGGCTGGAAACCCATTTTCAGTCTCCGTTCATCAACCGAAGAAAAAGAAATGATAATTATAGTGTTTGGTTTACCGGGAACAGGAAAGTCACACCTGGCCAGGAGGCTGGCCGCTGAGACAGGCCTTGCCATGTTCAATACTGATATTATCCGTAAGGAGATGGGTAAACAGGGACAGTATGATGCAGAGACAAATAATGAGATATACAAACAGTTATTAAAAAGGACCTCAGAGGCTGCCCGGGAAAACGGTGATGTGGTGGTTGACGGCACCTTCCGCAAAAAGCATTACAGGGATATGTTTAAAGAGGAAGCTGACAGGCTGGGAGAGAAGGTGGTTTTTGTTGAAATGAAGGCCGCAGATGAGACGGTAAAGGAACGTATGAAGGAGGACCGCCGTTACAGTGAGGCAGGTTATGATGAGTATATGATGATAAAGGATAAATTCGAAGATATGAAGGAAGAGCATCCGGTTCTCTGGTCAGACAGGCTGGAAGCGGATGAGATGGTTGAACAGATAAACGATATTAAATATGAAGAGGGAGCAGATAGACAGGCTGATTGAGAACTGGGAGTTTGATGGTGAATCGCATAATACAGAACTGATAGAGACCCATATCTCATGGCTTATACTGAGTGATAACTTTGCTTTCAAGATAAAGCGCCCGGTTAAGTATTCATTTGTAGATTTCTCCAGCCTTGAGAAGAGAAAGCATTATTGCGACCAGGAGATTAAACTTAACAGCAGGCTTGCACCCGAGATGTACATGTCGGTTTTACCTGTAACAGAAAGAATGCTGGAGGGAGGTGCTATGGACGATGATGACCGCATTATTGACTATATGGTGCAGATGGAAAGGATGGATAATGAAAAGGAGATGGACAGGCTGCTGGCCAGGAAGGAGGTGAAAGAAGCATGAGATAGAGAATCTGGCTGAAAAGGTAGCCGGATTTCATAAGAGGGTGAGAATAATAAAAAATGCTTTTGACACCATAGACTTTCAGAAGACCTTTAATGATATATTAAGCATAAAAGATTATGTAAAAAAAGAGCTTGGATCTGATTATGAGGATATAATAAAGAGGAGCACCGATCTTTCTGACAGCTACCTGAACAGCCGGCGTTCATATTTCAACGAAAGGATAATAACTAATTTCCGCCGCGACTGCCATGGCGATCTTAATGCAAGCAATATATTCCTTTATAATGACCCGGTAATATTTGATTGTATTGATTTTAATAAGCAGCTTCGGTTTATAGATGTGTTGAACGAGATAGCCTTCCTCTGTGTCGACCTCGATTTTTATGGATTGGAAGAGCTGAGCGAGCATTTTTATAAGACATATATTGATGCCTGGGGTGCCGGAGAGAGCGATTTGTCAAGGCAGCTGTTTATGTATTATAAAGCCTACAGGGCCAATGTGAGGGCCAAGGTTACGGCTATCAGTGCCATGGAAGAGGAGGGAGGTGACGACTCCAAACCGGAAGCTGTAAAAAACTACCTTGACCTGATGAGCCGCTACCAGGATTCTTACAGCGGCGACTGATCATATATCTGTCTCCCTGCGCTCAGCAGCAGAGCTAATTTTCATCTCACCTGACCAGTTTTCAGGCATAATGACTCCCTTAAGGGATGCTCGTCTGTATCCCATCCTTCGTATCTTAATATCCAATCTTTCATAATTTCCATATTTTTTTGATTAGCTGGTTGCTTAGCAGCGGTAATATGGCTGTTACAGCGATGATAAGCCATACAGATGATTCCAGCCTTTCAAAAGACAGGGCATTGCTTATGACAGGAATAAAATAGGCTGCCAGCAGCATGGCCGCACAGAAGGGCAGTGCCATCCATATATATTTATTCCGTGTTACCTGGTTTTTAAAAACCGGCTCATCAGCTTCCCTCATATTAAAAACATGAAGCAGCTGGCCGAAGGCAAGGCTGAAAAAGGCAATATTATTACATATCTCGGGTGATAAGCCTATCACCTTAAGGGAAATGATATATGATGCAATAACAAAAATACTTATTACCACCCCGTAAACCGATATTATCATCCAGTTCCTTTTTGTGATTATGGGCTCATCCGGATCTTTCGGTGACCTGTCCATTATATTACTGCTACCCTTACCTATGCCCAGTGCCAGTGCCGGGAAGACATCGGAAAGGAGGTTGATAAAGAGTAGCTGGAGCGGCAGCAGGGGCAGGTGGAAAAGGGAGAAGCTTATACCAGCTATTATTATTATCTCAGCCAGGTGGTATGAGAGCTGATATATGATAAACTTTTTTATATTCTCAAAGATGATGCGTCCCTCTTCCATGGCTTTGATAATGGAGGTGAAAGCATCATCCTGCAGCACCATATCGGACACTTCATGGGCTGTCTGTGTGCCCCTTTTACCCATGGCAATACCTATGTCCGCCTTTTTCAATGCAGGACTGTCATTGACCCCGTCACCTGTCATTCCTGCAATCTCGCCATTATCCTGGAACCGGGTTATTATATCCAGCTTCTGCGAAGGGTCTACCCTGGCAAAGACTGCTGCACCGGTAATGTCTGTCTCCTTATCAAGATCCCTGCCGTGTATAACCCGGTCATCCTCATCCTTCAGAATATTTACCTGCCGGGCAATATTACGTGCAGTTTCAGGGTGGTCGCCTGTCACCATCACCACCTTAATGCCTGCATGCTGACATTTCTCTATGGAGCCCTTTATGTCTTCTCTCACCGGGTCAATAAAACCTGCAATACCCACAAAGGTCATATTACCGAGGAACTCTTCTTCCTCCCCGAGCTCATCAGCCTTTGAGGCCTCTTCCTCCCTGAATGCAAAGCCAATGACCTTAAGTCCGTCAGATGACAGCTTTCTGTCGATTTGGGTCCAGTGCTCCATAAACTCAGGACCGCTTTCTTTTATATTCTCACCCTCAATAAAATGGCTGCACATCTTGAGTATGACTGAGCTGGCCCCCTTTACCGCTATATAACAGCCCTTGTCATCCCTGTGTACACTGCCCATATACATGGACTCGGAATCAAATGGGTCTTCATTGATTTTTTTTAGCTCACGCAGGCTGTTATAATCATCCTTATCATTATCCCTGAAATATTTCAGTAAGGCCGCATCAAGCGGGTCGCCCTCAAAATCTCCGTTCCTTTCTGAAGCATCATTGCATAAAACAGCTATTTTCCTGAAATGATTGAATGCCTTAGCTTCGCCTGGGTCTTTCTCTTTACCTAATTCAAGCTGCCTGTCTGCAGTCTCCAGGACGGAG
>JAXHLX010000023.1:0-163362 GCA_034521735.1 Bacteroidales bacterium
TCATAGGCGGTAAAAGTATCGTACTTATTGCCTCCGCCTACTGCTTTAGGGCTGATATCAGTACAGGCCTGAAGTGTAATTATCAGTTTAATACCAGGCTTATTAAGCTCATAATTCATTGTTTCTGATCATTAGTATTAAAAAATATTTAAAAGAACTATCGACTGCATTTTCCATTTAATGAGATGTATGGTGAGTTCAAGTCAATACTGTGTAAAAATAATGTTTAACAATAAAGTATAAAACATGAACAAAATAAATTCAATGATGTTTCTATTTCAAATAATTAAAATAAATCAAGTTATGAAAAAATTAAATCTGATTTTATTGAGTCTGGCTCTTATCGGAGCTTTCACATTCACAAGTTGTGAAAATGAAGCGGAAGAAGAGCCCAAAACCATTGTTGACCTTGCGGTTGATAATGGATTTAATGTACTTGCAGTCGCATTAACAGAAGCCGGTCTGGTTGATGATCTGACAGGACCCGGTCCTTTCACGGTTTTTGCACCTACTGATGCTGCATTCAGTGCTGCAGGTATTAATGCCGGTAATGTGTCCGGGGTTGAGGGTCTTGAGAGTATACTTAAGTACCATGTGATTTCTGGAAAGATTATGTCAGCAGACCTAAGTACAGGAGATGTGACGATGCTCAGTGGTGCTGAGGCATATATTGATGCAGAAAACCTGATGATCAATGATGCCAGTATTACCAGTCCTTTTGATGTTGAGGGTAGTAATGGCGTGGTTCATACCGTTGATGCGGTTCTCCTGCCTCCGGGCAAGAACATAGTTGAAACAGCTCAGGCCAGCACAGAGCTTACAAGCCTTGTTTCTGCTCTGACTAAATTTCCAGACCTGGTTACGGCTTTGAGTGATGAAACAGGTGAATACACTGTTTTTGCACCGACCAATGCTGCGTTTGATGCTTTGCTGACTGTTATTGGCCAGAGTTCGATAGATGATATACCCGAGGATGTTCTTGAAAGCGTACTTAAGTATCATGTTATTGCAAGTTCAGAGATTTTGTCAACTGACCTTTCAGACGGTCTTACTGCAAGCACTCTTAATGCAGAGGATATTACCATTACTGAAGTTGGCGGATCATTCCTCATAAGTGGTGTTGGTATAAATACCGCAGATGTAATGACAAGCAATGGTGTTGTGCACATAATGGACGGAGTACTTGTTCCTCCTTCAGTATTACAATTTGTAAATACTATAGTTGAACCTGCATATTTCAATAAGAATTTCACAACTCTTATTGCAGCCGTAAAGGCAGCAAGCCCAGGTATTCTTACTACTCTTCTGGGTGACGGTCCGGGCGGGAATGGTATGACTTTATTTGCTCCTACCAATGATGCTTTTACCGCAGCCGGGATAACAGAACTGCCTGACCAGGCTACTCTTGACGCAGTTCTTACTTATCACCTTATAGATGGTGTTGTTGAAAGCACACAACTGCCTTCAACAACTGCAGCTGCTCCTGCAACTGTAACGGCTGTAGGTGGTGATCTTTATCTTTCAAACAAAGGTGCTGGTGTCTTCCTTAACGGAAGTACACAGGTAACTGCTACTGATATTGATCCTTCTGAGGGAGCAGGTGATGCAAACGGTGTTGTTCATGTTATTGACCTTACATTATTGCCACCTTCGGATGACATAGTTCAGATAGCTATCGATCAGGGATTCAGTGAGCTGGCAGCTGCTCTTACAGAAGCCGGATTGGTTGGCACACTCCAGGGTGAGGGTCCTTTCACAGTCTTTGCGCCCACTGATGCTGCCTTTGATGAGCTTTATTCGAACCTTGGCGTAAGCGGGCCTTCAGAGCTTGATGATGCCACTCTTGAAGCAGTTTTGTTATACCATGTTCTGGGCCTCAGGGCTTTCTCCACAGACCTGGAAGACGGACTTTCAGCAAGCACTCTTTCTGACGGTGCTACCTTCACAATTAATATAACTGGTAGTGGTGTTACAATAACCGATGGTGATTCAGGCACCGGGGATGCAAATGTCACTTCAGTTAATGTGTTGGGAACCAATGGAGTAATTCATGTACTGGATTGTGTGATATTGCCCCCGTCCAATTAATATTTCACCAGAATTAACAGGAGCTGTCAATTATGGCAGCTCTTGTTTTTTTCTGTCTGAAAATTTTTTGCCGGCTTCCTGTTAATGTTTAATAATTTAATCTATTTTTGAAACATAAATTCCATACCAATGGGAGAATACTCAATAAAAGACCTTGAGAAACTATCCGGTATCAAAGCTCATACCATAAGAATATGGGAGAAGAGATATGGTGTTATTAAACCTGCGCGTACTGATACCAACAGGAGGGTATATAATGATGCTGAATTACGCAATCTTATCAATATTTCTGTACTTAACCGTAAGGGTTTTAAAATTTCCAGGATTGCATCAATGTCTCTTAAAGAGATTGAGGAAAAGGTGTCTTTCCTGACGCATGACAATAGCCATGCAGATACCCGGATTGAATCACTGATAATAGCAATGCTAAATCTGGATGAAGTTCATTTTAATGAGCTTCTTAGCTCTTATTTCCTTAACCGGGGTTTCGAAGATACTTTTGAACAGGTTATTTTCCCTTTCCTGAGACGTGTTGGAATATTGTGGATGACGGGTGCTGTTACACCCGGTCAGGAGCATTTTGTCTCCAGCCTTATTCAACGTAAGCTGCTATTCAATATTGAGACGCTGGCATACAGGCCAGGAGAAGGATCTAAAAAAATATTGCTTTTCCTCCCTGAAAGTGAATTGCATGATATTAGCTTGCTTTTTTACACCTATATAACTAAAAAGAACGGGCATGAAGTATTATATCTGGGTTCAATGACTCCCATGGATTCAGTCAGGAGCTCCTTGAATACATGGCCGGCAGATATTATTGTGACCGGAACCTCAACAAATATGTCTGTAGTAGAGAAAACCGCTTATATTAAAAAATTATCAGAGCTGTTAAGTGATCAGCTTATAATTATTATGGGTACACTTAAGGATGAAATAAAGGAAAAAGCGGATAATATCCGGATAGCTGCTGATATTAACGATTATATTGAAATCCTCAATGCCTGATAGTTGAATGTCAGGTTTTTGTATTTTCGATAGATTGATGCCGGGTATCAAAAAT
Source organism: Bacteroidales bacterium (assembly GCA_034521735.1). Taxonomy (GTDB): domain Bacteria; phylum Bacteroidota; class Bacteroidia; order Bacteroidales; family VadinHA17; genus UBA9300. The sequence goes on from JAXHLX010000023.1 coordinate 3,149, forward strand.
TTATCTCAAGTGCTAGTTCATAAATTCTCGTATAAGTCCCCATTATATTGTTCTGGTCATAATTAAGGACCAGTTTATTATTCAGAAATCTGTATGTGAGTCCCGCTATAACTGTGGTCTGCTCCAGCTCAGTGTCCTGATAAGATAAAAGCCGGTCATACCGTGAGAAAAGTGCAAATTTTGTTTCCGGTATCATAAGTTCTGCAAACAGTGAATATCCTGTATTCCGGTAAGACAACCCGTCCTGGTCTGTATAATCATCGGCATGGCCTCCAAGCCCCCGGTAGTATTGAAGCATCAACTTATGTTTATCACTCACTGATGCGATGTGGAAAATATTAAGCCTGTAGTCAGCAATATTGGAAGGCGTATTGGATTTGCCATAGGAGAAAGTGTAGGAGAATTGCATTCCCGGTAAATGGTCTGGGAGTGGACGGAGACTAATTCTCCCTTCAATTACCTTATTATTGTTGTTTTCGAGGGCATGATAGCCACCGCCATTATATATACCAAAACTGAAGCTCCCATACCTGCCGGGGAAATATGAGCTTACCCTTTCCTGGAATTCCTCACTTATCTCACCACCTATCAGCCCGGCTATTGTAACACCGAAATCGGCTGAACTTGTCAGATTATAACGATCGCTGAACATTTTACCCTGCACCCTGTATCCTGTTATATTCTGTTCATATTCGAGCCAGGGCCGGTGTACAAGACCCATTTCCATGCACGTATTATTCAGAAAGAGAATATCATCAAAATCTATTTTCATCAAAAGGTATTTAAGCCTCATTTCAATATTACCCATATCATCACCCTCAAGGTCGGTGGTAATGTCCTGGGTGTACCTGACAGATATCCTGTCATTAAGGCTTGTCTTTATTGTAAAATAGCCCCTTTTTAACCTGAAACTGTTCAGGTCAGTGCTATCATTATAACCATAGCCCAGGAACCACTCACCCGAGATGCTTGTGTTTTGAATAAAAGGTTTCCGATCTGCCTCTTCCTGTGACATAACAGGGCTAAACAGGAATAATCCGAGTAAAATAATGAGAGCTTGTTTTTTCATATACTTAAAATGTTTTCATCTGCATCATGACAAAAATATGAATTTATTATTTCCCGGATTAATGGAGGGAGCATACTGTTATAAACAATCACATGTTATGAAAATTATCCGGCACCGGATACAAGCGATGGGAATGATGATTCTCAGATAAAAAAATCTATAGAAAAAATATAAAGGGCGTTGAGTAAACCTTCACCAATAAATACCCCTGTCACACATTTCAGGTATGGTATCCGGAGTGAGCTCCCGACGTAAATGATAAGATCTGTTGGTACTACAGGAAAAAAGCTCCAGGCTATTATTATAGGCAATTCTTTCTTGCTCAGCGCTCGCTTTGTTTTCTCGATTTTATCGGGATATTTCGTCTCTATCCATTTATCAAGTCCCAGGTAGCGGGTAAAGTGATATACTATAGTAGTTGATGTAATGATGCCAACCATATTTATTATATATGCCTCCATAGGGGGGAATAACAGTAAACCTGCTATGGCAAAAGGAGTGGAGGGTAAAAAGGTAAGACCTATAAGAGAAAGAATACTCAGGTATATGGCTATCACCATGATCTCATGATCATCGACAAATTCACGAAGGAAGCTTATATCAAACCAGTCCTTGTTTATAATATAAAGAGTGAGAATTACCGCCAGCACAAGAAGCCAGATATAAAAAGACTTTTTCCTAACTTTTCTTCTTTTTGTCATAAGTATATTCTGTAAGTGCCCGCCTGCTTTTATTTGAACGGGAGTAAAAATAGATAATTACCCCGGAATAGCTGCTTTTTACCCCTTCATTAACTCAAAATATTACCACTTTTTATATAATCTTACATTGAACTATAAACATTTCTTTTATCTCCTTCTTCTCTGGACTGTTTTTATATTAAGAAGTCATTGAACAAAGGATTGGCGGGGTGCTGAAGCGGTTTTGCCCTTAGCGGCCATGTGTGTCCGGCAAGGGCGCCCCTGCCTTTACAGTGTTTTTTCAATCAGATTTCTTAAAACTAGATCGTCTTTATGGACGGCTACAAAATTCGGTCCTATAAAATCTTCATATTTAAACTTATAGGGCCTGAACTCCACTGTCTTTGGAAAGATCTTTCCGATAATATACCCGTACTGTTCAAAGAACTCATAAAAATCAAGCAGTAATTTCCTGGTTGATATATTAATATATCCATATTCAAACTGAACCATTCTTATCTGCTTTTTTTTAAAGGCCTTGCTGAATCCTTTCACTGCTTCATATTCGGCGCCTTCAAGATCAAGTTTTAAAAGATCGATATAATCAATGCCATGTTCTTTCATAAAACCATCACCGGTGGTCATAATTATTGAGACGGAGGCTTTTCTGTCATAAGGCAGGCCTTTAATGTCATAAATAGATGAATGAGTATGCGAGGGAAAAATATTTATTTCTTTTTTTGTATCTGATGAGAATAAACCTTTCATCACCGGTTTTATACCTACTGTGTCTTTGGTATTCTCTTTCAGCATTCTGAAAGTTTCTTCCACAGGTTCAAATGAATATATTTCAGCATCATGGCAGATACTGCTTACCATTAATGAATATTTACCGGTATTGGCTCCGCCGTCGATCACAAGTGATGGTTTTAATCCTGCCAGTTTTCGGATAACTGTCAGTTCACCATTACTGTAAATATCATGGTTTCTGTTTTCATAGAACCTGTTCATGGCTATCCCAAAATCACCAAGGGCCCTGAAAAACCTATTATGCGTATTTTTCTTGAATATTCTCTTTATGGACATTCTTTCTGTTTATTTGTTGTCTTTTAAATAGTACCTGTAAGTCTCAATAGCCCTTTTTCGGGCAAAGCTGTGATCTACAACAGGGTTTGGGTAATCCGGGCTGTTGAATTCAGGAACCCATTGCTTAATGTAAATGTTATCCTTATCAAATTTTTTGGCCTGCAATAAGGGGTTGAATACCCTGAACCAGGGTGCGGCATCACAGCCTGTGCCGGCCGCCCACTGCCAGTTGCCGTTATTTGATGCCAGTTCATAATCAAGCAGTTTGCCGGCAAAGTATCTTTCACCCCATCTCCAGTCACATAAGAGATGCTTGCACAGGAAACCGGCGCTTATCATCCTTACCCGGTTATGCATAAATCCTGTTGCATTAAGCTGCCTCATGCCGGCATCGACTATCGGATAACCTGTCCTGCCCATGCACCACCTCTCAAATTGTTCAGTATCATTGATCCATTTAATACTGTCATAACCTGCCCTGAAACTATTATTCACAACATCCGGGAAATGATATAGTATCTGCATAAAGAATTCTCTCCATATCAGCTCGTTCAGGTATGTTCTGTTAACCATAAGCGCTGTTCTGACAAGCTCCCTTATGCTTATGGTGCCAAAGCGAAGGTGCACTCCTGCATACGTTGTGGCATCGAGTGCAGGGTAATCCCTGTGTTTATCATAATCAGCAATATTTTCTGCAGAGAAGTTCCTTGCTTTTATGCTGGATTCTTTGAATCCAAGGGATTCCAGTGAGGGCATCGTGCAGGATATCTGTACAAGATTGTTCAAATGACCTGATGAATTATATATCTCAGGCATGCCCTTATGCTCAAAGGTTTTTAGCCATTTCCTGCTGAAGGGAGTGAAGACGGTGTAAGGAGATGAGTCATCTTTTGAAACCTCTGATTTTTCAAAGATAAGTATGTCCTTATAACTATTTGTTTCAATACCATTATCCCTGAGCAGTCCTGCCACTTTTTTGTCACGTTCGAGTGCATAAGGCTCATAGTCCTTATTCCAGCTTACTGATTTAACAGGCAGTGATGATATAATCTGTTTCCATATAAGATGGCAGTCCCCTTTTAAAATCATTAGCGATGAACTATATTCCCGCAGTTGCCTGTTTATCTTGATAAGTTCACTATAAATAAATGATATGCGTGGATCATTTTCCGGCAGGTCTTCCAGTATATCGTCGTCAAATATAAATACTATCAGTGCAGGCATTCCGGATGAAAGAGCGTGGTACAGCGCGGCATTATCATTTAGCCTCAGATCCCTTCTCATCCAGAAGATGCTTAATCCGGATACGTTTTTCTGTTCCGGTTGAGGCAGCTGGTTTTGATTGTTTTTACCTGAATCTGTCATCAGAGTTTTTCTTTTTACTTAAATCAATTTTTCCTTCAAGCCAGCCTATTTTGTATTTTTCATCGCTGTCAAAATCAGGGATAAAGGGTTTTATATCCAGTATGGGTGTATTATCATACATATCGGCACCTGAAAAAAATATCATATTATGCTTTATCTGCTCAACTTTCACTATCGACAAACCTATTCTGTTTGGTCTTTTTGGTGCTCTTGTGGCAAAAACCCCCCTAATTCTATTATCCAGAAAAGGCACTAAATGAAGCTTGAAATCGCCCTGCTGCTGCCTGTCAAAGACATAGATTATTATTATATGAGAAAAACCTTCAAGGTCTTTTAGTCCGGGTATATATTCCAGAAGTATCTCGGCCTTACCCGTTTTGTCTTTTGCATAAGCCGGCTGTATGGGGACACCTGATAATTCCTTGTGCTCTGTCCTTATAAATCCCACCGCTTTGAACTCAAATTTCATCATAATAAGGGAGTTTTTTCAAAGTTAACACAATTGGGTATTAATATGATAAATGGGATATAGTTTATGTTTATAATAAGTTTAAATTTGTCGAAAGTTTCAGATATCTAAAATATAAGCAACTAATGCCCGGTCAGAGAAAATTATTTATAACAGATTACTTAAATGAACAGCTTGCTGATATCTGTTTCTTTATGGAATGTATACCGGGCAGATATAAAAAAAAAGATCTCCATCAGCTAAGGGTAAGGATAAAAAGGCTGAAATCAATATTTTTCTTACTCGAATATATTTATCCTTCCAATTTCGGGGCAAAAGACTATTACAGTTTGTTCAAGCCTGTTTTTAAAAGTGCAGGGCTGATGAGGGAGGTACAGATTAACAGTGACCTGTTAAAGAAGTTTGTGGGAACGGATGAGTTACAGAAGGCATATAATGAATATATTGGGATGATATGGCCAGGCATGGCAGAGGACCTTGAAAGGTCAATAGCCGGGTTTAATCATTCACAGCTTGATATAATAAGCAGCAGGGTGGAGCAGTTGTTAGGAAAGCATGAGGAAGCCGGTCTTGTCGATTTGATCACTGGGTTTATCAGTTATGAGACCGGGAGGATAACGTATTTGACAGATGATTTAACTAAGACTGAATATATACATGATATCCGTATAATGCTTAAGAATATTAAACCATTGCTGCTGCTGGTCTACCCGGTCTCTTACAGTGTCTTCAGCGAGGCACATTACAGGCAACTGAATGATACTGAAACCTCCATTGGCAAATGGCATGACCTGCAGGTTCTTTCAGTGTCATTATCCTTGTTTTCAGATGCTGTTGAAAACAAAAATTCCGGAATATCTCAGGAATACGGGTCTCTTAATAAAAAGCTGGAGACGAAAAAAAGGAAAGCTTTTAACATGGCACAAAAAAGCATTGCAGAAACATTATTATTTTTTAATCAAGGTCCTTCAGCAGTTTAGAGGGTTCTGGCCGGGGTACAGAAGAACCTTGCCCTCTGACATATTACTGCGATAGTTATTGAGGGCCTTATTGATGTCTGATAAATCGTAAGTGCCGGCCACCTTTATTTTTATATCACCGGATAAAATTTTCTTAACACTACTTATTGTTTTCAGATTTTGCAGAACAGATTTACCGGCTGTATAACTGCCAAGATAAAAGCCTTCCAGTTTCTTATCCTGTTGAATCAGTGTGCGGGGGTCTATACTGATGTTCTGTTCAGATAATTTGGCATAGGAAATAACTATGCTTCCGGGAGGCGATACCTTTAACATTATCTCCGTTTGTTCACCGCCCACAGCATCAAAAAACAGTTTTGCATTCAGTTTGTCCGAACAAAATTCCAGCTCCTTTTCAAAATCAGCTGACTCACTTGTCAGTATATATTTTGCCCCTGCCTCTTTAAGCGATTTTATCTGCGACTCCCTCTTAACGATATTAATAAGTGTCAGGCCGTTCATTTTGCATAAATGGATAAGCATACGTCCCAGCGAGCTTGCGGCTGCATTATTAACAATGGTTCCTGCTCCGTGTTTTTTTGCTATCTCAATAAATGCATATGCCGTCAGGGGATTGACCAGCAGCATTGACCCCTGCTCATCACTGATATGTTTACCAAGGGGAATAACTCTGAAAGCCGAGGTAACCATATATTCCGCCCATGTTCCTCCCCTTAGTACAGAAGAGGTGCAGGCTACCCGCTTCCCTTCCCGTAATTTGCCGATTACACCTTTGCCGCTTTTAACAACTATGCCGCTTCCTTCGATGCCTGGTATAAGGGGATAATCAGGTTTTGAGGCAAAGGTGCCCTGAAGAAGGCTCAGATCAGAAGGGTTAATAGGTGCATAATTTATTTTTACCAGCACCTCACCTGGTCCCGGCTCTGGTATTGGAATATCCCATACGTATAATTCATCTCCCGGTTTCTCCTGTATAACTGCCCTCATAAATTGCCCTCTTCTGTGTTCTGATACCAGCTTTCACCTGCCGGGGATGTTTATCTTTTAAATTTTTGTCTATATCCAGTTCTTCTCCGGTAACGTAAGCGTCTTGGCTGCCACCCTGAACCAAATACGCGTAACCCGGTTATTTTCAATTTCAAGTATCTTATATTCAATGCTGGCAAACATATTGTCCAGCCTGTAACTTTTTCCCGGCTCAATACCCGTGCCCGACGGGTTATTAAGGGGAATGAATTCGGTGATAAACATTTTCAGATCTTTGGATTCACCGGTGAACCATAATGTTTCCTTTTCAGGACTGAAGTCAACCTTAACTTTGAGACCGTTAATGAGATCTATTGATTTGATTCCGGTTTTCAGTGCTGCCGAATGGCTTGCCTGTCTTGTTTGAGCCAATGCACCGGCGGAAAGAAAAGTAATAATGACCAGGCTAAAAATTATTTTCTTCATGGCTGGAAATATTATAATAAAAAATATATAATGTTTTCAGTATTATCGCTGACAAATTTAGCAATACTTATGTCAATTACTAAACATAAAAAAATCCCGGATGATAAAATGATAGTTCATCATTTATCATTGCAGGGCAATGACCTTTTTGTATTACCCGTTTTACTGGATAAAAAAACAGCCAGGTAGCAGTCCGGTTACTGCCGGCCTGGCAATTTTCTAATTACATGTAAGCCTGAACTATATCAGGATTAGAGTACAGTAGAGATGATTTTAGTCTCTGCGTCCCCGTGAGTCGTCATCTTTGGCTCTGGCCTTTTTTACAACAATCTGACGTCCGTCAAATTCGGTGTCATTAAGTGAGTTGATAGCCTCAAGGCCTTCATCCTCATTGGGCATTTCAACAAATCCAAAACCTTTGGATCTTCCTTCGTATTTGTCGAAGATAATCTTGGCTGATTCTACTTCGCCAAATTTTTGAAATAGCTGTTCTAATTGTTCTTCCGTTGTCTGGTACGAAAGTCTTGCAACAAAAATGTTCATTTGAAATAAAATAATTACTGAGGATTTTATGCCTTTGGAACACAAGTCCCTCATGATTAAACAATATACAAATATATATTATTTTTAATTATTCTATAACCATTTCTTTTTTTTAAAGAATCGCAGCAGTGAGATGATAAGGATAATAACGATAATCCAGAAGAAAAGATACCCGTACTTAAGATCCAGTTCGGGCATATAAGTGAAATTCATACCATAGATGCCGGCAATAAAGGTGAGGGGTATAAATATTGATGCAAATATGGTCAATATTTTCATGACCTGGTTCATTTTATTGTTTACCAGTGTGTTGTGTGTGTTGAGCTGATCTGATACCAGGTTGCTGTATAACTCCACCGATTCAATTGTATGTATGATTGATTCTTTCAGATCTGTCATATAGGCAAGTGTGTCTGCACTGAAAAAGCTATCATCACTCTTTAACAGGCTGAGCACAGCCTCCCTGGAAGGTCTGATGCATTTACGCAGAAATGAAAGTTCTGTTTTGTAACGGTATATCTCCGTAGCGATATCTGAGTTGTTGTCTGCAAATATCTTTTTCTCAAGCTCTTCTATTTTCCTGCCCAGCAATTCAATTATTGAATAGTAATTATCCGTAATAATATCCATCAGGGCATATGCCAGGTAATCGTTATTATTCAGTCTTACCCTGCCGCCTTTATTCCTTATCCGTTCCCTTACCGGATTAAAGACATCTCCTTTGCGCTCCTGCAGGGTGAGAAGATAATTTTTTCCGAGAATTATTGAAATTTGTTCAGCTTTAATAATATTATTGTCCGGGTCGTATTCAAGCATTTTAAGGATAAAAGCATCATAGTTCTCGCCCGATACGTACTTGGGCATCTGGTCGGTATTAAGTATATCTTCCATGAGAAGACTGTCTATACCGAAAACCTTTTTAATTTCAGCCATCATATCCATATCATGGATGCCGAAAATATTGATCCATGAGACAGACTCTTTCTCTAAAAGCGGTTTACAGTCATTGATGGATTCGATATCATATTCTTCCTGATGGTCCGGACCGTAATCCATTATCCTGATCTGCGATGTGTCCATTTTCTGGCTGCCTACCAGTATCAGCGAGCCCGGTGCTTTGCCTTTTACCCTGGAACGGTCTTTAATAAATCTTGCCATAATGATTATTTTAATTTTATTCCTGCTATATCCCTTAAAACCTTAAATAAATAGTTAATATCATCCTTGTTTCTTCTGTGGTTTGTGAGGTTAATCCTGAGTGAGGTTTTACCATTGATCTTTGTTCCGGCAAAGAAAACCCTTCCGTCTTCTTCAATGCCTTCAAGTATTTTTTCATTGATAATATCAAGATGCTCTTCATTATCCAGGTATTTGCCATTTTTACCCGTATATCTGAAACATACAATTGATAAAGGGACGGGGGCCAGTAATTCAAAATCATCGGCAGTACTTATTAGGTCAGCTGCATACCTGGCCAGCATACAGTCATTTTCTATGGCCGCTTTAAGCTTTTCCGCTCCGTATGTTTTAAAGGTCATCCATACCTTTAATGCCTTGAAATCTTTGGTAAGCTGGATATTATAATTCATCAGGTCATCCCGGTCTGTGTCATCAACACTGTTCCTGAGATAATCGGGCACAAGACTGAAGGTATTTCTCAGCTTCTCCCTGTCTTTAACCAGCACGCATGATGCTTCGAACGGGACAAAAAACCATTTATGCGGGTTGATAAGCAGTGAATCGGCCATCTCAAATCCTTCAAACATATGTTTGGACCTTTCTGTTCCGGCAGCCGGTAATCCATAGGCACCGTCAACCATATACCACATATTGTATTTACGGGCAATAATGCCCAGTTCCTTCAGTGGATCAACTGCCCCATTATTTGTTGTGCCGGCAATGCCAATTAGGCAGGAAGGAGTGTAGCCTGCTTTAATATCATCATTGATGGTCTGCTCAAGAATTTTTGTATTAATCATGAAATCTCTGTCAACAGCTATCTTTCTCAGGTATTTCTTTCCCAGTCCAAGCATATCCATTGCCTTATCAATACTTGAATGGCCCTGCTCCGATACATAAACAGTCATCCTGGGCATATCATATAAACCATCTTCTGAAATATCCTTTTTACTCATCGACTTGCGCATAACGGCAAGATTAAGGAGGTTAGCCACTGAACCACCGCTGACAAGAACTCCGCCTGCATCTATAGGATAATGAATAAACTGGCAGATCCATTTAATGACAATCTTCTCAATCTCCGAGTTGGCCGGTGCACTGTGCCATTTAAGATTATTCTGGTTAAGGCTGCTTTTAAGCAATTCGGCAATTATTGAGGCATGGTTGCCGCCTCCTGTTATATAACCGTAGTAATTGGGACTGGGATTGAAATTGGATGTTCTGAATATGTCATTTCTTATTATCTCCAGCAGTTGTTCCGGGTCCCGGCTTTCTAAAGGAAGATTTTCATCGAATAGATTTCGTATTTCAGCCGGACTGTAATTATTGTAAATCTTTTTATCCCGTAAATTTTCAGAATACCACTCCTGTATTATTTCGGCTGACCGGCTGATTAAGCTTTTTAATTTTTCCGGCGTAAAATCCAGGTTGCTCCCTTCGTTCATATCTTTATTCATATAACTATTTTTTCATTTACTATATGACTTTCAATCAGCTGATGATGATTCTTCCTTTTCCGCGACCTGTAAACTTGCCAATCACTCCTGCTTCCTTTATTCCCGCGCTGTGCAGTTCATTAACAAGAGCAGCAGCATCTTTGCCTGGCAGAGCAATAAGCAATCCGCCCGAGGTCTGGGCATCACATAAAAGAAGCTCCGTTGTTCTCCCGCAGGAACCAAAGTCAACATCCTCCTTAACAAAACTGTGATTATTAAAGGTGCCTCCCGGAATTATACCGGCCGCAGCATGATTATATGCCTCTTCAATATAAGGAACTTTTGAATGGTATAGTATGGCATCACATTCCGATGCTTTACTCATCTCCCTCAGATGACCTGTCAGACCGAATCCTGTCACATCGGTGCATGCATGAACACCATATCTAAGCATTATCTCTAGCGGCATCCCTGTTAAGGCCTGACATAATACTGATCAGTTTAGTCTGTATATCATCGTTAAGCAGTCCTCTTTTCATTGCGGTGCTCAGTATGCCCGTCCCGACAGGCTTGGTCAGCACCAGTGCATCGCCTGGCTGTGCGCCTCTGTTCCTGATAATCTTATCCGGATGTATGATACCCGTTACAACCATTCCGTACTTTGGTTCAGGGTCTTCTATGGTGTGTCCTCCCAGTATTCCTATACCTGCTTCGCCGGCTTTATCCTGTGCCCCCCTGAGTATCTGCTCCAGTATCTCAAGGGGCAGGGTGTCTTCGGGGAAACCGGCGATATTAAGGGCAAACAGTGGTTTTGCCCCCATGGCATAAATATCACTCAGGGCGTTGGCTGCAGCAATAGCACCAAAAGAGTATGGGTCATCAACCACGGGTGTGAAAAAATCCAGTGTCTGCACTATGGCCTGCTCATCATTTATCCTGTATACGGCTGCATCATCTGATGTCTCCGTACCCACAAGGATCATCGGGTCCGGGAAAGGGGAGAAGGAGGCGAGTATCTTTTCAAGCTTTTGGGGCTGTATCTTACAGGCACAGCCCAGGCCGTGAGTATAATGTGTGAGCTTAATATTTTCTTTTACAGCTGCCTGCCTGCCTGTCCCTTTCTCCTTACCGGGCATCAGCGGTAAAGCTCTTGCTATTATTTCATCAGCTGCCCTTTTAATATCATCCATAGCTGTTTCCCTGCCGGTAGAAAACCTGACAGTGCCCATAGCGTAATCCAGTGGCACCTTCATCGCTTTCAGCACTTCTGATAAGTCAATACTTTCGGCGTGACATGCAGCACCTGCCGAAGCCGCAACATTCTCAAGTCTGGAAACAAGGGTGTTGGCTTCCACCCCGCGGAAAGAAACACTCAGGGTGTTTGGCAGCCTTTTTTCCGGGTGACCGTTTAGTCTGAGTCCGGGGATTGATTTTTTTAGTAATTCATAAAGGTAATCCCTGGTTTTTTTATATTGCTCCGCATACTCCTGCAGATTAATCATTGACAATTCACAGGCCATACCCATACCTGCTATCTCCAGTACATTCTCCGTTCCGGCGCGCATATTTTGTTCATGATCAGCTCCGTGTATTAATTTTTCCAGGGCAACACCATTACGGACATATAAGGCCCCGATGCCTTTTGGTGCATATATCTTGTGACCTGCCAGGCTGAGCAGGTCAACACCCAGGCTGTCAACCCTGGTTTCTATCTTACCGGCCGACTGGGAAGCATCCGTATGAAAAAAGATGTTGTGAGACTTTGCTATTTTGGCTATCTCAGCAATGGGTTGAATTGTGCCAACCTCATTATTGGCATGCATGATTGAGATAAGAATAGTGTTTTTCTTTATGGCTGATTCCACTGCACCGGGACTTACCTGGCCGTATTCATCCACGGGTAGGTAGCTGAGCTCAAATCCTGATCGTTCAAGGTACCTGCATACCTCTGTTACTGCCGGATGTTCAATGGCTGATGTAATGATATGATTGCCCTTCTCCCTGTGCTTAAGCGCAATACCTTTGATGGCATAATTATTTGATTCAGTGCCCCCGCTGGTGAAAACTATTTCTGAAGGTTCACAGTTCAGCATGGCCGCTACCTGTCTCCGTGCATTTTCAACGGCTTTTTTTGTTGTCGCCCCGTATGAATGCAGGCTTGAGGGATTACCGAAATACCTGGAGATGAAAGGCTGCATTGCTTCTGCAACCTTCGGGTCTACAGGTGTTGTAGCGTTATAATCAAGGTATATAACTTGCATTATGATTTCTGTATTTGATAAAATACAAAGATACCGGAATTGTATTGTAAAATTATATTATATACATCAGGTAATCAGTGATTTTAAATTAAGAATCAATATTCTGCAAAAAGTTATTTATCAACGTTTTATTGCAGCATATCCGAGTTGTTTTCTTCCACTCTCATCGTATGGTATGAAGTAAAAACACGTCCGTACATGTCTTTCGCTCTTACTTCGATGGTATGCCTGCCTGCAGGCCAATCAGTGCCTATAGCAGATACCCAGATGTGAGATGAAGGTTGGGGGCCGGGCAGATCACGGCCTGGAAAAGCTTGCCCGGACAGTGATGGGTTATTGTCCCATTGATCAATAAAACCCAGTTCATTAAAGGTCTTCCAGCGTTGATTAAGCAAGAGGTAATATGGATCAACTGTCCTTTTTCTTTCCATATTTTTCCAGTCACCAAAGCCCTTTACCCTGTACAGAAGCTCTGAGCATTCACTGCCATTGAAAAAGTTGACTGTCAGCAGGGGGTTTTCCTCTGACCCGGCAGTGATGGCGCCGGGCAGGTGTATATTCATCCTGTGATCTGCGGGACTGCCGGCCACTTTCCAGTCTATGGTATAATCAATGTCATTAAAAGTAATTATAGCGTATCCATTGGGGGTGCCGTCCCGCATCATGGTATGAGGTATGCCTGTCTCACCCTTCATACCCCTCCACCAGCTACCCGAGGTGGTACCTACATTATAATGGTGGTGCGGCTTTTTACTTTGCCAGGCTGTGGAGTCTTTGTGAAAAAACATATTTTCCTGCATATGTGTATGGGCGGAGATGGATAATGTATTTGGAAAATCCTTCAGAAGGTCAAATAATTTTTCCTGGTCATCCTGCCTGAATGAATTACCCTTTTTTGCCAGCGGAATATGCATATTTAATACAATCATATCATTTTCAGGCACGGTCTCCAGGTAATTTTCCAGGAAAGTAAACTGGTCAGGCCTCAGGCCCCCTACATAACTGTGTGATCCGGCTTTATCTTCATGTATTATGTCATCCAGTATAATAAAATGCACCTTTCCGCAGACAAAGGCATAGTCTGCCGGTCCGTAGATACTGTTATAGGTTTCTCCTGAAAGTATATCCTCAGGAGCTGAATAATTAATATCATGATTGCCCATCACATTATACCAGGGAATACCTGTTTGCGCAACAGCCTGGTTCAGGGGGGTGAAAAGTTCCAGCTGGTCAAAGACAATATCACCCATTGTTATACCGAATGATATGTTTTTAATCCCGATAAGCTCATGAATTATATCCTCCGCCAGGTAGTCGATCTCCTCTATATCCCATGGTTGAGTATCCCCAAAAACCAGCACTTTAAATTTTTCTCCCGTCTCTTTCTCATAGAGGGGGAAATTGATTTCATCCGGAAGATCACCTGTGGGTTCCACTCCTTTGTACGAGTAATCGCCCGGTGAGCCCTCCGGTCTGTGGAGATAATAAAATAAGGGCAATTTATTTTCATTCAGGGGGGTCATCCAGTCTGCCGGCTTTATTACAAATACTGATCCATTATCCGGAACAGCCAGTCCATAATAACCATCATCACCGGTAATAACAATGTCAACACCGTTGGATACTGCCACATCAGGAATACCCGGCTCATTTTTATCACGTATATTATTACGGTTTTCATCATTGAAGACATAGCCCGAAGCCTGATTTTTGCCATCAGTGGCTTCAATGAAAGAAGGTAATTTTGTTTGCTTGTTATCTGTTTTTTTACATGCAGAAATGCCAAGGGCCATTATTATTAAAGAAAGTACTAAGGTGTTTTTCATGGGACTGCTTTTAGCTGTAAGTAAAATATAAATATAATTATATAATCAGTTTCTTCTGTTACAAAAAGATTAAAAATATATTTCATTTTTTCTTCTTATAGTACATGGCTTATACTATATCAGATAAGGCATTCTTTGGAAATTAAATCCGTAGTCCCGGGATATAAAAGAAGGAGAACACAGTCTGGGGGTGGTGTGTTCTCCTGGTTGTCAGGGGTATTTCCATTCATTGATATGTGCAATAATTGCCTGGAATAATTAAAAGGTTGATAGAAATACCTGAGAAAAAGAATCCATAAAAAAGTTATGAACATTTACTTATAGGTCAAATGTATTCATTAAGATCTGTTAATTCCATTTATCGGGCTTTCCAGACAAAGGAAAAAATAACTTTGTCGAAATACAGAAAAATGAATGAATGCGGTCATTTCCAGTTTTTGCCATGCAAGCTGCTGGCGGTTTGAAGCTGTGTCAGGAAACCAGTATGGCCAATGTTCAATTAAAGGCCATTAAAAACCCTAATATAGTAAATTAGACTTATATTTGTTAGTGATCAGTACTCAGTTGTGCTGATTAACTTAATAATAGAAATTATATTAATTAAAAGAAGAGGCTGAAGAAATGAAGAAGGATACAATGATATTTGATCTTATTGAAAAGGAAAAACAAAGACAGCTTAATGGTCTTGAATTAATAGCATCCGAGAACTTTGTAAGTGACCAGGTACTGGAGTCCATGGGCTCTGTTATGACCAATAAATATGCAGAGGGATATCCGGGTAAACGGTATTATGGGGGCTGTGAAATTGTTGATCAGTCGGAAACTCTTGCCATAGAGCGTCTTAAAGAACTTTTTGACGCAGAGTATGCGAATGTGCAACCCCATGCAGGCGCACAGGCGAATATGGCTGTTTTTATGGCTGTTCTGAACCCCGGAGATAAGTTTATGGGACTGGATCTTTCTCACGGCGGCCATCTTTCGCACGGATCAGCTGTTAATTTCTCCGGACTCTTATACCAGCCTGTTTCTTACGGTGTCGACAAAGAAACAGGCCTGGTCGATTATGATATGATGGAAGAAATAGCCTTGAGGGAAAAACCCAAAATGATTATAGGTGGTGCATCAGCCTATTCAAGAGAATGGGATTATGAGAGGATGAGGAATATAGCAGACAGGGTAGGAGCTGTTCTTATGGTTGACATGGCCCATCCTGCGGGTCTGATAGCGGCTGGACTTTTAAAGAATCCTGTTAAATATGCACATATTGTTACATCCACCACTCATAAGACGCTGAGGGGGCCGAGGGGAGGTATTATTCTGGCGGGTAAGGTTTTTGATAACCCCTGGGGTAAAACAACCAAAAAAGGAGTGATAAAAAAGATATCATCATTACTTAATTCAGCTGTATTCCCGGGCACACAGGGAGGTCCCCTGGAGCATATCATTGCTTCAAAGGCAGTTGGCTTTGCCGAGGCATTGAGCCCTCAATTCAAAAGCTACCAGGAACGGGTTATAAAGAATGCAATCGTAATGGCGGAAACTTTTATGGATATGGGTTATAAGGTTATATCCGGTGGTACAGATAACCACTCTATGCTTATAGACCTGAGGACCAAATACCCTGATATTACAGGTAAACAGGTGGAAAACACACTTGTTAAAGCACATATAACAGTGAATAAAAATATGGTGCCTTTTGACTCACGTTCTCCGTTCCAGACATCCGGATTGCGAATCGGGACACCGGCTATAACAACCAGGGGATTAAAGGAGGATTCTATGCGCATGATAGTTGAGCTTATTGATGAGGTTATTTCAAATATTGATAACGAGGAGATTATTGGCTCTGTAGGCAAGAGGGTAAATGATATGATGAAACCTTATCCTCTTTTTACATGGTAAACCGTCATTTTAAAGGGGCCGGACTGTTTATATTATATAATCATATACAGCCTTTAAAAAACTGTATTATTTTCTTTAAAAAACATTTTATTTATCTTTACAGGGATTACAACTCGGACTGTTAAATGAGCAAGAGAAAATTATTATTTATAGTTGATGATGATCCTTTTATCAACCAGTTGATTATTAAGCGTTTCAACTCGGATGAGTTTCTCGTTGAACCCTTTGAATACGGGGAGGAATGCATAGAGGCTCTGGACAGGAACCCCGACCTTATAATACTGGATTATTATTTTTTTAAGTCAGGTGAAAAAGTTTTAAACGGCATGGAAGTATTTGATGTGATCAGGGAGAAGAAACCTGGTGTTCCGGTCATAATGCTTTCAGGTCAGGACAGGGGAGATATTGTACTGGAACTTGCCCGGAAGGGTATAGATGATTATGTTATTAAAGATAACTCCCTTATTGCTAATCTTGAGAGGGCAATATCCGAGCTTCTCGGAGAAGACAAGCCTTAGTTATTTATGGAGTGGTATATTTATCCCGCAGTTATAGCAGTTGGTATTATTGCTGGTTTCATAAACACTATGGCTGGCAGTGGTTCCCTTCTTACATTGCCCCTGCTGATGTTTCTGGGATTACCTGCCAATATAGCCAATGGCACTAACCGTGTTGCCATTTTTCTTCAAAATATTGTGGCGGTAGGTAGCTTTAAAAAGCAGAAAGTTTTTGAATACAGTGAGGGAATATGGCTGGTGATACCTGCCACTGTTGGGTCGCTGGCCGGGGCCCTGATGGCTGTTAATTTCAGTGAACAGATACTGAGGTCATTTATTGGCGGCCTGCTGGTCTTTATGTTTTTTATTATACTGCTCAATCCAGAGAGATGGATAAAGGAGAATGCCGGAAAAATTGACGGGAGACCTAAATTCTGGCGTATTATAATATTCTTTTTTATTGGTGTTTATGGTGGATTCATACAGGCAGGTGTGGGTTTTTTCCTGCTGGCCGGACTCGTACTTGGTGTGGGAGCCGATCTGGTAAAAGCCAATGCATTGAAAGTTTTTATTATACTGGTATACACAGGTATAGCCCTTATTGTATTTTTTATTAATGGTCAGGTTGATCTTAAAACCGGACTTATTCTGTCGGTGGGAAATATGATTGGGGCATGGATTGGAACACGTACGGCTGTCAGCTGGGGACCTAAATTTGTTCGGATTATATTATTGCTGGCTATCTTTGTTTCAGCCCTCAAGGTCCTTGGTCTTATAGATATGCTTATCTCAAGATGAAATGATAGGTTATGGTCTCCTTTATGCTTATCTCAGGGTGAAATGACAGCTTATAGTCTCCTTTATGCTTATCTCAGTATGAAATGATAGGTTATCGTCCCCCTCTGTATCACGGGGGCATCAGGCTTGCGGTCAAATTTGGCATTCATTGCTGCTGTTCGTGCTACACGCAGGAAATATTCTTCAAGGGTTGTTGAGCCCTTGACTCCCGGATTAGCATTTATGACATTACCATCCCGATCAACAGTTACTTCAACAACCACAATTCCTTCACTCTGTATATCATAGGTAGGTTTGGGGAGCGACCTGGCCTGCCGGCCTGCAAGATCATAAGAGATACCTTCGGTACCTGTTCCCGTACCTTCTCCATAAATTTTGGAATCGACGGAGCCCGTTTCCACCCCCTGGTTACCTATACCGCCTGCAATACCCTCACCGCCGCTTGTGTCAGAGCCCCTGGCATTCGCATTCTCAAGGGCATTGCGTGTCCGGTTCATTATTTCCGTCCTTCGCCTCTGTTCTTCTTCCAGCCTCTTTTTCTCTGCCTCTTCTGCTTCTTTCCTTAGCCGTTCCTCTTCCAGTTCCTGTTGCTTTATCCTTTCAGCTTCTGCTTCCTCCCGCAGGCGTTGCTCTTCCTTGGGATCAGGCTGTTCCTTCTTTTCTTCAACAAGAGGCGCTTCTTCAAAATCCTGTGTCATAAGAGTTTCCTCTGTCTCCTGCTCGCTCTGCACCTCATCGGCTGTTTGTTCGGATGACATATCAGCTGAAGATTCTTCTGAACTGCTGCTTTCCTGAGGTGATGAAGAGGCAGCCGGTTCGAGCATGCCCGATCCGCTATCATCTGTTCCGAAATTAACCAGTATACCTTCTTCTTCGGGTAGAGGAAGTTGCGTATGAAAGCCCGTTATAATAAGCACAACAGCAAGTATTATATGAAATACTACAGTACCTATTATACCTTTCTTCTTGTCCGAAGGAAAGTTATAAAGCTCGTTATTTTGGGTCCGTCGCAAGTATCAGTTTATATTGATTGTTTTTAGCTATATTCATTACTTTTACTACATGCTCAATGGGAACGGTCTTATCCGTATGAAGCGATAGATATGTATCCTCGCTCTGTCCTATTTTTTGGCGAAGAGCAGCCTCCAGGTCCTCAAAGGCAACCTGCTGATCCTCAATATAATATTGCAGATCCCTGGTAATAGACACGGTTGTCAGCGGTTTGGCTGCAGTCTGGTTGCTGCCTTTGGGCAGCAAAAGCTTGAGAGCTGTAGGGTGGATCAGCGTTGAGGTCACCATAAAAAAGATCAGCAGCAGGAATATTATATCCGACATACCTGCAAAACTGAAAGAGGCGTTTATCTTATTTCTTGATTTTATTGCCATGGCTAATAAATATTATACCGGTTCATTCAATATATCCATAAACTCTGTTGAGGTAGCCTCCAGGTTAAAAATGACCTTTTCAACCTTTGATACAAGTATATTATAAGCAAAATGTGCCAGGATACCAACTATCAGTCCGGCTACAGTCGTAACCATTGCTGTATATATACCGTTGCTCAGCAGTGATACATCAATATTATTTCCTGCATTTGACATATCATAGAATGCTTTAATCATCCCAATAACCGTACCAAGAAAACCTATCATGGGAGCGGCACCTGCTATTGTTGCCAGTGCAGGCAGGCCTTTTTCCAGTTTATAGACTTCGAGCTTTCCTATATTCTCAATTGTGGTATTAACATCATTAAGTGGCCTTCCTATGCGCGTTATGCCTTTCTCAACCATGCGTGAGGCGGGAGAATTATTCGATTTGCAGAGCGCAATGGCCGCATCTATCTTACTGTCATAAATATAATCCTTTATCCTGTTCATAAAATTCATATCCTCGTTACCGGCTTTTGTTATTACGTAAAACCTTTCAAAGAAGATATAAATTGCTATGACAGACAGTAGAATGATGGGCACCATAATCCAGCCACCCTTAACTACCAGTTCGCCAAACGATAATGTTATCTGTTCCGATTCTTCCAGTATGACTTCAGATTCCTGGAGTGCAAAGTTTAATAGTCTCATTTGAGTATTAATATTTATTAGTTTTTATTAGATATCCTAGCCCGGGAACCCCTGTATTTCACCTGTGATTCATACCCGGAGATTTTCTTCACCCGGACTGCCAGCTGCAGCATTTAGCTATCAGCCTTTTGATCAGTCGAAGATATAAAAAAAACGAGATATAATCTTTTGTATTATACCCATTCCCATATTTTTTTATTCATTAACTATTTCCGTTTCTTCTTCTCTTTTTATATCACTTTTTTTTATTTTGAACAGATCGCCTAAGCTGTCAAAGCTTTCTCTGAAGAACAGTCCAAAGCCCTGGGTGTATGGAGCAGTTTCGTACATCATATTATCATTAGACCTGTTAAATACCCGAAAGCGCACTTTTTCGGTAATCTTAACCTCCACATCAAAATCACCCGATATTTCATTTGCCGAGGAGCTTGTCTGTTCGCCTCCCACATCGAAGTTTCCGTTTATAATAACCCGGTCATTCAATAGCTGGGTTGACAGAGCCACTTCTACTTCCTGGCTGCTTATTTCATTACCGGGCCTGTAGCTGAATCCAATGTCGAAATCGTTGCTTATCTGCGACAGCCAGTTGCTGAGCTGGTTTGAAAGCATCTCGGTAGTTGTGACTCCCATAGCAGATGCTCCGGCAGTGCCTGTGTTTATAGATATGCCTGAGACAGCGGGATAGAAACTGTTCATCACAAGTAAATACAGAAATTGCCTGCTCATTTCTTCCTCAGAACCAATGGCATCTCTCAGGTATGTGCGTGTTGTTTCATCAGCTGTAGGCAGATATATATCAAAACCTATAACAGGATTTAACAGTTTGCCGCTCATATTCAGATGACACTCAACAGGTATCCTTTCATTATAGGCATCATCCTGCAGCAGGTCTTCCAGGGAAGCTTTTAACTTATATATGGCCCTGATATCTATATTGGCATCTTTAATATCACCGTTCCATGATATGGTTCCCCCATTTTCTACTATAAAGCGTTTATTGAAAATATTGCCCAGGGTAAGTTGGTAATCACCATCTTCTATAACATAATCTCCGAAAATAGAAAAATTCCTGTCAGTGTCAAGTGACATGTTTAAAGTACCCGTTCCGCGTGCCCTCAGGACATCCCCAACCTTGGAGTCAAAAACGAGTTGCACCTCTGCATCAGGTGTTACATCCAGTTCAAAGTTTAAGGATAAGGCTTTTTCCTGATCCTGTTCAATCGGTGGCAGGGTTATCGGGATACTTATACCGGTCTCTTTAACCGGCTCTTTGAAACTGATAAACGGGTAATCACTGATCTCTTCACCTGAATTAAGGGGGATGAACATCCTGGTGTTATTTTCTGTGCGTGCTGAAATATTAAAATCCAGATTACCTGCCGGACCTTCAATCGTTATTACACCTGAAGCATAGGCTGTTCCGTAAAACACGTTGTTATCTTTTTGCCTGGTATCAAAGGCAAGTATATTATTTGCATCAATGCGCAGGTCGACCAGCCAATTATTGGTGCCGGCATATGATACAAAACCATTGAGGACAGCATTATTATTCTTGTTATCACGCAGCTGTATCTGATCAAAAACAATATTATTGTCCATAAAGCGTATGCTGTCTGAAAAACTGAAATTTGACTGCAGGTAGTCCACCGTCATCGAGGCTTGTTCAGCCAGTACTGCACCGTTAAAAGAAAGATTGCCCCGACTGCTGATTATTCTCACATTGCCTGATCCCATGCCATCAATATCTGAAGCAAAGGCCTTCAAAAAAATATTTAGTATGTCCAGTGGTATTTCATTAAGCGAAGCTATCAAATCCGCATGATTAAGCTCAGGATCATAATCTCCATCTATGTTGAATGTATTTGCACCGTCTATATTGTTTTTCAAACTCAGGTGTGCTGTTTTGCGATTGTTATCCCATTCAGACAATAGTCTCACATTACCATACTGATGCTCATTGATATTAAAATCTCCTATATTAACATCTGCCTCAAACATTATATTATCATACACATCTGAAATAAGGATGTCTCCGTTCAGTAATCCCCCTACTTTGAAATTTATCTTCTTATCATCTTCACGGGTTTGCACTCTTTCCAGCTTATTAAGGCCATTGAGGTTGAGATTATTAAAACTGACATTTAAATTGTCCCGGGGATCTTCCGATATTTTTCCGTCGATCACAAAAAAATCATTATTCCTGCTTAGCCTGAATCTGTTGGCTGTAATTGCCGTGGAGTCAATAATAAAACTACTGCTGTAAACCTGCCACTTCTTATCGTTAATAAATAATTCAGCAGGCAGAATAAGCAGGTCAAGCCTGGGATTATTGAAATGTTCCTGAAAAGAACCCCTTGCTGATATTTCACCATAATTTCTGTTTTTACCCTTGTTCTCCCAGCTTACATCAATGCTGAAGGTGTCGGTAAGTGTTTCTGACTTTATATCCAGGTTTTCGATATTAAGCCTGTTTAAAAGACTCATCTTTTCGGTGTTCAGAAGGAATGCCATTGAACTGTCAGCTATTGTGCACGTCAAAGCCGGTTCTGTAAGGCTGCTGTTATTATAAGCTATATAGTGACCGTCTGCTTCAATTTTTATATCCCTGCCAGGGTATATATTGCCTTTTATAGAAAAGCCGGGAGATAACATAAAACCTGTTTCAAAAAATGTATTTATTCTGTCGGTATTCTTAAATCTTATATGGTAATCAAAATTGTTTTTCCCTGATAATTGTTGCTCATTGCTTTCTATTAACGAAGGGAATATATATGAACCGGCAACTTTCAGGTCTGACACCATGGTGCCCAGATCATATTTTCCGCTCAGGTCTGCATCAATATAATCTGTGCGCAGGTTGATACCCCGCGTAGTGCTGTCTATTACAAAGGCATTAATGCTGCAGTCATACAGATCAAATATCTCTCCGTTCCTGCTGAGCCTGGAATTCAGCAACCGTATGTCCCCGTTTATATTATCAGCACTGTTACCTTTTAAATTTGCTGTCATAAGCATTGAAATGCTGCTCAGGCTGTCAGAGCGGTCGATATTAAGCTTATATAGGTCTGCTTCCAGCAGGTTAAGGCTGAAATCAAATTCAGACTGTTCCCCTGTGAAATCAAAACGGCCCAGCAGGTCCATTTTCAGATTTTCGGTGTCTGAGCTTACCGAGCCATCCCATACTTTATCGGTTACAAGTCCACTGATATGTATTTTCCTGTAGGTATAGTCATTGAATTCAAGACTTTCAATCACCGCGTCAACATTAGCACTGAAATTTTTAAATGATCTGGTGCTGCCTTCAATATTTAGTCTGGCTGATACCTGTCCCAGCACATCCTCCCTGTTCAGTATTTTACCAAGCTGAACAGAGCGGGCCTGTAATGTACCTTTATAGTAGAATGTGCTTGATGTATCTGGCCTTAGTAGTATATCTGTTGATACAGAGCCAAGCCTGGTATTAATTGTTCCGTATGTAACAAAGTCCTGCAGAAAACCTGTGAAATTGCCGCTGAAAGATATGTCTCCCAGTCTTTTAAATTCCTTGCCGGGATCCAGCTTGCCTTTCCCCGGCAGCTCAAATTCTGCTATCTCCATTGCCGTGGTTGTAAGGCTGCCAACCCGTATAAACATAAAGGTATTATCAATATCGGGTAATCCTGACAGGTCAAAGTCACATATTAACATGGTGCTGTCTGAGTAGGACAGGATAATATCCCTGCCATTCATCTCTTCAATCGTTCCGCTTACACTGCCGGAAAAAATAATATCCCGGTCGTAGCCTTTAAGGGGTTCAATGAAATGTGCGAGATCGGATAATGATATAAGTGAACTTTGTAATACCATTTCCAGCTCTGCGTCGCGGGTGAACTCAAAACTATCGCCATTATTTAGAAAATTGAGACCAATAATATCTGAATTAATGAAACTGTTTGCTGTCCTGATGGTAGGATCAATAAGACTATACCGGCCCTCTTCTATGTGTATCTCTGAGAAAAGGCTACTTACTTCAAAACCTTTTGAAGTTAAAAATGACAGCTCTGAAATTACAAGATCAATATCCGAGTAATGCCTGCTAATGTTATCCACACTCAGGTCAAGGCTGTGAAGGCTTATATTATCAGGGTCAAATAAATTGGACGTATCGGGTTTGTTGCCTGAACGGTAACTCAATCTTCCATTATTGATATTGAGTTGTCTGATGCGCAGATCCTTATTCCTTTTTGCAGTATCCTGGTTAACCAGCAGCATGGCAAAACTCTGGAGGTTAAGAATATCACTGGTGTCAGGTCTCAGTTTTATAACCGGATTGTCTATATCCAGTCTTCCGAGTGCTATATACCTGTATTTGGGGCTTATCCTCCTTATACCCGCCTTGACAAAGGGAGAATACAGTAATGTGTCTGAGGTATTATCCTTTATAAGAAGGTTTGTTACTTCAATTTTATTAAAGAAGCTGAATTTTATATTTTCAGCCTTGAGTTCAATATTATTTTTTTCTGAAAATCCCGAAGCAAATTTCTCAAATAGCCATGTCTGTACAGTTGAGCTTCTCAGGGTGAAAAATAAGATAAGCACAAGAGCTATTAAACCCAGTAAGGTAAATAGCGGTATTTTGTATATTTTCTTATTTTTACCCATTATAAGACTGTGCACAAATGATGTTCCAAAAATAGCGTAAAAAACTGAAAAATAAATATCAATGTCTCTTACTATCCTTGCCATTGAATCTTCATGTGATGATACATCTGCAGCGGTCCTGCAGGATGGGTTTTTACTGTCTAACCTGATTGCAGGGCAGGATGTTCATAAATCATATGGCGGCGTTGTGCCGGAGCTGGCATCCAGGGCACATCAGGCCAATATTGTACCTGTTGTCGACAGGGCTGTTTATAAGGCAGGAATCAGTATTTCTGACATTGACGCGGTAGCTTTTACAAGGGGGCCCGGATTACTGGGTTCCCTGCTTGTGGGTACATCTTTTGCCAAAGGCTTTGCCCTGGCCCGTAATCTGCCCCTTATAGGTGTAAATCACCTCCATGCTCATATAATGGCACACTGGCTTAAGGAGGAAGGGAAGGATAATAAAACACCCTCTTTGCCTTTCCTGTGTTTGCTGGTATCAGGAGGGCATACCCAGCTGATAGTTGTGGATAAGAACATGAAGCTAAAGGAGATAGGCTCAACCATTGATGATGCAGCAGGTGAAGCCTTTGATAAATGTGCCAGGATAATGGGGATGCCCTATCCCGGCGGACCGCTTATTGACAGCCTGGCCTCGGAGGGTGACCCGGGACGCTTCACATTTACCAGGCCCTCAATAGCTAAACTGGACTACAGTTTCAGCGGTCTTAAAACGAATTTTCTTTACTTTATCAGGGATTCAGTGAAAGATAATACCGGTTTTATTGAAGATAATAAGGAGGACCTCTGTGCTTCACTGCAAAAAACTATCGTTGATATTCTTGTTGATAAATTGATGGAGGCAGCCAGGCAAACCGGTATCAGGGAGATAGGTATAGCCGGAGGCGTTGCAGCAAACAGCGGATTGAGAAATGAAATTGAAAGGCTTGCATCCCTTCATGACTGGAATATTTATTTGCCCGAACTGAAATATACAACTGATAATGCTGCTATGATTGCAATTACGGCCTATTTTAAGTATCTTAATCATGATTTTACAGCCCATGATGCAGTTCCCCTGGCAAGATTTAAAATATAAAAGAGAATGAATGTAAAGGAAAAATCGGTCCTGGTTGTAGGCGCCGGCTCAATAGGAGGCATTTCAGCTGCATTCCTTAAGAAAGAAGGCTATAATGTTGAGATAGTCTGTAAGTATGAGGATTATAAAGAGAGCATAATAAATGAAGGGCTGAGGGTAAAAACCCCTGCAGGCAGTTTCAGTGAGAAAATGAAAGCCTACGCTTCCCTGACAGATGTGGAAGAGAAGAAAGATATTATTCTTTTTGCCCTTAAGGCAACCGATATGAAAGAGGGAGCTAATGACTTAAAACCATTGCTCAATGAGGACAGCCTGCTGGTGTCCATGCAAAACGGGATATGTGAGCCTGAACTGGAGAGAATACTGGGCCGTGAGCACATAGTAGGCTGTATTGTCGGTTGGGGGGCAACAATGGATAAGCCGGGCAGTCTGGTAATGACCTCAGGAGGGGACTTTGTAATAGGATATACAGACCAGGATGAGGATGAAAGGCTTGCAGTCATAGCTGAGTTGCTGGAAACTATTGCACCGGTCAGGACAAGCTCTAATATGATGGGACAACTATATTCCAAGCTGATCATTAATGCCTGTATTACTTCAGTGGGTGCAATTACAGGCCTGCTGCTTGGTGAGATGACGCGTAACCGTAAAGCCAGGAAATTATTTGTCCGGATAATCCGCGAGGCCCTCGAGCTTGCTTACATACTCAGAATAAAGGTTGAAGATTATGCCGGCAAACTGAATTATTACGATTTTATTGACGACAAGAGAAAAATGCCGGAATTGAGGAGATATCTTATATTGCGCCTGATGGGCTTGAAGTACAGACGCCTGAAATCTTCATCGCTGCAATCACTGCAGCGTGGAAAATTGACAGAGATAGATTACCTCAATGGTTATATAGCCTCAAACGGCAGAGAATATGGTGTGCCAACACCTGTTAATGCAGCAATTGTGAATATGATTCATGAGATAGAGGACGGCAAAAGGGAGATAAGTATTTTTAATCTTGATGAGCAAGTATTTAAAAAATTTTATTAATAAAGATTTTATTTTACTTTGCCGATAAGTATATTAGCAGCAAATACAGGTAATGGACCAGTTATTTATTGAATCAACAAAGAACTCGCCGGAGATATCCCTGAGCCCTTCTGGCAGCATTAAACTGAAGGGACGGTCGATACATGAGAATGTACATGACTTCTATAAATCCATGCTGGCATGGATAGAGGAGTATATTAAGGAGCCTGCTGATACAACATTCGTTGATGTGCAACTGGAATATTTTAACAGCGCCAGTGCGAAGTATATAGTGATGTTATTGCAGAAATTAAAAGATGTAAAGTTGAAGGATAAAAAATATTATGTGAATTGGTTTTATGAGGCTGGTGATGAGGATATACTCGAGAGAGGTGAGTATTTTGCATCTGTACTGGATATGGATTTTAATTTTGTAGAGATGTCCTGATAACGGTCAGTAGGCAAGTATCTGGCTTTTTTCCCTTCCCCTACCTTTGATATATAGTTTATTATCATATACCTCCACCACGGCCCATGCATTGCGGTCAGCTGTCTCTACCATACCGTGCATTATCACAAAATGAGTACTGTTGAAATTGCCATAGCCACCGGAATGATCATGTCCGCAGAACCATGCAATAATATTGTCATATCCCGATATAAGCTCAAGGATCTCTTCCCTGTTAAAGATATTATGTGTGCCGGCTGGCTCTACCGTGTGATGGGAAAAGACAAGTACATACTCATTATTATCCCTGGCATCTTTCAGCTCTGATCTGAACCATTCAATCTGATTCTTGCTCATTCCACCATTCCATTCAAATGCATTAGGATAGCCTTTGCTGCTGAGTCTGGTAATAATATCCCGTGCCATGACTGCGGAACGCCGTGAACCCGAGTAAGTGCTTATTTCACAGCTGTTAAGGGCGATGAACCGGAAACCATGTAGTGAAAAGCTGTAATAACTATCTTTCCCGGTAAGGATATCGTTTATATTTTTCTTATATCTGTTGCTGACACTGTAATCATGATTGCCATGCAGATGGTATATTGTGTGCCGGCTGTTTTTCAGGGTATTCAGAACCGGTTCAAAGGACTTAAAATCCCTGTCAATAAGGTCGCCAAGATTGATTATAAAATCAAGGTCTGTAGCATTAAGCTCTCCGATGGCTTCTTCCAGTTTAGGGAGTGAATTCCTGTAATATCTTGAACCTGTTTTATCACAGTTACAGTATTGCACATCGGATATAAGACCAAAAGATATAAGAGGTTCATCAGTCTGCTTTTTGTCAGTATTGTTCATGATGCCAGGTGTCTGGATCCGGGTTAAGAAATATAGAAAGAGAATAAAAATCTTTATCATGCCATTTTGATAGGTAGATGTTTAAAGATAAAGATTTTTATTCTCAAATATTAATCTAACCACTAAGCTTTTAAAGAAATATCTACCTGACTATTTTCGGAATTACTATCTTGTATAAATATAGCTCAATCAGTATGTTCGATCAATAAGGAACTGGTGATATTCATCATTATGAAAAATGATGACAGTCACCGCCTGCCTCTTTACCTAGCTTGTTTATTCATTGAAAAATGCTTCTTTGCCGGGGAAACCGAATTTGCGTTTTGCCAGCTCTTCGGGGTAGGTAAAAAAGATGCTGTAGGCTTCTGCACACAATTTTCCTGTGCCGTCTGCAAGCTCACATTTCAGATGAACATACCTGTCCTCTGTTTTAATGATACGGGCCCTGAGCCTGATATCGCCCTTGTTCATAAAAACTGGTTTAAGGTATCTGATTTTCAGCTCTGATGTAACACCTGCCGTTCCTGTTTTTACATTGACACACCATGCGCCTGTCTCGTCCAGCATTGTTGCTATAATCCCACCGTGCAGTATATTGACATAACCCTGATAGTACTCTTCAGGCTCCCACATGGCTGTCACATAATCATCAAATTCTTCAAATTCCAGCTTCAGTCCGATAGGATTGCCCTTACTGCAGCCAAAACATTTATTTACCCCCGGATCATAGGGGTTATTTATTTTTCTTCTCATTTTTAATACTATTACTTGGTTTATAATGATTATGATACAAAAATACCAGGGAGAATGCAAGGAATAAAAGTCCTGTAAACAGCAGAAAGAGAAAGCCTGCAAGGGTAGGCTTTTCAAAGCCTTCATCAACCATTCTGAGCCTGAAAATATATCCGTTAATGGCCAGAATAATAATTAGCAAGGCAACGGCAGTGCTCATGTACAACTGCGTTTTATCAAGCACCCTGGTTGATTTATACATACCAGAGTTTTTGAAATTACTATACCGTGTACGCGAGTATGCATATGCTTTACGCCTTGCCTGTTCTCTCTTATTCCTCTCCCAGTCATTTACAAATTGATTTGTCATACTCTTATTATACAGGAGATTTTTTTGGTGTGTAATCAAAAACTGGTATGCTTCTGTAGAAATAATAAACATATCAACTGCTGACTCAGAACTATTAATGTCAGGATGGTATCTGCGTGCACATTTTCTGTAAGCATTTTTTATGTCATTAATGGAAGCTCCGGGCGCAAGTCCCAGTACATTATAGTATTTATCTATCCTGTTCAATTTATTTGAATAAGATATAAAAATAGTGATTTGGATGTGATTATCATATCTAATGCCTGTATATTGTGAGATATCAAAAAGGATGGAGTGTCTGATATTACTGTAGGCATAAGTATAGCACTGGCCATTGCCACACATAATATTCCTGAAGGAATAGCTGTTTCAGTCCCTGTATATTATGCAACCGGCTCACGGAAGAAAGCATTCTGGTGGGCTGCACTGCCCGCAGGGTTCAGGTGTCCCTTAGCCAATATTTTTTCTAAAATTTCCTCTTGCTGATCGATATCAGTAATTTATTTAATTTCTCTTCTTATTTTCGAAACATATATTTGAAAAATATTAAAGTTATGCAGAAAATAAATAAACATCCTATACTTGAAGTACCTCAGAAAGAAAAAGTTACTTTCAGATACAATGGCAAAACTATTACTGCCGATAAAGATTTTACCATTGCCGCTGCTTTACATCAGGCCGGATACCCTGTCCATAGTCACAGTCTTGAGAACAGAAACCGTAGCCTGGAATGTGGAATAGGTAAATGCGGTGCCTGTGAAATGTTGGTTGATGGGGTGGTAAGACGAATCTGTATAAGCAAAGTTAATGGCGTTAATGAGGTTAAAGAGATACCTCACGACTACAAACCTGATATAAAAATTCCGGATAAAGATAAAGCACTTAATGTTTACAAAACAGATGTTGCAATTATAGGGGCAGGTCCTGCCGGACTGGCTGCAAGGGAAATACTCAATGAACATGGTATTAGAAATATTGTAATAGACAATAATGATAAGATAGGAGGCCAGTTTCTGATGCAAACCCACCAGTTTTTCTTTTTCGAAAAAGAAAACAAATTTGGAGGAATGAGAGGATTCGATATCGCCGATACACTTGCCGGCGACGATCATTCCGGGATATTTCTTAACTCTACAGTATGGGATATCCTTGAAGGTAAAAGACTGGCAGTTAAGAATATTGAAACTGAAGAGATATTTTATGCAGATGCCAGCCACCTCATTATTGCCACAGGTGCTGTTCCCTTTATGCCTCCCTTTGAGAATGATGATGTTCCCGGTGTTTATACTGCAGCTGTAGTACAAAAGATGATGAACCAGG
This sequence comes from Bacteroidales bacterium, assembly GCA_034521735.1. GTDB lineage: Bacteria > Bacteroidota > Bacteroidia > Bacteroidales > VadinHA17 > UBA9300. Next base: position 33,238 of record JAXHLX010000023.1, read on the forward strand.
AATTTACACTTTTGGGTAAAAATGTACTGACTGTAGGGGCAGGCAATATTGGATATCTTACTTCATACCAGCTAATGCAGGCAGGGGCAAATGTAAAGGCCATAATTGAAGCTCAGCCCTTCGAAGGCGGATTCCCCGTGCAGGCCAACAGGATTCGTCGGCTTGGTATACCGGTACTCAAATCAACAATACTGGTTAAAGCCATTCCTAATGATAACTATGATGGTATAAAAGCTGCCCTTATTGCAGATGCCGAACACTTTAAACCCGTACCGGGTACTGAAAGATTGATAGAGGATATTGATGCAATTAATATATGTACCGGCCTGGTCCCTGATGATGCATTGCTGATTAAAGGAAGAGAAGTATTTGATGGAGCTTGTTATGGTGCAGGTGATGCTATCCGTATAGGTGAAGGAACAAGTGCAGTACTCAGAGGTAAACAGGTTGCCTATGAGATACTTGAAGAGAGAGGGGAGAGATATGATTATGACAGTTACCTGAAGGTGTCAAAGGAATATATTGATTCCCAGCAACATCCTCTTAAAGTTATCGATAATCCCTTTATGCCCTCAAGCGAAAGAATGAATGAAAAACCATTTGTCCTGATAGATTGCCTTCACGGTTTTGCTTGTAATCCCTGTGCTTTTGCATGCCCCCATGGAGCAATAACAAAAACGTCAACCAGTACTGTCCCGCATATTGATTTTGATAAGTGCATAGGCTGTATGAAATGTGTATTCCAGTGCCCTGGTCTGGCGATATTTGGTTATAACCTGAAAAAGAATTGGCTATTCCTCCCTGTTGAATATGAAGTGGAAGAAAATGCAGAGGTATATCTTGTTGATAATAATGGTGAGAGACTATGCGAAGGCTTGATTGAGAAAGTAATGAAGAAGGAAAACAAGACTAATGTTGCAAGAGTTAAAGCAATGGATCTGCATGGTGAAGAACTTATATCGGTCAGAGGATTTATCCTCAAAAACAAATATCCGGAAGAGATAGAATTCGGTGATTCTGATGATAAGTTTGAAGGCGACCAGTATATATGTCATTGTGATGATGTTAAGCTGCAGGATATCCTGGATGTTATAGGCGAAAGAAAATTTATTTCAACAGATGAGATAAAGCATACAACCCGCCTTGGTATGGGAGCTTGCAGAGGTAAGAGGTGTATCAAGAGGCTCAAAACAGTTTTACCTGATTATGGTGTATCGCTTATTGGTGATGCTACCCCTCGCGGACCCTTATCAAACCAGGTAAGCTTTGGAGAACTTATGCCACATGATAAACATGAAAATGTTATTACTCATCTTAACGGAGCTAAACGGAAATCTCTTAAAGTGGATTCTTTCGTAGCAGGCGGAGGTATTGGCGGCAGTGCTTTATTCAGATATCTGTCAGAAGCAGGGATGAAGCCCCTGATGATCAACTATGGAAGGGGAGCATCCTGGAGGAATATTGCAGGAGGCAGACCTAATTTTAGTCTGCCCGAATTGTCAGACATTGCTAATAATAATCTCGACATATTTAAGGACTTACAGAAAATCTCCAATATAGATTTCAGACCTATCAAATATGTAACCTTTGCTCACGATGAAAAAATATATAATGACCTTGAAGCATCACTTGCATGGTCTGATGCCCGTATGATTTCACCAGCTGATTTTCAGAAAGAGATATCAGCTAACTTTAATCCTGATCTTGATAAATACAAGGCTGCACTGATTACGGACAAATGCTGGCAGGCTACTCCGGGAAGGGTTATTGATCTGATCAGGAAGATAGGCCTTGAGAGTGGCGGCTCTATACTCGAAGATTGTGAATTGATTGATGTAAACAAATGCGGCAATGATTACAATATTATTGTGCGTGATCATAATAATGAGTATGTTGAATACCGGACTCCTGTATTTATTAATGCCCTGGGTCCCCAGGGAACTGAGTTTGCAAGAAAGCTGGGGCATTTTGCGGATGTTTATCCTGTTAAGCATCAGGCATTTATTACACGACGATTGCCAATGATGGGGCCCGGAGAAACACCTCTCTCCATGTTGATAGACAGGCGTAACTACAAAGGATTTTCTGCTGTATATGGCCAGCAGCTTGCAGAGACCGGCCAGATAATAGGATGTGCCTCTCCTGCAACCGAACCCAGGGAAGCAGAAAAGAACCTTAAAATTAATTCACAGGATTTCCTTGAAATAGTTACCGAAGTATTTGTTGACTGGATACCCTGCCTGTCATCCGTGGGTTTCCAGGCTTTATGGGCAGGTTATTATGTTGAACCAAGAATGGTGATTGATACAGAAAATGGTCTCTTCATAGGCCTGAGAGGACAGGGTTTTATGCTTGGCCAGTACCTTGCAAAAATGTATGTGGATAAACTCACAGGTAAAAAGGTTCCTGAATATTTTGACAGGCTCGGATTAGATGGTGACGGATTACTTGAAAAAGCCTTTAAATAGCAAAGCTATACTATACCTGCAAAACCCATAAAGGCCATGGCCAGCAGTCCGGCCACAACAAAAGCAACGGGCACACCCTTCATGGGCTCCGGTACATCTGCCAGCTCAAGATGCTCACGCAGTCCGGCAAAAGTAATGAGGGCCAGCCCAAAACCAATTGAATTGGCAATGGCAAAAACAATGCTTTCCATCAGGTTCAGGTCCTGCTGGCCCGCCATAATAGCCACCCCCAGTACGGCGCAATTAGTTGTAATAAGAGGCAGGAATATTCCCAGTGCCTGGTATAGTGACGGGCTTACCTTTTTAAGTATGATCTCCACCAGCTGAACAAGTGATGCAATAACAAGTATAAAAGTGATGGTCTGCATAAAACCGATGCCAAACGGGAGAAGAACATAGTTCTGTATAAGATAGGTGACAAGTGTTGCTATTGTCATAACAAATAATACGGCTCCTGACATCCCTATGGATGTTTCAATCTTCCCGGATACACCAATGAAAGGGCATATACCAAGAAACTTATTGAGAACAATATTATTAACGAATATGGCTGATATGATTATAATAATATATTCCATTGTTATGCTTTTTTCTTCTTTAGTTTATTCATGATCATTATAAGATATCCCAGGGCTATGAATGCTCCGGGCGACAGTATAAAGATAAGCATGCCGTCACCTTCAATAAATTTCAGACCGAATATAGATCCTGAACCAAGTATTTCCCTCACAGCACCCAGAAGGGTTAAGGCAAAGGTAAAGCCCAGACCCATTCCCAGACCGTCAATGGCTGAGGTAATTAGATTATTCTTCGATGCAAATGCTTCTGCACGTCCAAGTACCAGGCAGTTAACAACTATAAGAGGGATGAACAAACCCAGGGCATCGAAGAGTGAGGGAAGGTAGGCCTGCATTGTAAGTTCAACAATAGTTACAAACGATGCTATGACGACTATGAAGGAAGGTATCCTTACCTTGTCAGGGATGAAATTTTTTATAAGGGCAACCACTATATTGGCCATAAGCAGTACGAATGTTGTTGCCAGACCCATACCCATGCCGTTAATGGCTGTGGTGGTTACACCAAGTGTGGGACACAGTCCAAGGAAAAGCGCAAAAACCGGGTTTTCCCTTATAAAGCCTTTGGTGAAATTTTTAAGCTGGTTCATATTAATATAGAGCTTTTTTACTAATTATCTTTAACTTTTCCATAGTTGTCGTAAGCCTTTTTTACTGCATCGCAAAAGGCTCTTGAACTTATAGTGGAGGCGGTTATTGCGTCAACGTCACCACCATCCTTTTTTACTGCAAGCCTGAATGATCCGGGATCTTTACCCTGGAACTGCAGGCTCCAGTCTGACTTTCTTCTTTCCATCTTATCACCCAGTCCCGGTGTCTCTTCATGCTCAAGTACAGCAACATCATTTATTGTTCCGTCAGGAAGAAAACCAACCATTATCCTTATCTCTCCTGAGAAACCCATATTTGTAAAGGTCTCCACAGCTGTTCCGACAAGCTCACCGCCTGCTTTACCCGGATAAAAATAGATGGTATCCCCGTTGACAGGCTCTTTATATACTTCAGCTGTAGGAATATTATCAAAATCAGGTATAACCTGCCTTATTGCATTATTCTTTTTTTCCAGTTTAGCAGCTGCTATTGGTTCTTTGGTCAGCTCGTAAATACCACCAAGTGCAGCCGAGGCTACGAGGGTGATGCCGAAGAGCGCAATAAGCATATTCTTTAAATTAGATTCTTTTTTAGCCATTTTTTACCTCCTCTCCAAACCTAAGTGGTTTAATATAAGTGTTTATAAGGGGTGTGAACCCGTTCATAATAAGTATTGCAAACTGAACACCTTCAGGGTAGGCGCCGAAGCGTCTTATCAGGACTGTAAGTATGCCGATACCCACACCATAGATCAGCATGCCCTTGTTTGACATTGGTGATGTTACATAATCCGTTGCCATAAATATTGCCCCAAGTAAAAGGCCACCGGTCATAAGATGGTAGAGAGGATCAGGATTTGATGAGGGATTGGCCAGCCATAATATGCCGGTAAAAACCATAACAGTGAGCAGGATGCTTACCGGAATATGCCATGTTATGATCTTTTTGTAAAGCATATATGCCAGTCCCAGCAGCAATGCAAATGCCGCTATCTCGCCGAGTGAACCGCCCATATCGCCCCAGAACAGCTGCTGGTGGTCAGGCATGGCAAGATCAGGGTCAGACATAAGGCTGTCAACAGGTACCTTGTCATAATTTTCATTTAAAATACTGAGAGGTGTTGCACCTGTAACGGCATCGCTGAACTTGCTGTTAAATCCTTTAGCTACAGGCCATGTGGTCATCTGTACAGGGAAAGACAGGAAAAGGAATACCCTGCCTACAAGGGCAGGATTGAAAGGGTTATTTCCCAGTCCGCCGAATGTCATCTTCCCAATACCAATGGAAACCAGTGCTCCAAGTATTATGAGGCCCACAGGAAGGTTGCTGGGCAGGCAGAATGCCAGTAATAATCCTGTTACTATTGCTGAGCCGTCAGCTACGGAAGGTTCTTTTTTTAACAGGAACCGCTGAATCAGATATTCAAAGATTACGCATGATGCAACTGAGACTGCCGTTACCAGGAGCGCCGGCCAGCCAAAAAACCAAATAGTGGCCAGCAGGGCAGGGGAAAGTGCGATAATAACACCATACATGAGCTTCTTTGTGGACTCCTTGCTATACTCATGCGGAGATGGTGATACTGTGAGTATTTTGTTCATTGCTTAAAATATATTTCTTATCGTGCTTAACTTTGTTTTCTTTCTCTTATCATCTTTCCTACTACGGATTTACCCAGCCTTATATAATCCAGTAATGGACGGTTTGCCGGGCATATATAACTACATGAACCACATTCCATGCAATCCATCAGACTTTCTTTCTCAAGCCTTTCAAACATCTCTTTTTCGGTAAGCGTCATAAGAAGGTAAGGTTCCAGTCCCATAGGACAGGCAGAGATACATTTGCCACACCTGATACATGCTTGAACTTCCTTCCTTACTGCTTCCTCCTCTCTCAAAAGGATAATGCCTGATGTGCCTTTATTCACAGGCACATCAAGGGTGGTGAGTGCTTTACCCATCATGGGTCCCCCGTTAATAACCTTGCCTGTGCTCTCCGCCAGTCCGCCTGCATACTCGACAAGTTTACTGACAGGTGTTCCTATTCTTGTGAGCAGGTTTACAGGCTTAGGAATATCCTTCCCTGTTACAGTTACCACCCTCTCAAACAGCGGCTTGTTTTTCTGTACAGCATCATACACAGCGCAGGCAGTACCCACATTATGCACAACGGTACCTACATCAACAGGCAGGCCTCCTGAGGGAACCTCTCTGTTTATAAGTGCTTTGATCAGCTGTTTTTCACCGCCCTGCGGATATTTTACTTTCAGGGCATGAATGCTGATGCCCTGGTAGCCGGATGCAAGATCACCCAGCTTCCTTATGGCATCCTTCTTATTATTTTCAATGCCTATCATGGCTTTGCTTACACCCAGGGCTTTCATCAGTATAGTGGTGCCGGTAAGCAATTCTTCCGGTCTTTCAATCATCAGGCGGTGGTCAGAAGTAAGATATGGTTCACACTCCACCCCGTTGATAATAAGGACATCACATTTTTTGCCGGGGGGGATACTAAGTTTTACATGTGAAGGGAAGGTGGCCCCGCCCATTCCCACTATGCCGTTTTCGGCACATTTTTTTACTATCTCTTCTCCTGAAAGGCTTGTGTGTTTTTCCAGCTTATTACTCCTGTCGATGGATTCAATCCATTCGTCACCTTCAACATTTATCACAACGGAGTTGCGTTTGTAGCCTGAAGAGTCCGGTAACTTATCTATTTTCAAGACTTTGCCCGAGACAGATGAGTGAATATTTGCCGATACAAAACCCTGGCTGCGCGCAATTATCTGTCCTGTCTTCACAGTGTCACCTTTGTTGATTACAGGTTCAGCCGGTGCTCCCAGATGCTGGCTAAAAGGTATAATTACCTGTCCGGGGACAGGTAATACCTCTATGGCTTTATCCGCAGATATTTTGTTTTCAGGTGGATGAACACCTCCTTTGTGGAATGTCTTCAACACTTTGTATTGTTTTTAGTTAGACTTTAAAACTCTATGCTTTTTCTGTTTCTTTTTCTTTCTCTCTTGGCTCCTTGCGTGGTGGAAAATTCAGTTCCAGTATGGCCTTTGTAGGGCACACGGGTTCGCACTTTCTGCAGAACTTGCATTTATCGGAATCAATAAATGCAAGATTGTTTTTTATTGTTATAGCATCGAAATTACATACCTCCTCGCATTTACCACAACCTATACATGCCACCCTGCATGCTTTACGTGCCGGGCCACCTCTGTCCTCATTTACGCAGCTCACATATATCTTTCTGTCCTTTTTTGCTTTTTTTCTCAGCTCAATGATGTCGCGCGGACACGCTTTTACGCAGGCACCGCAGGCCACACAATTATCGTCGATTATTACGGGCAATCCTGTTTCCTTATCCATATACATGGCATCAAAATCGCAGGCATCAACGCATTCGCCCAGCCCAAGACAACCATAGGGACAATCAGTCTCACCGGTATACAGGTTATGGGCAATTGTGCAATTCTGTGCTCCGTTATATACGGAGGTCCTTTTGCGGTGCTCCGGTGTTCCGTTACATCGTAGCACTGCAACACGGGGTTCACTCTCAGGTGCTTCCCTTCCCAGTATCTCTGCTACCCTGGCCATCATATCAGCACCGCCAACAGGACAGTTTAACCCTTCAAAGGAATCCGATTTCACAAGGGCTTCGGCAAAATTCCGGCAACCGGCAAAACCGCAACCTCCGCAATTGGCAGCCGGCAATGCTTCCTCAACCTCGTCAATTCTCGGATCCTCATAAACCTTAAACCTTTGAGCAACAAAGTATAATATCAGGGCAGCCGTTAGTCCTAAAAGGCTTAATGTTATTATTGTAATTAATACTACAGAATTCATTTAATCTGTTTTTTTATAGTAAATGAAAAACTCTTGCCTATCTTTTCCTTCTTTAAATATATGGTGAGATAATACGGGACAAGTGATAGGAATGCTGCAACTCCGCTTACCGGCTCTGATACAGATAAGGAGGTAAGTGTGATCAGGATCGTCAGGACAATTAAGAATGGAATCAGATAGCCAAGAAAAAGAGCTCTGAAACCCATTGACTGCTCCATTACAACCGTTACCGGATCTCCGGTATTTACTTTGTCATAATGTGTTGTCTGTATCTCTTTGGACTCCTGGCTGGACAAATCGCATATACCTGAAGCCATACAACCCGCACAGGCCGGATGGGATACGATATTCACGATTACCTGCCCGTCTTCAACAGACTTAACTATACCCGCGTGTTCTATTGAATTATCTTTTTGCATTATCCGGTATCATGCATGTTTAGAATTGGCAAATTTATAATATGCAGCTTAAATAAATATGCATAAAATCAGTTTTTAGTTCATGTAAAATAATATAGAATAATTCTAAATAATTTAACAAGCGCCCTTATCACACATATCATACCTAACTGATTTTGCTCCAGTCATATTTCGGTTTTTTTAGTATGTTAAGTTGTTGTTTGAGCAAAAAATTATCACTCTTCTGTAAAAGAGGGTCATCTTCAAGAATCTCTTCAGCGATTCTTCTTGCATATTCGAGTATCTGTCCGTCCCTGCCTAAATTCGCTATTTTCAGGTCAAAGCCTATTCCACTCTGTTTTGTTCCTTCAAGGTCACCGGGTCCGCGAAGCTGCAGGTCGGCTTCCGCTATTTCAAACCCATCGTTGGTTCTTACCATTATATCAATCCTCTTTCGTGCCTCATTGGATAATTTATCAGAGCTCATCAGCACGCAGTATGATTGTTTTGCTCCCCTGCCTACGCGTCCCCTCAGCTGATGAAGCTGGGATAGTCCGAAGCGTTCTGCCGATTCAATTATCATAACTGAAGCGTTTGGCACATCTACCCCCACTTCAATCACCGTGGTTGCAATCAGAATGTCAGCCTGACCACCGGTAAACAGCTTCATGGATATCTTCTTGTCGGCGGGCTTCATTTTTCCATGCACCACAGATATTGTGAAATGGGGTGGGGGGAAGGCACGTGTTATTGCTTCAACACCATCTTCAAGATCTTTATAGTCCATTTTCTCCGACTCTCTTATAAGCGGGAAAACAATATATATCTGCTGTCCTGCCTTAATCTGTTTTTTCATAAAACCGAAAACCCTCAGGCGGGCTGAATCGGTAAAATGAAGGGTCTTAACGGGTTTTCTTCCCGGTGGCAACTGATCTATAACGGAAACATCAAGGTCCCCGTACAGGGTCATAGCCAGGGTCCGGGGAATGGGAGTGGCTGTCATCACAAGTATATGTGGCGGATGACTGTCCTTCTTCCATAAGCGTGCTCTCTGTGCTACACCAAAGCGATGCTGCTCATCAATAATCACCAGGCCCAGATTTTTGAAATTAACTGTATCCTCAATAAGAGCATGTGTGCCAATAATTATTTTTACACTGCCATCTGCCAGTCCGCCCGCTATACGTTCCCTTTCCGCTCTTTTTGTTGAGCCTGTAAGCAGGCATAATCCTGTATCTATACCTTTCAGCAGGGAGGCAATAGTATTGTAATGCTGATTGGAAAGTATTTCGGTAGGGGCCATAATGCATGCCTGGAAGCCGTTGTCAATGGCCAGCAGCAGACTCATAAGGGCAACAACCGTTTTGCCGCTGCCAACGTCCCCCTGAAGCAGCCGGTTCATTTGTTTACCGGAACCAAGGTCACGGCGTATCTCTTTCATCACTCTCTTTTGAGCGCTTGTCAGGCTGAAAGGCAGGTTGTTTGAGTAAAAATCATTAAAATTTTTGCCTACATGTCCGAAAATATGTCCCCTGAATTTTTCTCCCCTCTTGATTTTTAATCTGAGCAGGCTTAACTGTATATAAAACAGCTCCTCAAGTTTTAGTCTCAGCCGTGCTCTCTCAAGATCTTTATTATCATTCGGGAAATGAGTGATAAAGAGTGCATCATGCAGATCCATCAGCCTGTATTTATCTCTCATCCATAATGGCAGGCTGTCTTTTATCCTTACCTTGAGCTGGTTAAAAAGATTGCCCTGGAGCTTACTTATTGTTTTTGAAGTAATATAATTGTTTTTAAGCTTTTCCGTAGTGCTGTACTGTGATTGAATGGCACTGCTTATTTTCTTATCGGGCTTAACGGGATCCTCTATTTCCGGATGTACAATATTTATCGTTTCATTGAATATTCCGGGCCGGCCGAAAATAATATAATCCCTGTTTACCATATATGACTGGGTGATCCATTTGATACCTTTGAACCAGACAAGCTTGACACTGCCCGTATCATCACTAAAAATTGCTGTCAGCCTTTTGCTACGGCCTCCTCCTTCAATCTGAAATTTATTAATTATCCCTCTTAACTGTATATAGGGCATACCCGGATCGAGCTCAGATATTTTATGGAACTTTGTGCGGTCAATATATTTATAGGGGAAGTAATATAAGAGGTCTCTGAAGGTGTTTATGTCCAGTTCTTTACTTAGCAGCTCGGACCTTTTTGGCCCAACACCGCTTAGAAACTTGATTTCAGTGTCAAGTATATCAGACATTATATAGATGATAAAATTTGTGGTACCATAAACAAGCGGATAATAAAGTTAAAATTAACTATTTTTGTACTGTTCACAAACAGTATTTTTTTATCATATGGATTATAGCAGGTTCTCAGCTGCCTTAAAATATTTATTATTGTCGCGTCACAAAAGAGGTCATGGAATACACAGCCCCTTTGTCTACAATATTATAAATGAAGCCTTCCGTAAAGAAATCCCGCCAGGTGTATTGGAGATTGTGAACTCTGTGAGGAAGAAAATGCAAAACAATAATGAAAGTATTTGTGTTAATGATCTGGGGACAGGATCTGCATATACATCTTCTGACCTTCGCAGTATTTCGTCTATCGGGCGGAGGTCTTCGGTAAGCAACCGCTATGGAAAGATTTTGTATAACCTGGCCTTGATGAATAACGGAAATGACATGCTTGAACTTGGCACATCCCTGGGTATTAGTACTATGTTCATTGGTTTAGGGGCTGCAGATTCGAGTATTATTACTATTGAAGGATGCAGCAGTCTTGCAGGTATTGCCAGGGAGAATTTTAAATCCTCTATAATCGGGAATATAACCCTTATGGAAGGTGATTTTGAGGATCATCTGCCAGGGTTAAATGATGGTGGGTTCAATCCATCACTTGTTTTTGTTGATGGAAACCATAGCAGAAAGCCGGTATTAAGATATTTCTCCTTCCTGAAGAAGATGGTAGCAGCTGATTCTGTTATTATTTTTGATGATATTAACTATTCTTTTGAAATGTCTGAGGCATGGAATGAAATAAAAACAGATCCACAGGTGTCAGTTAGTATAGATATTTTCCGTATGGGATTTGTCTTTTTCAGAAAGGGAATGGCAAAACAGGATTTTAAAATACGGTATTAACATTATTTAATGTATCATATTTATTATTTTTTGATATTTAAAACTAATTTCGGGTAATTTTTAAATTTGGAGTATGAGCAAAGTTATTGAGATAAGCGATGTGGTAAAGAATTACCAGATCGGTACAATCATTGTAAGAGCGCTGAGGTCAGTTACACTGACCATTGAGAAGAATGAGTATGTAGCCATCATGGGTCCTTCCGGATCAGGCAAATCCACCCTTATGAATATTCTTGGATGCCTTGATACCCTGACCAAAGGAAAATATATACTTAACGGTACCGATGTCAGCGAGCTTGAAGACAACCAGCTTGCAGAGATCAGGAATAAGGAGATTGGTTTTGTGTTTCAGACTTTTAACCTTCTTCCCAGGTATAGTGCCCAGGAGAATGTTATGCTGCCGCTGATATATGCCGGTGTCCCGAAAGCCGAGCGGATGGAAATAGCAAATAAGATGCTTGGTTCAGTTGGTTTGGCCGGCAGGATGACACATAAGCCCAATGAACTGTCAGGCGGGGAGCGTCAGAGGGTGGCAATAGCCAGGTCTATGGTCAATAATCCTTCCATTATACTTGCCGATGAACCGACAGGTAATCTTGACAGCAAGACATCGGTAGATATAATGAAACTTCTGGATAAGATACATGAAGACGGTAATACCGTGATACTGGTTACCCACGAAGAAGATATTGCCCGGTATGCCCACAGAACCATAAGACTTCTTGACGGGGAGGTATCCAGTGATGAAAAAAAACGTAATGAAGATATATACACGCAAAGGTGATGATGGCACCACTTCACTGGCCGGCGGCCACAGGGTTTCAAAAAGCCACGGCAGGATAGAGGCTTATGGTACTGTCGATGAGCTTATATCATGGATAGGTTTGCTCAGAGGACTGCCTGTTAATTCAGAACGGGCTGTTACCATGTATTCAATACAGGATAAACTGATGCACAGTGCGGCGATACTTTCGGCCGGACCGGGGGCAGATGTCTCAAGGATGCATCCTCCCGGTACAGGAGATATCAAAGAACTGGAGGATGAGATTGATGATATGCAGGAACAGTTAGCGGAATTACAATCCTTTGTGCTTCCCGGTGGTAACGAAGCTGTCTCATTCACTCATATCAGCAGGTGTGTTTGCCGCCGTGCGGAGAGGCTTGTTATTGGCCTTACTGATAAAAACAATGAGGATAAAGCTGTCATTGGCTACCTCAACAGGTTGTCTGATTACCTTTTTGTGCTTGCCCGTAAAACAGCTCAGGAATCGGGAATGGAGCAGAGTAAGTGGATGCCTTAAAAAAAAATGGTTTTTACTGTTGTTTTATTAAATAATTTACTATTTATTTGCAGACCCAAATTTTAAAATTTGAAAGGGTATAATGTATTGGACTCTGGAATTAGCCTCAAAACTGGAAGATGCCCCATGGCCGGCAACTAAGGACGAACTTATTGATTATGCAATAAGGTCGGGTGCTCCCATGGAAGTTATTGAGAATCTGCAGGAAATAGAAGATGAGGGCGATATTTATGAAAGTATAGAAGATATATGGCCTGATTATCCCAGTAAGGATGACTTCTTTTTCAACGAGGATGAGTATTAGAATGCTTATTTCCTGAAAATATCAAACCTGTTTTTTGGCCTGATTGCTTCATGCCAGGCAAAATTTTCAAGTTTTCTCAGTGATGGCAGCTTATGCAGTGGAGGATCAAGAGTGCCTTCGGGATTTTCAAGCATATATATATCTTTTATCTTACCATCTTCAAGGAAAATATCCATATTAACGCATGTTGACCTGTCAACTCCTATAAGCTCATTTTCTTCAAGGGCAAAATAAATTTTCTCGGAATTTCCCTTTATCTCTATTTTATATAATTCATTATCCCGGAAATAACCAGAAAGATTTCTTCCCTTTAGCTGGTTATAACGGCTTGAGTCAACTTCTTCAATAACGAAGGCATTATTGAATAATTCCATCCTGTGCATCTCCTGGTTTTTTGTTATCAGGGCCATGGAATCGGCAAACAGCTGGTTGGACTCTGACCATAAAACAGGTTGGTGATACAGATGTATCACTGAATCGCGGAAAGAATAGGACAGTGAATCACATTTGGCCTGTATATCCTCACTGTATATCCTGCAACCGTAAAAGGCCCTTACCAGCCTGTAATCCATTACTGTATCACTCACGGTAGCAGAATGGAGGGTGTCAGCATGCAGGTACAGGTAGTCATCACCGTTTACCTGTATGAACTGGGCACTGTCAGTTATCATAAACCGTTCAGGATCGCGGTAATACCATGATTCATTGCCTTTCACTATTATATCTTCTTCCTGGTCCCTTATTGTTACATTATAATGAGCGGTACCATATCCTGTCTTATTCTCATAATATAATGAGTCGCCTGTTACTATCTGTTTCTTATTATCAATAAAGGCATCATCAAGTAATAATGACTTGTCATTTTTCGTATCATACCAGCCCCTGTTGCATCTTACATACAGGCTGTCCCCGATAACTTTCGATGGAGCAAGAAAGTATGCTACTTCGGTAATGGTGTTATACTCAAGTGTGTCTGAGTACATTGTATAATCAGGATTGACAAGCTTTACACTGTCCTTGAAATTAAACACTTCTGATTCGGTATGGTATATGCCGGTCTGGCTGGTTAAAACATTATCTTCATTGATAATTCTGCCTCCGGTGGTATAAGTAGCTGTTTCGTTTATCATATCATAATCGATATGATCTGTGTAAAGGATGGTCTCGTTATCAATGAGTACAACAGAATCACTGACATAGGCAAATTCGGCTTCTGTATCGTAGAGCAGGTAATCACCATAAAGGTGCAGGCTGTCGCCTTTATAAATATGTACGCGGCTGTATGATTCAACGGTGTTCCTGTTTGGGTAGAAATGAGCGCTGTCGCATGTCATGTAGGTTTCCTTGTGTTTGAATCGCACATTGCCGAGCAAACGACGCATCTCACCCTGGTTGGTCATCAGGTCAGAATGTAAAATTTCAATCTTCTTTTTACCTCTGCGCTCAATATCCTGAGCGCTTATGATATTAAGGGGTAAAATGAAAACAGCAATAAGCTGAAAAAACCTTATCAGCCTTATTTTAACCATCCCTTATTGTTGAAATTACATGTTTGGAACCGTTCGCTGATTTTAATATAGGTGACTTCCATCTTATCATCTATCCAGTCTCTGTATATGCCGGCTCTCTTATTTCCAAGGGCCAGCTCCTGCAGGTAATTATAATCGTCCCGCAGGTTTGCCACATGGGGTTCTGTCTGCCTGTTGAGCTTTACTATCCTGAAAACCGTATTACCCCTTTCATCTTCTGTCCTGAATCCATCCGATATCTCGTTTACGTTCATATCCCTTACCACCAAATACATTTGCCGGGGCAGTTTTTCAATCTCTATCATGCTTTCCCTTGTGTCATTTGTTACATATACACCACCGTTTGTTCTGCTGTCATGGTGGGTTGAGAATCTTCTGGCTGCCTCCTGGAAGGTAAGCGAGTCATTTCGTATAAGCTTGGCAATACTGTCGAGCCTGTTTTTCGCTTCCAACGCCTGTGCTGCATTTATCCTGGGCTTAATGAGTATGTGCCTGGTATTTATCATGTCACCCCTTCTTTCTATCAATTCAATAATATGAAAGCCAAACTGGGATTCGATAACCTTTGATACCTGGTTCTTCTTAAGACTGAAGGCTTCATCAGCATAGACCTTATCAAGATTCCCCTTGGTCTGAAAGCCTACCTCGCCACCCCTGGCGGCTGATGATTCATCCTCAGAATAAAGTACGGCCAGGGCCCTGAAACTTTCACCTTCAATAATCCTTCTGCGCAGGTCAAGTAATTTCTGCCGGGTTTCTATTTTACTCTGTTCCAGTCCGGGTGGATCAATCTGTATAAGGCTGATCTGTACCCTGGCAGGTATCAGTGGCAGGCTGTCCGGGGGGATTGATTCGTAAAAGTTTTTTACCTCTTTTGGCGTTATGCTTATATCAGCGGCAAGGTTACTCTGTACCTGTCCGGCCAGCTGCTGATCCTCCATCATCGGCCTCAGGTCTCTTCTTATCTCTACCATACTTTTCTTAAAGTATTCTTCGAGATTCTCTTCAGAGCCGGCCCTCATAACAAAATCATTAAGCCTTTCATCCAGCATACGGTTAATCTGGTCATTTGATATTTGTATACTGTCTAATCTGGCCTGGTCAAGGAATAATAACTGGACCAGAAGGTCTTCGAAAACCTCGCATCTTATTGTTTCAATCGGCCGGCTATCACCCATGGCTGACTGCTGCAACACCATGTTCTCAACATCGGATAAGAATACGGTTTCATCACCTACAATGGCTGAAACTTCATCAATAAGTCTTTGTGAATTTCCTTCTGCAGTGAATAAGACAAATATAAAAAGACTGATTAATATACGATTGACTATTTTCATTTTTGATCTTTCTTTCTTAAATAACTTCCTTATTAATATTTTATTATACCTTTAATTATACCGGTTTTTCTGTTATTGTAATATCCTGAAACTATTTTCTTTTATTCCTTCATTATATATGCCGTTTTCAAGTTCCTGGAGAAAACCTATCTTTCTGTTGTTGAGAATAATGGTTTTGATATCTCCCCTTACATATTCAAGCGGTGCCACAGCACCCCTGAGCCTGAAATCGCGTATATTAATAAAGTAATAATAAGATGAATCACTGGTTTCGTAGTACTGGTTATTCCTCAGAAAATTTGTTAACTCACCTATATCTGCAGGTAATTCCCTTATGAGAAAATTTATGCTTATCCAGTTTTCGCCAAAATCATCAAATTTTTCGGCAAACTGGTATGCATAACTTTCCAGATTCTGTAAGTCATTTTGCGTATCTGACCTGAACCAGGATCTTGCTCTTTCGATATTTGGTGCTTCGCGTGGCAGTTTGAGAAACAGTATCTTCAGTATGCTGTTCTGCAAATTAAAATTCTGTAGGTGATTATCGTAATAATCCTGTATCTCCGGTTCACTGACAGCTGTATCCATTTTTTGAAGCATCATTTGCTGTTCATACTGGTAGATCATCAGGTTGGCCCTTGTCTCCTCAAGTTTCTTTTCTATTTCCTGCTGGTATTCTTCTGACAGGTTTACTTCAGCCTTATTCAGGATAAGTTCATTCCTTACCCACCTTTCTATGTAGTTGCGCGCTATAGTTATACTGTCTTCTTCAGTGATGCCATTACCTGTTCTAAGAGGTATCTGGTCTGCATACAGGTATTTGTCTCCAACATGAGCCACAGCAGTGCGATTTCCCCGTTCTCATACCTGGTGCAGCCAAATATAAGCAGTATAAGGCCTATAAAAGTTAATAATAGTTTCATTTCCCTGATTCCTGTTTAAGTTTTTGCAGCACAGCTCTGTTAAGCGATACATCATATTTCTCCATAAGCTTATTGACCCACTGCTCCTCGAGGTATTCCTGGTAATCAGGTATAATAGTACTCTTAACATCTTCAAGCAACATAGGTCTCTCTTCCCTGATCTGAAGAATGTCAACAAGTATTATACCATTATTGTGTTCTGTCTCGTGTATGCCCTCCTTCCATCTTATTCCATCCAGTATTTTATTCTCACCTTTGTCCCAGGTACCTTCTGTTATATTTACCAGGGTATCTTTCCCTGATATTGCTTTGTCCATTATTTTTGTATAAAAATTTTCCCTGTCATGTTTTCTTTTAATGATTCTGGTCAGTCTTCTTGTTTTCCATCTTCCGGCATCACTGTCAATTTCAAATATCCTGGCCTTTGCTGCGGCTTCCTCCATAAATTCATCTTTCCTGCTTTCGTAATAAGATGACAGGCCGGTGCTGTCGTTTACTGATCGTTGCCAGATAAGACTGTCGCTCATCTCAAAGAATAATATACCATCGTAAAACTCATTCATAAGGTACCTGAACCCGGGGTATTTTTCTTCAAGTCTGGAATCCTCATACTCGAGCAGGTGACTATATACCTTCTGATCGAGCAGTTCATTGATAAAGATGATAGAATCCCAGGCAGGAACATGGTCGCCTTTTTGATTTATATAAATGGCGAAATCCTTCATACTGCATTCCTCAGATGCAAATGAATAGAGTATATCACCGGGTAATGAAGCAATATCCTTGAATTGATGACCATGCCTGAAAGCTGAATCGGCTTTTTCATAAAACCAGTTCAGTGCATTTTTGTTAAGGTTGAAATTATATTCTTTCTTTAGTTTTTCGGCAAATGATTTCTTGCTTATCTCAAGCAAATAGGAGTGGGAAAGTCTGTTTTCAAGATATTTCTTTGCTTTTTCATAAGATGGAAGCGATTCTTTTTCAAGCCTTTTGATTATATGCCATCCATAAGCTGTCTTTACTGGTTTAGTGTATTCATTATCTCTCATCAGATTAAAGGCAGCAACACTGAATTCGTGGATCATCTCACCGCTGCCAAACCAGGGCAGTTCGCCACCATTGGACGCTGACATATTATCATCGGAATGTTTCCTGGCCAGTGCACTGAAATCTGCTCCTTCTTCAAGTATCTGGTACAGGCTGTCAATTTGTAGTTTTGCCCTTGCCCTTTGAGCTTCAGTGCTGCCCGGGGGTGTGGCTTTCATAATATGTGCCACTTTTATTCTTCCCGGATTGGGATTTTTATCCTGAATCTTAATAATGTGGTAACCACTGGATGTTCTCACAGGTATTGAAAGTTCACCTACCCTCATTCTGTAGGCAGCATTCTCAAATGGCAGCGGAGTCTGGAAAACTGTGAAAAAACCCAGGTTTCCTCCGTTCATTATTGCGGTCGGATCGTCACTGGCTCCTTTGGCAACAGATTCGAATGGCTCACCGAGTGTTATCCTCTGCCTGATGTTCATTGCTTTATTATATGCCTTCAGTGTGTCTTCTGCAGGAGCATCAGCCGGACATCTAACAAGGATATGGTAAGCGTTGATCTCTGTTTTATATCTTTCATATGCCCTTTCCAGCAGCTCTTCTTTTACCTCCTGGTCAGTAAGATAATTCTTTGCCAACTGTTTTCTGTAAGCGCTAAATTCATTCTTAAAAGAGCTGGTAAGGTGTATACCGGCATCTTCAGCAGCCTCTACTTTTAATCTCAGCCTGATGTAGAGCTTAAGGTATTCATCTATATCAGAATACTGCTCCCCTGCATTATTCTTAAAGTACAGCCACTTAAATTCGTCTGCGCTCACCTCCCTGTCATTAACCTTAAGAAGGATGTCATCATTCTGGGCCTTTGAGCTTATTGAGCTTAATAAGACAATTAAATAAATTATTAGCTTCCTGGTATTCATAGTATTACTGTTGATACACTGAATATTACCTGCTATAGTTTGGTGCTTCCCTGGTAACTGTTACATCATGTGGATGACTTTCTATAATGCCGGAATGTGTCATTTTAACAAAGCGGGCATTTTTCAGGTCTTTAATATTTTTGGCACCGCAATAACCCATGCCGGCTCTCAGTCCTCCTATCATCTGGTACACAACTTCAGATAAAGTACCTTTATAGGGCACCCTGGCTGCTATGCCCTCGGGCACCAGTTTATTAATGTCATCTTCAATATCCTGGAAATACCTGTCATTGGATCCTTGCTGCATGGCCTCTATAGATCCCATACCGCGGTATGATTTAAATTTACGGCCGTTATATATTATTGTTTCACCCGGTGATTCTTCGACTCCGGCAAAAAGTGATCCTGCCATTATTGAATCAGCACCTGCGGCAATGGCTTTTACTATGTCACCTGAATAACGTATTCCCCCGTCAGCTATTATGGGGATGCCGGATCCCTTAAGGGCTTTGGAGACATCATATATGGCAGAAAGTTGAGGTATACCAACACCAGCCACTATGCGTGTAGTGCATATTGAACCCGGACCAATACCCACCTTTACTCCATCGGCTCCTTCATCAGCCATCATTTTAGCAGCTTCAGCAGTGCCTATATTGCCTGCAATAACTTCAGTGTCAGGGAAGGATTTCTTTATTTCCCTTAATATATTAATTACATTCTCTGTATGGGCATGTGCTGTATCTATTGATATTGCATCCACACCGGCCTTAATAAGAGCCTCGGCTCTTTCAAGAGTGTCCGGGGCAATGCCCACGGCTGCAGCCACCCTTAAGCGCCCCTTATTGTCCTTACATGATAAAGGTCTGTCCGCTGTCTTTGTAATATCCTTGTAAGTGATGAGTCCCACCAGCTGATTCCTGTTGTTAACAATGGGCAGCTTCTCTATTTTGTGCTTTTGTAGTATATGGGCTGCCTTATCAAGATCGGTCTCCTGCTCTGTGGTAATAAGATCGGTGGTCATTATATCGGATATCTTCTTTGTCATCTCGTTTTCAAAGCGCAGATCCCTGTTGGTTACAATGCCTACCAGAATATTATCATCCTTTATCACAGGTATACCTCCTATCTTATACTCTTTCATCAAGCTGAGTGCATCTGCAACAGTGGCGTTAATGCCTATACTTACAGGTTCCAGTATCATTACATTCTCAGCCCTTTTAACCTTTTTGACCTGCATTGCCTGTCTTTCAACAGACATATTCTTATGAATAACACCTATCCCACCTTCCCTCGCAATGGCTATGGCCAGTTCGGCTTCAGTTACCGTATCCATTGCTGCTGAGATTATTGGAGTGTTCATTGAAATATTACGGGTAAACTGTGTGCTGAGATTTACCTGCCTGGGGAGGACCTCCGAATAGGAAGGAACAAGAAGAACATCATCGAAAGTAATTCCCTCCATAACCACTTTATCATCAAGAAAAGACATAAGCAAACGGTATTTATTTTTGATGGCGCAAGATACAAAAAATTGATGATTGCTTAAACAGCTGTCTTTTATTTTTTAAGATAGCTAAAAAATTGAATTACAGTTAGTATTTTTGTGTATAAAGCAAAATATTGTCCACCGCCTTACGATTTATGAACCGGATAGACGATTATAAAAAAATTCTTACCCGCTACTGGGGTTTCACCTCTTTCAAGCCCCTGCAGGAAGAGATACTAAAATCGGTTGGGGAGGGGAAGGATACTCTTGCTCTTATGCCTACCGGTGGGGGTAAATCGCTTACTTTCCAGATACCTGCACTGGCTGTTCCCGGAATATGCATAGTTGTCACTCCTCTTATTGCTCTAATGAAAGACCAGGTTGACAGGCTTAAAAAACTGGATATTAAAGCCATGGCCATACATTCCGGGATGACACCCGAAGAAATAGATATTGCTTTCGATAATTGTGTGTTTGGTGATTATAAATTCCTTTATGTAAGCCCTGAACGATTGAGATCCAGGTTGTTTGAACAGAAGGTGGAAGCAATGAATGTAAACCTGGTGGCTGTGGATGAAGCTCATTGTATATCCCAGTGGGGTTATGATTTCAGACCCTCATACCTTCATATATCCGGTATACGAAGGTTTTTGAATGAAGATGTGCCAATGCTGGCACTTACCGCTACAGCAACCGGCAGGGTGGTTGAAGACATAATGGCAAAACTGGAGTTCAGAGAGAGAAACGTACTGAAGGCCGGATTTGAAAGGAAAAACCTGGTATACCTTGTGCGTGAGCCTGAAGATAAGAATAAATATGTGCTGGATACACTGAAAAAAGTGAAGGGATCGGGTATTATCTATGTGAGGAGCAGAAAAAAGACAAGGGAGATAGCACAATTCCTGGTATCAAATAAAATTGAAGCAGATTATTATCATGCCGGATTGAAAAAGGAAGATAGGGAAAGGAAACAGAATGCCTGGACATCAGGCCGTCCCAGGATAATAGTTGCGACAAATGCTTTTGGTATGGGTATTGATAAACCCGATGTACGCTTTGTTATCCACTGGGACATACCTGATTCAATTGAATCATATTTCCAGGAAAGCGGCAGGGCAGGAAGGGATGGTAATAAAGCATGGGCTGTGCAGCTGTTCTATCAAAGCGATATTGGCAGAGCAAAAGAAAGGGTTATTATAAAATTCCCTGCGCTTGACTATATAAAGAATATATATGAACTTCTATGTAACTACCTGCAGGTACCGGTGGGTAGTGGCAAAAATGTAGTCTATGAATTTAACCTTGCAGAATTTGTATCCAAATACAGGCTTTCTGTCACAGGTGCTTACAACAGCCTTAAATTTCTTGAGAGGGAGAATTATATAGAACTTACGGAGGAACTTAATAACCCTTCAAGAGTGCATTTTAAAGTGAGCCGGGATGATCTTTATAAGTTCCAGGTAGCCAATGCATCAATGGATGGATTTATAAAGCTGCTGCTAAGAAGTTATACAGGAATGTTTACTGAATATGTGTCTGTCAGTGAGGAATCACTTGCAAGGAAAGCCGGCAGTACAAGGGATATAATATATAAATTCCTTGTTAACCTTAGTCGCAGGGATATTATAAACTATATTCCCGGAAAAAAAACAGCATTGATAATATTTACAGAAGAGCGTCTCGACAGGAAGTCATTATATATCTCCCCTCAGAATTATAAAGATGTGAGGGAAAAATATATAGGCAGGCTTGAAGCTATGCTTAAATATGTCAGCTCGCAGACAAAGTGCAGGTCCAGTATGCTGCTGGACTATTTTGGTCAGGAATCGGTCAGGTGCGGAATGTGTGATGTTTGTGTGAGTCGTAATGAGCTTGATCTGAGCAAGTATGAATTTGACCGTATACTGGATGAGATAAAGGATATACTTGAAAAAGAAAGTCTGACAGCCGGGCAAGTGGTTGAAAGGCTTGATACCAATCAGGAAAAAGCAGTTAAAGTGATACGCTGGCTGCTTGATCATGATAAGATATCAAAAGATGAAGGGGAAAATCTTGTATGGGCAAGCTGAATAAAGGTGTGACTGTTTTCCATTCTCTTTACATGCATCCTTCGTTAATATGATATATTTAAATAATTTTGTCCAAAAATAACAGCTATGGATGAGAATATTGTTTATTCAAAAGAAGTGATAGAATTTACAGCTGTGGCAAATGAATATTGCAGGTTCCTTGAGGAAGCATCGCAGGCTGATGGCAATAAGTTTCTTTGGGTGTTGCAGAAACTGCTGCCCCTGCTGTATTTGAAATCATTATATCTGCCTGATATTGAAACAAAGGTTGAGGAAGAGAGTGAAAAATATGTCAGGGAGGAGGACTGGCAGGTACTGAATGATATGCTGACTGCCAAATTGGGTGCTGCCAATGATTATCTGGATGTTGACACCGATAAAGATTCAACAGAAGAACTGGTATATGGCAAGCTGTCAGAAAACCTGGCCGATATATACCAGGATATAAAAGATTTCCTTATGGTTTACAGGATTGGAACAATTGAGCTTATGAATGATGCTTTATGGGAGTGCAAGGAGAGCTTCAGCCTGTACTGGGGACAGACATTGATAAATACAATCAGAGCCGTGCATTTTGCCTTGCTGGATTCGGATAAGATCGGCACTGCCGATGGTAGGGATGGAATCAAAAAAGATAAATCAGAGTGGATAATTTCACGCAGGCAGAATGAATTCAGAAAGGAGAGCGGGGATGATATTTAAGGAGAGTATTGACAAAAAGGAACTGACAAATTATCCCTTATCAGGATTTAAAGGTGATATCGTTCTGGTGGATAATTACAGTGAATTAAAAAAGAGTGCCCGTATACTCAGATCGGCTAATATATTGGGCTTCGATACGGAAACCAAGCCTTCATTTCGCAAAGGAAGGAATAATAAAGTAGCACTGCTTCAGTTATCAGATAGTAAGACTGCATACCTTTTCAGGCTTAACAGCATTGGACTGCCGGATGAGATTGCCGCTATCCTGGCGGAAAAGCAGATTATAAAAGCCGGTGTGGCTGTGCACGATGATATAAAAGCACTCAACGCTATTAATAAGTTCCGGGAAGATGGATTTGTGGAATTGCAGGATTACGTTAAAAAATTTGGTATTGAAAGTTCCGGACTGCAAAAGTTGGCTGCCATTATTCTGGGTTTCAGGATATCAAAGCGTCAGCAGGTGACCAACTGGGAAGCACCTGAGCTGAGCGAGGCGCAAATGATTTATGCTGCAACAGATGCATGGGTGTGCTATGAGATATATAAGAAACTGGGTAATATCATACCCCTGAAGTAGTAAAAATGAAGACCTTAAATAAAATAATACTAAAGTCCGGAAAGGACCAGTCGGTGATGAGGCGACATCCATGGATATTCAGCGGTGCTATAAAGAAAATACATGGTGAACCGGCGGAAGGGGATATCGTTGATGTGTTTGATAATAAAGATAAGTTCCTTGCACGTGGCCATTATCAGCCCGGAACGATAGCTGTGCGCATCCTTACATTCAGTGATGAAGAGATTAATGCCGGTTTCTACAGGACAAGGATCAATGAGGCAGTGGAGTATCGGAAAAATACCGGTGTTTTTGACCTTCCATCAACAAATGTATGCAGGCTGGTGCATGCTGAAGGTGATAATCTGCCCGGACTCGTAATAGACCTGTATAATGATGTGGCAGTGATGCAGATGCATTCGGCAGGCATGTACCGGCAACGTGAGATAATAGCAGGCATACTGATGTCCTTGCCGGGAGACAGGATTAAAGCAGTGTATGATAAGAGTAAGACAACTCTTCCCTTTAAGGCTGAGATAGAACATACTAACGGTTTCCTGGCTGGCAGTCCGCGCGCTGCCATAGTTGAGGAGTACGGGTATAAGTTTAATATAGACTGGGAAGAGGGACAGAAAACCGGGTTCTTCGTTGATCAGAGGGAGAACAGGAAACTTATTGAGTCTTATAGCAGGGGAAGGAAGGTCCTCAACCTTTTTGCCTATACAGGGGGCTTTTCTGTATATGCCCTTAAGAATGCTGACCTGGTGCATACTGTTGATGTGTCAGCAAAAGCAATAAAGCTGGCCGACAGTAATGTGGAGCTTAACTATAAAAATGATGAAAGGCATAAGAGCTTTTCACGTGATGCTTTCAGGTTTATGGAGGAAACAGATACACTTTATGATCTGGTGGTCCTCGATCCCCCGGCCTTTGCCAAACACCATAATGTTTTACATAATGCATTGCAGGGATATAAAAGACTCAATATGAAAGCAATGGAGATAATGAGCAGTGGGGGAATACTTTTTACCTTCTCCTGCTCACAGGTGGTCAGTCGTGAAAACTTCAGGAAATCTGTATTTGCCGCAGCGGCAAATACAGGCAGACGAGTGAGGATAATTCAGCAATTAAGCCAGCCTGCAGACCATCCGGTGAATATTTTTCATCCTGAAAGTGAATATTTAAAAGGACTCGTATTATATATTGAATAGTGATGGATAAGAAAAAGTATATAGAGATAATAGCATCGAGACTGGGTCATCATGAATGGCAGGTTGAAAATACCGTAAGGCTTATTGAGGATGGGGCCACAATACCTTTTATAAGCCGCTACAGGAAGGAAATGACCGGCAGCCTGGATGAGGTGCAGATCGGTCATATTAAGGATGAATATGAGAAGCTGGTTGAACTGGAGAAAAGAAGGGAAGCTATAATACGGTCTGTGGAGGAACAGGATAAGATGAGTCCTGATCTGCTCAATCAGCTCAATGCTGCTGTAACAATAACAGAACTGGAAGATATATATCTGCCTTACCGGCCCAAAAGGAAGACACGTGCCTCCGTTGCAAGGGAAAAAGGCCTTGAACCGCTGGCAAAGAGTTTGATGAAGCAGGAACCGGGTGATCCCGGCCTTGAAGCAGAAAAATACCTGAATGATGAGGTGGAAGATGTCAGCGCTGCATTGCAGGGGGCAAAAGATATTATAGCCGAATGGATAAATGAGGATAAGACTGCCAGAAAGAGAATCCGTGCCCTGTTCGAAAAAGATGCCAGACTTGCCTCAAGGATGGTAAAAGATAAGGAGGAAGAGGGAGAAAAGTACCGTGATTATTTCGAATGGGAAGAGAAACTCTCGCGCTGCCCTTCACATCGCTTGCTGGCAATGAGAAGAGGTGAGGAGGAAGGTTTTTTGAGAATAAGTATTATGCCGCCGGAGGATAAAGCGCTAAAGCTGCTGGATGATATATTCATTAAATCGGATAATGAGTCGGCACAGCAGATACTTGATGCTGTAAAAGATTCATGGAAAAGATTGCTGGGCCCTGCAATGGAAACTGAATTCAGGAATTTATCCAAAGAAAAGGCGGATGAAGAGGCAATAAAGGTGTTTGCCGATAACCTGAGGCAGCTACTGCTTGCTTCCCCGCTGGGCGGAAGAAGGGTGCTGGCACTGGACCCGGGCTACCGAACGGGCTGTAAGCTGGTCTGTATCGACAGCCAGGGGGCACTCATACATAACGAAACTATCTTTCCCCATCCGCCACAGAACCAGACAGCCCTTTCGGTAAAAAAGATTGCCAGCCTGGTGAATTCTTACAAGATAGAAGCCATAGCTATAGGTAACGGTACTGCCAGTCGCGAAACGGAAGACCTGGTCAAATGGATAAAATTTGACAGGGAAGTGAAAGTGTTTGTTGTTAGCGAGGCAGGAGCATCAGTATACTCAGCCTCGGCAATTGCACGTGAAGAATTTCCGGAATATGATGTAACGGTGAGGGGAGCAGTGTCTATCGGTCGGAGACTGATGGATCCACTGTCGGAACTGGTTAAAATAGATCCTAAATCTATTGGTGTGGGACAGTACCAGCATGATGTAAACCAGGTAAAATTACAGTCATCACTGGATGATGTAGTGGTCAGCTGCGTCAATGCCGTTGGTGTGGAAGTTAATACTGCAAGTAAACACCTGCTGAATTATGTATCCGGACTGGGACCGCAGCTTGCAGGTAATATGATAGAATACAGGAATAAGAACGGAGCATTCACCTCAAGGAAGCAGCTTAAGGAAGTTAAGCGTATGGGAGAAAAAGCATATGAACAATGTGCAGGTTTTCTCAGGATAAATAATGCTGATAATCCACTCGACAGGTCCGCAGTGCATCCTGAGAGTTACCATGTGATTGAGAAAATGGCAACTGATCTGGGCGTGCCGGTGGAAGCGCTGATAAAGGATGAGGAACTGATAGGTAAAATTGATATTCGAAAATACGTGTCTGATGAAACAGGCCTGCCTACACTTGAAGATATTATATCGGAACTCAGGAAGCCCGGACGTGATCCGCGTTCGGCAATAAAGGAATTCAGGTTTGCTGATGTGAGAACGCTGGAAGACCTGTCCGAAGGGATGGTTGTTCCGGGAATAGTAACGAATATAACCAGGTTTGGCGCTTTTGTGGATATAGGCGTTAAACAGGATGGCCTGGTGCATATATCAAATATGAGCAATACCTTCGTGAAAGATCCCGTCGATGTAGTTAAGCTGCATCAGCATGTGAAGGTAAAAATCATTGGGGTGGATATCAGCAGAAAACGCATACAGCTGTCAATGAAGGATGTAACTTAAGCATCAAAAAGCTTATCGTGTTTACTGCAAGCCACCACCTAAGCCGGCGGTTTAATTAATACCGGGACCGCATATTGAGAATACCTGTTTTCTAAAAAGTCGAAACAGGCTGTTTCTTCAATCCTTTTTATTATTTTAGTACTCTGATAAAAAAAATATAAATATGAAAAAAGTACTCTTATTACCCTTAGTCTTAATTATTACTTTAATGATAAGCTGTAATACACAAAAAGATTCGGAGCCACCGGATGCGGAGAAGATACCGCGGGAACTGGTTAACCATGACCATACCAGGATAGATAACTATTACTGGATGCGCCTGAGTGATGAACAAAAGAATGCTGAGCAGCCTGATGAGCAAACACAAAAGGTGCTTGATTACCTTAATGCAGAGAATGAATATGCCGAAAATGTACTCAGCAATACCAAAGATCTTGCCGATGAATTGTTCACAGAAATTAAGGGCAGGATAAAGGAAGCTGACGAATCAGTGCCCTATTTTGATAATGGGTATTATTATTATACGAAATATATAGAAGGGAAAGAATACCCGGTATATTACCGCAAAGAAGGCACACTGGCGGCAGATGAAGAATTACTGCTGGATGTGAATGAAATTGCTGAAGGAAAAGACTATTGCAGTGTAACGGGACTGAGTGTGAGTCCGGATAATAAGATACTTGCTTACGGAACGGATTTTGTCAGCAGGCGCAGGTACACAGTGCATTTTCTCAACCTTGGAACCGGGGAGATGCTGAACGATAAAATAGAGAATACAACAGGCAGGGTTACCTGGGCAAATGATAGCAGGATATGCTTCTATACCGGTAAGGACTTTGAGACACTGCGTTCTGAAAGTATTATGAGGCATCATATGGGAAGTGACAGTGAGGATGATGCAATTGTTTATTACGAAGAAGATGAGGAATTTACCTGCGGCATTGGTAAAACACAGAGTGAGAAATACCTTGTGATATTTTCAAACCAGACTCTTACTACCGAAGCACGGATACTGGAAGCTGATAACCCGCAGGGCCAATTCAGGGTTTTTGTTCCAAGAGAAGTAAACCATGAATATTCAATCGATCATATTAATGATAAATTCTTTATCAGGACCAATACCGGTGATGCCACTAACTTTAAGTTGATGGTGGCCCCCGAGAATAACTTCAGCCTTAATAACTGGGAGGATTACATACCACACCGCGATGATGTATTGCTGCAGGGATACACATTATTCGATGATTATATTGCCGTAAGTGAGAGGATTAACGCATTGAATAATATCAGGATAATAAATTTTGAATCTGATGAAGATTATTATATTGATTTCGATGAAGAAGTGTATAGCGCAAGGATATCGGTTAATGAGGTGCCTGAATCTGATGTGCTGAGGTATACATACACCTCACTGACCACTCCCTCTTCCACCTTTGATTTTAATATGAAGACCAGGGAGGAAGAGTTGCTTAAACAAACAGAAGTGCTTGGAGATTTTTCTGCAGATAATTATAAGTCCGAAAGACTTTGGGCCACTGCTGATGATGGCACACAGATACCTATATCCCTGGTTTACCGGAAGGGATTCGAACAGAACGGCCAATCACCTTTGCTATTATATGCCTATGGTTCATATGGCGCTTCAAGGGATCCCTCATTCAATTCAGCGGCTCTGAGCCTTCTGGACAGGGGCTTCGCTTATGCCATTGCCCACATTCGCGGCGGTAGTGAGATGGGCCGGCAGTGGTATGAAGACGGTAAATTGCTGAACAAGATAAATACCTTTACCGATTTCAATGATTGTGCTGAGTATCTTATTGAAGAGGATTATACAAGTCCTGACAGGCTCTTTGCCCAGGGCGGAAGTGCTGGCGGCTTGCTGATGGGAGCGATTGTTAATATGCAGCCTGAACTGTATAAGGGAGTACTGGCAGGAGTGCCCTTTGTTGATGTGGTTACCACAATGCTTGATGCCTCTATACCGCTTACTACATTTGAATGGGACGAGTGGGGCGATCCGCGCGAAAAGCTGTATTACGAGTATATGCTTTCTTATTCACCATATGACCAGGTGAAAGAGCAGGGTTATCCCAATATGCTGGTCACAACAGGTTTCTGGGATTCACAGGTACAATACTGGGAGCCAGCCAAGTGGGTGGCCAAACTAAGGGATATGAAGACAGACGATAACCTTCTGGTGCTGAAAACAAATATGAAAGCAGGACATGGGGGGGCATCAGGCCGTTTTGAAAGACTTAAAACAACGGCATTGCAATATGCCTTTATTATGAGCCTTACGGAAGAATAAATCTCTGACCGGATTTAACATGTATTATTGTTGTTTATACATAAACAGCCATTAAGAAATAAGCAAATAAGCCTTTCCGCTTAAGAAGGAAAGGTTTTTTTGTTGTTGACTGGTGCTTACTGAGTCTGCTTAACAGCAGTGGTGAGATGAAACTCAGAAGTGCTGTGAAACTTCACAGAAGGATATGTCTCACCTGTTATCTTTATCATCCAGTCGCTGGCAGCCAGAAAGACAGGGTTTTTATCCTTATCCCAGGCTATATCCGCTCCCTTCCTTCTGATTAATTCGTTTAATTCAGTCTCATTGTCTGAACTGAGCCAGCAGGCTTTAACATATGGCAGGGCATGAAAATCGCATTTAGCACCGTATTCATTCTCCAGTCTGAATTTGATAACATCAAACTGCAGATCTCCCACTGTGCCGATGATTTTTTTATTGCCGGGTTGTTGCAAAAAAAGCTGGGCCAGGCCTTCATCAGTCAGTTGCCTCACACCTTTTTCCAGTTGCTTTGTTTTTAGAGGATCCATATTGATTACTTCCTTGAGTATTTCAGGTGAAAAACTCGGGACTCCCTTAAAGTGCAATAGCTCTCCCTCTGTTAGACTGTCACCTATTTTCAGGCTTCCGTTATCATATAAACCTATTACATCACCCGGAAAGGCTTCCTCAACGGTGCTTTTCCTGTTAGCCATAAAAGAAGCCGGTGAAGCAAAGCGCATCTTTTTGGCCATACGGGTATGGAAATATTGCTTATTACGTTCAAATTTACCTGAACAGACTCTCAGAAAGGCCAGGCGGTTGCGGTGTCTGGGATCAAGGTTGGCATGTATTTTAAATACAAAACCTGTAAAGTCCTCTTCATCCGGCAGAACATCACGTTCCTGTGTCCTGGCCACTGTCGGGGATGGTGCAATATTGATAAATGTCTCAAATAATTCAGGCACACCAAAGTTATTCAGGGCACTGCCGAAAAAAACAGGTGCAAGATAGGCCTCACGGTAAAGGTTCTCATTAAAAGGCTCAAAAAGATCCCTGACAAGAGAGGTTTCCTCCATAAGTCGCTTCAGGTTCTCCTCACCCACATATTTTTTTAGTTCCCTGCTCCCTAAATCACTTGTGTTAAGAAGTAATTCAGCTTTTTTTGTTTTCTCAGGAACAAAAAGCTGTATCTCATCCTTTAAGAGATTATACACCCCTTTGAAGCGGTTGCCGTTGCCTATCGGCCAGGTAATGGGGGAGGTGGCTATCTTCAGTTCATCTTCCAGCTCTTCAAGCAGGTCAAGAGCTTCCCTGCCTTCCCTGTCCATCTTGTTTATAAAGATTATCACCGGTGTTGCCCTCATACGGCATACCTCCATTAGTTTACGCGTTTGCTCTTCCACACCTTTGGCACTGTCAACAACCAGTATAACACTGTCCACAGCGGTGAGGGTACGGTAGGTGTCCTCTGCAAAATCCTTATGACCGGGTGTGTCCAGTATATTGATAATAACATCTTTATACTCCAGGGTCATTACTGAAGTAGCTACCGATATACCACGCTGTTTCTCTATCTCAAGAAAATCGGAAGTAGCTGTCTTTTGTATCTTATTATTCTTGACAACACCCGCTTCCCGTATTGCTCCGCCCGATAACAGCAGTTTTTCGGTAAGGGTGGTCTTGCCGGCATCAGGATGCGATATAATGGCAAATGTTCTTCTTCTTTTTATTTCAGCACTTATGTTCATCTATTATATATTGGGCTATCTGCCTGTATAAAGGGTTTAGATTGGAAAATACCGGATTGGCACCAGGGATTATGGTAAGACCCTGCGACCTGCGTACACAAGTACGCCTCCGGATTATTAAATCATGGTGGAGTGGCTCCGCAATATTTTAAATACTTTTTATCCATCACAGACGGCAAAAGTACTAAAATATATCTCCATCTTGAAATACAGCTTAAACGAAAAGTAATCACTGCCGGCTGTGGAATCATATTGCATAGTAAGCAGCATCGTTCACAGTCACTTTATGACTGCAGCTGCCGGTAATAATTATATAGCAACTATAACAAACTACTAAGTAATAATAAGATTATAATCTGCCACTAAAACTTATTACCTGGCTATTTTTTGTTTATATCCAGTTTCAGTGGACTTATTTCTTCTCCCCAGTACACTGTTGTATGGGGGAATGGTATCTCAATATTATTTTCATCGAAAGCATATTTAAGGCGCTTGTTATATTCCCTGCCAATGGACCATTGCTGTATTGGTCTGGTCTTTAAGCGGGCTTTGAAAACAATGGCGCTGTCATCAAATTTGTCCAGGCCGAATATTTCAATTGGCTCCAGTATTCTATCTCCGAATTCCGGGTCGCTTTTAAGCTCGTCCCCAACCTTTTTCATTATACTCATAACTTTTTCAGGGTCCTCTTTATAAGCAACACCAATATCAAATACCATTGCCGACCATCCTTTGGTCATATTTGAGATATCGGTGATCTTACCATTCTGGAAAATATGTACCACCCCGGCAAAATCACGCAATGTGGTTGTCCTGAATTCCATTTTTTCCACCAGTCCGCCTTTTCCGTTTATTATGGCTACATCCCCTGCCCGTATATGGTTTTCAAGTATCATAAAAAACCCGGAGATAAAATCTCTTACCAGTTCCTGTGCTCCGAAGCCCACAGCCAGACCTACTATTCCTGCACCTGCCAGAATAGGAGCTATGTTCGTTCCGAATTTTTGAAGTACTATCATTATAAAAATAAGCCACAGGATTATTCCTATTATGCTTTGTAGAATGGAAACAAGGGTGAATATTCTTTTCTCAGCTTCCTGAGAGTTCACCTTATCACCCTTGTCCGCTCTTCTAACAAGAGTCTTTCTCAGTTTGTTAAGCAAAAAACGAATAAGCTTAAATGCAACAAAAAATAAAATAATAATAATTACCAGACCGGGCAGCTCCTCAATTAACCATGTCTGAGCTTTTTCAAGAAGCTCTGTCCAGAATGTAGCATCGAATAGTTTTTCCATAATGATTTGTTTATTCTGTTTGATCTTTATGTTATTTCTTAATGGTTTAAAATCCGGTTATTTATCCGGAAGTCATTATATAATATTTTCTTTTTCAATATAATGTATTATGCAGGCTTTATATAATGACACCTGTAACACGAATATACAGAATTATTGCAGAAGTTTCTGATTGGGTTGAGATTTCTTTTTTACTGGCGCCCGGATACCGGCAGTCAGGTATTAAAAATTAGTTTAAACAGCTATGGTTTAGCGGCGCTTATATCCGGATCCGGCTTTCACTTTAAGGGTTTTTTCCCGTGCTCTTTGAAGCTTACCTCCTTTACCCTGTAGTCACGTGCTGTGATAAGGATGATCACTCCTATGATGGTAATAATACCGCCTATCACCTGGAAACTTTCGGGGATGGTTTTAAAGTACATCCATGCTCCTATGGTTACAAATATACCTTTTGCACTCTGGATGATAGTTGATTTGGATGCTTCAATAAATTTAAGTGCCGAATACATTGCAATAGCTGTAAGGAAAGGGCCGATAAGTGAACCAAAGCTGACATTGAACAGGGCAGAGGGGGATATGATAACTGACTCTCCCCTGAAAATTATAAAGGCAAGAGCTGTAAGAAAAAGATATGCTGACCTGTTGGTTGCCAGTAAACCCGGATCAAGGTTCTTAATATATTTTTTTGTTATTATCATTGTTGTGGCCAGGAAAATAGTGGAGGCCAGCATTAAGCCGGTGCCCGGGACAAAAAATCCCTTTTCAGCTATGTTACCGGTGAAACTGGTGACCGCGGCTCCGGCCAGTGTAATAAGCATGCCGCTGAACTGAAGAATGGTAAAGCGCTCACCGAGTATGGTCACACCCATTAGTATGACAAAGAGAGGTACCAGGTTCTGTAAAAAAGACATAATAGCAGGGTCTTCCGCTGTCTGTATGGACATAAAAAAAAGGATGGTCCCGAATAACTCCACCATACCCAGGACAAAAAGTATACGGTATTCCTTCCGACCAAGCCTCTTGATAATTCTCCACTTACCCGTTGGTACGGCATACAGTATGTTCCACATTATGGCCATGCCAAACCAGTAAAAACCAAACTGGTAAAGGCTTAACTCATTCAGTGCTGCCTTGCTGAAAACAAATACATTGGCCATTGATACCGTTGCCAGGAAAGCAAAGCCATATCCTTTTATCTTGTCTGGTATGTTCATTATAAGAAATTATCTCTCTGGTTTTGCTTCTTGCCGGTTATAAGCGCTTAATTTATCTGGTTTACACAGGATATATCTTCCCCCAGTTCATGTTTTTGTAATTATAACAAAACCGGGAAGCCAATGTTCCCAGCTTTGTTTTATATAGTTATATACCAGTGTTTTAATTTTTGTTTTATGTTAATTATTTATTATAGTCAAAAGATTTATCCGGTCTTTCAGGTATTGGCGGAACCTCAACAGGCTCTTTTTCCATTAACATCATCAGATGTTTAATTGCTGCTTCCAGCTGTGCATCCCTGCCCTTAAAGCTTTCATATGGCAGGTTATCAACCCTTATATCGGGTTCCACCCCGTATCCCTCAATAAGCCATTCACCTTCAGGGGAGTAGACACCGTTCTCAGCTGCTGTGGCTATACCGTTGTCCACAAGTCTGTTGCGCTGCGACAGCCATATCTCGCCGCCCCATGTGCGCGTGCCTATCAGTTTGCCCATTCCCAGCTTTCTGAATCCCTCGGCAAAGGCTTCACCATCGGAAGCTGTGTTTTCATCTATCAGCACAACCATATGTCCCCTGAAAGCATACTGCATATTCCAGTATGGCTTGCCTGCCCTGGGCGCCCAGTAGAACCAGGCTTTTCTGAGCAGCTTACCCAGTATCCAGCTGTCGATATTACCTCCGCGGTTATGCCTTACATCGATGATAAGTCCTTCCTTCCGGTAGTTGGGATAGTAACCCTTTACCCATTCAGTGTAATTATTGCCTCCCATGGCCCTCAGGTGGACATACCCTATACGTTCATCACTCTTTTCTGCAACCTCCTTGTTGCGCGTATATTCCCACTCGCTGTACCTTATATCGGAAAATGCACGTGAGTTGACGGGTTTTATTATTTCTTCGTATGTAAGGCCATCAGGCTTCTTAAACCCTATCCTCACCTGCATGCCTGCCTTGTTTGCCAGTAGTTTATTAACCGAAGGCTCAGCTGTTGCATCAATACCGTCAATGGCAATAATGGCATCTCCCTTCTCTACCCTTAGGTAAGGTTTGGCCAGTGGTGATGTCTCACCGGGATAATCAGGGTCGGTCATATAAATATGATCTATTATGAATGCTCCTGAAGACCGGTCTTTATGCAGGTCTGCTCCCAGATGTCCCATAGAGATATTATCCGGCGACGTGCGTTTGTCTCCTCCTCTAACAAACATATGCAGTGTTGATAACTCTGAGATCATCTGTGCCATCAGATCATCAAGCTCATACCTGTCGGTGACACGTGGCAACAGGGTACTGTATCTATCATATACAGCATCCCAGTCAAGACCGTGCATCCCGGGATCGTAGAAGTAATCGCGCTCCATCCTCCATGCGTCCCTGAACATTTGTTTCCAGTCCTCAACAGGATCAATATTAAATGCCCAGTTATTAATTTCTAGTTCATGCTCAGATTCATCAAGCTTTGAGGCCGAAGCTTTCATAACATATATCCCATCTCTGTTCCTCAGAAGTATCTTTTTGCCGTCGCCTGAAACAGCAAAGCCACTGATGCCCGAGGCCAGTGTTTTGGGTTTGTTATCAGGTTCATTGCCTATCTTCAGCACTTTGACAGCACTGCCCCTGCTGCCGTCTTCACTTTGCATGTAAATAATGTTCTCGCCGGTAACATAAAAGTTCCTGTAATTGCCTGCGTCCAGGGGTACTTCATACAAGCGGGATTCTATACCTTCAAGATCAATCTCAACTTCGTGCACCTCCTTGTCTTCTTTTGTTTCTTCCTCAAGTTCGTTGCTTTCCATAAAGGGGAACCTCAGGTCATCCCTCAGGGCAAGGGCATATATCTTTGATGTTTTATCAAAATGAGGATCAGGCTGCCGGCTGCCCCATGGACTGCCAACTGTGCTGTTAAATGTTCTGTCGGAAATAAAATACAGCCATTTGCCATCCGGACTGAAACGTGGATTATAGCTGTCGAGCCTCTCTGTACTCAGTATATGTGACTTTTTATCATCAATGCTGTATACTTTGATGACCATATTCCTGTTATCAGCACTGTTAACATAGGCTATCCATTTGCTGTCATGAGACCAGGCTAAAGGGTCCCTGAAGCCGGAGAAATCGTTTTCATCAATCAAAATGGATTTGCCGCTTTCTGTGTCAAACAGTTTAAGCCTGTTGTCCTTTTCACCAAACACTATGTATTTTCCGTCAGGGGAGATGGAATAATTTGTGATAAGGTTTGTTGATCCATCTGTCAGCTGCACCGGTTTATCCAGTCCAAGATGCCCCGACTGCCATATCTCAAACTCACCAGACTCATCCGACAGCATCAGTATCTTATCCTTGTCATCCGCAAAGGAAGCGTCATTATACCTTACCCCGTATTTCCTGGTTATCTCGGACCATCGTTCTCCGTTTACGGGGAAATTGAAGACCCGACCGCGTGATGTTATAACCACGTTTTCACCATTATGAGAGATGTTAAGGGATGTGATCTTTGATTCCGGATCACTTATCCACTGTATTCGTTTCTGATCAAAGTCAGAGAAAAGCTTTATGGACGGTATCTCTTCCTGTCCGGTATTAATATCATAAAGAATAATATCTGCACCTTTCTGGCACACTATCCGGCCCTTATCCATATCAGCCTCGTACAGGTCCCAGCCCGAAGCGAATGTGTGCTGTTGCATATTTTCGCCCTCAGTGTTCATGGACCATATATTCATTGTGCCATCCCTGTCTGAAAGGAAATATATCCTGCCCTTATAATACATGGGATCCTTGCTTGTACCATCATAATCGCCGGTAAGGTGTACAGCTTCACCCTTGCCGTCAAATTTCCATATGGACTGTGCCGTGCCCCCGATGTATCTTTTTGTATGACTCGATTGTTTTCTGAGCCTGGTAAAAAATAATTCTCCTTCGTCTGAATATGTTCCCTGGTCAGCCTGGAAAAGGGGTATGAGTGTTGAATATGATGTTTCGGGATCAAGCTTAAGCAGCTGGGCATTCGGTATGGTGGAATAATAATTTGTTGAGTAAATTATCTTACCGTCACCTGTCCACTGGCTGATAAGCGGACTGTTCTCCTCATATGTCAGCCTTTTTGGTTTGCCTCCTGTTGCAGGAATTATATATAATTCGGTGGGACCTTCATACTCGCCGGTAAATGCAATATATTTACCATCAGGAGAAAAAGCGGCCTGTGTTTCCATACCATGGTGTGTGGTCAGGCGCTGCGTTTCCCCGGAGCTGAGGTCGTATTTCCACAGATCACCCTCTGCTGTAAAAACAATATTATTGCCATGGATTGAAGGGGACCTGTAATAACCCTTTTGCTGACTGTAAGCACTGACAGCAAAGGCCATTAACAAAATAGTAAGAATGATAGCTTTAGAAATTTTCATCATTATAGTGGTTAATGGGTTAATTGTTTTATTAATAAATATTGCTTACTGTCGTTATGAATAAGTCTTTGTTCACCTTAATTTCAGACGGTCAACCTCTTCCAGGGTGTCGGGGTTAATAACTTCCATAATAATCTCTTTACCTTCAATATGAAATAGCACAAGTGCATTCTGAGTGGTAAAACCACTCACCCATGCTGTCCATGGTGTTTCCTCCTGGGCATAGTACGGAGCTCCTGCTGCCCCGTTATTTATCTGGTATATTGTACGCTGAAGATCGATTTTTTCAAAAAAGTAATTCTCAGGGTATCTCTCCATATCCGGACTTATCTCTGTACGGGCATAATTATGTTCATCGCCTGTCAGAACAGCTATGACCTTTGAGCTTCTATTGACTATTATATCCAGCAGTTCATCCCTTCTTTCTATTATGCCCTTTTTCAGGGGCAGACCGGCAACATATGGCCGGTACCCGTTGTCACCATTATACCACATATCATCGCCTACATGTCCGCCGTTAGGGAAGACTGGTGTATGCTGTGTAATGAATATATGATCAATATCCGGGTCCGATTCAAGCCTTTCTATTGTTTCATCCACCCATTCAAGCTGGCGGTCCATTATATACCCGTGGAGGCCACCGCTGCTGTATCTGATCATATTTGTGCTGGGCGCATAGAAATAGTCTGAGTTAAGAACCAGCACCGCAACATTATCGTATGTATAATAGTATACATTTTCTTTATAGGAGGGGAAATCCGTTGTTTGAGGTGAAGGATCGTAACTTGCTCCGTCTTCCGAGGAAGGTCCATTCTGCGGCATAACAAAATTATCTGCGAAGATGGCTTCCGATGACTCAGTTTCAAATGGAAAGCGGTCAATGGATATGCTCCACCGGTTCTCCTGGCTAAACTCCCTTGTAAGTGCTTCGTGATTTCCCATGCTTACATAAATGGGGAAGTAGGCTCCGAAAGGTTGTACTGCCCTTTTCCAGTTGGCATATTCAAGCTCCATATGTTCCGGTTCTTGCTGGTACCCGTTTATTAGGTCACCCGAGAACTGGAAGAATGATACATCACGGTAGCGGGCCAGGGCCATTATTTTTTTCATTATATAGAAATTGGCTCCATACATATCGCGCTCCCCACCTCCCTGTCCACTGCGGGAATCTGAAGCATAGGCAAATGTAAAAGCAGTCCCCGATCCGGGCAGGGGAGCAGTCCTGAAACTGTAAGTCTGGCTGTTATTGCCATAATTAACAGTGTATTCGTAATCTGTGGACGCATCCAGTCCATCTATCTTAATCTCATGCCGCTTACCACTATCTCCTTTATAATCTTTTCCGTTTACCGATACAGAAAGAGGAATATCCATATTCGTGGTTAATGATATTGTGGCTCCATCATGAGATAGTAGGTTTACAAAAGGACCCTCAATAATTGTTGGCGCTATTTCAAAAGGCCCTTTCCCCCTGAATGACACAATACCGTCATACAGAAAATAACCGGTGGAACTAACCACCCTGTAACCGATGGTTCCTTTTTCTTCCTTTTCCCAGTCCACCATGTCATACCGGCCGCTCATGGATTTTAATATCTCGATAAAGGCTTTGCCCTTAAGTATCCTTGCCGTTGACCGGAAATAAACGGGATGGGGGTGCTTTGAATCGCCGTAAGGGATGAAACCGTAATATAATTTACCGCTGAATCTTTCATCCTGAAAGTCAAAAAGTATAGCGCTGTCAGTGCCTGCCGGGTTCCCCGTCATCCTTGCAACTGAGAAATAAGGCTCAGACGGGTTTTCATATATCTTATTGCCTGATATTTCTATATACAGACGGCCGTCTTTATCATAACTGATATTGGAATAGGGTCTGAGGTATAACCGGATTATTAGTGTTCTGTGCAGTAGTACTATAACTGATTAAAAGTATCAGAACAGTGAGGATGGAGAAATTCTTCATTTTAGATCTGTTTAAACGTATAACATTTTACTTACTAACAAATTTAATAAACAAAATGTTAAATGCGGGGCCCTGCACATATAAGCTTTCAGTATAAGCATTCAATGTCTCAGGCATTATTGTTGACCTGCCATGCTGCCAGCACCACCTTTGCCTGCTTCAATCATTGACCGGTAAACCTTATCAGCGACGACCCTGGCCTTCTGTGCTTTCCAGCTGTGGTTTGCGTGGCAAAGGCTCATCCCTCATGGCTGCATGATAGGCCAGTGTGGCAACAACAACGGCATTATGTTTCAGATCATCCATCAGCAGTCTTTCATATGTGTCCATTACGGTATGATATGTCCTGCCGTACTCAATCCTGTCCTGTATAAACTGAAAAGCCGGAAGCCCGAGTGCATCAAATGCAAGGTGGTCTGTACCGCCTGTATTTCTTAATGTGACAGTTGAACAGCCCATATCTTCAAAAGGCTTGAGCCATGCCTCGAATACTGGTTTGACCATATCATTCTCCTGAAGGTATATACCCCTGAATTTGCCTGTTCCGTTATCCATATTGAAGTAGGCGGCAAAATTATCAAATCCTTCAAGCATATTGCCATCTTTATCCCGGATATACTTTTCCACATATCCCCTTGAGCCGTGCAATCCCTGTTCTTCTCCTCCCCATAAACCGATTCGTATGGTTCTTTTTGGCTGCACGCCGAGTGATTTGAGTATCCGCATAGCTTCCATCATAACAATACATCCCGATGCGTTATCAGCACCTCCTGTACCTCCATGCCATGAGTCATAATGACCGCCCAGAAGTACAACCTCATCCCTGAGTGCAGGATCGCTGCCGGGTATCTCGCCAATAACATTTGTTACATCGGGACTCTTATAAAACTCATTTTTTACTTCAACTTCGAGTTCCACATCCACATTATGTTCCAGCATCCTCTGTATACGTCCGTGAGCTTCCAGTGGCAGGTATATTTCTGCTATGGGCTGATCATCTCCTGATGTATACCTGGCTCCGCTTGAGCGGGGGATATTATATGCACCGCTGGATGATAATATCACGGCCACTCCCTCATCTTTCAAAAATTCAGCCGCCTGCTGTTGCAGCATCATTCTCCTCCTGTAATCTTCCATATTGAAGTTACCCCGTCTGCTACGGCCGGCATAGCTCATTTCCTTAATGTTTTCAAGATCCTCCTCACTGTACCTGCTGGCAATAGGATCAAAACTTACTTCGGCAGAGTTGCTTGAAGGCATTATAACGATCTTCCCTTTTAATTGTCCTTTATATTTTTCAAAATCATCTTCATTATTAATATCAAGCAGAACCGGGCTGCCTTTTACCGCTCCCCTGGTGCTGCCTGTCCATGCCTTTGGGTTAGCAGTAAAGTTAGAGTAATAGGGAGCTGTCATTGCAACATATGTCTTCTGGTTTTCCCATCCGCCACGGTCAAAAGGCCTGGCTACTTCTACTCTTACATTTTCAAGTCCGTACTCCTTCATCCTTGAGCCTGCCCATTCATCTGCTTTCTTCTTTCCGTTAGATGCTGTCAGTCGCGGACCGGCAAAGTCTGTCATCCAGAATGATAATTCTTCTATATCGGAGTTTTTAAAACCTTCCTGCTTGATCTTATATACCATATTAAGATCTACAGGTTCATGCTGGGAAACAAGAGTTCCCGAAATTACAAAAAGCAATAATGCAGTTGCTGTTAAATATTTTACGTTCATCTGTCTTGATTTTTAATTATAAAATTATCATCAAATTTAAGAATTAATATTCCCTGTAACCTGCTGACTGTATGATTTAACATTAATTAACTTTACATTTGTCCCGGCAGAAAAAATATGAGTGAAATGATTTATCCGAAGGAATTTGAGCTTAAGGTGGGTTTTGATCGTATCCGTAACAGGATTTATGATCTCTGCCTGTCGCAACAGGGACGTGATAAGGCTGTTAATATAGGCTTTACTGCTGACAGGAACGAAATTACAACTTAATTGATCAAACGGCTGAATTTCAGAAAATACTGGAACTGGAACAGGAATTTCCACTTGATAATTTTTTTGATCTGCGTCCCGTACTGGAAAAGATGAAAATAGAGGGGTCCAGCCCGGAGATAAGCGAAGTTTTTGACCTTAAACGTTCACTTGGCACCCTGAGGAATATATATAATTTCTTCAGGAATGAGGAGCATGCCGCGTCTTATCCTGAGCTTACATATTCTCAGTCGGAATATTAAAGCTTATCCTTTTGTCATTGACAGCATTGACCGCATCATGACAAAGGAGGGTATGATAAAAGACAATGCCTCGGATGAGCTGTCTCTTATCAGGTCAGAGTTGAGGAAGGCCGGTTCCTCGGTGTCCAAACGCATGCAGTCCATTTTGAAAAAGGCTCAGCACGATGGTATTGTGGATAAAGATACGGCAGTGGCAATAAGAAACGGCAGGGGTGTAATACCGGTCAGTGTGTATGACAAGAATAAAATCAGGGG
Source organism: Bacteroidales bacterium (assembly GCA_034521735.1). GTDB lineage: Bacteria > Bacteroidota > Bacteroidia > Bacteroidales > VadinHA17 > UBA9300. The sequence goes on from JAXHLX010000023.1 coordinate 74,219, forward strand.
GCTTGTGCATGACCAGTCGGCCAGCGGCAAGACAGTGTATATAGAACCGGAGGAGATAGTTAATCTAAATAACCGGATTATTGAGCTTGAATATGCTGAAAAAAGGGAGCTGCTGAAGATACTTATTAATTTTGCCGATAGCATACGCCCTTATATTGATGACTTACTGATATCATATGATATCCTGGGTGAAATAGACCTGATAAGAGCTAAAGCCTTACTGGGCAGGCGCCTGGGTTCAATAAAACCTGTGTTGACGGATAAGCCCCTGATAAAATGGTCAGAGGCAGTGCATCCTCTCCTTTACCTGGCTTTTGAATCTGAGCCCGAAAGAGAGGTGGTGCCACTTGATATAGAACTTAAGGAGGATGCCAGGATACTGCTTATATCAGGACCGAATGCAGGGGGCAAGTCAGTTTGCCTTACCACTGTAGGGCTGCTGCAATATATGATTCAATGCGGTTTTACCGTACCCGTAAGGCAGGGCTCAGAGTTTGGCATATTCTCAAAATTGTTTATTAATATAGGTGATGAACAGAGCATTGAGAACGATCTCAGTACCTACAGCTCTCATCTTATGAATATGAAGCATTTTCTCAGGAATGCCGACGAGCAGACCCTTGTTCTTATTGATGAATTCGGTACCGGTACCGAACCCATGCTGGGCGGTGCCATAGCCGAGGCTATTCTGGGAGAACTGAACAGTAACGGTGTATACGGGGTTATAACCACCCATTATACCAATCTGAAGCATTATGCATCTTCAGGTGAAGGTATAGTCAACGGGGCCATGTTGTTCGATAATCACAAGATGGAACCGCTTTTCAAACTTGATATAGGCAAGCCGGGCAGCTCTTTTGCCTTTGAAATTGCAAGGAGAATTGGTTTGCCTGAAAAGATACTGGAGATAGCATCGGAAAGGGCAGGGGCGGACCATATTAATTTTGACCGTCACCTTAAGGATGTGTTGAGGGATAAGAGGTACTGGGACCGTAAAAGACAGGATATACGCATAGAGAGCAAGAAGGTGGATGAGTTGTCTGCCAGTTATGAGAAGGAGATATCGGAATTAAAGTCTGAGAGGAAGGAGATAATAAGAAGAGCCAGGGAGGAAGCTGAGACTATTCTCAGGGATGCCAATAAGACTGTGGAAAGAACCATTAAGGAGATAAGGGAAGCACAGGCCGAAAAGGAGAGGACAAAGGAATCAAGGAAGCAGCTTGATAAGCTTAAAGAAGGTATAAGGCAAAAGGATGAGGATGAAGACAGGCGTATAGCAGCAAAGATGGAGAAGCTCAGAGAAAAGCAAAGGAAGGTAAAAAAGCATGCACAGCAGCCTCCTGTCGAAAAGAAGAAAAAACCTGCTCCAGCAGCCAAGCCGGCCGGGCCGCTGAAAGCGGGTGATAAGGTTATTATTGAAGGTAGCCAGAGAGTGGGGGAGGTGATATCTGCGGATAAGAACAAGCTGTCGGTAGCTTTTGGTAATATTATAACAAAAGTCAGCTATTCCAAAGTGAGGAGGGCCTCAGACAGGGAGGCAGCATCAGCAAGGGTAAAAACATCTTCATCATCCGGCCTGAACTGGGATGCCACAAAGCGCCGCAGCGGGTTCAGTCCGGATAAGGACATAAGAGGCATGAGGGCGGATGCAGCACTTGATGCTGTACAGGAGTTTATTGATGAAGCCATAATGGTGCAGTATCCCTCCTTAAGGATACTGCATGGTAAAGGGGATGGTATACTGAGAAATGTTATACGCGAATACCTCTCAGGTGCCGACCTGGTAAAGGATTATTACGATGCCCATATTGACGCGGGAGGCTCAGGGATAACCATCGTTGAGATGGATATATGACCCTCCCTGCTATCTTTTATACAGCAATTACAATTCAGAGGATCCGGGGATTATAATCGTTGAGACGGATATCTGACGGCTCCTATTCATCATCATATATAAAAACTCCTGTGCTGCCCTCAGAATCGGCAAACCCCCTGAACATACCCTCCGTATTAAAAGGCATGGCAATATTGCCGTTACGGTCAACAGAGATAACGCCGCCCGTGCCCCCGGCCTTAACAAGCTTGTCTTTAACTACATGAGCTGCCGCTTCCTCCAGGTTCATACCGGCATATTCCATCAGGGCAGAGATATCATGCGCCACCGTCCAGCGTATGAAATATTCACCATGTCCCGTGGCCGATACCGCGCATGTGGCATTATTTGCATATGTGCCGGCACCGATTATGGGAACATCGCCTATGCGTCCGTATTTCTTGTTTGTCATACCACCGGTTGAGGTGCCGGCAGCAAGGTTGCCATCCATATCGAGGGCGCAGCATCCTACAGTGCCGTTCTTTTCCTTGTTGATGGCCTCTGTCAGCTGCCTGTAACGGTGATCAGTGTAAAAATATGAGGGGTCAACCTGTTCCAGTCCCTGTTCAACAGCAAACTGCGAAGCACCGTCGCCGGCCAGCATAACATGAGCGGATTTTTCCATCACGGCCCTGGCAGCGCTGACAGGACTTTTAATATCTGTAAGTCCGGCCACACAGCCTGCATTAAGGTCGGAGCCGTCCATAATGGCAGCATCCATCTCATTCTTTCCCTCACTGGTGAATACCGATCCTTTTCCTGCATTAAAAAGCGGTGATCGTTCCATTACCTGTATGGTCACTTCCACTGCATCAAGGGCGGTGCCACCGCCGGACAGTATGCCCCTGCCAGCTTCCAGTGCCTGGTTAAGAACTGCACGGTAAGCACTGTCGCGTTCAGGGGTCATAAGATCTCGTGTAATAACTCCTGCCCCGCCATGTATTACCAGGGCCCAGTCTTTTTTTGCAGTATCTGTTTCCTGAGCAGCCTCATTACCATTGCATGAAAATAAGAGGGTAGCAGAGAGGAGAAGGAAAAGTGTTCTAATGATTATGTTTTTCATAGGTTTTATTAGTTAGTTCAATAACAGAGATTATAATTTGTGCCTAAATATATAAATTATCATCCCGCCGGCAGACAAATACCTGTTACTTTTTACCTCTCGCTAATTTTTACCGATCCGTACTTTGCATTTATTATAATCTCTGATTTAGCATCTGCGTTGCCGAAAACAGCCTCAATATATGTTGAGTTATTGTTTTCAATACGCTGGCGGATATCAGCCTTGTTTTCGTCTAATGATAGTCCGGTATATTTTGTATCTGCAGTAAGTGCATAGGAAGCTGACTCATCGATCCTTAGCCTTACCGTAGTGTATTCCACATCGAATTTCATCTGCTCAAAACCGGGCTTTACATAATCAACATCTACTGATCCGTATTTTGTCTTAATGTTCAGTACATTTGACAGATGCCCTACCTTATAGCTTGTGTATGCCGATTCGGCCACGATATTATTGGCCTGGCCTATCTCAAACTTGTCGTACTGGCTGTCTATAACAACAGAGCTGACCATGTCAATAGTGTTATTGATGGAATAGCGTGAGTTTATCAGAAGGGCCTGGGCACTGGTGATATTGAACTTGGCCACATGCCTCATATTAAGCTCAAGCCATCCTGCATCTTCTATATCTCCAACACGCAGATACTCAGCTGTTACAGAGTTAAGGGGTTCCTTGTTTCCCCTGGACAGCTTCTTGATGAACAGCGATCCGTATTTGATCCTGATATCAACATGGCCTGACAGTTCTCCTGTATTTATATTGCCATACCTGTTGGAGATGTCAATATCCATGTCTTCCGGCATCTCAACACGATAATCAATGGAGAATGACCGGTTTGATCCTGTGCCATTCAATTGAAACTGCCTGTCAATGTCGGTCCTGGCTTCAATGGTGTTATCATTTTCGCTGAAAAGAACATTTACCATTGATAAAAGTCTTTCAGCCTTTGAATCATTGGGATGGGATAATTGTACGTTCACAATAATATTTATCTTATTATTGCCGGAACTGACAATTTCCACATCTCCATACCGGTTATCTATTTTAAGCAATTCTATTCCACTGGCATCAAATTCCCTGGTGATCGTTTTATCCACATCATCGGCATAAACTGATACCGTCAGAATAAGAATAAGCTGAATAAATAACAGGCTAATTACTGATTTACAACCTGACCGTTTCATAATTTTCCTTGTTTATTTGATTCTCGTTATCTTTTTGTATCTCTTTTAGCTGGGAAAGAACATAATTCATTATATCCACCTTTCTCTGGTAGTGCTCAATCATGGCATTTATCACCCTTTCATCATTGGGGTTTGCCTTAAGGTCTTTCTGCAGCTCTTCATACATCTTATCCATCTCGTCAAGCTCCTGGAGGAGCATCTCTTTTTCTTCAGGATCATTATTGATCCATACATTTTCAATCTCATCTTCCATCATGCTGACCTGCTGAACATAGTACTTCTCCACCTCTTCATACTGCGGTGATACATCACCCAGCGCCATCTTATTGGCATCCGGACTCAATACATGCTCCCATGTCCATAATGAAGAGAGGGTAACAAGTATTGCCACTACAGCTGCCTTAAGCAGGTGGGGCATAATACTTATCCGCCCCGGCCTTACTGATTGGCGTGCCTCCAGTTTAGCGGAGAAACGCTCAAAGTGGCCCTCAAACGGTTCTTCGTCATTGAAGAAATCCGCTGTTTTCCCTGATTAATTTTTCTATATCTTTCATACCTGACATATTTACCTGTTTTTTTTACTTCACTTTATTCGCTACCGTTTCCGTTTCCATTACGCAGCTCATTAACTAATTTTTGTTTTGCCCTTGACAGCTGTGACCTGGATGTACTGCTTGAGATATCCATTATCTCACCAATCTCATCATGATCATATCCTTCCAGCAGGTAGAGCGATAATATTATCCGGTATCCGTCCGGCAGATCATTAATAGCTGATTTCACTTCGTTTAACCTGTCCTCCAGGTCCGGGCCCGTATCAGCCGTACCATCAGACTCTTCCTGCAAATCAAAGTGCGTGTCAATATCTTCAAAGATCGCTTTCTTCCTGCTCACTGCGTCAAGTGAACGGTTAATCACTATTTTCTTCAGCCATGCCCCGAAGCTTACTGTTCCCGAATAGGTATTTATCTTTTCAAATGCTGAAAGGAACGCTTCCTGCATGATATCTTCAGCTTCCATCGTGTCACACACAATTCTCAGACTCGTATTGAACATGGCTTTATAGTACAGTTTATAAATCTGGAACTGTGCTTTCTGATCGCCGTCTTTACATCCGTCGATGAGGTCCTGGTGTATGTTGCGGAATGCCGCCTCTACATTTCCCATATGCAATTGGCTTAATTCTTCAATATGTATTGCTGCACCCACTGATATTTTGTTTTCATTACAATGACGTAACTATATTGCAGGTGCTGCATGAAGTTATGCAAAATCAAATAAAACACTCAAAAAATATGAGGTAAAATAATACCCTGTATTACTTTACCGCTTTCATAATCCAGCTCTGATCCAAACATACTGTGAGGAATTGAGTATATAAGTAACAAAATAGCAGAAGCCAGTATTGTCAGTCCGGGCCGTAAGGTTTTCCTGTTGCCAAATACTGCTATTGCCCAGAATATAACGGCTATCAGTGTTTTATTATCGGTCAGGTCCCATCCCAGGGGTATCCCTGCCCAGGCTTCGCCGAAAGCATGGTACTGAACCATGGGACCAAGTATCATCCCCCCGATAAAAAGGAAAATAAATGTCCAGACACCCCATTTACGGTAAGATTTATGTTTTCCTATTGCCATCAGTCCGGCCAGGGTAGACAGCATCATGGCGATAAACATAAAGAGGATATGGGGCGTTAATATCTTTGATGGCACGGCACCCTTAAACCTTACTATTATGGGATTATTCAAAAAGTATGTGCTCTTGCCGTTATTATCGTATACCTCAAAATAATATTGAATCTTCCCTGCCGGTGGCTGGGCCGGGATGTCGGCATAAAGCCCTTTGTCCTCTGACATATTGAATATTTTGTTCATCACAAATGAGTCTACGGGATGCTCTTCGTAGTTGAACTCAAGGGCTTTGTAAGGCTCATTGACTCCTAAACGTTTGTAATAAAGTGTTGCACTGACTGTTGAATCTTCAATACCCAGCTTTATAATGTTCCTGTCTGAGATCTCTATGCTGCGCGTTAGCCTGAGCTCATATTCAGTGCCGTTTGCTGTTATCTCAATCTGTTTTGGGTAGGTAGGACCTGTCTTGCGCTGATAGTAGGCTGCAGAGAGCGTGATAATAATTGCCAGAACCCAGTATAATGTTGATTTCATTCGTTTAAATTTTTATTTTTTTATGCATCGGGACTCTTTTCTGAGTTGATGCTTTTTCCTTCTTTTGAAAATAATTATAAGGCTATTAATAATAACTCCTTTTTGTCATCCCTCAGAACTTCTACCTGTATGGTTTCTCCACGCTCATATTGTGACAGCCTGTACATATAATCTTCGATATTATTTATTTCCTTTCCGTTTATGGCTACAATAATATCGCCCTTCTCCATACCTCCCAGGTCAGCCGGACGCCCGGGGGTAACAAAATCAGCCCTTAAACCATTTTTTACATTACCCGCAAAATCAGGCATTATACCCAGTGTAACACCCTTCCTTCTCATAGCCCTGTTAGCCGGTGTTTTAGGTCCGGCCTCCTTAAAGGCGAGCTTTTTATTATTTGCCAGCTCTTTGCTTATATCATATACAAGAGCGGAAATATCTGCAAGACCTTCATATTTTATCTTATCCGGACTGTCATAAGGGGTGTGGTAGTCCAGATGAGCACCTGTGGTAAAGGATAATACCGGGATGTCCATACCGTAAAATGAACTGTGGTCTGACGGTCCGTAACCTTCCTGTGAAAGTGTAAGCTTCAGGACAGTTGTGTCGCTATGACTTGTAATAATACTCTCCATCTCTTCTGCAGTTCCAACACCGGTTATCTGCAGGATCTTATTCTCTTTCAGGCGGCCAATCATATCAAGATTGATCATTGCATTGATCTTTTCTGCTTCCACAGGCATATGGGTGCTAAGGTATTTGGAGCCCAGCAGTCCCATTTCTTCTGCTGCAAAACCTGCAAATATTATTGAGCGCTTATTATCGTTCATTGCTGCAAACCTCTCAGCTATTTCAATCATTGCGGCAATACCGGAAGCATTGTCATCAGCACCGTAATGCACGCCGGTGATATCCACAGCCCGGCTTGATGTGCCCGGTCCGCCCATACCCAGGTGATCAAAATGTGCGCCAATAATAATGTATTCACCTTCCAGTATCGGGTCATTACCCTGAAGTGTCATCAATACATTATGAGTGGTGACCTTTTGTTCATTTAAATCAGCTGTTCCTTCGATGCTGCAGTGTATTTCAAAACTGACCGGCTCATATGTTTCATTAAGCTCCTGCTCCAGCTCTGTAATATTCTTTCCTTCCAACTCAAGTATTTTGTTTGCCGTCTCTCTCTTTATCCGGAATACGGGGATGCCGGTAGGGTATTCACCCCCTGTGAGCGGTTCCAGCTCATCCGGGGCATCAAAATCCTTACCGGACACCATCAATACACCGCCTGCACCATTATCTTTGGCCAGCATAACCTTATCCCTGTCCGCACTGACCCGGGCAAACATGCTGGAAGGATCATCTATCTCAGGGTCACCTCTTAAAATCATTACCCAACTACCTTCAAGGTCGGTATCAGCATAGTCATTCCATTCGAGGCTGTCAGACATAATACTGAATCCGTAGCCAGCAAATACCACACTGCCTGTGAAACTAATATTTTCGCTGAAAGCCATGGGCATAAACTGATCACCGGATACGGGGTCACCGTCAATAAGCATTTTGTTGTCTTCCCCCGCTTCAATACTTGCCGTTATCTCAAAGCTCTGCAATCCATTGTCAACAGCAGGGGAGAGACCAAAAGAACTCAGCATATCCCTTATGTATTCGGCACTTTTCTGATCGCCCTCTGTTCCGGGCAGCCTTCCTTTAAGTTCGTCAGAAGCCAGGTAATTGATGTGCTCCTGCAGCTCCGGTATTGTTACCTCCGGATTATCTATATGTACTGATTTGCAGGCGAACAGCATAATGGCTGTGGCAAACAAGAAGGCTTTTGTTATATTAATCATGAATATTTTTTTTGACAAAATTAATAAGGTTTACATAAATAGAAAGCCCGGATGCAAATTACTGCTTGTGCACCCGGACTTCCTGCTCATGCTTGCTTTTTAGTATATTCTATTCAAATTGCTTGAATGTTTCCTTTATCAGGTTCATTGCCTCCCTGAGCTGCTCTTCGGAGATGATCAGCGGTGGTGCAAACCTTATTATATCGCCGTGTGTGGGTTTGGCTATAACACCGTTGTCTTTCATTGCAACACATACATCCCATGCTGTCTTGTTTCCTTTTGGCCTTATGACCACTGCATTGAGCAATCCTTTACCACGTACCAGGGCTATCATGTCTGAGTCTATGCTCCTGAATTCCTCCCTGAATATCTCACCCAGGTGCTCGGCTCTTTCAGCCAGCTTCTCCTTTCTCACCACCTCAAGTGCAGCCATAGCTACTTTGCCGGCTACCGGGTTGCCTCCGAATGTTGATCCATGCTCGCCGGGTTTGATAACAAGCATGATGTCATCATTGGCAAGGACTGCTGATACAGGATAAACACCGCCGGAAAGTGCTTTGCCCAGGATAAGTATGTCGGGTTTTACATTTTCGTGATCACAGGCAAGGAGCTTGCCGGTGCGCGCAATACCTGTCTGTACCTCGTCTGCTATGAAAAGAACATTTTTCTTTTTACACAGGTCATAGGCCTTAGTGAGATATCCCTCATCAGGAACATAAACACCCGCCTCTCCCTGTATGGGCTCAACCAGGAATCCCGCAACATCAGGATCCTCAAGGGCTTTCTCAAGGGCATCAAGGTCATTATAGGGTATAATCTCAAAACCCGGGGTGTATGGCCCGTAATCTTTTCTTGCAACCGGATCGGTGGAAAGCGACACTATGGTAATGGTGCGTCCATGAAAATTATTTTCGCATGCAATTATCTTTGCCTTGTCTTCTGCAATACCCTTCTTCTGATATGCCCATTTGCGGCAAAGTTTCAGGGCCGTTTCATCGGCTTCGGCACCGGTATTCATCGGCAAAACCTTGTCGTAACCAAAGAAATTTAGTGATATATTCCTCATATTCACCAAGAACATCATTATAAAATGCCCTGGATGTAAGAGTCAGGGTATTTGACTGATCTGTGAGAGCCTTTATAATTTCAGGATGGCAATGACCCTGATTAATGGCTGAATAAGCCGACAGAAAATCATAATATTTATTTTCCTCGGTATCCCAGACAAAAGGTCCTTCGCCTCTTTTAAGCACTACCGGAAGGGGATGGTAATTATGTGCTCCGTATTTTTCTTCTCTTTTAATATAATCCTGTGTGTTCATTTTATATTATTTAGTTAGTATATTAAATTTGACACTTTCTGCAATCATACTAAAATCAGCTTGATTTTCCTAAATAATTGCCCAAAATATTTATTGCTCATCCAGCAGGCCGGGTCTTAGCTTTTGTGTTCTTTCAAGCGATTTTTCGTGTCTCCAACTGTCAATCCCTGCTTTGTTACCCGATCGTAATATCTCAGGCACTTCCCATCCCATAAAAACAGCAGGCCTGGTATATACGGGAGGTGCAAGCAGGCCATCCTGAAATGAGTCCAGAAGAGCCGACTGCTCATCTGATATCACCCCCGGAATAAGCCTTATAATGGCATCGCTTATCATTGCAGCAGGCATCTCTCCTCCGGAAAGCACAAAATCTCCAACGGACAGCTCCCTGGTGATCAGGTGGTCCCTTACCCTCTGGTCAACACCTTTATAATGGCCTGCAAGTATGATTATATTCTCCTTCAGTGATAATTCATTGGCCGTTTTCTGGTTAAAGAGCTGGCCATCCGGACAGGTGTAAATTATTTCATCATACTCACGTTCTGACTTTAGCTTCTGTATAGCCTTGTATATAGGCTCAATGGTCATAACCATACCGGATCCGCCACCAAAAGGATAATCATCAACTGATTTGTAATTATCATCTGAAAAATCCCTCAGGTTGATTATATTTACTGTAGCAAGGCCTTTTTCTCTCGCCCTCTTTACTATTGAGTGGTTAAGCGGGCTTTCTATTAACTCCGGTAAAACACTTATTATATCTATTCTCATTACATAAGTTTTTTGCAAAAATATCAAATCAATTGCTGAAAAAGATGCCAGAATACAAAATAATGACTTTAAGAGTAATCAGGCAGGTGGATAGTCAACAATTCAGGGTTGCCTAAGCCTCCGCCTGCCGGTATTTTCTACAGCATGTAATATTTGAATAAAAATTTATAATATTGTCCTGTAATAAATCCAAAAATCATAACTCATGAGAAACACAATACTGCTTTTATCATTCTTCTTTCTGGCTGTCCTCTACGCCTGTAACCCGGCCGAAAAGGCTGACCTTGTTATTCTTAACGCTAAGGTGGTAACCATTGATAAAGATAATCCGCGTGCTGAAGCCATAGCCGTAACAGGTGAAAGGATTGTGGCTGTAGGTAAATCATCAAGGATTGAGAAATACATAGACGAGCTGAAAACGGAAGTGATTGATGCTGAAGGCAGACTGGTTATACCCGGATTCAATGATGCTCATGCTCATTTTGGTCCGGTAGACCCTGATTATATAGAGCTCAGATATACAAGCGATCCGTCGGTGATAACAGAGAAAGTAAAGGAGCAGGTGCAGAGATCCAGGCCCGGACAGCTTATAAGGGGCGGACACTGGGAGCATGAGATGTTTGTTAGCGGTGAATGGCCCACAAAGGAGCTTATTGATAAGGTGTCTCCTGATAACCCTGTTGTTCTGAGCAGGGCAGACGGCCACTCAGTTCTTGTTAACAGCTATGTTATTGAGAATTCAGGTATAACAAAAGATACACCTGATCCTTTCGGCGGCGAGATTCAACGAGACCCTCAGACAGGTGAGCCCACAGGTATATTCAAGGAGGCGGCAAAAAGACTGCTCAGTTATGGGGCGGCAAAGCTTGAAATGTCAGAGGAGGAGAAGGCTGAGCGTGAATGGAAGGGATATCTTATGGCTCTTGAAAAAGCACGCAGTCTGGGTATTACCAGCATACAGATGCCCGGCGGGGCCGACTGGGATATGTACGAAAGACTGGAGAAAGAAGGTGAGCTTACCAGCAGGATAGATATAGGTGCTGTGCTCACTGCCGATAAGCAGAAGCTGGCAGGTCTTAAGATACAGCGCGAAAAGTACCCGTCTGAAAATAACTGGATCAGGTTTGGATACCTGAAAGGGTTTATTGACGGGACACTGGGTTCTGGCACTGCACTGATGTTTGAACCCTTCAGTGATGAACCGGATAAGGCGGGACTGCCACAGATGACTTATGAAGAACTGGAAGAGAGGGTGGTGGCTGCCGATGCTGCCGGTTTTCAGATAGGTATACATGCAATAGGCACAAAAGCCAATAACTGGATACTCGATGCCTATGAGAAAGCACAGGAGGTAAATGGTGAACGCGACAGCAGGCACAGGAGTGAGCATGCCCAGATACTGATACAGGAAGATATACCCCGTTTCGCCGAACTGGGAGTTATTGCATCAATGCAGCCCACACACTGTATTACCGATAAACGCTTCTGTGAAAAAAGGATAGGCCTTGAAAGAAGTAAAGGTGCCTATGCATGGAAATCATTACTGGATGCCGGTGCCGAAATAGCTTTCGGAACAGACTATTCGGTGGAGCCGCTTAACCCCATGGAAGGATTGTATGCTGCCGTTACCCGCAAGGACAGGCTGGGAGAGGAAGGTGAAGGGTGGTTCCCGGAAGAGAAGCTGAGCATGGAAAAATCCATAGAGCTGTATACACTTGGATCAGCCTATGCACAGTTTATGGAAGACCGTAAAGGAATGATAAAATCGGGCTACCTGGCAGATATAGTCATAACTGACAGGGATCTTATGACAGTACCTGAGGAGGAGATAATGAAAACCACTGTTGATTATACAATAGTGGGAGGGAAGGTGGTCTATTCAAAGGGAAATTAATGCCCAGGGGGAAACCTGTTATCTTGACGGTCCAGCCGTCAAGGTCTTCACCGTTAAAAATGCTTACCCATTCATCACCTTTGCCACTATCTGAGCAGGATGATAAAACTGATTACTGATGAAAGGAGGACTAAAATGGTTTTTATATCATTTATTTTTTAAGTTTGATGATCATCTCTGCTACCTTCTTCCTGTATTGAAGAATGTCCGCAGGATCTTTTGTATAGTTCTTTCCGTCTGTGAACAGGCTGCCTCTTATCTGCAGCAGTTGCTCAGCCTCATCTCAGCAGCTTCCTGTCTTTATCATCCGCATTGCTGATCAGATCTTCCAGGAGCACAAGGTATTCATAATCTTCAATACCCTGCCTTAGAAACTCGAGCCTTATTGACGGCACCGGTGCGGTAATATAGCGGCTTTTGTCAGTATTAGGGTTCCTGTTCGGAGGATAGAAGAACCTGCCGTCACCATTGCCCCAGTTTGTCTGTTTACCGTAGGGCCAGCCATAACCCTGGACAAAGGAGGCCGGTTCATCCCATGGGTTTTGCAGGTAGCCTGATGGTGAGGCTGAGCGTGATGTCCAGTAGTTGGTTGACCAGATAAGTATACCCTTAAGGTCGTAGGCATATGTCATCCACAACCACATCCTGAGGTTGATGGCGTCATGATCAATAAACTCACTGACCCATGGTGCTTTAGGGGCAGTGCAAAGGTACGACCAGTATTCCTGTCCCATACTGTTCACCTTTTTTACATCTTCCGGGTCAACCCTGTGAAAGATGGTGCAGGTAATATCCGTAAGGTCCATGATAGCCGGACCGGGATCATTCTCGGTAAGGAAAGTGTTTATGCGCGGGGCAGACTGCTTTATTGTCTCCATGCCTTCCCTTACAAAAGGGTAGTCAATCTGCGCCGGCTCATCAAACCAGTATACATATTCCTTACCAAGCCATCCTTTCTCATCAAGGTGTTCCTCCATCAGCCTGAGGTATTTATCCATAAGATGCTCATAGACGGGACAGCCCTTGACAAAGCCTTCAAAAACACCCTTATTCCTGCTGAAATAGGTGCCGCTGCCCATTCCCTTGAGGTACAGTCTGAAGGCATTGAAACCAAACTCATCCAGGTATCTCTCCCCGGCCTTATCAAAGTCTGTAAAATCAAGTTCAATATCCGTGTCACCGGGCTCAATTTCAAAATCGCCCTGGCTGATAAGGTTTTCATTGCCACCTGCCTCACTGAAACTGATATTATCAATCCAGATAAGGCCTTCCTCTTCCCCGGCAGCTGTCCTGAAAACAGGAAAGACGGAAAGCATTACATATGATACCTCATCACCGAAGGTTCCGGGTGTAAAAGACTGGCTTTCCCATGTGCTGTCACATTCAAATACTTCCATCTTGTTTTCAAAGATCAGTTTCTCTCCATCCTTATTGAAGCCTTCCAGCAGTATGCAGTATTGTTGATCCTGTCCGGCTGCCTTGACATTCCATCTGAGATTATACTGTCTGTCCTTGCCGACCGGTATCATCTTTTTATAAGTGGCAGGTATGTCTTCTGTACCGCTGTCATCTTCTATCATCAGTGAGTAGTCGCCGTTATATGAATTATCATAATCATAAATGCCGCCTTTCCATTCCGGTCCTGACACCTTTTCCTTTATCGGATACAGGTAGAAAGGATCATAAGGGGCTATTTTATATTCTTTGAAAGACTTCATATACAGGTCAAATGTCTGCTTTATGTCTTCCTCCTTTTCGAGATTATGATAGGCTGCTATCTTATCCACGCTCAGCCCGAACCCTGAGCGCAGGCTGGTTTCCTCCGGAAGCTCAAAGTTCCATACAGTAAGTTTTACCGGTATCTCTTTTTTCCATTCCCTGCTTTCTATTATCACTGATCCATTGTATATTCCGGCAGCTGTACCTTCCGGGACAAACAGTGTTATCCAGAATGTGGTATTCTCTTCACCGGGGACGGTAACCGGACCGTCAACAGCAGGCAGGGGATCAGGCCATTGACCGGCATATCCGTAACTGTCTGTTGGTTTCGTGACCTTAACATATTCGAGTCTGCGTATTTCAATATTTTCGGCGCCTATTGAATGTCCGCCTGAACTGAGATCAGATGCACTTATCCTGCAGGCATCCAGGCTGGTTTCAGGCCTTACAACCAGCTGGAAGGGCTCGTATTCATTGGCGGCAGACCAAAGGCTTATCGTATCAGCCTGCCGGGTAGGTACAGGTGTATCGAGCATAATCTTATATGCTCCCTCACACCACCATAAAGACATATCTTTGCTATTCTCCAGACTTATTCCAAAACCTCCGCTTCGCAGGTGGTAAGGATCTGTTTGTTGTCCGCTTATGTGTGTTAAAGTTGAAGCTGACATAAGTGTCAGAAGAAATATATGAATGAATGCCGCTCTCATCAGTGCCTGCTTTTTTTAGTTATACCGGCCTTAAAGTTAGCAATAAATGTTTCCTCCTCATATTTTCCTATACTTAAAAAAAACGGGTATTTTAGCTAAAAAATTACAGTGATGAAGATTACATTAATTGGTTATGGGACAATGGGTAAAGAGGTGGAAGCTGCAGCATTGTCGAGAGGTCATGAAATTATACTCATAATTGATAAGGATAATGCGGATGATCTGGATAAAGAAATTTTTAAACAGTCGGATGTGGCCATTGAATTCACAACTCCCGAAACAGCTTTTGAGAATATTGAAAAGTGTATTAACAGGGGTGTCCCTGTTGTATCGGGCACTACGGGCTGGACAGACAGGCTGGAGGAGGCTCAAAAGCTGGCTGTTTCAGAGGGAGGCTGCCTGCTTTATGCTTCCAATTTCAGTCTGGGTGTCAATATCCTTTTTAACCTGAACAGGAAGCTGGCAGAAATAATGAACGAACAGGAGGCATACAGTGTTAAGCTCGAAGAAATACACCATGCAAGGAAGAAAGATGCTCCCAGCGGCACTGCTAAAAGCCTGGCAGAGGATATTATCAGTAAATGTAAAAAATATGGGGCATGGTCTGCGGCTGAATCTGCCTCAGGAGGAGAAATAGGCATAAAGTCTGTAAGGGAAGGGGATGTGCCGGGTACACACAGGGTGGAATGGAAGTCGGATATTGATGATATTATAATAGAGCACAGGGCTCATAACAGGCGCGGATTTGCGCTTGGTGCGGTTTTTGCTGCTGAGTTCATTCAAAACCGGCAGGGTGTTTTTACAATGAAGGATCTGCTGGGTTTCTAATTTAAAACATTACTTTTGCCAGTCACATAATTTAAGGGATATGCTCAAAATAATAAACAAGCGGTATTTCAGTTTTTCAGTCGTTGCACTGATCTATATATTATGGGTGATATGGGTAGGTAACTACTGGCTTCTTTTAGGTCTGCCGGTTATCTTCGATATATATATCACCCAAAAAGTAAACTGGTCATTCTGGAAAAAAAGGGAAGGACCCAACAGTAGTTTTATTGAATGGCTTGATGCCCTGATTTTTGCCGTGATTGCCGTTACACTTATTAACATTTTCCTTTTCCAGAATTACAGGATACCCACTCCATCAATGGAGAAGTCCCTCAGGGTGGGTGATCATCTTTTTGTAAGCAAGGTGGCTTACGGACCCCGTCTGCCGAATACGCCCATTGCTTTTCCTTTCACACAGCATACAATACCACTTATAAAAACCCGGTCATGGTCCAACCTGGTCCAGGTCAGGTATAAAAGATTGAAAGGCTTTGGAGAGGTCGAAAGGTTTGATGTTGTGGTATTTAACTTTCCGGCGGGCGATACCGTTGTTATGCAAAACCAGGTGACAGCCTATGACCAGATACTCAGATCGGAAGCTTCCAGGCTTGAGAATTATGATATCATGATGGGTAACAGGGTAAGGACCAGGCAGGAATATTTTGCCATGGCCCGTGAAGAAGTGTGGAAGTCGAGTGATGTTATTTACAGGCCTGTGGACAGGCGCGAAAATTATGTTAAAAGATGTGTGGGCATACCGGGTGACACCATAAGTGTCAAAGGCGCTGTGCTTTATGTTAATGGCGAAAAGCATGAAGGGATTGAAACACAGCAGTTAAACTACTGGGTGCGTACTGATGGTACCAGGATTAACCCAATGGCCTTTGAAAGACTGGATATTTATAAATCGGATCAGAATATGGTATCGGGAACTACCTACCTTATGCCTCTTACCCGCTCTAATGCGGAGGTGATAAGTAATTTCAGGAATGTACAGGAAGTGAGAAAAAACCTCAGAAGGGCAGGGGAGTATGGTGAGCATATATTCCCGCATAACCCTTATTATCCATGGAATGAGGATTATTATGGTCCCTTGTGGATACCTGAGAAAGGTGCTACGGTAAAGCTTGATTCCAATAATATATCCATCTATGAAAGGATTATTGATGTGTATGAAGATAATGATCTGTCAGTTGAAGGAAACAGCTTTATTATTAACGGGGAAGAAACTGACAGTTATACCTTTAAGATGGATTACTACTGGATGATGGGCGATAACCGCCATAATTCAGCTGATTCCAGGTTCTGGGGCTTTGTGCCTGAGGATCATGTTGTTGGCCAGCCTAAGTTTATATGGCTCTCAATTGATAAGGAAGCCAGTGGCCTTAAGAAGATACGTTTCAGGCGCCTCTTTATGTCAATAAAGTAAACCCGGCGAGCTTTGATATTATGCTGTTGTGACGATAGTTTCCCTGCCGTCACTGTCAAGCACTATCTCAGAATGTCCTTCACGTACATCGCCTTTCAGTATGGCAAGTGATATTTTGTCAGTTATCTCCTTTTGTATTAGCCGTTTAAGAGGTCTTGCCCCGAATTGTATATCAAAGCCTTTATCCTGCAGGTAGTCTATACAGCTATCGGTAACGGATAGTTTAATATCCTGTTTGCTGAGAGTTTTCTCAAGCAAACGAAGCTGTATGTCAATAATATCCCTGATATCTTCCCTGGTAAGAGGCTTGAACATAATAAGCTCATCTATGCGGTTCAGGAATTCAGGTCTCATACTTTTTTTGAGTATTTCAAAAACCTGGTTTTTTGTGTTCTCTATCACCTCTTCGGCATTCTCTTCGGTATAGTCCTCGAAATTTTCCCTTATCAGTTCAGATCCCAGGTTTGAGGTCATGATAACTATGGTGTTTTTAAAGTTGGCCACCCTGCCTTTATTATCAGTAAGCCTGCCGTCTTCGAGTACCTGCAGCAGTATATTAAAAGTATCGGGGTGTGCTTTCTCTATCTCATCGAGCAGGATAACTGAATAGGGCTTTCTTCTGACAGCCTCGGTCAGCTGTCCGCCTTCATCGTATCCCACGTACCCGGGGGGAGCACCAACGAGTCTCGATACAGCATGCCTCTCCTGGTACTCGCTCATATCTATGCGTGTCAATAGAGACTCGTCATTAAACAGGTATTCCGCCAGTGCCCTTGCCAGCTCGGTTTTACCTACACCTGTTGTACCCATGAACAGGAATGAGCCCACGGGCCTGTTCTCATCGGCAAGGCCGGTCCTGCTTCTTCTTATCGCAGCGGCCACTGCATTTATTGCCTCTTCCTGACCTACCACCCTCTTATGGAGTTCCTCCTCTATCTTCAATAACTTCTCTTTTTCACTCTGCAGCATCCTGGTAACAGGTATACCGGTCCACCTGGAAATTATTTGGGCAATATCCTCGGATGTTATCTCTTCCCTTACCAGTCTCTTGCCTTCCTTTTCATAGTCCTGCAGCTTTTCTATGGCTTTTTTAAGCTCCGCTTCGGCTTCAGGGAGCTGTCCGTACCTTATCTCGGCCACCTTTCCAAGGTCACTTTCACGTTCGGCCTTTTCAGCCTGGTACCTGTAATCTTCAATCTTTTGTTTTATCTTCTGTATATCGTTCACAACCGACTTTTCCTCTTCCCACAGAGCCGTCAGTTGTTTTCTTTCGTCTTCCAGCTCTGCAAGCTGCCTGTTTCTTTTTTCTACTTTATCCTTATCCTTTTCACGCTTGAAAGCTACTTTTTCAATCTCGAGCTGCTGTATCTTTCTGTCGAGAATATCCAGTTCTTCCGGCTTTGAATTCATTTCAATGCGCAGATGGGCCGCAGCTTCATCAATAAGATCAATAGCCTTATCGGGAAGGAAGCGGTCACTGATATACCTGATGGATAGCTGGACAGCCGAGACAATTGCCTCATCCCTGATGCGTATTTTGTGATAGCTCTCGTATCTTTCCTTGATGCCCCTGAGTATTGATATGGCATCTTCTTCGTCCGGCTCATTTATAAATACTTTTTGGAATCTTCTCTCAAGAGCCTTGTCCTTTTCGAAGTATTTCTGATATTCATTTAAGGTTGTTGCACCAACTGCACGCAGCTCCCCTTTGGATAGTGCGGGTTTTAATATATTTGCAGCATCCATCGCCCCTTCACCGCCTCCTCCGGCGCCAACAAGGGTATGTATCTCATCAATGAAAAGTATAATATTGCCATCCGAATGAACAACTTCTTTAACCACTGATTTTAGCCGTTCCTCAAACTCGCCCTTATATTTGGCACCTGCAATAAGAGCACCCATATCGAGTGAGTAAATATTTTTTTTCAGCAGGTCGTCAGGAGCGTCACCGTTTACTATCCTGAAAGCTATACCTTCAGCAATGGCAGTTTTACCGACTCCGGGCTCACCCACCAATATGGGATTGTTTTTTGTCCGGCGAGCCAGTATCTGAAGCACACGCCTGATCTCTTCATCACGCCCTATCACCGGGTCCAGTTTACCGTTTCTTGCACTCTCATTGAGGTTTATGGCATATCTGCCAAGTGCATTATATGTTTCTTCGGCTGTCTGGCTGTTGACATTGCTGCCCTTGCGCAGTTCTTTCATGGCTGCTTTCAGGTCGCTTGCATTAAGGCCACTGTCTTTGAGCATGGACGCGGTACTGTCAGAGCTGCTAATTACTCCTGTCAGAATATGTTCAATTGAAATATATTCATCACCTGATGAGTCGGCTGCTTTACGGGCTGCAACAAGCGCCCTGTTAGCGGTATCAGATAAATAAACCTGTCCGCCGCTTACCTTTGGATAAGAATTGATTATCTCATCGAGGGCCATGCGTACAAGCTGTTCATTAACGGAGAGCTTTTTAAAAATAAAGGGCAGTATATTATCGTCAATCTCCAGTACACCCTTTAACAGATGACCGCATTCAATGGCCTGGTTCTCATTTTCCATGGCCAGCTGCTGGGCTCTCTGTATCGACTCCTGTGACTTTATGGTGAATTTATCGAATTGCATATATTATTTATTGTTTACAAAAAGCTGCAGGCTATGATTTTATAACCTGCAGCTTTGATTATTAAGTTCCTGTTCTGATTTAACTGATTGCAATCTGTTTTGCAGGTTTGGGTTTTACCTCTTCACTCTTTGGCAAACTTACATATAAAACACCATCTTTATATCTGGCGCTTATCTTCTGATTGTTAATAATATTGTCCTCAATCTCAAAGCTCCTGCAGAAAGACTGATAACTGAACTCCCTGCGGTTATACCACTCGTCCTGATTCTCATCCTGTTTGATCTCCGAAGAGATGGTCAGGCGTCCGTTATCATAATTAACGGAAAAATCATCTTTCTTCATGCCGGGTGCTGCCACCTCTATCATGAAATCATTGTCCGTCTCCTTAATATTCACTGCCGGGACACTTGTGTTGGTTGATGAATAATTCAGGCTGGGCCTGTCTGATAATTCATTATCCCAGAAACGGTCCATCATTGATGATGGTAAAAAAGGAAATCTTGCTATAGTCATTTTTTTATCCTCCATTAGTTTAGTTATACTTTTTAAAAATTTTCTATTATATATTTTCAAATCCTGTGCCACTGTACATGATATCAGTCTGCCGTATACACCTAAGTAGATGTAAAACAGTGCATAAAGGCTTGTAATAGGTTTGAGATTTTGTAACCTGAAATTAATTGACCTGTCAATATGGCTGGTTATTAATCTGGCAAAGCGCCAATATGACATACAGAGAGCGGTTTTCTCTGATATTTTTCCGGGACAGAGTTATAAAAGGCGTTTCTGGTCCCTGGGATGCCATAATAATAAAAAAAAACCGTCTCAAGTTTTCTTTTGAGACGGTTTCTTTACAGGTTCTTTCGAAATATGTTCATTAATTATTTTACTTTCTCCACTATTGCTTTAAAGGCTTCAGGGTGGTTCATTGCCAGGTCGGCAAGAGTTTTCCTGTTCAGCGCTATTCCTTTCTTATTTATCTTACCCATGAATTCAGAATAGCTCATATCATACTGTCTTGATGCAGCATTTATTCTCTGTATCCACAGTGCCCTGAAATTACCTTTTTTCTTCCTTCTGTCGCGATACGAATACTGCAATCCTTTTTCCATTGCATTTACTGCAATAGTATAAGCATTTTTTCTGCGACCGAACTGACCTTTTGTTTGTTTCAGTACCTTCTTTCTTCTGTTTCTTGAAGCAACTGAATTAGTTGATCTTGGCATATTTTAAAATTTTTTGAATGTCAGCGCTCCGTTATGGAGACTTGTCTGGCTGTACATCCGGTTAATAAATGGTATACTCTCTCTCTCTTCTCTGCGTCAGCATTACTTTTTAGCCAGAAGAAGTTTTATATTCTTCTCATCCGTTTTATCAACAGTTCCGAAATAGGTAAGATTCCTTTTTCTCTTAGTTGACTTCTTTGTAAGGATATGGCTTTTGTACGCATGCTTGCGCTTTATCTTCCCAGAGCCGGTAAAGGAAAATCTTTTTTTAGCACCGGGATTCGTTTTCATTTTTGGCATTTCGTACAGTTTTTATATAATTTGAAAGAACCTATTTTTTCTTTTTTGGAGAGAAGGTTATTATCATTCTTTTGCCTTCAAGTCTTGGCATCTGCTCAACAACCCCGTAATCTTCGAGGTCCTGGGCCAGTCTTAGCAGTAATATTTCCCCTTTCTCCTTAAATAATATTGATCGCCCCTTAAAGAACACATACGCTTTCAGTTTGGCGCCGTCTTCAAGGAATTTAATAGCGTTTCTTAATTTAAAGTTATAATCATGCTCATCAGTATTTGGACCGAATCTTATTTCCTTAACCACCACCTTGGTCGTCTTGGCCTTCATTTCCTTCTGTTTCTTTTTTTGCTGGTAAAGAAACTTTTGATAATCAGTTATCTTGCAAACAGGCGGATCGGCCTTTGGAGATATCTCAACCAGGTCAAGCTCCATCTCATCAGCCAGTTTAATGGCATCATTTATTGACATTACCTGTGGTTCTACATTATCGCCTACAACCCTTACTGCCTTGGCGGTAATGCGGTTATTGATCCTGTGAGGCATTCTGTCCTCACGTCTTCTTCTGGGCGGCATGTTTCTTCTTGGTCCTGCTATGGTTAGTCCCTCCTTACTTTAAGTTATTATATCTCTTTTTATTTACTTCTCTATTCTGTTATATCCAATTCTGTTTTCAATCTGTTTGTCGATAAATTCAGCAAATTCTTCCAGTTTCATTATGCCTTTATCTCCTTCTCCCTGCTTTCTGACAGAGACAGTGGAAGAATTTTCTTCGTTTTCACCAATAATCAGAAGATAGGGGATCCTTCTTAACTCATTATCCCTTATCTTTTTACCTATTTTTTCACTTCTTTCGTCAATCAGAGTGCGAATATCGTAATTATTTAAGAATTTAAAAACTTTTTTCGAATAATCATGATATTTTTCGCTGATTGGCAGTATAATAACCTGGTCAGGACTTAGCCACAGCGGAAATTTTCCTGCTGTGCTTTCTATAAGTACAGCAACAAATCTTTCTATACTTCCGAATATGGCCCTGTGCAGTAAAACCGGCTGATGCTTCTGGTTATCTGATCCTGTATAGCTAAGGTCAAAACGCTCAGGCAGGTTATAATCCACCTGTATCGTACCAAGCTGCCATTCACGGCCAATGGCATCCTTAACCATAAAATCCAGTTTAGGTCCGTAGAAGGCTGCTTCTCCTTCCACTATAGTAGTGTCCATACCTTTTTCGCCGGCCGCTTCTATAATGGCTTTCTGTGCCTTGTCCCAGTTCTCATCGCTGCCTATATATTTTTCCTTATTTATTGTGTCACGTAATGATATCTGTGCCTTGTACTCGCTGAAATCAAGTGATTTGAAGACCCACTGGACCAGGTCGATGATCTTTTTAAATTCTTCCTTCATCTGATCGGGCTCACAGAAATGATGTGCATCGTCCTGGGTAAAGCTTCTGACCCTGGTAAGGCCGTGCAGCTCACCATGCTGCTCATACCTGTATACCGTACCAAACTCGGCCATGCGTACAGGCAGGTCTTTATATGAATGCGGTGTGGCATTATATATCTCACAGTGGTGGGGACAGTTCATTGGCTTAAGCATAAACTGCTCACCTTCCTGCGGTGTGTTTATAGGTTGAAAAGAGTCGGCCCCGTATTTATCATAGTGTCCGGATGTCTTATACAGTTCGACATTTCCTATATGAGGTGTGGAAACAATGGTATAATCCCTTCGTTTCAGCTCGGCCGTCATAAAATCAATCAGCCTTTGCCTCAGATCAGCCCCCCGGGGTAACCATAAAGGCAATCCCATGCCTACTTTCTGGGAAAAAGCAAACAGTCCCAGTTCCTTTCCTATCTTCCTGTGATCACGCTTTTTTGCTTCCTCAAGCATCAGCATATATTCTTCAAGCAGTTTTTGTTTCGGGAAGCTGATGCCGTAAATGCGGGTCATCATCTTTCTTTTTTCATCACCCCGCCAGTAGGCACCGGCCAGGCTGAGGAGCTTTATCGCTTTGATATTTTCAGTGTCGGGCAGATGGGGACCACGGCACAGATCCTTAAAATCACCCAGTTTATAGAGTGTAATGCTTCCGTCCTCAAGCTCACTGATTAGTTCAGTCTTATATTCATCACCCTTTTCTTCAAACATCTTCAGGGCTTCGGCCTTGCTTATCTCAATCCTTTCTGTCCTGTGCTTTTCCCTTGCAAGATCTTTCATCTTTTTCTCAATCCGCGGCAGGTCTGATTCGCTGATAACAACGCCATTGCCTGGATCAACATCATAATAAAACCCATTTTCCACGGCCGGACCTATACCGAACTTTATGCCGGGATATAACTCTTCCAGGGCATATGCCAGCAGGTGAGCACTGGTATGCCAGAAGGTGTGCCTGGCCTCAGGATCTTCCCATTTGTGAAATTTTACCGATGCGTCTTCATTTACCGGCCTTAAAAGGTCACGTACCTCTCCGTTTATTGTTGATGCATATACCTGCCTGGCCAGACCAGGACTGATACTTTTTGCTATATCAAGACTGCTTACTCCTGCTTCAAACTGTTTAAGTGTATTATCCGGGAACCTTATATTGATCATACTCTGTTTCTGTTTATTAATCAGGTTGCAAAGATAGTGATATTTTTTCTTGAGTAAAGTTATAAGCCATCCATTACTGCCTTTCAGTAAATTGGCCATATAAATCATGAGTTTTGTTGATACATTCCCATCCGGGACTTTATTTATAAACATTTGCCTGATATAATTATATTTAGCCGGGAAAGGATGCTTTCTGTTAACATTATTTATTTGATTGTTGCCCGATGTGGCACTATATTTGATTTATAATAAATAAAAACAAGCAAATATCAGAGTCATGAAAAAATTACTTTACATATTATTTATATTCCCGGTTATCCTTACATCATGCGAGGTATACCCGGATGCTTTTTTCTACACCGATAAGGTGGAAGCGTATATAGGAGAGGACATAATATTTACCAATGATTCCTATAATGCCGTTGAATTTGAATGGGATTTTGGCGACGGCTATATATCCAATGCTTATAGCCCTGTTTACAGTTATTCTTCATCGGGGACATACGAGGTCTCTCTTACTGCCATCAGTAAGACAGGAGCAGTGGATAAGGCTTACCAGACTGTCAGTATTGTATCGCCTACCATACTTGAGATAGAAGTGCTGGAATGGGATGCTGAGTATCCTGTGGCAGGCGCAAATGTAAGGCTTTATCCCACTCTGGGCGACTGGGATGCCGAGACAAACATGGAGGCTGAAGGCAATACAAACTCAAACGGGAAAGTTACTTTTTATGGTCTCGGACCCTATGTGTATTATGTTGATGTATGGGAAGAGCAACATAATAATTTTGACCTCCGAGGATATATGAATGACGATTATATCAGGATAAACCAGCTCATTCCCAATGCGGTCAATACCTATATTGCCTGGGTTGACTATGTTGGTACAAAAGGGGGCGATGAACGCGACCGCTCCATGGTCATCAGAAAGATAGAACGTAAGCCAAAAAAATAATACCGGCCAGAAAACGCTAACCGGTATTATATAAAATATATTCTTTACAGCATTGTTTTTTTGTCCGCTTATGGATATGCCGTTTTCCAGTTATCTTTTATGCAGGCAGGCGGGTTAATCAGCTCCTCTTATTTCTGTTTGAATTTATCACCCGTTGCTTTGATTATGGCTCTGTACCATGACTCGCTGTATCCGGGTTGAGAGATTTCCGGGGTCACATATTTATAGTTTTCCGGCACTTCCCTCTTTTTCTTGATATTGCCGTCCATATATTTGGTAAAAAGGTACTTATAGAAATCGCTCCATTCAGACACTGTTTTATCGCCTGCATCAAGGGAGTAATCTGTTATATACCTCAGAGCAAGCGCAGGATCTGTACTGTACAATTCGGCAGCTATCCCGTCAATCATTGCTGTTTCTTCAATATAGCCTGTCTCAAGATCTCTCTGTTTGGTTTTTATATCTTCTTCCATAGGCATCCTGAGGTTATAGGCGAAATTGGATACCTGGTTGAAGACCCAGAAGGCTGCATTATCACTGAATTCCATTATATCCCCGTTACCTTCTTTGAATGACTGTGGTATTTCCTGGATGCCACAGTACATAGGGGAATAAACAGTGTAATATGTGTCATCAACACCAAACCATAGTATGCCGCCAACAGGGTCAGGCAGCCAGTTGCGGCACTGGGCCACGAAAGAAAAGCCTGTTTGCTGAGTGGAGATGGCTCTTTCGTTAAAATATGTCTCGCCGTCAACTTCCCAGGTCATGGGTCTCCATCTGACGGTGCTGCCAAAGGGACCTGCACCCAGATCTTCAGACATATCCATAGGTGTGTCCTGGTAATAGTCCCTCATCAGTTCCATCACATCATGTGCGCTCAATTTGCTGTCAGGCTTTATCCACAGAGGCATACGTTCGCTAAGGTCCTTGCCCATGGCATAATCTACGTATTTATCCATCTCTTTATTTACCCTGTTGAAACCGGCCCAAACACGTGCCTCACAAAAGCGGGCGCCTCCAAAATCCACCGGGGCATAGGTGTCGCTGAAGCTAAAATCCCTGTCGCGGCCCTCATACCAGCCTTTCTCACGGGCAAGATCAATAACATCCCAGGCGTAAACAGTTTCCACAGAGGGATCGAATATTTTATCAAGATCCCTGGAAGTGATTGACTTTTTACCGTCGGCAAGAGGAAAAGTGGTTATCCGGGCCTGGTTGGCATGGCCTGATATATAACCGTCAGGTATTCGCCTTGCAACCCATACAGCGCCTTTAACACCCGGCCCTTTGCCTATGAGTTCCATTATCCATACCTCTTCAGGATCGGCAATGGAAAAAGATTCACCTGAGCTGTAATAACCATATTCATCAACCAGCTCAGACATTGTTTTTATTGCTTCACGGGCGTTTTTCGCTCTTTGAAGAGTTATATAAATAAGGCTTCCATAATCTATTATACCTTCAGGATTTCTCAATTCCCTGCGGCCTCCGTATGTTGTCTCTCCTATGGCCAGCTGGTGATTATTCATATTACCCACCACATTATAGCTGTGCGATACCTGGGGTATTTTACCGAGAAATTTTCCTGTATCCCATTCATATACGTCCAGCATGGATCCCGGTTCCCAGTCTCTCTCAGGCCAGTAATACAACTCTCCATACAATACATGTGAATCAGCCGAATAGGTAATCATTGTAGAGCCATCTTCACTGGCTCCCCTGGTAACTAAAAAGTTTGTGCAGGCATTGACAATGGGTAAGCTTAGCCCGGCGATCATCAGACTTACCAGTAATATTAAACCTGTTTTTCTCATTACTAAATGTTTTTGATTTATAATTTATTAAATATTCTATTCATGTTTATTTAAATGTACTGCAGCTCTGATTTGCTCTTATTATCATGCTTACAGAAAATATTGCCAGAGATTTTCTATTATTAAAAATATGCTTAAAGGTAGTGAATTATTTTTCTTATTTTTGATGCCCTAACCAAAATTAATACATGATGAAACCAGCTTTATTAGTTCTTGCAGCAGGAATGGGTAGCCGTTATGGCGGCGATAAGCAGCTTGATAAGGTAGGACCTGCCGGGCAGACTATTATTGATTATTCCATTTACGATGCTGTAAGGGCCGGATTTGGAAAGATAGTATTCGTTATAAGAAGAGATATCGAACAGCAGTTTAAATCATATTTTATGAGACCACTGGAAGGCAGGGTGGATATAGATTATGTTTTCCAGGATATGAATGATCTGCCTGACGGTTATGAACCATCGCCTGAGAGGGTGAAGCCATGGGGTACCAGTCATGCCATACTGGTTGCAAGGGATAAATTAAATGTGCCTTTTGGAGTTATTAATTCCGATGATTATTACGGTGTTGATTCTTTTAAGATACTTTATGATTTTCTTGTAAATGATAAAGACGATAATAATTATTGCATAGTAGGGTACAGGATGGGTAATACCCTGTCTGATCACGGCCATGTTAACCGCGGTGTATGCAAAACTGATAATAAAGGGAACCTTGTTAATATAGTTGAGACAAGGCGTATTGAAAAAAGACCTGACGGAATATTTGCACCCGGCCCAAAAGGCAGGGAGTTGGAGTTTGATGCTGATGAGATTGTTTCAATGAACCTGTGGGGATTCAAACCATCATGCTTTAAATACCTTGAGGAAGAGTTTATTAATTTCATAGAGAGAAGTGCCGGCAATCCCAATGCAGAGCTTGATATTCCAACTTCAATGGATGTCTATGTGAAAAAGGGCGAGATTAATATACAGGTTCTTATGACAGAGGGAAAATGGTTTGGAGTCACCTACCGGGAAGACCGCCCCTTTGTTGTTCGCAGCCTTCAGGATATGGTGGATAAGGATATTTATCCGGAGAAGCTCTGGAAGTAATTATTTCCGGTCTTGACTTACCAGTAAAAACTGAGATTTATCTTTGACTCATTATCGCGCTTATCCTTTACCGTAAGTTCCAGATTATGCAGTTGGCCCTGTGAAATATAATCAGGATCAGGTTTGTAACTTAAAAGGGAGTTCTTCGGATCCCACTCAAAAAGTGCCCAATTACCGTCTATCAGGGCCCTGTAGTCTCCAATGCCGCTGAATTCGTCATCTATCCTGATCAGTAATTCTTCCCCGGCTTTCAGAGTGGCACCATCCTGAAATCTTAAAGGTTTTACAGAAGGAGCAATAGTGTCAATGCCCGCAGCATATATACCCAGCTCCCTCAGCTGTCCCTCAATAAATCCATTATTCCAGCTGCCGCCGGCATAACTTAGCGATTTCATATCTTCCTCATCTAATGTAAACAAGGCATAATTTAGACCTTAGCTTCACGGGTAGGTCATCCGTAACTTTTACTGCCAGTGCATAACTGCTGTGAACCGGGATATATTTATTATGCACCTGGTGGAGGTCAGAAAACAAGCCTTCTATACGACTGTCCGTAACTTTTTTATACCTGAAGTAAATTGAATCATAAAAACAGTTTGCAGGAAATTTTATCTTTATGTCATCACGTATAAACTCGTTCGTCTGGCCGTATGGCATCAGGTAGCCCTCTGTTTCTTCCGTATGAGCCAGGGCGGCCTTTTCTGCCTCAATATCAAAACTTATTGATGAATAATTATTATTAAAGTCAGAAACACTTATCTCAACCTTATGGGTTTTGCCATCGATGGTTTCTATTATACCGTTATTTATCAAATGATTATAGGTGCTGATCATGTTGTTGGGCTCCCTGAAAGTTTTCTGAATATTAGAGCTGCTCCGCATTTTTTCCTCATAATCAATATGGCTGTTGATATATCTTGTCTCGGCAAAGGAAAACTCATCTATGGTATGGCTGTAGACAAGCCTGTCATCAACTTTCAGGTTGATAATTCGGACACCGCAGCGGTTCCAGCTGTTATTGACATAGTCATGCGTGTTTATACCGAAGCCCACAGGTCCTGATACCCTGACAGATGAACCTTGTCCGGCTGTGTAATGTTCTCTGCCTTTCTCTGCCTTGAGTATTAGCTTTTCATTTTTTCCGTTTACCTTTGATGTGGGACTGGCAGGGTAAACGGCCACTGAACTGATTACAGGCCTTATATCATCTTCGATATCGTAATACTGTATCGGGTTAACAGGTTTTTCTCCCTTTGTTTTTCTGACTTCAAAATGCAGGTGAGGTCCCATAGAACTGCCTGAATTACCTGAGTAGCCTATTATCTCACCATCACTGATACTGAACATATCACTCCCGGGGAAAATATTTACAGAAAAACTCTGTCTCTGATACTGTGCTTTTTTTACATAATCTTCAATATCTGAGGTGAACCTGCTCAAATGGCCGTAAACAGTCGATAAACCATTGCTGTGCCTTATATATAGTGCTTTACCGAATCCGGTGGGACTTACAACAATGCGGTATATGTAGCCGTCTGAAGCAGAATACACCTTTTTTCCTGTTACACCCCCTGTCTTAAAATCTACTCCTGAATGAAAATGTCCTGGTCTCAGTTCTCCGAAATTGGCTGATAGTATAAGCGGCATGTCAAGCGGAGAGCTTAAAACATTCGGTTTGTCTGGTCCCTCATACAGGCTTAGCAGAAATAATGTAATAATTAGTTTATGTATCATGTTGATCCGCCGGCTTCATTTATCAAGTAATTTCTACAAAAATATTACACCCAGGTCTTATACCAAACTATTGCGCTTATTTTTTTTGTAAATACAGAGAACAATGTTAATTTTGTATTAAATAATAATTTATGACCGGGAGCGAAGTGGAAGAGCTTATACTGCTGAAAGGGAAAGTGGAGAAATTATTGGGCAGGTATGAGGAGGTGAAGAAGGAGCTTTATGCTGAAAGGTCTGAAAAGGTGAGGCTTGCAAGCAATCTCCATGATAAAGGCGAAGAAATAGAAGAACTGAATAAAGAATATAATAAATTGCAATTATCCGGTGCAATAAAGGGAGATGAAGAGAGTGCCCGGCTTGCACGCAAAAGGATAAATTACTTGGTGCGGGAAATTGATAAATGTATTGCTCTTTTAAATAATATATAATAATGGATGATAAACTTTCCATCAGGGTAAATGTGGCGGACAGGTATTATCCATTGAAAGTAAGCAGGGATGAGGAAGAAGGGATAAGGAAAGCGGCCCGTATGATCAACGAGAAAGTTCTGCAGTACAAGCAGAAATATGTTGATAAGGATATACAGGATTTTCTTGCGATGGCGGCCCTGCAATATGTGATACAGTTAATTGACCTTGACGGTAAGGTGGAAGAAAAAGATGTATCACAGAGTATCAGACAGATATCAGAGAAGATTGATGCTGTACTGGAAACGGAAGAGTAAAACGACGTTCTTTCAAATAAATGATAAAAAGTATTTGCCCGCATTGTTTCTTCATTCATTTTTGAAACTCAACACTTTAAAAATTGGAGTGAAGCTTAATATGACCAGGACAGGCCTCATTTACGGTTCGCCGTGAATTCCGGGAAACCGGAACAGTGGAAGTCCGATCCATGTTAGCAGCTCCATCCATGTTATACAGGGGTTTTTTTAAAGTTGAAGAAACTTTGCGGGTTTTCATTTTAAATAAATATGCTATTATGGAATTTATATTAACAAGAATAACACTTGAATTAGTCGATTTGCTTGTGTGTGCGGGTGTTTTCATTACAGGGTCAGTGTTATCCTTCTTTTTATGGCAGCTTATACTTAAAAGAAGGAGTAACAGTATTATCGCAGAGGCCGAAAATGAGGCTGAAGTGATGAAAAAAGAAAAAATACTTCAGGCAAAAGAGAAATTTTTTCAGCTTAAATCAGAGCATGAGAAATACATCGGCGAGAAGAACAGTAAAATATCACAGGCTGAAAACAGGATTAGTCAGAAAGAGTCAGCCGTATCTCAGAAGCTGGAAGAGACACAGAGAAAGAAAAATGAACTGGATGCCATACGGGAAAATCTCAATAATCAGCTGGAGATAGTGGATAAGCGCAGCGAAGAGCTGAACAGGTTGCATAAACAACAGGTTGAACAGCTTGAAACAATATCAAGCCTTTCAGCCGATGATGCAAGAAACCAGTTGATAGAATCACTTAAAGAGGAAGCCAGGACAGAGGCCATGTCTTTTATCAATGAGATAATGGATGAGGCCAGAATGACCTCTAATAAAGAGGCTAAACGTATAGTGATGATGACTATACAAAGGGTGGCTACCGAGGCGGCTGTTGAGAATGCGGTGACTGTTTTCCATATCGAATCAGATGAGATAAAAGGAAGGATTATTGGAAGGGAGGGACGCAATATAAGGGCCCTTGAAGCCGCCACCGGTGTTGAGATCATTGTAGATGATACGCCGGAAGCCATTGTGCTTTCGGCTTTTGATCCGGTGCGAAGAGAAATAGCGCGCCTGGCACTGCATCAGCTGGTAAGTGATGGCAGGATACATCCTGCCCGGATAGAAGAGATTGTTGAAAAAACAAGGAAGCAGATAGAGGAGGAGATAGTGGAGGTTGGAAAAAGAACGGCTATCGACCTTGGTATTCACGGACTCCATCCTGAACTGATAAGGCTGGTGGGTAAAATGAAATATCGTTCCTCTTACGGACAGAATCTTCTGCAGCACAGCCGTGAAGTAGCCAATCTCAGCGCTATTATGGCATCGGAACTTGGACTTAATGCCAAGCTGGCCAAAAGAGCCGGCCTGTTGCATGACCTTGGCAAAGTGCCTGATGATGAACCAGAACTGCCACATGCTGTTTACGGAATGAAGCTGGCTGAGAAATATAAGGAAAAACCGGAGGTGTATAATGCCATAGGAGCCCATCATGATGAAGTTGAAATGACATCACTGATATCACCAGTTGTTCAGGTATGTGATGCTATATCAGGTGCAAGACCCGGTGCGAGGAGAGAAGTGGTTGAACTGTATATTAAAAGACTTAAAGAGCTGGAAGCAGTGGCCCTTGAATATCCCGGGGTGATGAAAACATATGCTATACAGGCAGGCAGGGAACTGAGGGTAATAGTGGGAGCAGAATCAGTTACCGATAAGGAGGCCGAAGCAATGTCCAATAATATTGCACGGAAGATACAGGATGAGATGACCTATCCCGGCCAGGTTAAAATTACCGTGATCAGGGAAACAAGAGCCGTCAGCTATGCAAAATAAGAAACTCCTGAATGTTGTTGGTGCCAGACCCCAGATTATTAAAGCATCGGCAATAAGCAGGGTTATAAGAAGGGACTACAAGGAGTATATAGATGAAGTAATACTGCATACAGGCCAGCATTATGACAGGCAACTGTCTGATGTATTCTTTGAAGAACTGGAGATACCAAAACCTGATTATAACCTGGGTGTTGGATCAGCCAGGCAGGGCAGACAAACGGCGTCTATGATAACAGGTATAGAAGAGGTTATTCTGAAAGAACAGCCCGGCGCTGTAATAATTTATGGTGATACTAATTCCACACTGGCTGCAGGTATTGCAGCCGTTAAACTTAAGATACCTGTAATACATATTGAGGCCGGCTTGCGCTCGTACAGCAAAGAGATGCCCGAGGAAATTAACAGGGTGTTGAGCGATCATCTCTCAACCCTGCTTTTTGCCCCTACTGATGCCGCTCTTAAAAACCTGATGAAAGAAGGTATACGTCCGGATGCCAGCCCGCCCTTTACGGTCGATAATCCTAAAATCTTTCTTTCAGGGGATATAATGTATGATAACAGCCTGTTTTTTGCAGACCTGGCCGGCAAGAAGATTAACGGCCTGCTTAATGAGCTGCAGCTTAAACAAGGCAGCTATATACTGGCTACCATACACAGGCAGAAAAATACAGATGACAGTGAGAGGTTGAATAATATATTGCAGTCGCTGCTTGAACTGTCGCGTGAAAAAAGCACAGCGCTTGTATTACCTCTTCATCCCCGCACTTTACATGCCCTTGAAAAATATAATCCGGCATTGCTTGAGAAGTTAAAAAATACCAGTGCTGTTAAGCTGATAGCCCCTGTGTCATATCTCGAAATGATAATGCTTGAAAAAAATGCAGCCGTGATATGCACCGACTCAGGCGGTGTGCAGAAAGAAGCACACTTTTTTAAAAGGCCCTGCCTTGTCTTCAGGTCAGAGACCGAATGGGTGGAGCTGGTTGCCAACGGAACCGCCGTGCTTGTTGATGCACATCCTGAAAAGATAAAAGAAGGGTTCAGGAGCATAACAGAGCTTGAAGAACTCAGTTATCCTGGTTTTTATGGTGACGGCAAAGCAGCTGAATTTATTATCTCAGAAATAATGGAGATGCTGGCCTTCTGATCAATCAAATGATCTCCAGTACACGATCAGCAAGGTCTGACATAACAGACTTGTAATTGCTTGCAAATTTACCTGTTACCCTGTTCCCGATGGCCGCACATATTGTTATGGCTTTATGGCCGAGCAGGGCTGAAAGTCCGTAAATAGCCGAGCTTTCCATCTCGTAGTTAAGTATCCGCCTGCCCTCATACCTGAATGACATTATCTTATTATTTAACTCCTTATCATGGGGGGTAAGGAAAAGAGTACGCCCCTGGGGCGCATAAAAGCCCGGAGTTGAAATAGTCATACCTTTAATAAAGCCTGTATCGGAGAATTTTTTCAGCAGCTCATTGCTGCAATTGATAATATAAGGATATGGCAGCCTTTCAGACCATGATGTGTGCCTGATAAATTCCGATTCAAAACGAAGATCAGATATGCTTTCTATTCCG
Source organism: Bacteroidales bacterium (assembly GCA_034521735.1). Taxonomy (GTDB): domain Bacteria; phylum Bacteroidota; class Bacteroidia; order Bacteroidales; family VadinHA17; genus UBA9300. The sequence continues at coordinate 107,488 of JAXHLX010000023.1, forward strand.
CTGTAATAATTCATAACAGCATCAAAGCCTATTGCTTTTTCGCTTATTACAGCCTGACCGGGCTGCAGATCTGCCTGCAAACCGCCTGAGGTTCCAAGACGCACAAAGCTAAGGGACTTTCTCTCAGCCAGGGGCTGACCGCTGGTCAGATTTATATTAAACAGGGCATCAATCTCATTAATGAGAATATCTATATTATCCGTACCTATGCCACTGGATATGACACTTATCTCTTTACCCCTGTAAAAGCCGGTGATAGTAAAAAATTCCCTGTTATTTCGCCTTGTCCTTATACTCTCTAACTTTTTTCCTATCATCTCAACTCTTCCCGGATCACCTACAATAATAATCTTCTCTGCCAGCTCTCCGGGCTTAAGATACAGATGAAAAATGCTGCCATCGGTATTTGTGATTAACTCTGTTTCTTTCATACATTAAAAAAAAAATATCATAAAAATTTACAAAAAATAACTCAGCTTATGAGATCGTTCCGTTGCGTCTATGGTCGTTACATTTTAATATTTATTATATTGTTCACTGAAAACTATTAAAATAAAAAAGTGGATGTAATATACAGAAATTCAACAATTTTACATTATTTTTGCAGTCAAAATAAACATAAATTAAAATTATGCAGCAGATGAAACAAAAACAATCAATTATTATCACACTGGCTGTTATCGTTGTTCTTTTATTGCTGTTCGGTAGCAGAATGTTTTATATTATCAGGCCTGGTGAAAGGGCCGTAGTATTTAACACACTGAATGGTGTACTGGACAAGGATGATATTGTCGGTACCGGACTCAAAGCTATTGCTCCCTGGAATTCACTTTATAAATATGATGTTAAGGAGCAAAAAGCAGAAGAGACAATGGATGTGCTTGATAAGAACGGATTGAGCATACAGGTAGATGTTACGGTCAGGTTCAACCCTCAATATGACAGGATTGGTTATCTTCATGAGATATTCGGTGTTAATTATGTTAACAGGCTTGTAATACCCGAGGTGAGATCGACTGTCAGGCAGGTTACCGGACGATATACAGCCGAGGAGATTTATTCCACCAGAAGGAGTGAAGTTGAGTCATCAATTATTGAGGAAACAGCTATTATCCTTAATAAGAATAATATCGACATGAGGGCGCTGCTTATACGCTCCATAGTACTGCCACCGGATATTAAGTCGGCTATTGAAAGCAAACTGACCAGGGAACAGGAAGCCCTTGCCATGAGGTATATAAATGAAAAGGAAAGGCTTGAGGCTGAACGTAAATTAATAGAGGCTGAAGGTATCGCTAATTATAACCGGGAGATAAGTGCCAGTCTGACCGACAGGATACTTACCCAGAAGGGTATTGACGCCACTCTTAAACTGGCCGAATCACCAAATACAAAAATTGTAGTAGTGGGAGCGGGTGAAAAGGGACTGCCACTTATTCTGGGAAATAACTAAAGATTAATTTCTGTAAGTGAAATATTTAAGGGCTGTCTCCTGATGTGGGACAGTCCTTTCTTATTACCCTTATTCTCTGAATATTTCCTGTCTTCTTAAGCTGTCACTCATAAAGAGTTAAAAATTGTTAAGCATATGCACTCTTAGGGCTGGCGATAAGCAATAATTGCTTTTTTAGTATATTTTTGTAAGCGGTTTTGAACCATTATTATAATGTGTTGTTATTGAGATAAATAGGTGTTAATGAGTAAGATTAAAAGGATTCTGTATATAGTATTTATCATGATGTCCGTTTCGGGACTGACAGCAGTGTATGGGGAGGTGAAGGAAAAGAAAGGAGATCCGCTTTTACAACAGAAAAGCATCACTGCTGTAAAAACAGAGAATCCTCCTGTTATTGATGGCACACTGGATGATACGGTATGGTTAACAGCGGATGTTGCCAACAACTTTATACAGTATTCACCCTATAACGGTGCCGAAAGTAGGTATCGTACTGAAGTGAGGGTTCTGTACGATAATAAAGCAGTATATATCGGAGCTATGATGTTTGATCCTCAGCCCGACAGTATCTATACTGAACTGGGTGAAAGAGATTCAGACTTTTCACTGAATGCCGACCAGTTTTCAGTTGATATAAGTCCATATAATGATGGTATCAACGGGGCAAGCTTCAAAGTTTCTGTTTCAAATGTGCAGTCAGACCGTCCGCCGAGAAGTGCAGACAGTCACAGAATGACAGATACATGGGACGCTGTATGGGAAAGCAGTACCTCAATTACAGATGACGGATGGATGGCTGAAATAATGATCCCTTACTCGGCATTGAGATTTCCAAAGGAGGAGATACAGACATGGGGTATGAATTTTTGGAGGGAAGTGCGTCGCGACAGGGAACAATCGTCCTGGAGCTATGTCGACAGGAACGTGGGATCAACATTTAATCACCTGGGAGAAATGACAAATATAAGGAATATTGAGCCGCCTTTACGCCTGTCTCTGACACCATATGTATCGGCTTACCTTGAGCAGGATCCGGGCGAGCCGGGTGCAGGTTTTACATATAACGGGGGACTTGACCTCAAGTACGGGATTAATGAATCTTTTACACTTGATGCTACACTTGTGCCTGATTTCGGACAAGTACAGGCTGATGACCAGGTGCTTAACCTTAGTCCCTATGAAGTTAAATATAATGAAAAGAGACCCTTCTTTATGGAAGGAACGGAACTGTTCAGCAAAGGTGATGTTTTTTATTCAAGGAGAGTGGGTTCACAACCAAAGGCTTATTACGACGCTTATGAAGAAGCCGGGCCTGGTGAAGAAGTGATATATAATCCACAGGAATCATCATTGATAAACGCAACAAAGATATCCGGCCGGACAAAATCCGGCCTGGGAATAGGAGTGTTTAATGCAATGACTGACTCAATGTATGCTGTTATTGAGGATGCTGAGACATTAGAGACACGTAAGGTGATGACTGATCCCTTCACTAACTACAATATGATAGTACTTGACCAGAGTCTTAAAAATAATTCCTACCTGAGCCTGTTTAATACCAATGTGTGGCGTAATGCGAAGAATGATGAGAATTTCTATACCGCTAATGTAAGTGGCACTGAATTCAAGCTGCAGGATAAATCGAAACAGTATTCTGTATCAGGCAAGATGGCATTATCACAAAAATATTATAAGGATATTGATAACGATTTTGGCCATGCATACCGCCTGCAGGCCGGAAAAACCGGCGGGAACTTACGGATTGAATATGAGCTGGAAGCCACATCAGATACCTATGACCATAATGATATGGGATATCTCAGGAGAAATAATGAATTGCAGAACCAGTTAAGTGTGTCTTATAATATATATCAGCCTTTCTGGAAAATACTGAATGCCAGAAATTCGCTGACTTACAGGCATCAGATGTTGTATAACCCGAGGGTCTTCACCGGCTCTGAGTTTAATCTCAATTCCAATGTTACTTTTATCAACCACCTGACCGTTTTCCTCAGGGCCGAATATAAACCCGATGGCTCGGATGATTATTTTGAACCCCGCGTTGATGGATGGTTTTACCACAGGGGCCGGGAGCTTTCGGGCAGTATATTTTTATTCAGCGATCGCAGCAAAAGATTTTCATATAATTTACGCAGCAGCTATAAAAAAATATGGTCACCATACAACCAGTATCAGTACACATTTTCGTTCAGTCCTACATTTAAAATATCTGACAGGTTTTCAATGAATTATGAATTTGAAATTAAAAATAATATAAATGATATCGGCTATGTCGATTATGTCTCAGAACCGGAAGAACTTATTTATTTTGGACTCAGAGATAATACCACTATAGAAAATAAGCTGCAGACAGCTTATATCTTTTCAGCAAACTCTTATTTATCATTGAGACTTCGCCATTACTGGTCCAGAGCTGATTATCTGGATCAGTATTACACGCTTAATACTGACGGATCACTGAGCTCGGACAATCATGACGGTAATTTTGATTATAACTATAATGCCTGGAATATTGACCTGGTATATACATGGCGTTTCGCACCTGGCAGTGAAATGTCAGTTGTGTGGAAAAATTCCATATACTCAGGTTCAGAGCGGATTTATTACGACTTCAGTGAAAACATTAAGCATATGTTTGACACGGGAATGGGAAACAGTATATCCCTTAAGATATTATATTATCTCGATTGGATGTATTTCCAAAAAAGAAATTAATTTTGTAAGAAATTTAAATCCGGGCTTATATGATACAGAGAATACAGACACTCTACCTTGCTGTAGCATCCGCTCTGTCGGTATTTCTGCTGAAGGGCCCGATTGTCAGATTGGTGGTGGGGGCAACTGAAAGCTATGAGTTGAATTATAAAGGAATCTACAGGATTGATGGAAATATTACCACCGGACTTGTTGAAAGAAGCCTTCCCCTTGAGATCATTCTTATTGCTGTACCTGTATTGTTTTTTATCGCCATCTTCCTTTATAAGAGACGCAAACTGCAGATACGGCTTACGGTTCTTACAACTCTTTTGCAGATAGGATCTTTCCTGCTGATACTTTTCTATATCTTTTATGCGGGCACAAAGATGGATGCTGAACTGGTTTTCAATATAAAACTTGTATTTCCGCTTGCGGGAGCAATACTGGGCTACCTGGCTTTCAGGAATATACTGAAAGATGAGTTGCTTATTAAATCCTATGACAGGATACGGTAACACAATACAGTACTGACAGCTGTCCTTAAGCCTTGTTTCCTGCCGTGAAGTTCTTGTGCAGCTTACTTTGGCCTATAGTATAACCAGATGTTCCTGGTCTGTTATCTTTTCACAGTAATGGCATTTTAATGCCACATCTTTCCTGGAAACAACCCTGAACCGGGTCGTTACCGGTTCAAAATTAGTTATGCATTTTGGATTGAAGCATTTGGCTATACCTGTAATTTGATCCGGTACCTTAACAATATTCTTGTCAACAACTTCGTAGTCCCTTATAATATTGAGTTTTGCCTCAGGTGCAACAAGTGCTATACGGTTTATATCATCATCCTCGAAAAATATGCCTTCAAGCTTAATAATTGCTTTCTGCCCCAGCTTTTTGCTTTCAAGGTTGGTCCCAAAGGTGATCAGATTGCTTATCTTGTCAAGACCAAGTATCTGTATAACCTTGAATAAGACGGATGCCGGTATATGATCAATTACTGTCCCGTTCTCTATTGCACTAACACTTAACTGTTTCGGTTCTTTCATACTTTTAGATTTTTATTCACTTCGTTCATGAGATTGCTTCGCTAAGTTCATCCCCTCTTCATGATATTAGTATTTATTTAAGGCCAAGTAAACGTGTTAGTATGGCCTGCCTGGTATATACCCCGTTAAGAGCCTGCCGGAAATAATATGACTTGGTATTAACATCTACATCCTGGTGTATCTCGTTAACCCTTGGTAGTGGGTGCAGCACCCTGAGATTCTCCTTTGTGTCACGCAGCATATGATTGCGAAGAACATAGACGTTCTTAACTTTTTCATACTCAATAGGGTCACTGAATCGCTCCTTTTGCACCCTTGTCATATAGATAATATCAGCCTCTTTTATTATGTCAGTGAAATCAGAATGTTCGTAATATTTTAATCCCAGGCTGTCAAGATAAAGCTTATATTCAACAGGCATTTTTAACTCGTCGGGGGAAATAAAATTGAAAGTGGTATTCCATCTCGACATAGCCATTAAAAGTGAATGTACAGTGCGTCCGTACTTTAGATCGCCCACAAGGAATATATTCAGATTATCCAGGCTTTTCTGTGTTTTCCTGATGGAATAGAGATCCAGCATCGTTTGCGTTGGATGCTGGTTGGCCCCGTCACCGGCGTTTACGACAGGAACATCAGCAATCTCGCTTGCAAGCCTGGCACTGCCCTCAATAGGATGGCGCATAACTATCAGGTCACAGTAATTATTTACTGTCCGTATAGTGTCATTGAGTGTCTCTCCCTTTGATACACTCGACGAAGAGGCATCGGTAAACCCTACTATCTTACCGCCAAGCCTGGAAATAGCGCTTTCAAAACTGAGGCGGGTGCGTGTTGATGGTTCAAAGAAAAGGGTGGCTATAACAAAGTCTTCCAGCAAACGCTGGTTTGGTTCCTTCTCGAATTTTTCGGCCAGATCGAGTATGGATACCATTTCATCGGTACTCAGATCATCGATCGAAACCAGGCTTTTATTCTTCATTAATCATTTTTTTAGGTGATTAAATATTACTTGACACGACAAAGTTAAAAACAATGAAATATTTTAACTTATATGTTAATAATTTATTAATAAATCAGTAAAAGATAATTAATCATTTACCTTTTTAAAGTCAAGTTTTTCAATCAAAGCGAGTTTTTCAACTATGGATTCTTCCTTTGATGACCTGAAATGTATTGTTATTGAGCAGTCAAGCTCAAAAAACTGTTCACTCTGCCTGAGCTTATACTCCTTAATAAATCTCATTACATCATTCATGGATGCATAGGGAAAATTCAGGAGGTAGCTGCATTCAATAGTTTTCTTTATTATCGATGCGTTTTCCAGGGCCGCCTTTGCAGCCTGGCGGTACGCATTTATCAGTCCGCCCGTTCCCAGCAGGGTGCCTCCGAAATATCTTGTAACAATAATGAGTGTATTATTCAGCCGGTATGACCTTATCTGTCCCATTATTGGGTTACCGGCAGTGCCTGATGGCTCTCCGTCATCATTTACCCTCCATTTGTCATCCCCTGGTCCCAGCCTGTAGGCATAACAATGATGGCGGGCATCGTGATACTTCTTTTTTACCTCTTCCAGCTTCTCCTTTACACTTTCTTCAGAGTGTACCGGAAAGGCCATAGCAATAAATTTACTTCCCCTGTCCTTGAAAAGACCATGTGATGCTTTTTTTATGCTCCTGTACTCATCCTTCATACACTGATTCAATATTATAAAAAGCTGAGGAAAACTATTGTTATTATCGACAGTATAATGCCTGCCCTGTTCAGTTTGCTTAACTTTTCATCAAAAAATATCAGGGCAATGATAACCGAAAGAACCACAATGCCGATATTATTAATACCGAAAATTATTGAGCTGTCAAGTATATTACTGTCGAGCGCCATAATGATCCCGTAAAGGGAGCCGAAGTTTACAATACCCAGACTTATACCGGCAGTAAAAACCTTCATTATGTTTTTTGATTTAAACATATCTTTCCTGAAGAAACTGAATAAAACACCCGTTAAAGCCGATATGGAAAATAATACCGAGGTAAACATGATGGTTCCCTGCTCAATGATATGAACCTGCTGACTGTATTTTATCAATGAGTCAATAAGACCGGCACCGAGAAAAAGAATAATAGGCAGCATCATCACGTCCGGCCCTCTCGTTTTTGTCTTATCCCTGTTGTAGGTTGTCATAAAAAGAGATACAAGGGCCAGTATTATTCCCATTACTTTCAGTATACCCAGGTCTTCGTTAAAATAGAATATGGAGAAAGTAATGGGTATTACCACTGACATCTTGGATGCCACCGATGTTACTGCTATTCCCGCCTTCTGTGCTGAACGGGCAATAACAAAGAACATAACGATGAAAAGTATGCCTATTATTACTGCCATGGGAAGCCAGCTTGCTGTCATATCCTCACCGGAAGGAAAACCGCCTATGCTGAATCCCATGATAGCAGCAGTGAAATAGTTGATTATTATTATCCTGAATGTATCAAGCTTCATCCTGCCGGCAATCTTGAAAATAACCATTATGCCTGTTGTGGATATTATGCAAAGGAGAAGATATATCATTAGTGTTCTTTTTCGTATTTACTGATCAATGCATTGGTAATGGAGTGAAATAATCTAATATCGTTTCCCGCAGCCAGTGACAGTCTCTCCATAATCCTGCCTTTTAATGCTTTATTCTGGCTTATGTCCGTACCTGCAAGAAGGAGCTCAGCCTTACTTTTTATCAAGGCCAGGGAATGTTCTCCCTGTAATTGTTCAGCTTCCTTTTTTTTATTGGTTTGAATGATCATTCAGGGTATAGGCAAATATCATTACTGCCTGTGAAAGGTTAAGTGAAGGGTAGGGGGTAAGCATTGAAATAGTGCTTGTTATGTCACATAAGGACATATCATCATTGCTCAGCCCGGACTCCTCGCTCCCGAAAACAAGGGCAATATTTGTATTATCAGTATATTTTTTCTGAAGCAGGGAGCTGAGATCCCTGATATCTGTGTATTCGCCTTTTGTGCTCCTGTAGCGCGCCGTGGTACTGATAATAATATCCATCCCTGCTGTTGCCTCCTTCAGTGAGTCATATACCTCAGCATTATCCAGTATATCTGCCGCCCCGTGTGCCAGCCACCTTGCCGGACCTGAGCTGTATTCACATGGTCTCACCAGCACAAGCCTGTTGAAGCCCATTGTTTTTATTGCACGTGCCGATGCCCCGATATTTTCCGGAACCTTTGGATCAACAAGTATAAATGAAATATGCACCTTAATAATTTTGGTACAAATATTCCGAAAAAATATCTCAACAGAAAATAATATATAAATTTGTCTGCCTGTACCTGAAAAAAAAATATATAATGAGTACACTTCTGGAAGATAAGGATCTTGCATGAGAACACTGTCCTGTGCCCCGGATCATATGGCACTGATTAATACAGAGCAAAATAACTAAATTCCCTGTTGAATTCATCAATCTCCTGCTTCCACCTTTCTTTTTCATGTTCCAGTGATCCATGGCCTTCAAGGTTTGTACGCAGACCCGTATCACCGGATAATATATCAAAGGGCATTAATTTATCCTCATATTCATAGGGTGGGTCATTAAACCTGAGCTTACCCGTAATATCAGCAATCATTTTAAAGATGCAGGCAGCAGTGTAAACAGGTTCGTATAGTTTGAAATCAGTGATATGTAACTGCATGCCGGAACAGTATTGCTCCGTAAACTTGTGGAATACGGGTATAAAGTTATGCTTTCTGAAGACGGCACCCGGAAGCTTTATTCTGTTTAATTCGTTTATTACAGTATCCATTTCCGGAAAAGGTGCACCGCAGAGTTCAAAAGGCAGTGTGGTACCCCGGCCCTCTGATATGTTCAATGTCTCAAGGAGCACCATGCCCGGGTATACTTTAGCGGTACCGAGCGACGGCATATTGGGTGAGGGTAGTACCCAGGGCAGACAGGTGTCCGTCCATACCATTTCCCTCTGCCATCCCTGCATTTTTATTATTTCAAGCCTGCAGTTGATATTTTCCTTGTCCTTAAGCCATAAGGCTATCTCCCCTATGGTCATCCCATGGCATAAGGGTATGCCTGCCCCTCCGACAAAGCTGTAAAACTCCCTCTTGAGAACGGGTCCGTCGCGTTTTACTCCGCCTATTGGGTTGGGTCTGTCAATAACTATAAGTGGTATATTATTTTCATAGCAGGCCTCCATGCAGTGCTTCAGTGTCCATGCATAGGTATATGGTCTTGTGCCAACATCCTGGAGGTCAAAAATCAGTATATCCGTGCCGGCCAGCATTCCGGCCGTTGGTTTTCTGGTTTTTCCGTATAAGCTGTATACAGGCACATTATAAAGGGGATGCCGGTAGCCTTCCCATTCTATCATATTATCCTGTGTCTGCCCGAACAGACCGTGCTGAGGACCGAAAATGGCAGACAGTTCAGTCAGTGAGCTGTTATGTATTATATCTGTAATATGCTCATACCTCCTGTTGATGCTGGGAGCATGACACACCAGTCCGGCCCTTCTGTTTCTTACAAGAGGGTATATCTCTTTTTCAAAATTATCCAGTCCTGTTTTTACCATATATATGCTTTACATAATTTATTCATTAACGGTTGTTGAAGGCCGCTAAACAAAACATCTTAATATTATGTTTAAATACAGATAAGATCTGGCTTAAAAATATGAGCATATTATCATGTTTCATTGCCCGGTTCAGAAGGTAAAGTAAGGAAAAATCTTTATTAATAAATTAAACACATTAACTTTGTATTCATAAAATGAGGAATTTAAAATACCCGGCATATACTTTTCTGCTCATCATAATAATGTTTTTTACATCATGTGAGGATGCGGACAAATCATCACATATACACATATTTAACTTAACTGATGTGCATGGTGCTGTTTTTGACAGGGATCCGCTGACAGGCAGGGAGAATTATTCATCGATGGCAAAATTTGCCTCTTTCCTTAAGGATTATGATCCCCGGGAATATGTTTTACTTGATAATGGTGATAACCTGCAGGGTAGTCCTGCTGTGTATTATTATAATTTTGAGGATACCACAGTCAGGCATTTATGGGCAGGGATATTGAACTATCTTGGGTATGATGCCTCAACAGCAGGAAATCATGATATTGAAGCGGGACATAAAGTGTATGACAGGATAAGAAAGGAATATGATTTTCCTTTACTGGCAGCCAATGCCGTGGATGAGGAAACAGGCGAACCATATTTTGATCCTTATACCATTATTGACAGTAAGGGGCTCAGGATAGCTGTGATGGGACTGATAACACCGGGTGTGCCGGGATGGTTGCCGGAGATATTATACCGTGGTATCCGTTTTGATGATATGGTTGAGACAGCAGCCAGATGGATGCCTGTAATAGAAAAAGAAAATCCCGACCTGGTCATAGGCTTATTTCATGCCGGATGGGATGAGACATACGAGGGAGAGAAAGGTTCTTACCTTAATAATAATGCTTCAATTGCGGTTGCAGAGAAAGTTAAGGGCTTTGATATTATTTTCATCGGGCATGATCATGATATAATAAATGAATATATCATAAACAGTTCGGGTGATTCCGTATTGATACTCGATAGTGGCAGCCGGGCAAGATATGCGGCAGCAGCTAAGGTTACATATTCAGGGAAAAAGGAGAAAAATATCATTTCAGTTGAGGGTGATATTATAAATCTCACTGACAGAAGGCCCGATACTGATTTTGTTGAAAATTTTCGTGATGAGTTTACAGCGGTAAGTGAATATGTCAGCCATGAGATTGGTAGTTTAAGTGAAACCATTAGCACAAGGGAAGCCTACTTTGGAGATTCAGGCTTTATGGATCTTATACATAATGTGCAGTTAAAGGTGAGTGGCGCAGATATTTCATTTGCTGCACCTCTTTCATATGATGTAAAACTGGATAAGGGTGCGCTTACAGTATCCGATATGTTTAGCCTGTATCGTTATGAAAATATGCTTTATACTGTTGAGATGAGCGGGGAGGAAGTAGACAGGTACCTGGAATATTCATATGCCAAGTGGTTCAGTACCATGAAAGGACCTGAGGATAATTTGTTTGAAACAGAAAACACAGACAGGGGGTATAGTTTTAAGAATCAGACATATAATTTTGATTCGGCGGAAGGCATAAATTATATTGTTGATGTAAGCAAGCCTGACGGTCATAAGGTGGAAATACTGTCATTTACAGATGGCAGGGTTTTTGACAAAGATAAGATATACCTTGTGGCACTAAACTCATACAGGGGTAGTGGCGGGGGCGGACACCTGGAGTATGCATTCTTAGCTGATGATGCCGGAATCACGAACAGGCTGGTGGAATCCACCGATAAGGACCTCAGGTATTATATGATAAGATGGTTTGATAATAATGGGGAGATTGTTATCCGGACTAATAATAACTGGAAACTGGTCCCGGAAAACTGGGTAAACAAAGCAGGAGACAGGGAGTATGAAAAACTCTTTACCTCTGGTAATTAAAAAATAGAATTATGATTTTATACAAGACACTGACACAGACAAAAGTATTATCAGTATTGCTCCTTGTTTTTACTTTCTTCCTGTCTTCATTTAGTTTCCCGGATGAGGAAAAGAAAAACAGTAAGGAGCAGGACGTAAAGAATATTATACTGCTTATAGGCGATGGTATGGGTGTAACACAGGTATCAGGAGCCATTACACTAAGCGGTGATAAACTGAATATGACAAGATCCAGGCATATAGGTTTTTTAAAAACACATTCATACGATAATTATAACACTGATTCGGCAGCAGGAGGAACAGCACTGTCATCGGGTAAGAAAACAAAGAACGGGATGATCGGTATGTCGCCCGACAGCAACAGGGTGCAGCTTATTACCGAAATAGCCAGGAGAAAGAATAAGATGTCATACGGGGTGGTCAGCACAAGTTCTGTTACTCATGCCACACCGGCATCCTTTGTTGCTCACAATATTAGCAGGCACGACTATGAAGGTATAGCGCTTGATTTCGTGAGGAATAAGCCGGATGTGTTTATTGGTGGTGGTAAAGATAATTTCACTAAGAGAAGAGATCAGCGTGACCTTGTAAAGGTGCTGGAGAATGATGGCTATGCAGGTTGTTTTTACCATGGATGAGCTGAAAGAAGCTGATGCGGAGAGAGTGGCAGGATTACTGGCCGATGGTCATCTGCCGGCATTTGCAGAGCACAGGGGTAATATGCTTTCTGAGGCAACAGCAAAAGCGATTGAATTGCTCAATCATAACCGCAGGGGTTTTTTCCTTATGGTAGAAGGTTCACAGATCGATTGGGGCGGGCATGCCAATGATGCACAATATGTCCTTGAGGAAATGTTGGATTTTGATAAGGCTGTGGGGGTGGCCCTGCAGTTTGCTGCCAGAGATCCTAACACACTTGTGATTGTTACTTCTGATCATGAAACAGGGGGCATGATTATTAAGGGAGGGAACCTGCAAGAAAAAACTATAGAGGCTGAATTCGGAGTAAGCGGCCACACAGGAGCTTTGGTTCCCGTTTTTGCTTTTGGTCCGGGAGCCGGCATGTTTACAGGTGTTTATGAAAATACCGATCTTTTTGATAAAATGACTGAGGCCCTGAAATTGCGGTAAGAGCTTCTGAGTTTACAGGCGTTTACGGAAACACAGACCTCTTTAACAAAATGACTTAGGTCTTTAAACCACGGTAAGAGTTGATAATAGTACGGATATTGTAAAATGACATTTATGACTGCAGGTATATTCAGATCTTTTTTTTTGCTGGTAGTTTTATACCTGTATCCCTCTTATATAACAGCTTCCCAGGATCTTAAAGAGCTATATATTGAATCCGAAATAAAGATAAGCATGCTCCTTGGCGAAATATCCGGAATGGCCTACCAGGGAGATGATATTTATGCATTGAATGACGGGGGCAACGGACCCTATATATTTCAGCTGGATATGAATACCGGAAGGACAAAGAAAAGGTTCAGGATAGATAATATACGCAATACGGACTGGGAAGAACTTGCCATATACAATGGATATTTATATATAGCTGATCTTGGTAATAACAGGGGAAACAGACGTGATCTGGCCATACACAGAATACGGATTGACAGCCTGGAGTATTCAGATACCCCTGTCATGACAACAGCAATAAGCTACAGCCTGCAGCAGAGTTTTAAACACTCCACACATAATCATGAGTGGGATTGTGAAGCAATGGTTGTTTGCGATGATGGTATTTTTTGTTTTTCAAAGAACTGGAAAAACCTTATCACCGTGATGTATGAAATTACGGAAGGGGAAATGAATAATCTGAGTCAAGCAGATTCATTCGATGCCGGTTTTCTGGTAACAGGTGCATACTATGATTCAGAGTGTAAAGGCCTTTTCCTCTGCGGCTATTATGAGAATGAAACATATCTTTTGCATTTCCGTAATGCTAAAACCTCCAGGTTCACTGCTGATTACAAGAAATATATTATCCCCGAATTGAAAAATGCACAGGTGGAATCTGTTTTTGTCCATGGAGATTTTATCTATCTTGCTTCGGAAAGGACTTTAAAGTCTCAGGCTATTTACAGAATACCGCTTTCAAATCTGGAATGAAATAATGGAAGGATCGATAGATACAGGAGCCAAACTGCCGCTTATTGAACATTTTTATTCAATACAGGGCGAGGGACATCATACAGGTAAAGCAGCCTATTTTCTCAGAATAGGCGGTTGTGATGTGGGTTGCAGCTGGTGCGATTCGAAATTCGCATGGGATGCAACAGGACTGGAGATGACTCCCCTGGATGAAATAATTAAAGCTGTGAAATCATCAGGAGCAGAATCTGTGGTTGTGACAGGAGGAGAACCCCTTATGTACAACCTTGATCCACTGGGTGAGACAATGAAAAAAATGAAAGTAAAAACTTATCTTGAAACTTCAGGATCGCACAGGCTGACAGGTAAATGGGACTGGATATGCCTGTCGCCTAAAAAAAATCTTCCTCCCCTGGATAATATTTGCGGTTTGGCAGGGGAATTGAAGGTGATAATAGAGAATGAAGATGATTTTACCTGGGCTGAGAAATACAGAGCTAAGATGTCGCCCTCATGTAAACTATATCTTCAGCCTGAATGGAGCAGATATAAAAGGATAATGCCTGTACTGGTTAATTATATTAAAAACCATACGCAATGGTCAATATCACTTCAAAGTCACAAATTTATGGGTATACGCTGAGAACAGGACTGCTTGTATTATGCCTGTTTGCTTCATCTGTTGTGCTGTCGCAGGAGCTGCATACACGCTCTAACCGGGCATTGACAGCATATAATGCCGGAAAGGAAGCCTATGATTTTATAAATTTTAATAAGGCTGAGAAACTTCTTCTGGAAGCTATTGGCTATGACCCTGACTTTATTGAGGCTCACCTTCTGCTTGCTGAGCTTTCAAAAGACCTCCGTAATTTTGAACAGTCAAAGAAGGCATATGCTGAGGTTATGAGAATCGACTCAACATTTTTTCCACCTGCTTTCTATGGCTATGGTGAAGTTGAGTTCATACTTGGTAATTATGCTGAAGCAAAAGATTTTTTTGAGTCCTACCTTGATATGATGGGTGACAGATCTCAGAATGCAGCAAAGGCAAGGAAATATTTAGCCGATTGTGACTATGCACTGTTGGCCCTGGAGAATCCTGTTGATTTTAATCCCGTTAACCTCGGTGACTCAGTTAACACAGCAAATGACGAATACTGGCCGGCCATAACAGCCGATGACAAGGTGCTTTTTTTTACCAGGCAGACAACGGTAAGAAGCAGTAATATGCGAAGTGAACAACGACAGGAAGATTTTTACTACAGTTACAGGATCAATGATGAATGGTCCAGGGCAATAAATGCCGGTCCGCCACTTAACACACCGTATAATGAAGGTGCCCAAACCCTTGAAGCAGGCGGAAATTATATGTATTTTACAGCCTGTAACAGAAAAGAAGGAAAGGGAGGCTGTGATATATATTATTCCGTAGTCTCAAATGGTAAATGGAAAAGAGGTATCAATATTGGAAACCCTGTGAATACGCGGTACTGGGAGTCGCAGCCCTCACTTACATCTGATGGCCGCCGCCTGTACTTTGTAAGTAATCGCCCGGGCGGATACGGCGGGATGGATATATGGCTTAGCACAATGATAAAAGACGGTAAATGGTCTGAGCCTCAAAACCTGGGTGATAAGATAAACACCCCGGGTGATGAGATGTCTCCTTTTATACATTTTGATAACAGGACTCTCTATTTTTCATCCAACGGCAGGCCATGCATGGGAGGATTTGATATTTATATGTTTAGGCTCGAAAACGACAGTGTATGGTCTGAGCCTGAAAACCTGGGGTATCCCATAAACACTCAAACAGATGAAATAGGGCTGATAATTAACTCCTCTGGCACAATTGCTTATTTTTCATCGGAGATAAATCCGGGGCAGGGGCGGGACTTGTTTTATTTCGAAGTGCCCGAACATATAAGACCCGACCCGGTGTCTTATCTTAAAGGTATTGTAAGGGATAAACTGACAGGTAAAAAACTTAAGGCTTCTTATGAACTGTTAAACCTGAATACAGGAAAGAAAGAAGTTATTTCTTCCACGGGCAGCGGGGGTGACTTTCTGGTTTGCCTGCCCTCCGGCTATAATTATGGTATTAATGTGAGCAGTCCGGGTTACCTGTTTTATTCTGAAACTTTCATGATGAAGGCTGAACACAGCTCCGTAGAGCCATTCGAAAAGACAATACTGCTAAGTCCTATCAGGGTCGGACAGCAAATGTCACTGCATAATGTGTTTTTCGATCTTGACTCATGGACCCTGCGTGATGAATCACTACCTGAGCTAGGTAACCTGCTTGATCTTCTGGAAAATAATCCAGGTCTGGTAGTTGAGATAGGGGGGCATACTGATTCCACAGGCACCGAAGAACATAATTATAAGCTTTCCGAACAGCGGGCAAGGGCAGTCAGGGATTACCTGATAAATAACGGGATAAAAGCCGGCAGGTTGAAATATAAAGGATACGGAGAGAATGAGCCGCTGTTTGATAATAGCACGGAAGAAGGTATGCGAAAGAACAGGCGTACCGAAATAAAAGTCCTTGAAGTAAAAGAATAAAGAGAAAGAGCACAAATTAAAAGTGCTCCTTCTCATTATTAGCAGACATATGCCAGGTGAGATTATCAGATCGCGATTCTGGAAAGAATGCTATCAGATTTTTCGTTCTTATTAATCCCATGATCAGGTATGGAAAAATAAATGCAGGTACCATTATCACCGTTAGGTTTTATCCAGTACCTTCCACCCAGACTTTCAATAAGCTTTTGGGTAAGGATAAACGAAACAGTTGCAAAGGTGTTCTGGTACCTGTCAATGTGTTTGCCCAGGTTTTTACAATTTAGAAGCTCATTATTCCTGGAGAAACCATTTCCTGAATCAATAACATAATATTCAACCCTGTTCCTGTGTCTGATGTAACCAATCTTAATATAACCCGATTCCGTAGTCTCCAGGGCATTATAAAGAAGATTTTTTAAAACCCGATTAATCTTCTCCCTGTCAATGTACATAAAATCATCCCCGGATCTCTCATCCATTATCAGTGTAACATTTCTCCTGTCAAATCGGCTCAGTGAATTGTCTAACTGGTCCAGGAGATCCTTAAGCAAATCCTTGAGCCGTACTTTTGTAATTGTTGAACTCGGCACTTCGGAATCAATAAGTGCAGAGTCAAGGAAATTATCAAATAGTGTAATCAATTGATCGCATGAATTCATAATATGATTGTTATACTCCCTGCGCTCCTCATCAGAGCAAGTCTCATTATTACTCAGGAATGTGAATGCAACTATTGAGTTCATGTAAGTCCTGACTTCATGAGACAAACCGGTTAATATAGATGGAGTATTCAACATACCAGTGTTTTGTACAGATTCTGTATTGTCTGACTTATCATTATCACCGGGTGGTGATTCCTTCTCCATATTTTTTCCAAAAGCCATAAACATTCTTATTAGTAGATTCTATTGTATATAGTTATTAGTTGATCTTTCTGAGTAGCTTTCTGGCGTCCTTACGATGCCTGTTGTTCGAATTGGATATACTCTCAAGAACAGGTTTTGCTTTAATATCCTGACCTGTCTGCAGATAACATATTCCCAGATAAAATTTTGCATCTTCCAGAAAGAGGTTGTCATTATTTTTCACAACCCTGTTAAAGGAACCAATGGCTTCATTATACTGCTCTATATGCATATGCGATGTCCCTTTCATATATTCAACCTGCATATCTTCATCCACAATCATGTTAAACCACTTGATGGCTTCTGAATAATCGCCGGCCTGGTATAATCCTGTGGCTTTGATATATGCCTCGTCCATGTTAGCGGAAAGTGAACGTGATGCTGACAGGGGCGTGTATTCCGGTGCATATTTATCCGCATAGTCAATATTACCGCTGTCATGTGCCAGGTAAAAGCTTACACTGCCCAGTAGCATCAGTCCGGCAAATAACGCAGCATAACGAACAAGCTTTTTAGCCCTGTCACGGGTTGATTCTGCAGTCTTTCTGTGCCTTGCTTCGGCATTCATCAGTGTCTGCCTGAAAGCAATAGCCTCCTGGTTGGCTGTATGCTTATTCACCTTTTTACGTAATTCAAGTTCTTTCTGCAAGCCCGGATTACCCTCAAGCTCAGCTTCGAACCATTTCTTTTCGGCATTCTGCATGCTGCCGTCAAGATATCTCTCGATAAAACGAGCGAACTCAATCTTTTTCATAATCTGTTATATTTCACGAATTTATAATATCGTTTCATTTAATCTTAAGCTACAGCACAGCGATGTGTTCTTATAGTCGTCCATCTTCTCTGCCAGTGTAATACCTCAATGCACCGTGCACTACTGGATTATTACCTGTACTTCTTCATTCTTCCAGCTTTATCAGCCGTGCTTTTTCAATTTTCCTTCTTCCGGATTCAGTTTTACCTGCTCCTTCCTGAACTCCCCCGGATGATATGTAGAACATTATTATCCTGCAGGGACTCACTATCAGGCAACTATTCCTGACTTTTCCGTATTTCACATAAAAGCAATGAAGCTCATTCTTTTGACTGCATCAAAGCAACTGTCTTTTAAGCAGTCTAATTTCTTAACAAAAACTGTTCCTTTAGTTATTACTAAATTTCAGGCTCTGTTACCGGTGGAACTTCCTCTCCTTTTCCACCGTCATCGCCACCGCGTACATTTATCATTTCTTCGTCTGAAAGTAAAAATTCACTAAAGCTCTCAAATTGTTCCTGGTTAAAAGTTTTCATTGTTTAATTTTTTAATTGCTTACACTATTGTTTAATTAATCGGGTTTTAATGCTGTCTTCTATATATATATGTCGCTTTTACCGCTTTTGTGACAAAAAAAAATAAACTTTTTTTTCACTTTAATCATAAGTATCAGATTTACAGAGTTGTAAAACAGTAGTTTTTTTTTGCTTTTCAGGCTCAAATAATGATATTTGCTATCCTTAAAGACTTCTTTTAAAAAGATGAGATCAATATCCCGGAATATATTTATGCTGCTTATATTAATATTGTGTTCCTGTATGGTAATGCAGGCCTTCTCTATGCCACAGGTCCGGAATGATTCGATAATAAGGGAAAGGCTTGACAGCTTTAGGTTATCGATGCAGAATAACAGTCCTGATGCAGGCTATTATTACGATCTGGTGCGGGAATATCTTGATTCAGATAAGGTTGGCGATAGCCTCCTTATATCGGATTTATTCTATTACTCAGGCACATACAAGTATTTAAGGAATTCCTATGATGAAGCTGCAGATTTACTGGAGAAGGCGGTCCGGTACAGGCTTGATAAGCAATGCCTGGATGATATTTATTCCAAAGCCAGGAGCAACCTCGGGCTTTCATATATGTATGCAGGCAATAACGAAAAGGCAAGGGAAAACCTCGAGACAGCCCTTCAACTGCGTGAACAGTTATTCGGCAAGGATTCGCCGGACCTGCTGAGAACACTGCTTAACCTTACCGCAGTTTACATAGAGATGAATATGTACGGGAAAGCCCTTACAGCATCACTCAGGGGAATACAGACAGCAGAGAAAAGCGCCGGGAATACAGACAGTGAAACTTTATTAAAACTGTACTTTAATTCAAGTGTGGCCTATAAAAACCAGCTGGATTTCAGCCGGGCCAGGCGAAATTCCGAAATAGCTCTTTCACTTGTCGATCCGCACACGACGGATAAGAGTATGATACTGAAAATTTATAATTCACTTGCCGTAACAAATGCCCAGCTGGGAAAAAAAGAGGAGGCCGGCAGGTATTTTCAAAATGCCCTTGATATGATTGCCCGCGAAGATATTCGCGGGAGAACAGTTGAGGTTGTTTTTGATAATTATGCTTTTTATCTTCTGGAAGACGGAATGTATGATAAGGCTCAACGGTACCTGCTCAGATCCGTTGAAGATGCCCTGATTCAATATGGCAGCGGGAGCAGGGACCATATCTTAAAGCTGCTAAGCTATTCCTTTCTTCTCCTCAAGCATGGGGAGGATTATCAAAAGGCGGAGGAAATATTATTTAAGATATTGCCTTATACAGAAGGTAATTATCATGATACCCGGGTGAAAACAGAGACATATCTGTACCTGTCAAGCCTGATGTATAAAACAGACAGGTTAGGAGAATCCCTGGAATATATTGACAGGGTGCTGGATGATTCACTGAATATCTCGTCAAGATATGAGGTAGTAAGCCTGGTACAGAAAAGCCGGGTACTGTATAAGGTGTATAGCTCGGGGAGCGGTGGTACAGGGGAACTTGAAGAATCACTGTCAGCTGCGGAAGAGGCTATTGGGATTATAGAGAGGACAAGGCTTGAGATAAATGAGGATGAAAGTCGCAGCCGTATATCCGGAAGGTTTAGTGATGCTTACGACGTGGGTATATTGGCACTGTACGAGCTGTATGAGCTTACGGGCGACCGGACCTATCTCGAACGCTCAATTAATTTATCGGAAAGATCAAAGGCAGCGGGATTGCTGGCAGCCACAAGGAATAACCGCTCAATGAATTTTCGCCTTCCCGAGGAGCTGGCAGAAAAAGAAAAACAGCTACTTTCAGATATACGGGACTATAATGAAGTGGTATATACCGAATCGGCCAGACAGGAACCTGACCTTGAACTGATAGATCAGTATAAGCTGCTTAATTTAAGGTCCAGTACAAGCTATGATTCTTTGGTGCAGGTATTTAAGGAAGATTACCCACGGTACTATGACCTGAAATACAAGACAGGCGTGAGCAACACTGATGATATAAAGAGAAAAATGGGAAGATCAGGCAATTTTATTGAATATTATATGTCTGACAGCCTGCTCTATATATTCCTTGTAAACAGGGATACATCCGTACTTGAGAAAGTGCATCTGTCTCAGAATTTCAGGGATAAAGTTCTCGACTTCAGGGATATACTGCTTAATCCTGCAATAAATGGGGGTGCAAGAGCACAGTACAATGAATATCTTTCACTGTCATATGATTTATATAAGATACTTGTTCTGCCGGTAAGAGATCAACTTCAATCAGACAGGCTGGTGGTCTCCCCGGATGGCTTGCTTTACTATATACCTTTTGAGACACTTATCAGTTCGGTTCCTGATTCGGATGAAATAAATTACCGCGGACTGGATTACCTCTTTAACGATTATGAAATTGTCTATGAATATTCCGGCACGCTGATGGCCGAGACCTCATCAGCGAAAGCAGGCATAAGGAATAAAGTTATCAGTTTTGCCCCTGACTACAGCGGAAAAATGGATATTGACGATATAATGATGAGCAGGCAGTCGGGCCGCGACAGTCTCACCAATATTCCCGGTGCCAGGGAAGAAGCTGTTTTTATCAATAAGCTACTGGGCGGTAAGCTTTTTCTTGATTCACAGGCCAGCGAAAGCATGTTCAAAAGAAATGCAGCTGACGGGGATATTGTGCATATGGCAATGCATACATTGCTGAACGATACCGATCCCATGTATTCGAGGATGGTTTTCAGTCCTGAACCTGAGGCTGCTGAGGATGGCATGCTGAATACCTATGAGGTATATAACCTTGATATCAATGCCAAAATGCTGTTTCTGAGCTCATGTAATACCGGAAGCGGTTACCTTCAGTCAGGTGAAGGAGTGATGAGTCTTGCCAGGGGATTCTTTTATTCAGGCAGTCCATGCGTAATTATGTCCTTATGGGAGGTGGATGACCGCTCGGGAAGTGCAATCGTTAAGGATTTCTACCGTAATATAAAGAAAGGCCGCTCAAAAAGTCATTCTCTCCGGAGGGCACGAATGGATTATCTTGAAGCAGCTGATCAGATGAGGTCGCATCCCTACTTCTGGGGCACGCTGGTGATAATGGGGGATGATGCTCCGGTATATTCAAAGCTGCATATATATATAATAGGACTTGTTTTTATTCTTGTCCTTCTTTTTATACTGGTTAAAAAGTTTTATCACAGACCAGTGTCAGAATAAGCTATGGCATATTTTACTGCTGTTAATATGGCAAAACAGGTTTTTTTTAGTACTCAGGATCCGATTTGACAATTTTCAGCAAGGCTTCCTTGCAGAGGTATTTTTTGCGGCGCGCATATTCCTCGGATTTATAATCCATTGCCCTGGCTATATCTGAATAATCTTTATCCATGACAGACATTTCCAGCACTTTGCGGCATTCAGGTTTTAACTTCAGGAAAGACCGCTGCACTATTTGCTCAAGAGGGGTGTCAAGTAAATCAAAAGGATCAAATTCATCTGTCAGCTCAGGCTCAATGTCAGCATCTTTCTTTCTCTTCCTTAATTGTTCATGCCAGAGATTCCTTGATATACCAATTATATACCTCTTTATATCAGTACCCTCTTCAAGATTGTTTGACTGTATTTTTTTGAACAGTACCATCAGAGCATCCTGGAATATATCATAGGCATCATCAACAGTACCTGAATTTTTAAGTACATATGATTTGACGATATCAAAAAATGAGTCATAGAGGTAATTTACAGAAACATCGCTCCCCTTTCGTATTCCCTCTATTAATTTTTTATCAGAGTGTTTTTTTAACACATCGAACTAATATTTGGGGCAAATATAGCATTTCCCGCATAATATATTGAATGAATCCATATCATTACCTTACCGCTATCTGTGTTTGAATAGAGTCAAATAATGGATATATTTACAGACTTTAATTATAAAACCGGTATGTCATTCCCTTTTGAAAGGCAAGCAGATGCTATGGATTGTGGCCCAACCTGTCTGAAGATGGTTGCCAGCTTCCATGGGAAAGAATTCAGTCTCCCGGAGCTGAGGGAACGCAGTTATATTACCCGTGAAGGCGTATCTTTCCTTGGTGTATCAGAGGCTGCTGAATCAATAGGTTTCAGAACCCTTGGTGTACGTATACCGTTTGAAAAACTTGCCGGGGAAACCCCATTGCCCTGTATAGTGCACTGGAGACAAAACCATTTTGTGGTAGTTTACAGGATTAAGAAAGACACAATATATGTAGCTGATCCGGCAAGGGGAAAGGTGAAATACAGCAGGAAGGAATTTGAGCAGAACTGGGCAACAACAAAGATTGATGATGAGAAGGTGGGACTGGTAATGATACTGCAGCCCACACCTGATTTCTATGAACAGGATGAGGACAGGGAGGTGAAGACAGGTTTCCGCTTTCTGCTGCGATATGTTAAAATGTATAAGAAGTATTTTTTTCAGATTTTCCTGGGTTTGCTGATTGGCAGCCTTATACAGTTAATATTCCCTTTCCTTACCCAGTCGGTTATCGATATAGGGATCAATACCGGGGACCTGAATTTTATCTATCTTATCCTCTTTGCCCAGCTGGCACTTGTAATAGGCAGGATGTCAGTTGAGTTTGTAAGGGGCTGGTTATTATTGCATATAAGCACAAGGGTGAATGTTGCTATTGTATCCGGATTCCTGTACAAAATGATGTCCCTGCCTGTATCATATTTTGACAAGAAGCTAAGCGGTGATATACTGCAGAGAATAGAAGATAATCAGCGCATTGAGTCCTTCCTTAGCAATACCTCCCTCAATGTCTTGTTTTCCTTTGTCAACCTGCTTGTGTTCGGTATAGTGCTTGCAATATATAATTTGTCGATACTGTTGATTTTTATTGGCGGAACAACACTTTATATTACATGGGTTTCGGTGTTTATGCGCTCACGTGCTAGACTGGACCATAAACGGTTCAAGCAGTTATCGGATAATAACGCCAGGCTGATTGATATAATCACCGGCATGCAGGAAATAAAGCTCGCACAAAGTGAAACAAGCAAACGATGGGAATGGGAAAATATACAGGCATCCCTGTTTAAGACCAGGGTGAAAGCAATGAGCCTGTCGCAATACCAGCTTGCCGGTGGCCGCCTGATAAATGAAGCAAGCAATGTGGTAATTACCATTATTGCAGCAACAGCTGTACTTTCAGGTAATATGACCCTGGGTATGATGCTCGCTGTACAGTTTATAATCGGACAGCTCAATATACCGGTTAACCAGATGGTGGTGTTTTTCAGGACTGCACAGGATGCAAGGATGAGCCTGGACCGCTTGTCGGAAGTGCAGGCAAGCAGATCAGAGGAGTCAGAGGAGGATATGAAGGTGAAAAACCTGCCCCAAAATAAAAGTATATATGTCAATAATCTCTCTTTCCAGTATGAGGGTCCCCGGTCACCATCCGTACTAAAAGATGTAAGTATAGTTATTCCTGAGAATAAAGTGACAGCACTGGTGGGTACCAGCGGAAGCGGAAAAACAACCCTGCTCAAAATGATACTGGGATTTTATGATCCTGTTGAGGGTGATATAATGGTAGGTGACACAAACCTGAAGAACTTGAGCCTCAGGCTGTGGCGTAGCCGGGTGGGAGTGGTTATGCAGGATGGCTATATCTTTCCCGATTCCATTGCAAATAATATTGCACCCGGAATTGATATTATTGACCGGGACAGGCTTCTCAGGGCGATAACAATTGCCAATATAAGCGATTTTGTTGACGCCCTGCCCCTGGGGATAAATACCAGGATAGGACAGAACGGACAGGG
Organism: Bacteroidales bacterium; assembly: GCA_034521735.1. Classification (GTDB taxonomy): domain Bacteria; phylum Bacteroidota; class Bacteroidia; order Bacteroidales; family VadinHA17; genus UBA9300. The sequence goes on from JAXHLX010000023.1 coordinate 131,917, forward strand.
ACTGAGTCAGGGACAGAAACAAAGGATACTTATTGCCAGGGCGGCATATAAGGATCCTGATTACCTTTTTTTCGATGAAGCAACAAACTCACTCGATGCGGCAAATGAAAAGAGGATTGTTACAAACCTGAATGAGTTTTTTTCTGGAAAAACAGTGATGGTTATTGCACACCGCTTAAGTACGGTGAGGACAGCCGACAATATAGTGGTGCTGGATAAAGGGAAAATTAAGGAAACAGGTAGCCATGAAGAGCTTATAAGAAAGCGGGGTGATTACTATAACCTTGTTCGGGATCAGCTTGAACTGGGTAGTTAAAAAATAATGGAACTAAAGGGCAATACTATAAAACAAATTGTTGCTAATCTTTATGTCTTAATTGATTTAAATCTTGAAAAAACTGTCACATGAAATAAGATACTCCCGGCCCGTTGAGGAAATAATGAATACTCCTCCGGCCTCGGCAATACGATGGGGTACTGCTGTTGTGGGCATCATAATATTTATGATGCTGCTTATTTCATGGCTCATCAAGTATCCATATATAATCAGGGCTGATGCCCTGATAACAACAGAAAAGCCACCGGCAAACATGGTGGCGAGGGTATCAGGCGATATAGAACAACTGTTTGTTTCCGACGGACAGCATGTCAGGCAGGGATCAGTGATGGGAGTGCTTGAAACAGCCGCATCATACAGGAGTGTGCAATGGTTGAGTTCATTGCTTGATACAGTCAGTTCAGCAGATATAACACCTTCAACAGACGGAATATACAGGCAATTGCCCGATAATCCTGAGCTGGGTGAAATACAGGACCGGTATTCTTCTTTCAGGAAAAGCTACTTTGATTACCTCAACCATATTGAAATTGACTATTACGGAAAAAAGATTGAAGCAGTAAGGGAGGAGATAAAAAGTATTGAAGATTATATTGAGAAGCTTAAAGGTAAAGAAAGACTGATATCATCGAGCCTGGAACTCGAAGAAAAGAGATATCTCAGAGACTCCCTGCTTAATGTGAAAGACCTGCTGCCCGATGCAGAACTTGAAAACTCCAAACAAAAGTATTATTCCTTAAAAATTGAAATGGTGCAGGTGGTACTGGATGCAGCTTCCAGACGTATAGACCTGGCATCAAAGAAACAAACCCTCCATGATCTTGTTGCCGCCGGGGAGGAGGAAAAACAAAAGTACAGGTCAGTTCTTGATGATGAGCTTATTCGCCTTAAATCAAGGCTCGATTGGTGGATACAGAAGCACCTGCTTGTCTCTCCTGTTGACGGTCATGTGACTTTTACACGTTACTGGGCGGAAAATCAGTCCGTACATGAGGGTGAAACCGTGATGACAGTGGTGCCTGCAGGGCAAAATGAGATAATTGCCAGGATAAGGATCCCTATGACCGGCTCCGGAAAAGTAAAGACGGGACAGAATGTGAATATTCAGCTCAAAGGATATCCTTACCTTGAGTATGGTATGGTACGGGGGATTATACAAAGACGATCACTTGTTCCGCATGAAAACATGTATGTCCTGGATGTTAAACTGCCCGATGGCCTATCTACTTTTTATGGCAAAAATCTGGAATTCAGCCAGAATATGCAAGGTAAAGCTGAGATAATCACCGAAGACATGAGGTTGATTGAGAGGGCATTGTATCCATTCAAATATTTGCTGAAAAAGAACAGTAATTTATAAGGTGTTTGCTGAGGAACTGATTTAGAGAGCTGAAAAAGTTCTGAAAAGCCTTGTGTGATTGCGAATAATTAGGTATGAGTAAGCAGCTGATGATCAGCGATAAATTATTAAAACTGTTATTCTTTGAGTTTTTCTAAATAATTCAATATTTTCGTAACCTTGATAGTTCTCAGATTTAAGTAATTAAAAATCTGGCAATGTGCTCATATAAAAGGATTAATTATGACTGTTATGGATCCGGATAGCTCTGTTCGTGATGAACAATTCGATGCAGAAAATAAATCTGCCGAAACTAATAATGAGAAAATGAAAGCCGAAGAAAAAAAGGCAGATACTGAGAAATCTGAAGCTGAGGAAGAAAAGGCAGATACTGAGAAATCTGAAGCTAAGGAAGAAAAGGCAGATACTGAGAAATCTGAAGCTAAGGAAGAAAAGGCAGATACTGAGAAATCTGAAGCTGAGGAAAAAAAGACAGATACTGAGAAATCTGAAGCTGAGGAAGAAAAGGCAGATACTGAGAAATCTGAAGCTGAGGAAAAAAAGGCAGATACTGAGAAATCTGAAGCTGAGGAAGAAAAGGCAGATACTGAGAAATCTGAAGCTGAGGAAGAAAAGACAGATACTGAACAAGCCGAAGCCGAAGCCGAAGAAAACAAGGCAGATACCGAAAATCCCTCTACAGGTGACAGGACAGAGCCGGAGGAACTGCCGGAAGTCGACTATTCGGGACGCTCACAGGAGGAACTGATTGAAACACTTGAGCTGCTGATAGAAAACAGGCCCCTGCATGAAATTAATGATGATGTAGAGAAAATAAAAACATTATTCTATAAGAAACACAAGGCTGAAACCGATCAGAAGAAGCAGAAATTCATGGACGAAGGAGGCAGGATTGAAGACTATAAACCGGCTGACGATCCCCTCGAGATAAAAATAAAAGGGCTGCTTGCACGCTACCGGGGTAAGAGAACGGAGTACAATAAACAGCTTGAGACACAGAAACAGGAAAACCTTAAGAAGAAATACGATATAATTGACAGAATAAAGGACCTTGTTAACAGAGAGGAGTCAATAAATAAAACATTCCAGGAGTTCCGGGACCTGCAGGCTGAATGGCATTCAGTGGGACCTGTGCCGCAATCATCACTGAGGAATCTGTGGGAAACATATAACCTCAATGTTGAGATATTTTATGATTATATTAAGATAAATAAGGAACTCAGGGATCTGGATTTTAAAAAGAACCTTGAAATAAAAATCAAGCTCTGTGAGAAGGCGGAAGAGCTGCTGATGGAACCTAACCCCGTAAACGCCTTCAGGGTGCTTCAGGAGTATCATCAGCAATGGAGGGAGACCGGACCGGTGCCGCGGGAGTCGAGAACAGAGCTGTGGGAAAGGTTCAAAGCTGCTACTTCTGTAATAAACAGAAGACATCATGAGTACTTTGAAAAACAAAAAGATCAACAAAGAAAAAATCTGGAAGACAAAACTTCCCTCTGTGAAAAGGTGGAGGAAATAAATCAGCTTTCCCCGGATTCATTTAAAGACTGGGAGAAAAATGCCAGAGAGGTAATAGAGCTTCAACGGGTATGGCGGACCATAGGCTTTGCCCCAAAAAAACATAATAACAGCATATATCAACGGTTCAGATCGGACTGTGATGCTTTTTTTCAGGCTAAAAGGAGGTTCTATGCCGAGAATAAAGAACAGCAGATGGAAAACCTGCAAAAGAAAACAGAATTATGTATGCAGGCAGAGGAATACCAGGAAAGTCCTGAATGGAAAGAAGCTACAGATGTGTTGATAAATCTGCAGAAACAATGGAAGGAAATAGGCTCTGTGCCCAGGAAATATTCTGATAAAATATGGAAAAGATTCAGGAAAGCCTGCGACAGGTTCTTTGAGCGTAAGGCAGAGCATTTTGCCAGCATGGACAGCTCTTTTGAGGATAACCTAAAAGAAAAGGAAAAGCTGATTGAAGAACTGGAGAATTTTGAACCGGGAGATAATATAAAAGAGGCATTTGAAAAGCTGAAAGACATACAAAAAAACTGGACTGAAATAGGATTTGTTCCTTATAAGGATAAAGATGCTATAATTAACAGGTACCGGAATGCCCTGAATGAACAGTTTGACAGGTTGAAGATAGATGATGAGGAAAAGGCCATACTGAAATACCAGACAAAGCTGGATAATATTAAGGAAACACCGAAAGCAGGGCGTAAGTTGAGGGGCGACAGGGAGAAATTCCTTAATAAAATGAAACAACTGGAGAATGATATAGTAGTATGGGAAAATAATATCGGCTTCTTTTCGAAATCAAGTAATGCAGAATCGATGATACAGGAGGTTCAGTCCAAAATTGATAATGCAAAGAAAAATATAGAGATACTGGAAGAAAAGATAAGACTGATTGATCAGTCTGGTATAGATGATTGATAGACTCATTTTTAATATAAATATTTAGTTTTGGCAGAGGTAAAATATGTTTTTGTAACCGGTGGAGTTGCTTCATCACTGGGTAAGGGTATCATTTCATCATCGCTGGCTAAACTGCTGCAGTCGAGAGGCTATAATGTAACCATCCAGAAACTTGATCCTTATATAAATATTGATCCTGGAACACTTAACCCTTATGAACATGGTGAGTGTTATGTTACTATTGACGGCGCTGAAACAGATCTTGATCTGGGCCATTATGAACGGTTTCTTAATGTGCATACAACGCAGGCAAACAATGTAACGACAGGACGCATTTATAAAACGGTAATTGAGAAAGAAAGAAGAGGCGATTATCTGGGTAAAACAGTGCAGGTTATCCCTCATATAACGGATGAAATAAAAAGGAGAATTAAAATTGTTGGAAAAACAGGTGAGTATGACATTGTAATAACAGAAATTGGCGGCACGGTGGGTGATATTGAATCTCTCCCATATATAGAAGCCGTAAGGCAAATGAAATGGGATCAGGGAATGAATAACTGTATGGTGATACACCTGACACTTGTTCCCTTTCTCAAAGCATCGGGCGAACATAAAACAAAACCGACACAGCACTCGGTAAAAGCATTGCTGGAAGCAGGTGTGCAACCGGATGTGCTTGTTCTCAGAACCGAAGAGGAACTGACCGAGGATGTGAAAGAAAAAGTTGCTCTTTTTTGCAATGTCGATAAACAATCAGTCGTTCAGTCCGTTGATGTGTCATCAATATACGAGGTGCCGCTGAAAATGCTGGAGGAAGGACTCGATATAACAGTACTGAACAGACTAAAACTCGAACTCAAAGATGAACCACCCCTGATAGCGTGGCGTGATTTTCTCCGGAAACAGGCCAATCCGAAATCAGAAGTGAATATTGGACTTGTCGGCAAATACGTTGAGCTGCCTGATGCCTATAAGTCCATAGTGGAGTCTTTTGCCCATGGAGGAGCTTCAAATGAATGCCGTGTAAACTTACAGCTTTTACATTCCGAAGAAATAACAGTTGATAATGCAGAATCACAGCTTAAACATCTTGATGGTATTGCTGTGGCACCCGGATTCGGAGCCAGGGGTATTGAAGGAAAGATAAGGGCTGTTAAATATGCCAGGGAGAATAATATACCTTTCTTTGGCATCTGCCTGGGGATGCAATGCGCCGTGATTGAATTTGCAAGAAATGTTCTGGATTATAAGGATGCCGACTCAACTGAAATGAATCCCGACACCGGCCATCCTGTGATTGATCTTATGGAGGAACAGAAGAATATTACTTATAAAGGAGGGACAATGAGACTGGGGGGGTATAAGTGCAGGATTCAAAAGGACTCAAGAGCCTTAGAGATATATAATAAAGAAGAAGTAAAGGAAAGACACAGGCACAGGTACGAATTTAATGATAAATATCTGAAGGAGTTTGAAAATGCCGGCATGATAGCTACCGGTATTAATCCGGAATCAAAGCTTGTGGAAATAATGGAGTTACCCGGACACAGATGGTTTGTAGGGGTGCAGTTTCACCCTGAATACAGCAGTACAGTGGTTAATCCCCACCCCTTTTCGTTGAATTTATTAAAGCCTGCTGTGGAGAAGAGAATGAAATAGAATAGAAAAATTATTAGAAAAGGAATTAATGGACAGAAATACAATAACAGGCCTGGTACTGATATTTGCCATCTTTATAGGATTCAGCCTGTATAACAGCAATAAACTGAAAAATTCATATGAGTCAGCTGTCTCTGTGGCCGATTCATTATATGAAGAAGGTGATTATGAGGAGGCCAGACTTCAGTACCTGAAAGCCCTGGAATTTAAACCGGGAACCCCTGAGGCAGTAAACAGGGTGAATGAAATAAATCAGCTTATATCCCCGGCACAGGCAAATGAACCAGACACTATCACTGAAGAGAAAGAGGAAGTGCCGGCAGAAACGATTCCAAAAAAAGAAGAAGAAATAGAACCTCCGCATACGGGTGCCTTTGCAGAAGCTTTTCAGGGTGAGCAGAAGTTTTTTATGCTTAAGAATGATAAGATGGAACTGGAAATATCCAGTAAGGGGGGCAGACCTTATTCGGTCCAGTTAAAAGAGTATTTAACCTATGATCAGAAACCACTGATACTCTTTGACGGCGACTCCACGGTGTTTGGTTTTAAATTTTTTACCGGCGATAATAAGCGTATCGAAACAGATAAAATGTATTTTGAACCGGTGAACACGGCTGAAGTAACCGACGCATCCGATGCCGAATCAAGCGCTGTGTTCAGACTTAAAGTGTCAGATAATGAGTATATAGAATATGTATATACCCTCGTACCGGGTGAATATATGGTGGATTTTGATGTCCGCTTTATCGGAATGGACAATGTCCTTGCCTCAAATTTGAGTTCCATTACATTCGACTGGCAGTCGTATATCCCGCAGCAGGAGAAAGGCAGGCAGAATGAGAATAACTGGACCAATATTAAATACAAACATTATAAGGATGACGTTGATGGTTTCAGGGACAGGTCGCAGAAAGACTTTGAAGAAGCAGATATACCTACAAGGCTTAAATGGGTGGCTTTCAAGGATCAGTTCTTTTCTTCAGTACTGGTAAGCGATGAGTATTTTTCAAACGGATATGTTGCCTATACCACAATGCCTGAAGACAGTAAGTACCTCAGATACTGTGTTTCAGAGCTGAGCATACCCTTCGATCCGGATGAATCTGTCCATTATGATATGAGTCTCTACTTCGGACCCAATAAATACAATATCCTGAAGGAGTATGATATGGAGATGGAAGAGCTGGTTATGCTGGGAAAAAATATTATTAAGTTTATTAATAAGCATGTAATACTTAATATCTTTAACTGGCTTAATAACTCCATAAATAATTATGGTATTATTATACTTATACTTACACTTATAATTAAGATAGTCCTCTTCCCCCTTACCTTCAAGTCTTTCCAGTCGCAGGCAAAAATGAAAGTGCTTAAGCCACGGGTTGATGAGATAGGGAAAAAATTCCCCAAGAAGGAGGATGCCATGAAAAAGCAACAGGCAACAATGGCCCTTTATAAGAAAGCCGGTGTTAGCCCGCTTGGGGGATGCCTGCCTATGGCTCTGCAAATGCCTATACTTTTTGCCATGTTCAGGTTTTTTCCGACATCAATAGAGCTGAGGCAGGAATCATTCCTGTGGGCAGATGACCTTTCAACATACGATTCCATACTCGATCTGCCTTTTACTATTCCGCTGTATGGCGACCATATAAGCCTGTTTACGCTGCTTATGACCGTCTCAACAATCATAACAATGAAAATAAACAGTCCTTCTGCAAGCGGACAGGACCAGATGCCGGGGATGAAGATGATGATGTATATTATGCCGGTGATGTTTATGTTTATTTTAAATAATTTTTCAGCCGGACTGACATATTACTACTTCCTGGCTAATATTATAACTTTCGGACAGAACCTGATTTCCAAGCGGTTTATTGACGAGGATGCAGTGCTTAAAAAACTTGATGAGAACAGGAAAAAACCGCAGAAAAAATCGAAGTTCCAGAACAGACTGGAACAGGCGGCAAAACAAAGGGGATATAAGTCGCCGAAGAAAAAATAATCGTGGAGCTGTTTTTATAATATGCACTTTTGAACTGCCATTTAAATGAAACACAATGGAGAAAAGGGTAAAGATAAAAGACATTGCTGAGAAATGTGGCTTTTCCAGCACCCTGGTATCACTTGTTCTCAATGATAAAGCATCCCGCTATGGCATAAAACCTGAAACTCAGGAAAAAGTACTCTATACTGCCAGTCAGATGGGTTATTTCGGCGATAAACCACTGAAGAAGAGGAAAAATACGAGTACGGATAACAATCGTAAGGCCAGCATTATTGCTATGATAGTGCCCGGGTTTGATGACCATTTTATTTTTGAAATAGCACCCTTGCTTGACAAGGCTTTCTCCAGTATAGGACTGGCATTCACTCTTGTTTCAAGATCTAAGAATGATAATAAGTTTAAACTTTTGCTCCATAAAATAAAAAAATTATACACAGGCATTATCATATATGGTGACGCTGCTGATGATATGCTTATACGGGACCTTAAAGCCTCCAGTTACCCTTTTATTGTTCTTGAAAAGGAAGTTGTCAGTCACAGGATTAATATGGTGAGCAGCGATAGTGAAAATGCATGCAGGATTGTTGCAGAGCATATATATGAGCTGGGATATAAACGTATATCTCTGCTTGACTATAAAAACAGGATTGTATCTCCCTGTAAAACAGATATGCTGATTGAAAGTTTGCATGAAAAGATTCCCGGTGGACTGTTTAATGTAAATACTTTAAACTCCTGCAACCTTGAAGATGAAACAGATGTGAAAAAAATAATTAAGGATACTCGTCCCCCGGATGCCACACATATCTTTATCGTGAAAGATGCTGATATGGTATATCCGCTGCTTTCTTTATTAAAAAAGAAAAATATACGCGTGCCTTCAGATATTGCTGTTATTGCCATGGATGACCGGCCCGGATTCAGACTGACAGAGCCTCCTGTCACAGCATTAAAAAGAGATTATCCTGCACTTGCACTTAAAACATCACAGATGTTATGGACCGAAATTAAGAATGATGGCAAAAGCAAGTATAAAAGATCGGTAAGGATAAAGCCTGAACTGCTTAAGGGAAAGTCCAGCGGTGCCATGGAGTCATAAAATGTCTGATAAGGAGTCCCCGGGAGAATTAATCGTATTAATTATTCTTTTCCAGCTCAAGTTCCCCCGATAAATAATATATTTGTATCAAGTCAGGTGGTGCTTAGCAATAATTCATTTTGCAAGCCCTGATAGGGAATGCGGTTAAAATCCGCAACAGTACCCGCTGCTGTGATGCCCGTCTGCATTTTTGTGCAGTCATGGCCACAGGCAAATAATGCCACTGTACGCTGTAAAGCTGATGGGAAGGCTGCCTGGGCCGGGACGAGTCAGAAGACCTGCCCGACTGGAATAATAAGAGCTTTCGGGATAAAAGCGATCGCATTTTTGCCTGTCACTTATTTCCTGTTTGCTTAAGTAGTTAATTTAAAAATTATTGAAATGAGAAAAGTATTATTGCTTATCGTCATTTTGACAACTGCTTTTGCCATGGCATGTACAAAAGAAGAAGTCAAAACGGATATTGTTGATTTTGAAGAACTGGATCCTGGTGCCAGCGGATACTGGAACGGATCGGATGGTGAAGGAGGGTTCTATTCGGGGAATGCCTTCTTTGTAAATGATTATAATGATGACTGGGGAGTATGGTCAGGTTTTGCATATACCAACCATACCGATACCGAAACAGGTGATTATACAAATCAGTATAGCTCCATAACAGGTACGGGCGCCGGGTTGTCAGATAACTATTCAGTGTTCTATTACACAGGATCGCCTGATACCATACTTTTTTCCATAGAGGAAAAAGTTGAGAGCCTGGCCCTCTGCAATACAACATATTCATATAAGGTGATGCTTAATGGTAATGATTTTGCTAAAAAGTTCGGTGGCACCGATGGTAGCGATCCCGACTGGTTCAAGCTGATAATCACCCCGCTGGATAATGATATGAAAGCATTGGGTAGTGTGGAGTTTTACCTGGCCGACTTCAGGTCCGATGATTCATCGGAGGATTATATACTGGATACATGGCAAACAGTCGATCTTTCCGAATTCGGATTTATTAAAGCCATGGTTTTTGCTTTGGCTTCCTCTGACACCGGCGACTGGGGTATTAATAATCCCGCCTATGTTTGCCTGGATAATATTGAAGGTGTTTTAATTCCCGAAGAGTAAGCATTAATGAGCGACCTGCAGCCGTCATGAGCAAATTCTTTTATATATTTGATATCCGCAGCTGCAAGGTTCAGCTGAGATGCGTTGAACAGGGAATGATAGTTATGGAAGAAATATATTATCACAGAGACTAGTCCTTTAAGACACTTTATAAAGACCGGAATCAAAAGTGGTCACTGATTATAGCTTTGCTCCTTTATCCTTTTATTTTGTTTTCCCAGTTAGTGCATGAGCAAGGCTTCCCGGATGCAGATAAAATAATATTATCTGATGAGATAAGGGAAGAACTGTTCTTTGCTGCTGAGATGACAGACAGCATGAGATATGCCTTCTTTAATATACCGGGCAACAGCACATTCGCTGCAGCCAGAGAAGTTAATTACAATCCGCATAATTCAGGAAAAATAGTGGATTCAGGCTCAGGTGACCTTGTATGGTACATGGCCATAAGATCCGGAAATGCCCGCTCACTGAATATTATATTCAGCACTTTTGATCTGCGTGAAGGTGAGAAAGTGTACGTCTATGATGATAGTATGCTGTCGGTTAAGGGACCATTTACCCACCTGAATAATAAGCAGGGGAGAGGACTGGCTGTCATGCCTGTACCCGGACAGGAAATAATTATTGAATATCATATGTCTGATCCCACCGGATCTGATCGTCTGGTTGTGGGACAGGTAGCTCATGATTTTATTGGAGTCGCCGGCACTATTTATTCCAAAGATGGATTCTATGGCGATTCACAGTCATGTAATGTTGATATAAACTGTGAATCCGGAAATGACTGGCAGCTTGAAAAAAATGCGGTGGTAAGGATAATAGCCGGAGGAACAGAGCTGGGCAGTGGTTTCCTTGTAAACAATACAAACGGGGAAAATATACCTTATGTGATAAGCGCCAATCACGTGATAAAATCAGAACAGCATGCTTTAAACTCTGTTTATGTGTTCAGATATGAAAGTCCTTACTGCGATGGACCTGACGGTAGCATAGACTACAGCCTTTCAGGGGCTGAGCTGATGGCAGCAGATGAAAATACTGATTTTACTATAGTGAGACTGGATGATTTTCCACCCATTAACTATAAGCCTTATTTTGCCGGATGGGATGTGAGCGGCACAGTGCCGGACAGTACCGTCACAATACATCATCCTTCAGGTGATGTGAAAAAGATCACTACCGATGGCGATCCGCCGGTTATAGACACTTTCCAGGATATGTATGAAGATGGATTCTGGAAAGTGCTGCAATGGGATGAAGGTACTACCGAAGGTGGTTCCTCGGGGTCACCCCTGTTCGACCAGAATCACAGGGTGGTGGGACTGCTGACAGGGGGTGAAGCCGTTTGCGGGACCAGCGTTAATGACTATTACTCGCGGCTCGATATAACTTATGACCTTTATGAAGAACAGCACCGCAGCCTGATGCCATGGCTTGATCCTGCAAGGTCGGGTGTCAGCGTGCTGGACGGGCGTGATCCGTATGCGGATAACAGGTCTGAATTCGACACCTTATGTAATTGTGCGGGCGATGAGCGCTTCATTACTGAATATGATCTGCCCGGAACAGGGTTTACAACTGGTTTTAACAGCGACAGCCTGGTAATGTATGCAGAGAAATTTACTGTTGTACCCGGACTGGAACTGACAGAGCTGGTATTTGAAACAGCTGAGGTAAATTTTATTAATAGTACTGACAGTATTACGGTGTATATAATGTCAGGGATAACAGAACCGGAGTCAACACTGGCCAGGCGAACATTCAAGATTATCGACGCTCGCGATTTTAATGATCTGTATTTTGATTTTGTAGATCCCGTGCCACTTCCTGAAGGCTTTTTTGTTGCCTGGCACCTCTGGTACCGCGATAATGCACAGGCTGAGCAGCAACAGTTTGCCGTATTTCACGGAGCTCCGGTGGATATTTCAAAGAACACGGCCTGGTTCAAGGATATTATAAGCTGGCACCCTTTTTATGAACATCCATATCTAACAGACCCCCTTAACATGTGCCTTAAGGTGATAACGGCCACCAACACCGTCTATAATGATATAGACAAAGCTTATCCAGCGCATCAAAGCATCATGAGTGTTTATCCTAATCCGGCTTCCGCATGGCTTAGGATAAAAATAATCAATGATATACCAGGACCTGCCAAATATGCTGTAATTGATAATTCAGCAAGGATCATGATGAAAGGGAGTTTCTACAGTACCGGTGCAGGATACATTCATGAGCTTGATGTATCCGGTCTTCTGCCCGGTGTCTATTATATTAATATTGATGGCCCCGGAGGCTCATCGACTGATAAAGTTATAATAAGATAGAAAGTATGTGTTTCAGACAATTTGTGATTTATATATCTCTGTTATTATTTTTCTCTGCTTGCAGAAATAACGATAGAGATACATACAGGGCAGTTGATGATGTGCAGTCCAACGACTACTCATCACGGTTCATAATTGAGCAATTTGAAGGCTACAGTAAACTAACAGTAAAAAACCCGTGGCAGGGTGCAAAAAACAGGAACTATATATATTATATTGGCAAGGATAAATCCCTTATTCCGACAGATGTGCCGGAAACAAATATTATTATCAGTCCGGTTAAAAGTATTGTCTGCACATCCACAACTCATATATCAATGATAGATACCCTGGGGGGTATAGAACAAATCAGTGCAGTGTCGGGTTCCTCTTACGTCTATAACAGGAAAATAAGGGAAAGGATATATGATGAGAAGGTATTTGATATAGGTTATGAGAATGGATATAATACCGAGTTAATATACAGTATTGACCCTGATGTCGTACTTGTTTATGGTGTCGGAAGTGAATCGGTGCCTGTCTTCAGCAGGCTTATCAGTATGGGTATACCCGTATTGTATATAGCAGATTATCTTGAACAACATCCCCTTGCACGGGCAGAATGGATAAAGGTGTATGGTGAGCTGCTGGGAAAGAGGGAGCTGGCTGAAAATATTTTCCGGGCCGTAAGAGATGAGTATATCACTGTTGTTGAAACTATTGAAAATAACAGGAGAGAGCCGGCAAAGGTGATGCTTGGATTGCCATTCAAGGATAGTTGGTTTGTCTCACCCGGCAATTCGTATATAGCCAGGTTGATTGAAGATGCCGGCGGACAATACCTCTGGTCAGACAAAAACTCAGATACCTCAATACCCATGAGCCTTGAAGCAGTGTGCCGCAAAGCCCTTGAGGCTGATATTTGGTTGAATACCGGTACAGCAACATCGCTTGAAGATATACGGTCCGTTGATAACCGCCTGGCTGAGTTGCCCCTGATATCAGAAGGCCTGGTGTATAATAATAATAAGCGTATCAACAGTCATGGCGGTAATGACTACTGGGAATCGGGAGCCCTTAACCCACATATAATATTAAAGGATATGGCCAGCATAATAAATCCCGGTCTTTTCCCGAAACATGAACTTTTTTATTATAAGAGGCTGAAAACACTTACAGATACCCTCAAATGACTATGAATGAGCAGCTAAAAAAAAGTTATACGGGTACTCTGATGCCCCGCAAATATTTGTTCTTACTGCTTGCTTTTCTCCTTATTGTCCTTTTTGTTCTTGATCTGCTGACAGGTTCCGTGAGCATCAGTCCGGTAGAGCTGCTGCTGGCGCTGTCAGGTAAAGGGGATCCGGGACTGCTAACTGTATTGTATGAGTTCAGGCTGCCCAGGGCATTGACCGCGGTGCTGGCAGGTATGGCCCTGTCTGTTAGCGGACTGCAGATGCAGACAGTTTTTCAGAACCCACTGGCAGGTCCTTATGTCCTGGGAATAAGTTCAGGTGCAAGTCTGGGTGTGGCGATCCTGGTGCTTGGACTTTCTTCTGCAGTAACAGCCGGCATATCCCTGGTTCTTAACAGCTGGGCTATTGTTGCAGCTGCCTGGCTTGGATCCGGACTGGTACTGATACTCATCATGGTGGTCTCAGCGAGGGTAAAGGATATAATGACTGTGCTTATCCTGGGGATAATGTTTGCCAGTGCTGTTTCTGCTATAGTGAGCATACTACAGTATTTCAGCAATGAATCAATGCTCAAATCATTTGTGATATGGACTATGGGCAGTCTCGGTAATTTATCATGGCAACAGTTAAATGTACTTATCTTTAGTGTTGTAGCCGGACTGACACTTAGTATTATCACTACAAAAATGCTTAATGCCCTCCTTCTGGGCGAGGATCATGCGACCAGCATAGGACTTAAGGTTAAAACGGCAAGGATGCTGATTTTTATAAGCACCAGTATACTGGCAGGCAGCGTTACCGCTTTTTGCGGTCCCCTGGCCTTTATCGGTATAGCTGTACCTCATATATGCAGACTTATATTTGCCAGCTCATCACATAATTATCTGTTGCCGGCAACCATGCTTTTAGGAGCCATAGTATTGCTGCTTAGTGATATAATAAGCCAGCTGCCCGGGGGCGGCAGGGTGCTGCCGGTTAATTCGGTAACAGCCCTTATAGGTATCCCGGTGCTTATCTGGATAATAATTAAAAGAAATAAATTTATCAGGTTTACATAATGGATTCATCCACTGACATATTAAATACTGTTAATCTCAGCATAGGCTTTGGTGCGGGGACAGACCGGGAGAAAGCTCTTATGACCCCTCTTGATCTTTCAGTCAGGCAGGGAGAGATGGCAGCCCTGATAGGTCCTAACGGTATAGGCAAGAGTACATTATTAAGAACCATAGCAGGTTTGCACCCTGCTCTTAAAGGTGATGTGCTGATATCCCGGCAGAAGCCGGAGCAATATATGAGACCGGAGCTGGCCAAAAAGATAAGTTTTGTTTTTACGGGTCTGGCCACTGTCTATAATATGTCTGTCTTTGAGCTGGTATCGCTGGGTCGCTTTCCGCATACCAACTGGCTTGGCAGGCTGACCGATAAGGACAGGGCGATAGTTGAAAGATCGATAGCCAGTGTAGGACTTGCAGATCATTCCCGGAGTAATGTAAGCGAACTGTCAGATGGTGAGAAGCAGAGGGCAATGATAGCCAGGGCGCTGGCTCAGGATACTGAGTTGATACTGCTCGATGAACCAACGGCCTTCCTGGATCTTCCCAACAGGTATGAACTTGTTTATCTCTTAAGAAGACTGGCCTCGGAGAATAATAAGTCAGTTATCTTCTCTTCTCATGATATACATATCGCTATAAGAGAGGTTGATAAGGTATGGCTCGCCTCTGAGGACGGTATTACCCAGGGAGCACCGGAAGACCTTGCTTTAAACGGGGTGTTTGATAAACTGTTCGCCGGTTCAGACCTCACATTCATACGGGGTGAAGGTGTATTTACCTACCCCGTGCGTACACGGATGACCATTAAGCTTGAGGGTAGCGGTTTGTTGTTGTACTGGACAGAAAGAGCACTGAACAGGCTGGGTATTAAAGCAGGGAAGAATGCGGTAAGCCCTTCAATAACTATTGTATCTGACGGGAAATTGAATAACTGGATATATAAAAGCTCGGTATCCGAAAGACAGTTTAAGGATATATACAGCCTGATACTGTATATGAAGGGAGTGCTTAGAAGCTGAGCGCTTGCTTATGTTTATTTCAATTGTGGATTGACACTAATGTATGCGGCGGTAATTATCTATGAATCCCTGCAGATTGGCGGCAGGAAGTTGCTTGGCAATTATTTCCTTGTCTTTATTCAGGACGTAAATCAGCGGTGTGGCCTTAACATTATAATAATAATCATAGCCGGTATTCCTGGTGGGATCCCAGCCGTTAATCCATTCGAGTCCGTTTTCAGCTATGTATTCCATCCATTCTTCCTTATTGTCCTGTGTGCATACGGCATATATCTCAACACCCTTATCCCTGTTTTTATTGTAAAACTCCTTGAGCAGGGGGGTCGATTCTTTACAATGCCCGCAATTGGGTTCCCAGAAATAAAGGATGGTGAACTCAGAGTCAATATCGTAAACAGAACGTGGCTGCCCTGAATATGTCTGCATGGTCAGGTCCCGGGCCTTTTTTCCTATCAGGCTGGGTCTTATACGCGCCACATCCTCTCTCAGACTTTCAAGGAAATCCTTATCAGCCCAGTCAGCCTTGCCGTTTAAATAGTATTCGTCAGCAAGCATAACTATAATAGCATCATGACCCATAATCTGGCTGCTGCGGTAATGATTGAAAAGAAAAGATAGAGTGAAACGAAAAGTCTCAGGATTTTTTCCGGCCCTGTCCAGAACAGTTCTTATCTCACTGATAACAGAGTCAGGGGCCTGTATTATTACATCACTGAAGAATGTTTTTAATTTATTATGCAGAATGGGGGTTCGTATAAGTCCGGGCTCACCCAGGTCTACATTATCGAAGAAATGATTCTTATTATATATATATCCTTTTATCCATCTTACTGAATCCCTGTTTGAGACATTATCCGGAATGTTAAAATCAGGCACCCTGACAGGCAGCATTGAATATAACATGGCGGATAATAATGTGCCCTCATGATCGGATGCAAGGGTTCTTATATAATCAAGGGTTTCATCTTCCATATCCTTAATCGCTGAACGCAGGGTATTAATTGAGTCCTGATTACTGAGATTGCTTAATTTCTGCCTGTATTCACCCGTTTTTTCCTGAAAAGATCTCCACTTTTTCCTGTACTCAATAAAAGCTGTGTTTTCTTCGGACCCCTCAAAGTGCAGGCTGTTGATTATATCATTCCTGTCACATGACACCTTAAATTGCTGGTCATTCGCAATTATCACTTCAAAAAGATTATTATCAGGGAAAACAACCATGTATAAACCCTTCTCCAGTGGTTCGGATCTTCTAAGTACTGCATCACCGTTCAGATCAGTGTACAGTGTGTCTTTTATATATTGCTTGTCACCGAGATGATAGGCCAGGCTTATAAAGCTGCTGTCTGCAGATTCAAAATCAAAGAGTATATTACAGACCTCTGATTCCTGTGCTGCCGAATAATTTGTGATAATCAATGCTATTACTAATATTACTGACCTTATCATATTTGCAAATTTTAGTAACAAAAATACTTCTTACAAATACCTTTCCAAAATTTACTGGTATCATCCGGCATATTTTTCTATATTTGAGCACAGAATTAAGGAGGGTATGATTTCAATATTGATACCGGTATACAATTATGATATTGCATCATTGATAACCGGACTTCAGCATGCAGTTAAAGAAATTGAACAATACGATGAGATAATTATCGGTGCTGATGGCTGTTCAGAAGACTTTCTCGGTATGTATGAGGCCTTGAGTAAGCTTGATAAAGTGAGCTTGGTAGTCAGTGAGAACAATATAGGCAGGGCAGCAATAAGAAACCTGCTCGCCTCCAATGCAAGGGGAGACTATCTGCTTTATATTGATGCTGATGCCTTAATACAGGGTAACCCCAAGGATTTTCTCTCCAGGTGGTTTGATAATTATAAGAAGGCACCTGTGGTATGTGGCGGAACGGACTATCATAGCACAGCTCCCGATGACCCCGATAAATACCTGAGATGGCATTTTGGTTATTATAACGAGAAGAAATCAGTAAAAAAGAGAAGAAAAAAACCGTATTCCAGCTTTTCAGGCTTTAACTTCCTTATCGAAAAATCCATACTCGACAAGTTTAAGTTTAATGAGGAATTGAAGAAATACGGGCATGAGGATTCTCTCTTTGCCTACCAGCTAAAAAAAGCAGGGATAAATATCGCCCATATAGATAACAGCCTCATTCATGACGGTCTTGAATCAAACAGGGAATATATCCTTAAAACAAAGGATAGTATAAATAATCTTAATATCCTTTATGATAAGGTTACCGATAAGCGGACTTTTGCCAGCATCGTTAAGCTGCTGAGGTATTATAGGAATCTCAGAATTTTTGGTGTAACAAAGCTCCTGGCTTATGTTTACAAGCGCAGGCAAAGGAGAATAGAGATAATGCTTCGTTCAACAAAGTGTTCCCTTAAAATATTTAAAATATATAAACTGGGACTCTTCTGTTATTGCCGTTATAATAAGGATGAAAACGGCAGTTAAATATAGCCCGGCTAATGGCACATAGTATTGAGGTTTGGAACAAGCAGACAGGACGTTTAGTATCCTGCACTCCCTTTCATATGATCAATAACTTCAGATTCTGTTGTCAGGTAAGATCCGCTACAATCAGCCGTCAGGCAGGAGTGGACAGGTATTACGGGGAGCAGGTCTCCGGGTTTTACGGTTTTTATCAGGTCATTACCTGAACAATCAATGATACCATGTTCCTGCGAAAGAGCGGATACATAAACAGGTTTTTCCGCTTGATGCCATCCGTTTTCGTTTATTTCTGCAAGCATCCCGTAAGCGGGCCGGCCGTCTATTAAAACGCTGTCTTTGGATAAATGAACGGCACCGCCATGAATTACTATTGTCTCTGCACGCCGCCTGATGTCTATAACAGGGCAATACATGGAAACCGCAATATCATCAAATTCACATGAACCGTTAATATATTGCATAAGGTCATAGAAAATAAAATTTCCCGGCCTCAGCTCATCTATGCCTTCAAAACTGCCGGCAAGTGATGCCGATGGTGTGTCTCCTGTAGATATTATCAAATCCCGGATACCGGAATTATCCCTGCAGTGATTGATTCGGCTGACAGACCTGTTATAATGATCAAGGATTAATTTTTTATCATTAAGTCCATAGGTGCTTCCATCATGGGTCATTAAGCCTCGGATACGCAAATTACTATTGGACGCAAGATATTTTATGCATACTCTCATCTCATCAGTATCATCCCAGCGGATACCCGAACGGTTATAACCGGTATCCGTCTTTATCATAACTTCCAGTGGGAAGCGGCATTGCTCGGCCAGTATACGGGCTGTATCTGTGCAGGCAACAGTTGCCTGGAGCCTGCATCTTCCGGCGAGCTTCTCATATAGTGAGTATTCCCTTGGGTTATAGGCTATGCCAACCAGTATGTCATTCCAGTTGTCATCAGCAAAATAATAAGCCATCCTCAGCGATGATACAGTAATCTTATCCACCCCGGCTGTCCTGAACCAGCGTCCGATAGCACGCGACTGGTGTGTCTTAAAATGAGGTCTGAAGGAAATATTGTGCTTCCTTAGCTTTTGCACCATCCGTTCAAGATTGGACAGGCATTTGGATTTATCAATTATTAATTCGGGACCAGTTATATGATCTGTATACATAATATCCGCTTTTCTTCGAAAATAATTAAAATAAGATTAAAGTCAGTTATTTTAACATTAGTATATTTGTTTATTGCCAGTTGTTTAAATAACAAATAAATATTTTATCATTATTTGAGAAAAGGCAGTGCTTAAAATTATCCGGACAGACTTAATTCTCGGAAGGAAATAAATATTTTGACAATGAAAAAGATCAGACAGTGGATCAGGCAAAAAATTAAATATCTTACAGAAGATATCTGGCGCATTCCCCTGGGAGAGCTACCCAGGAGGAAGTCCTTTCTTGTCAGAGAGATACGGATAATGGTACTCGCCTTTAAAGGGTTTCGTGAAGATAAAGCACAATTAAGAGCCTCGGCACTTACTTTTAATACACTGCTTTCAATAATACCGTGCACCTGACGAAGGAGAAGGGACATGTTCACGGTCTTGACGGGGATCTTCCTTGTGCTGCACGGGCTCGTCCACCTCTGGTACGTGACGCTTAGCCAGAGGTGGATCGAGTTCGGAGGCGGAGGAGTGGGCTGGAGCGGTGAGTCTCTGGCTCTCCACCCTTCTGCTCGGAGACAGGCTAGCGCGGGCGCTCGTCGGAGGCTTGTGCGCCCTGGCAACCCTCGGTTTCGTGGCCGGGGGGACTGAGTCTCATCTTCCGGGCCGCCTGGTGGCGCCCGGTGGTCATCGGTTCGGCAGTCCTGTCGACGGCGATCGTGCTCTTCTTCTGGGACGGACGTCCTGGAGATGGTCGTGGAGAAGGGGCTTATCGCGCTGACCATCAATGTCGCCCTCTTGGTCGCGTTATTGGCATGCGAACTGGCCTGAGGTGACGCTGAGCGAGAGTCGTTACAGCGCGTAGGCTAGAGCGTCCAACGGCGCTTTCGGTCGGATGCAAACGAGGGCCCGCCATGTGGCGCTGCGTACCGCTACCACGAGGGCAGCGGGGCACAGACCACTGAGAGACCGGGCCAGCGGTCACGAATCAGGCGTGTACAGCCCAGCCGCCTTCAGGACCTTCAGGGCCCGCAGGGTGATCCATTTGCTCGGCTGACCCTGTCTCTCGATGTCCACCCACATCTTGCCCCGCAAGCTGTTCTCCAGGCGCCATCGACCATGGTCGTCGCGCCTCTCACGGACCCAATCAAGGCCAGGCGCCACACGTGGATGTTGACCGTAGCCCAGCCGCACGAGATTCGACACCGTCTCCAGGACATCGCTCCAGTAGGTCAAGGGGAATCCCAGCTTGAACCAGGTCGAGCTGACCCGCTCCGTGTACGGGTAGTCAGCCACAGCAGGATCGCGGCTGAGGAGAAACTGGGCGCCACGCTCCAGCGCTCGCTCCACAAGCGGCGTCTTTGCCTGCTCCGGCGTCTCCAGTAAGGCGCGTAGCGCCTTATTGGCGCCCCACGCGCAGGGCTGCTTCTCGTTTACACCACAGGCAAAGCCCGGCGCGCACACGCCCGATCCATAGTAGTCGAGAAACTCCTCCCCCACGATCGAACGAGCCAGCCAGTCTCGCACCTCCCCTACGCGAGGGTCCTCGCCAAATCCCAGTCGCTGCAGGGCGAAGACGAGGTTCCCGTTGAGGCAGTGGAGGGCCCCGCTGGCAACTGGCTTCTGGTACACGGAGAAGGCCCCGTTCGGCGCCCGAGCGTGGTCGAGGAGATACTCACACGCGCGACGAACCCGGGCCTCCTCCGGGTCAGCGCCCAGCTCGGCCAGCAGGAGTACCGACCAGACCGTGGATCGGTACTTGGGGGAGTAGCCGCTGCCCGGCTTGACCCAGTAGCCGTCCGGCTCCTGCGCCTCCAAGATCACCGGCACCGGGCCTTCGCGCATGATGGCCGACCTAGCACGGCGGACCCGGTCGTGGGACTCCGGTAGCTCCAGCAGATCGCGCAGCGCGAAGTACCGCACAGCCGGGTTCTCCTGGTCGGTCTCGAGAAGCCACTCGATGGGCTCTGCCGTCCAGTTCCAGAACCAGTACACCAGTCCCTTCCACGCTCCCCACCGCTCGAAGGCTGCCTCCACGTCTGCCCCTTCCACGGGCTTTCCTCGGTGCCACTCGCGCGACACCATCTTCCGAGCCCAGGAGTCCACCGGGACGAAATCGTACCGTCCCAGGAGCATCAACAAGTTGGCCGCCGCGTAGGATCCCACCCCCTTGATCGCCAGCAACTCCTGGCGCACCTGATCCGTGGGTCGGGCGGTGCTCTTCAACGATTCCAGGTCCAGAACACCAGAAGCCACCGCCCGAGCCAGCTCCAGCACGTCGGGGGCCCGATAGCCCCAGGCCCGCAGCCGCACGAAGCATCATCCTCGTCGCCGCGCGCCACCTGCTCGGGGGTCGGGAACGCACGCCGGGCGGGATCGGCGGGTAGAGGCGTACCGAACTCGGATACCAGTCCCTCGACCATACGGATGGTGCCGCCCCAGCTGGTGTTGGTGGTGAGGATCGTCTTCACCGTGTCCTCAAAGAGGCTCGGTGAGCGGAGCAAGCGTCCCTGCGCGCGCTCCTTGACGTGAGCGAGTTTCGGTTCGTCGGCGGCGACAGCGTAGAAGTCGGTGAAATCCTGCTCCAATCCCAGCATCCAGCCCACCTTCTCCCTTACCTCGGACTCCTCAGCGCTGCTCAACGCACCCTCCACCGAGATACACACCCCGTCCCCCGCCTGACAGATCGTCAACTCCACCACGCGACCGGTGCTCAGCAAGTCGACGTACGTGAGGATCTTCCTGCCAGTATCCGTGGAGAATGGCGCCAGTCTCACCCATCCGTGCGAGGTGATCACGGCAGGAAGGCAGAACGGAGGTCGGGCAGACAGTCTGATCTCCACAGTCACATCTCTCCTGTCTCGATAGGGCAAGGCAAGCGGCCCGCTGGAAGTGGCTCGCGAATCGTGCGCAACTCCAAGCTCCTCATCAGATCACATCCCTTCCAACGCCATCCACTTCGTCACCCCCAGTCCAGGCAGCCTGCACGGGCTTGAAATCGTCCTTCGGAACAGGCCACCTGATTAGTCCTCCAGACCCAGGCCTTCCTCCGGCACCCAGTCAGGCCAATACGCTGCCCAAGCCGGCACCCGGACGTTCCGCACGCGATCACAGTGGGGAAGATAGCCCTTCATATCCAGGATGGGCGTGCCGTCAAACGCATCCACGTCAGCGACCTGCACCCAGCCCTCGTCGTGGTCGACACGGACAATCTTGGCTGTGGTGAGGCCGATGGGATTAGGGCGCATCGGTGCGCGCGACGCGAATACGCCGAGAATAGGAGCATCGAACGGCATCTTCCTCGAATCGGGTGGTCTGACGGTGGGTCTCGTCGTCGAACTGGTCGAACCACCAGATGATCTGCACGTGGCTGAAGTGCTCCAGCTCCTTAAGGGCAGGGGGGAAGGGCGGAAGGATATCCAAGAGCTATCCGCTCATCCTCTCTCCGCACGAATCCCACGGGGAGACGCGATACGTTCGTCCCTCCTGGGTCAACGGCGTCTCATTCATCTGCACTCCTCCTCGGAATCTCCCTGCTGCTTGTTCTCGTAGAGGCCGGCAATCACTGGAGAGATCTTCTTCAGCCGCCGTTCCCCACACGCCGGGATGGCAGTCGCCCACTGCCCTGCCTGGAGTTCTACCACTCACCACCAGAAGGCCTGAGTGACTGGCGAACAAGGTCTTGAACCAACAAAGCCCCCGCTTCTCGCGGGGGCCTGGAATCTCCAAGGGGCCACCTAGCCTAGCCGCCCAGGTACGCCTCCCTAACCTGGGGGTTGCGGCGCAACTCCTCGGCCGTGCCGGCGAGGGAGACGCGGCCCGTCTCTAGCACGTAACCCCGGCTGGCAACTCTGAGTGCCATCAGAGCGTTCTGCTCCACGAGGAGAATCGTGGTCCCCTGCTCGTTCAACTGCCGGATGACCTGGAAGATGCTGTCGACCAGAAGAGGCGCCAGCCCCATTGACGGCTCATCAAGGAGAAGGACAGACGGACGCCCCATCAGTGCCCGTCCGATGGCGAGCATCTGCTGCTCGCCACCAGCTGAGCGTGCCGCCCACCTGCTTGCGCCGCTCTTCCAGCCGTGGGAACAGGTCGAAAACCCGATCCATATCGCGACGAATACCCGCCTCGTCCTCCCGGAGAAAGGCCCCCATCTGCAAGTTCTCCCCCACAGTCAGCCGACCGAAGACCTGCCTTCCCTCCGGTGATTGCGCCACGCCGCGAGCGACGACGTGATGGGCAGGAAGAGTGTGAATTTCCTCTCCCTGCAACGTAATGGTGCCCTGGGTGGGATGGATGAGACCACAGATTGTGTTCAGAGTCGTGGTCTTTCCCGCGCCGTTCCCTCCGATGAGCGTCACGATCTCGCCCTCTTCGACCGTGAGGGAGATACCCTTAAGCGCCATGGATGTTGCCGTAGTAGGTGTGGATCTTGTTGACTTCAAGCATCAGCCATGTCACACCTCGACCGTTCTACTCTGCACGAGCTTCCCGTCCTAGGTAGGCCTCGATGACCTTGGGGTCCGATTCTGGACCTCGTCCGGCGCCCCCTCAGCGATCTTGACGCCGTAGTCGAGAACCGAGGATCTGCTCCGAGATGCTCATTACCACCTTCATTCATGCTCGATTAGCAGGACGGTGACACCCAGGTCGCGCGGTAGCCCGCGGATGAAAACGATCATCTCCTCGGTCTCAGACGGGTTCATCCCAGCGGTGGGCTCATCGAGAAGCAGCAGCTTCGGTTCGTTGGCCAACGCCCGGGCGATCTCGAGGCGGCGCTGATCCCCATCGGGCAGATTCTCCGCAAACACGTTTCCCTTGGAGCTGAGCCCGACGTACTCCAGCAAGTCCTCTGCCTTCTTCCAGGCTCTTCGTTCCTCGCGACGCGTACCGGGGAGTCCGCAGGATGTCGCCCCAGAACCCGGACCGAAGTCGTGGATGGGCGCCGACGAGGACGTTCTCAATCGCCGTCATCTCGTTGAACAGCCGGATGTTCTGGTAGGTCCTCGATATGCCCAAAGCCGCGATCTGGTCCGGCCGATAGTCAGTCAGATAATGCCCATCGAAGATCAACCCACCTTCCTCGGGCCGATAGAAACCGGCGATGCAGTTGAAGAACGTCGTCTTACCGGCACCGTTAGGTCCAATGATGCTGGCGATGGTTTCCTGAGGGACCTCCAGATCGACGGAGTTGACCGCCGTCAGCCCGCCAAACCGCTTTGTTACGTTCTGCGCTATCAGGATTGCCACCGGTCACCCCCGTGTGGCACCTCGGCCCTCTGAGCGTCTCTGGCTTGCTCTGATCTCTCACTGGTCTCCGTCGCGCCCGTCAAGGTTTCGCCCCTTCCCGCCGGCCAAAGCCCTTCGGGACGCACGATCATCATCACCACCAGAAGCGCACCGAAGACCAACATGCGGTAGTCATCCAACTGCCGCAAGATCTCTGGCAGCCCCTTGAGTGCCAGGGCTCCCACAATCACACCCGGCACACTGTTCATGCCTTCCGATGATGACGATGCACAGTACGTTTACGGAGACCAGCAGCGTAAAGTCCTCCGGGCCTGTGAACTTGTTGCGTGACGCAAACAGAACGCCGCCCACGCCAGCAAAGGCAGCCGCGATAGCAAAAGCCATCACCTTGTACTTGAGGGTGTAGACTCCTACAGCTTGCGCCACGTCCTCATCCTCCCGCATCGCTTTCAGGGCCCGCCCCACCCGGGATTGCTGCAACCGCAGCGTGATGAAGACAGCTGCCCCGATTCCCAGCAAGATGAAGTAAACGAAGTGCTCCACGGCGTTCAACCGAACGCCGAAGAAAGAAGGACCACCCACGGATCGGATACCGCGGGGGCCACCAGTGAAGTCCGTCAGGACATCGCTCTTGGCCAAGATGCGGATGATCTCGCCAAAGCCGAGCGTCACGATCGCCAGGTAGTCCCCCCGCATTCGCAGTACCGGAAACGATAGCAAGACGCCAGTAAGTGTAGCTAACAGAACGCCTATAGGCAGTGCCACCCAGAAGCTCATTGTAGACCCAAACTGAGGGGCCGTGAGGATGGCTACGGAGTACGCCCCGATGGCGAAGAAGGCCGCGTAACCGAGGTTCAGTATACCGGCCATCCCGACAACGACGTTCAACCCTAACCCCAGGATAATGTAGATGCCCACGGTGCCCAGGGTGTAATTCCAGTATCGATCCAGCACCAACGGCGCAACGAGCAGGATCAACGCGGCCGCTGCGTACAGCCATTGGCGCACACGAGGAGTCTCCCTGCTGCTCCGGATCAGCGAAGATTGCCTGACTCGCTCGACAAGGCGATGATAGTGTCTCTGCCATTGCTCCCCAAGACCGTAAAGCCGATAGGCGTAGCTCAGTAGAGCACCACTCAGTCCGCCCACGAGAATCAAAGCCGACGAGACCACAGCCGCCGCGGACGGAGCGAGGCCGAACGTTAGCAGCCGCATCGCCTCAGGTGATATCTGAGCCAGGTAGGTGCGCACATCCATTCCCCTGCTCACCAAGCCAGACAGGAGCCAGATGATAGCGCCCACTAAGAGTCCGTGCGACAGGCCGGCAACAAGGCCTGCCGACAGCGCCTCCCTCCACGTCTCAGCGCGAGGCCTATTCGTCGCCCGCGCTCCCGCCCAGTAGGCAACAAGGAGCAACAAGAGCCAAGCTCCAGGACGCTGAGAGGAGAGACCAAACCAGCCGGAGACGAGGGTTCCGGCCAGACCGGTCAACCCGAGCAGAATGACAAGCGTATTGATAAGCCCAGCTATAAGGGCGCTTCGAAGGCGCGGCTTTACTCTGCTCATAGCGTGCCTCCCGGCGTGCTCGTTTCTCGTCCAGTTACGATGACCATGGCCTACATCTTCTCCTTCGAGAGCACCTCTCCCAGCAACCCGGTCGGCCGGAAGATCAACACGAGCACGAGGATGGAGAAAGCCAGCACGTCCTTGAGCTGGAAAGGCAGGACCCAGGGCAGCCGGCCCGAGAGCCTCCATCAGGCCGAGGGAGAGCCCAGCCCAGCATCGCGCCGGGGATGTTCCCGATGCCCCCCATCACCGCAGCCGTGAAGGCCTTCATCCCGGGGATGAATCCTACGTAGTGGTAGACGATTCCCATGTGGAAGCCCCACATCACGCCCGCGGCCCCTGCCAGCACGCCGCTGATAAGGAACGTATTCGAGATTACCCGGTCCACGTCTACTCCCATCAGGGCGGCCACATCCTTGTCCTCGGCCACGGCCCGCATGGCGCGACCGATCTTGGTGCGCTGCACAAGGACGTACAGCCCGATCATCAGCAAGGTAGACAAGACGAGCGTCAGCACACCCGTGTACGTCACTAGGACCTGTTGGCCGCCGATCGCGATGCTCCACCCGGCGTTCCGCTCGATGAAGGCAGGATTTGCGTAAGTGTGGCGGGCGGCCCCGAACACTTGTTGAGCGAAATTCTGCAGAAACAACGAAGCACCTATGGCGCTGATCAGCGGAACCAGCCTGGGAGCCTGCCGGAGCGGGCGGTATGCCACACGCTCCAGTATTACCGCCACGATAGCTCCAACCGTCATACCCACTACGAAGGTTACCACTACCGCTCCAATCACCCATCCCGAAGCCTTGCGCCAGCACGCCGGACGCGTGGAAGGCTTCCAAGACGAAGTAGCCGGCGAAGGCGCCCAGCATCATCACGTCCCCGATGAGCGAAGTTGATCATGAAGAGAATGCCGTAGACCAGGGTGTAGCCAAGGGCAATCAGAGCATACACACTGCCCAGGATGACACCGGAGATCGCAAAGCGGAACCACGTGTCCGAGCTGTAGAGCTGCTGAGCGAAGATGACGGTCCACAGTCGCCACAAGATGACTAGGACGACCAGCGCGCCGATGGCCGGCTGCACAGTGCGGCCTAGGTTCAGCGCACGCCGAGGTCGCTCGCGTGTGTCGTTTGCGCCATGTCACCTACCCTTGTCCAACTAGCCTCGCTCCCTCTTGCTTCTCGCAGCCCGCGGCCAAAGCCGTACACCGTCATGCGACAGCCACCTCCAAATGGCCGCCTCCGCGGAGAAGCACAATACCCACGGTGCCCCCTCCGGGGCTGCCGGTCACCCCGTCCGGCTGATGTGCCCTGCGCTCCCAGCACGGGCTGGGCGCTCTGCTGGCTACGCCCGGCCCTGAGCCATTCGAACGCAGCGCCGACCGCGCTCAGGAGTGATCGCGCAAGGAAGACGCAATGAGGCAGACGCGCAGGGCCTGCCTCATTACGTGGTCGAGGTCAGACAGCGACTACTGGCCCGGACCGTCTACCCACTCACCATTTTCGACCATCATGAAGCGGATGGCAGCCGCAGCGCAGTCGCCATTGGCGTCACAGGAGAGCGTGCCGGTGAGGCCCTCAAAGCTGTCCGTGTTGCGCACGGTGTCGGCCAGCTCCTGGCGTGGCACAATCAGCTGGTTACCACTCGTGATCGCGACCTCGTCCAGGGCCGAGAGGATGAGCATCATCGAGTCGTGTCCATGGGGGCTGAACGGGCTCAGCTTCCCCTGCGGGTCGCCGAACTGCTCTCCGTAGTTCTGCTTGAACTCGTCGAAAGCCTCGGACTCCGGGATGGGCACGAAGGTGGAGAACGTGCCCTCGGCAACCTCGTCCCCGGTCAGGTCGAGGTAGTCCTCTCCGTAGGTGCCATCACAGCCGAAGAAGCATGACGCCGTCCAAGCCGGCGGCCGGCATCTGGTCGACCAGCACTGCTGCATCGGCGGCGTAGCCACCGTAGTAGATCAGGCCAGGATCGAGGGAGTCGATGGCGGCGAGCGGCGCGCTGTAATCGGTCTCGCCAGGCGTGATAGCCTCGCTGCCGACCACGGTCCCGCCCAGGGACTCGAACATCTCAGCCGTCAGATCGGCCAGCCCCTTGCCGTAGGCGCCACCGTCGTGCATGGTGGCCAGCTTGTTGATGCCCAGCTCCTCATAGATATACTTCGGCCGCAAACTCCGCCTGCATCTTGTCTGTGAAGCAGACACGGTTAAAGACGCCAGAGCCGATCTCAACCAGCGTGGGATTGGTAGCGGAGGGGTGGAGACCATGACGATCCCGGCATCGTCGTAGATGGGGATGGCCACCTCCGTGGAGCCGGAGAAGGTGTGGCCCACGACGCCGACGATCTGCCCATCAGCCGAGAGCTTGTTCGCTACAGCCGCGCCCTGCTCGGGCGTCCCCTGCGTATCCTCGATGACGAGTTCGATATCCCATCCCTCGACGTCGGGGTTCTTTTGTAAGGCGAGCTCCGTGCCACGAGAGAATGTCGATGCCGAACTGGGAGTAGTCACCCGTGGTCGGGCCAACGTAGCCGACCTTGACCGTATCACCTTCATCGAACGTGGCGCATCCCCACGCGTCGGTGCATTCATATTGACCAGAACAGCCGGCAATCACCGCCGGCACCAGTACTGCGAGCGGAGCTCGGTATGATCGCTTCCGCATCTTCTCCTCCTTACTCGACATGATTATCCAGAACGCATTACCGCTCTTTACGAAGCCTCGAACATCCGTGTACTCGTTCTTTGTCCAGTTACGCACCTCCCTCCCAATAGCCTACAAGGCACTCCGGGGTTTAGGCTACCTTACGGTACTGCGGGAGAGGACGGTTGGTCGAAGCTAGCGTCTTCCCTGCATCAACAGGCATGCCACGCCGGGGTCCCTCGGCAGCGGGGCCCATATGACTGAGCTATTCTAGAACAATCGGGGAATATGTCAAATCGTGTCAGCTCGAAGCTCCAGCGATTCGTTGCCCACATCGACGCGCCACGACTGATCCGGGGCGGTCTCCCGGGACCGGGTGTCAGTCTTGTCTCGAAACCGCGTGTCCCCTTGCCATGAACCACCTATCCGTGCGATTCTCGGACAGTGTCCCGATCGAACCAGACGGCGCAGCAACGCAAGCGGTGAGCCTGAGGCGAACACCGCGACATCTGCCGGTGAGCTTAAGTACGGAATGCCAACTTCGAGGCCTGGAAGTCCAGATCCAATCATCGTCGGATCGCGATTCGGCCGACAGCTCGTAGACAACGGGTGACCGTGGACGATCAGGCGGGGTCCGCCGCCGCTCACAAAAAAAGGCGTCACACAGGGGAAGACTGCTGTGAAGGCCAGGGGGGCCGAACCTCAGGCTCAACTGATTGAGCAGCGCCGTAATGCCATAGCGACCTCTGCGCGCGACATCCTGGCAGCAGACCCACACGAGAGAGAAACTACAGGAGAGACCACCTACGATGAATACCTAGCGCGTACGATCGCCCTTCGCACTGGGCAACGGTCGCCGCTCTCGCGGGGCTCCTCGCCGTCATCGCCATCAGCACCCTGGCCTCCCTGGCCCTGAGGCGGGGAGATGACATCGGCCGAGACCTGACAGGTTTTGGAAACCTGTCAGGTCTGGTTTGACTTTACACCCCCACCCATTATAATTTGGGCTTGAACCAGTAGCGACCGGCAGCTGTTGCAGCCCGGTCGTGATGTAGCCAATTGTTTGGACTCAGCGGATGAGCCACCGGGAAGCATGAATCGGTTTCATGCTTTCTTCACATGTGTATCATCCGATAGCACGCTTGCCAAGGCGAGGAGGGTTGCAGTACGACACCGTGCGCTGCAACGGCGCAGTGGTGTCTAGCTGTAGACGGTCGCTGTGCCAGCCCCCTCACCGAGGGCCTATTCGTCATCCGCATTGTCAATCTGAGATTGTAACCATTCACCGGCCGATCGATCCGCATCGCGGCTCGACCTCCATCGGGTGCGCGAAGCAGAGTCGCGGGCTGCGGATCCGCTGGATCGCCCGGCGAGGGGTTACCCGAGAACCTGTAGGAGGGAACAAACTGTGACTGAGAAGTGGGTCTACCTGTCGCGAAACGCCAAGGAGAAACTGACGGAAACGCTGGGCCACGAGCCCGAAATGGATCGAGATGAAGGAAATCTTGGGCGGCAAGGGCGCGGGCCTGGCCACAATGACCGCGGCCGACATTCCCTGTCCCGCCGGCCTTCACCATCACCACCGACGCCTGCATCGAGTACATGGAGCGCGGTGATCTTCCCCCGGGGATGTGGGAGCAGACGCTGAGAGGCATTGGCCGACATTGAGGAGCAGACGGGCAAGGAGTTCGGGAATCCGGAGAACCCGCTCCTGGTCTCCGTCCGCTCGGGCGCCCGTGTCTCCATGCCCGGGATGATGGATACGGTCCTCAACCTGGGTCTCAACGAGGAGACGCTGGAGGGCACTCGCCGAGCTCACCGACGATGAGTGGTTCGCGTACGACGCCTACCGGCGCTTCCTCACCATGTTCTCCGACGTGGTGATTGGCCTCGATCGGCAGGACTTCGAAGAGCTGCTGACGGAGGTGAAGGAGGAGGAGGGGGTCAAGCGGGACTTCGAGGTCAGTCTGGACGGACTGAAGAAGCTAGTGGATGAGTACAAGGCCCTCTATCGGGAAAAGACGGGTGAGGAGTTCCCCACCGACCCTCACGAGCAACTCAAGCTCTCCATCAAGGCGGTGTTCGATTCCTGGAACATCCCCCGCGCCATCGCCTACCGAGAGTACAACGACATTCCCGACGATTGGGGCACCGGCGTCAACGTGCAGACGATGGTCTTCGGCAACATGGGTGAAACGAGCGGCACCGGCGTGGCCTTCACCCGCAATCCCTCCACGGGCAAGAAGAAGCTCTTCGGCGACTTCCTGGACAACGCCCAGGGTGAGGACGTGGTGGCCGGCATTCGGACCCCAATGGACATCCAGAAACTGAAGGAGTTCTCCCTGGAGGTCTACGAGCAGTTTATCGAGGTCACGGACCATCTCGAGGCCTTCTACGAGGACATGCAGGACGTGGAGTTCACCATCGAGCGGGGCAAGCTGTGGATGCTCCAGACGCGCACCGGAAAGCGCACGGCCAAGGCAGCCGTCACGATCGCCGTCGATCTGGCCAATGAGGGAGTCATCGACCGGGAGACCGCCGTGATGCGCGTCAGCGCCGACGACGTGGAGCAGTTGATGCATCCCTTCTTCGATCCCGACTCCAAGCTGGACGCTCGGGAGGAGGGACACCTGATCGCGGAGGGCCTCGACGCCTCCCCCGGCGCGGCCACCGGCATGGCGGTGTTCAACGCGGAGCGCGCGCAGGAATGGGCGGCAGAGGGCAAGGACGTGATCCTGGTGCGCCCGGAGACGGCCCCCGATGATGTGC
>JAXHLX010000024.1:0-164735 GCA_034521735.1 Bacteroidales bacterium
TCGGCGCCGTCCTTTGTGTCTTTGATGGTGATGCCCAGCTGTGTCAGGCGGTCGCGTATGCTGTCGGCAGTATCAAAATCCTTATTCTTCCTGGCCTGCATGCGCAGCTCCAGCATGGACTCTATAAGCTGTCGCGGTAAGCTCCGTGTCGTGTTCGGCAGCGGCGGGCTTCCTTAATCCCAGCACATCGAAAGCCATGGCATTGAACAGCTCCAGCATGGCGCTGCGGTCGGCCTCAGTTATACTTTCGCTACCGTCCCATACCGAGTTGATCATGCGCACACCGTCAAAGAGGTGTGATATCATGACAGCGGTGTTAAGGTCATCATCCATGGCCGCATAACATTTATCCCTCAGCCCGGCTATATCAATGCTGCTGCTTTCTGACAGCGGCAGCTGCTCCAGCCTGCCGATGGCCTCCATAAGCCTTCTGAACCCTTTCTCTGCTGCCTGCAGCGCCTCATTGGAGAAGTCGAGGGTGCTGCGGTAGTGGGCCTGCAGTATAAAGAACCTGACGGTCATAGGCTCATAGGCTTGCTGCAGCAGCTCGTGACTGCCACTCCACAGCTCATCGAGGGTGATAAAGTTACCCAGCGAGCGTGCCATCTTCTGACCGTTGATGGTTATCATGTTATTATGTACCCAGTACTTTACCGGCTGCTTCTTAAGGGCTGCCGTGGACTGCGCTATCTCGCACTCATGGTGGGGGAAGATAAGGTCCATGCCGCCGCCGTGTATATCAAAAGGCTCACCCAGGTACTTCATGCTCATGGCCGAGCACTCGAGGTGCCAGCCCGGAAAGCCTTCGCTCCAGGGCGAGGGCCAGCGCATGATATGGGTGGGACCCGCTTTCTTCCACAGCGCAAAATCGTAGTTGTTGCGCTTCTCCGACTGTCCCTCCAGCTCACGCGTATTGCTCCTGAGGTCCTCCAGCACCCTGCCGCTCAGTATGCCGTACTTATTATCCTTGTTATACCTGCTTACATCGAAATAGACGGAGCCGTTGGACTCGTAGGCAACGCCTTCCTCCAGCAGCCTTTCTATAAGCTGCTGCTGCTCTATTATATGTCCCGTTGCCCTCGGCTCTATATCAGGCTCCAGGTTATTGAGCTCCAGCATATTCCTGTGGAAGGTGTTCATATATTTCTGCACTATCTCCATGGGCTCCAGCTTCTCGCGCCGCGCCTCCCTGGCTATCTTATCCTCGCCCTCATCCAGCTCCTCGTTCTCGAGGTGACCCACATCGGTTATATTACGGACGTACCTCACTTTATATCCGAGGTGCCTGAGATAGCGGTAGAGGATATCAAAGACGCTGTTGACCCGGGCATGACCCAGGTGGGGATCGGAATAGACGGTTGGACCGCAGACGTACATACCGGCAAAAGGGGGGTTGAGAGCTTCAAATATCTCTTTCCTGCGTGTGAGGCTGTTGTATAGTTGTAAGTTATTGTCCATAGCCGCTTTGTGGTGTTTAAATGCAAAAATAGTAAATATATGCGAAAGGGTAAGGGTGTGAGAGCAGGGAGATGCACTAATGCGAAAAGATTGCGGTATCCGGAGAGGGAGCTGCACTAATACGAAAAGGTAGAGGTATCCGGACATGGAGCTGCTCTTGCTTATTATTAAAAAAATAGTTTCCTTTGTCAGCATTATGGTGGAAAGATTTGAGCTGATTGCAACCACTTATGAAAAAATGCTAAAACAGCCTGCAGTATTGGGTTATTTTAGTTTCAGTCAACCGATCTTACCTCACCTTTTTTCAGTATTAACTTAAATATTGTAATAATGGCCTATTTATTTACTTCAGAATCGGTGTCGGAAGGTCATCCCGACAAGGTAGCCGACCAGATATCCGATGCTATTCTCGATAATATACTTGCTTATGATCCGGATGCCCGTGTGGCATGCGAGACGCTGGTGACCACCGGTCAGGTGGTGATAGCCGGTGAGATACGTACCGGCACCTATGTTGATGTGCAGCAGATAGCACGCGATGTGATCAACCGTATAGGATACACCAAGGGTGAATATATGTTTGAAGGTAACTCATGCGGGGTGCTCAACGCTATCCATGAGCAGTCGCCCGACATAACGCGCGGCGTTGAACGCGATAATCCCCTCGACCAGGGTGCCGGCGACCAGGGCATGATGTTCGGTTATGCCTGCAGGGAGACGGATGATTATATGCCGCTGGCCCTGGAGCTGTCGCACCGCCTGCTGCTGGAGCTGGCAGCCATACGGCGTGAGGGTAAGGAGATGACCTATCTGCGTCCCGATTCCAAGTCGCAGGTTACCGTTGAGTACGACGATGCGGGGAGTCCAGTCCGGATCCACACCATAGTGGTATCCACCCAGCATGATGAGTTTGATGATGACGATGAGAGGATGCTGGCCGCGATAAAGGGCGATGTGAGGAATATCCTTATACCACGCACGGTAAAAAACCTGCCGGCCAGGGTCAGGAGCCTTTTTGATGATAAGTATATACTGCATGTCAATCCCACCGGTAAGTTTGTTATTGGGGGACCGCATGGCGACACCGGTGTTACCGGCCGCAAGATTATCGTCGACACCTATGGAGGTAGAGGTGCACACGGTGGCGGCGCCTTCTCGGGCAAGGACCCCTCCAAGGTTGACCGTTCGGCTGCCTATGCGGCGCGACATATAGCCAAGAACCTGGTGGCTGCAGGCTTTGCCGATGAGGTGCTGGTGCAGCTGGCCTATGCCATTGGCGTGGCCGAGCCAATCAATATCTATATCGATACCTACGGTACGGCAAAGATAAAGATGAGCGACGGCGAGATAGCCAAAAAGCTGCTTGATATCTTTGATCTGCGTCCGGCTGCCATAGAGCAGAGACTTAAGCTGCGCAACCCTATCTATGAGGAGACGGCGGCCTACGGGCATATGGGACGTACACCGAGGATTATGAGGAAGACGTTTAAATCACGCTATTCAGAGGATGTCTCGAAAGATGTGGAGCTGTTCACCTGGGAGAAGCTGGACTATGTCGATATCATAAAGAAAGAATTTAAGCTGGTATAAGAAAATCCTTATCTATAAGCGCTCTTCTGCCGGTTTTTTTAATCCGGGGCGTCAGGCCACCGGATTGCTGTTGAGGCTTTAGTACGCTGCCTTGACTATGCGGCAAATATTATCCGAGCTGCCGAGGGTATAGTAGTGTATCCCCGGCACTCCTTTTGACAGCAGCTCTTTGGACTGCATGGTGGCCCATTCGACCCCCACCTGCCAGGTATCCTCGTTCTTTTTGCATTTGGCCAGCTCTTTTACCAGGTCGGTGGGCAGGTCTATATTGAAGGTCTGAGGCAGCAGCTTTATGTCGCTCAGCGACACCACGGGCTTGATACCCGGTATGATGGGCACCGTTATGCCCTCCTGGCGACAGGCCTCCACGAAGCTGAAGAATTTGCTGTTATCGAAGAACATCTGCGTGACTATATAGTCGGCCCCGGCCTCCACCTTTTTCTTGAGCATCTCCAGGTCGCTGTAAAAGTTGGGCGACTCATGGTGCTTTTCAGGGTATCCGCCCACGCCTATGCAGAACCTTGTGGGTGTTGTCTGCTCCACCTCATCGATATATTTGCCATTATTCATATTTACTATCTGCTTCACCAGGTCGGTGGCATACCTGTGTCCGCCCCTCTCGGGCATAAACATACGGCTGCCCCGCGGCGGGTCGCCGCGCAGCGCCAGCACATCATCTATACCCAGAAAGTTCATCTCTATCAGCGCGTTCTCCGTCTCCTGCTTTGTGAATCCGCCCACCAGCAGGTGTGGCACCACCGTTATGTTATACTTATACCTTACGGCTGCCGCCAGGGCTATGGTGCCCGGACGCTTGCGTATGGTACGCTTCTCGAGCAGTCCGTCCGGACGCTCCTTGTATATCACCTCATTACGGTGCGAGGTGAAGTTGATATATGCGGGCTCAAAATCTATCAGCCTGTCTATGGCCTTGTATATACGCTCCAGGCTGTGCCCCTTGAGGGGCGGCAGCAGCTCGAAGGTGAACAGTGGTTTTTTGGCGCTGTCGAGTATCTCTTTTACTGTCATAATATCATTATTTGTTTTATTATATGTTAGGGGCCAGCCAGCGGGCTGCCTCCTGTGTTGTCATCCCTTTGCGTGCGGCATAGTCTTTCAGCTGGTCGGCGGCTATCTTACCAACATTGAAGTAGGCCGACTGTTCATGAGCAAATATCCAGGCGCTGACCGAGGACACCGGGTCCATGGCATAGTTCTCCGTCAGCCTCACCCCGGCATTCTTCTCAGCCCCCAGCATGGCAAACAGTTTTTCTTTTTCGGTATGGTCGGGGCAGGCCGGGTATCCCGGTGCCGGCCTTATGCCTTTATATTCATTCTTAAGCATCTGCTCCAGGCTAAGCTCCTCATCTGCGGCATAGCCCCACAGCTCTCTGCGCACCTTCTCATGCAGCAGCTCGGTAAAGGCTTCGGCCAGCCTGTCGCCCAGTATGCGTATTATTATACTGGCATAGTCGTCCTTAGCCCATGGTTTCATCTTCTCCTCATCTATGCTTACAGAGGCCACCATCAGCCCGGCATGGTCTTTTATCCCGCTGCTCTCCGGCGCCACAAAGTCGGCCAGGCAGAGGTTGGGTTTGCCGGCTTCCTTTTTCTCCTGGCTACGCAGGAAGTTAAATGTTACCTCCTCTGCATCCCCGCCGGCGCCTGTTCTGTACACTATATCGTCGCCCCGGCTGTTTGCAGGGAAGAGTCCGGTTACCCCGCGCGCCCTCATCATCCCCGTATCGCTTATTATCCCGAGGTAATGCAGGGCATCATCGTAGAGCTTACGTGCCTCTTCCCCTTTAACCGGGTCGTCGAAGACGGCGGGATACCTGCCGTTTATCTTCCATGCAAAGAAGAAGAATGTCCAGTCTATATAAGTGGCTATCTTTTTTATATCGTAGTTATCGAATATATGTAATCCCGGTGCCACCGGTGGTGGTGCCACCCCTGCCTGCCAGTCGATGCGCGCCCTGTTGTTACGCGCCTCCTCTATGCTTAGCAGCTGCCTTGCAGCCTTTTTGCCGGCATAGTCATCCCTCAGCGCCTCGTATTTTTCTGCTGTATCCGTGATGTACTTTTCATCGCGCCTGCTGCCTGCCAGCTTTGACAGCACCGTGGTGGAGCGTGAGGCATCCTTTACATGGACCACCGGGTATTTATATACCGGCGCTATCTTCACAGCCGTATGTATCTCCGATGTTGTTGCCCCGCCTATGAGCAGAGGTATTTGCAGTCCCCTCTTCTGCATTTCGGTGGCCACAGTCACCATCTCCTCCAGCGAGGGAGTTATGAGTCCGCTCAGCCCTATATAGTCGGCCTCCTCCTCTATGGCCCTGTCTATTATCTCTGCTGCCGGTGTCATGACCCCCAGGTCTATCACCTCGTAGTTATTGCATGACATCACCACCCCCACTATATTCTTGCCTATATCATGCACATCACCTTTTACCGTTGCCAGCAGCACCTTGCCTGCCGTGCTCTTGCTGCCCGCCGCGTTCTC
Organism: Bacteroidales bacterium; assembly: GCA_034521735.1. Lineage (GTDB taxonomy): Bacteria > Bacteroidota > Bacteroidia > Bacteroidales > VadinHA17 > UBA9300. The sequence continues at coordinate 5,555 of JAXHLX010000024.1, forward strand.
TTTCTCTATGTACGGGGTGAGCCATGCCACCGCTTTCTTCATTACCCTGGCGCTGCGCACCACCTGCGGCAGGAACATCTTACCCGATCCGAAGAGGTCGCCCACCTCGTTCATGGCCTCCATCAGCGGTCCCTCTATCACATGCAGGGCTTTGTCCATCCCCTGCCGGGCCTCCTCCACATCTTCCGTTATATAAGTATCAATACCTTTTATCATGGAGTGCCTTATCCTTTGCATCACATCAGCTTCCCTCCATGCATCCGTTTTTTCTTTTTCGGCGCCGTCACTGTCCTTCACTTTCTCCGCGTAGACAATCAGCCTGTCGGTAGCATCCTTACGCCTGTTAAGCACCACATCTTCGGTCAGCTGGAGCAGATCCGGCTCTATCTCGCTGTATACCTGCAGCATGCCCGGGTTGACGATGCCCATGTCCATGCCCGCCTCTATGGCGTGGTAGAGGAATACCGAGTGCATGGCTTCGCGCACTGTGTTATTGCCCCTGAAGGAGAAGGACAGGTTGCTTACGCCCCCGCTCACCTTAACGCCCGGCAGATTCTCTTTTATCCATGTAGTGGCCTTAATAAAGTCGACCGCATAATTATTATGCTCCTCTATGCCTGTGGCTATGGCCAGCACATTGGGATCCATTATTATATCAACGGGATCTATGTTTGCCTTTTCAGTCAGCAGCTTGTATGAGCGTTCAGCCACCGCTATGCGCCTCTCGTAGCTGTCGGCCTGACCCTTCTCATCGAAGAGCATGACCACCATTGCCGCCCCGTACTTTTTGAGCAGCCCTGCATGCTGCAGAAACTCCTCCTCACCCTCCTTGAGGCTTATGGAGTTAACCACCGGCTTGCCCGGTGTGCATTTTAGTCCGGCCTCTATGACGCTCCACTTTGATGAGTCTATCATCAGCGGCACCCTTGCTATCTCCGGGTCGGCCAGTATATGGTTTATAAAGGCTGTCATCTCCTTTTCGGCATCCAGCAGAGCCTCATCCATGCATATATCAATGGCCTGGGCCCCGTTCTCCACCTGGCTGCGTGCCACCGTCATGGCCTCGTCATATTTCTCCTCCTTTATGAGCCGCGCAAACTTTTTCGATCCCGCCACATTGGTACGCTCACCTATATTGACGAAGTTTATCTCCTGTGTTATCTTCAGCGGCTCCAGTCCGCTAAGCGCCGTCACCTTCGGCTTCTCCGGTATTTGTCTGGGTTTATAGTTACTGCTCAGCTCCGCCAGCTTCTCTATATGCTTTTCGGTGGTGCCGCAGCATCCCCCGATAATGTTTACCAGTCCCTCCTCAAGGTATCCCTTCATCAGTGCCGCCATCTCCTCTGCCGCCTGCTCATATTCACCGAACTGGTTTGGGAGTCCGGCATTGGGGTGCACCGATATGTTGAATGGTGCGCGGGCCGACAGCTCCCTTATAAAGGGCCTCAGGTTCTCAGCCCCGAAGGAGCAGTTAAGGCCTATGCTGAAGAGGGGGTAGTGGCTTACCGACACCAGGAAGGCCTCTATGGTCTGTCCCGTCAGCATCCGGCCCCCTATATCCGTTACGGTACCCGACACCATCACCGGCAGCTCTGTATTTTTCTCTTCGAAGACCTGCTGTATGGCGAAGAGTGCCGCCCTGGCATTGAGCGTATCGAACACCGTCTCTATCAGCAGTATGTCTGCCCCGCCGTCTATTAGTCCCCGTGCCTGCTCAGCGTAGGCCTCCCTCAGCTCATCGTAGCTTACTGCGCGTGAGGCGGGACTGGCCACATCCGACGACATGGATGCTGTTTTGTTGGTGGGGCCCATGGATCCGGCCACCCAGCGGGAGGTATTATATTCACTTACAGCCTCTCTTGCCAGTGTGGCTGCTGCCTTGTTTATCTCATAGACATGCTCTGTCATGCCATAGTCGGCCATAGAAACCGCGTTGGCATTGAAGGTGTTTGTTGACAGTATGTCGGCTCCGGCCTCCAGGTGCTTAAGGTGTATCTCCTTTATTATATGGGGGGCCGTTATATTGAGAAGGTCATTATTCCCTTTCTGCGGCATGCTGTGATCACTGAACCTGCTGCCGCGGTAGTCCTCCTCCTCCAGCTTATATTTCTGTATGCTGGTGCCCATGGCACCGTCGAGCACCAGTACCCTGTGTTTTATCTCTTCCTGTATCTTTTGTGTCTTCATCACCTGCAAAGATAATACATGCCTTTCTAATGCAGTGCTTTTAGCGCCAAAGAAATGGATATGCGGCTTTTCCGGGGTTTATTTCCCTCTTTTTCTGAGGAGCAGCATTTTGTTGAGGTAGGAGATAAGCACCGTTCTGAGGCGGTTGAGCCTGTACTGCCTTTCGGGTATGGGGTGTATTTTGAGGGGACGGATAAGGTTATGCCCCTTGTATATGGCCTCTACGCGTCCGGCTATCATATCGCGCGTTACGGGTTTGTCCGACGACCGGCAGCTGTCGCCCCGCGTGATATAGTACCTCTCGCCGTCCGACTCATAGGCCAGCACCAGCCTGTGCACCACCATATCTTTTTCTCTTTTCCAGGCTATTATCATGCCGCATTTAAGCTCTTCCCAGGGTACGGGTTTGATGATGATTATGTTACCGGGACTGATAGCCGGGTACATGCTGTATCCTGCTGCCTCCACACGAAGGGATGTCCCTTTGTCGAGCAGCTCATCTGCCAGGTCGCGCAACACTTTCCGTTGGTCTTTATCAGGATCCGTCACTCTCGATATATTTTATTACCGTGCTGTCAGGCACAAATTTAAGTAAGTTTGTGTTTACCGTCATTATGAGCTTATGTATAGCCTCCGTCAGTTTCTCTATCAGGCTAATATTCCAGTGGTGCTGTATGCAGTTGGCCATCACGGCCGTCATGGCCTCCGGCTGACGCAGCGCCAGGGCCTCGTTAGTGCTGCCATGCTCGATGATATATATTGATGATAGCAGGCTCTTTTTACTCTTTTCATTATTATATACGGGGGTGTTATACATATACACAGCGCCGTCTTTCTGTCTGAGTATAAGCCTGTCGTCATGCACCACCTTCGATCCCTCCTTATGAAAGATACCTGCCATTGTTGTCTTGCCCTTACCCGACCTGCCGGTGAACAGGTATCCCCGGTTGTGGTGCAGCACCCCTGATCCGTGGATGAATATATCCCCTTTAAGGGCCGTGAGGTAGTAGAGCAGGAGTCCGTCCACCGGGTAGCACATGGGGTTGACCCTGTCTGTCCGGGTATCCATCACCAGGTCCCAGCTAAGCTCTTCAGGTCTTATTGTCAGCATAGCCTCCCGGCAGTTATCATCGGCGGGACAGATGGTATGTATTATTATTTTCGGTGCTTTATGGTATACGGTCCAGAACCTGTCACTTTTTTTTATCCTTACGCCCCCTGTCTCCTCCACCTGCGGTGCCCTGAAGACGGCTGTGGCGTCCGGGGGCAGCTGCACGGGACCCCTGGATACATTGACTGCCAGGTCATAGTTTTCGTCTGTGGTGATAAAGTCCTGTTGCGGGGCTGCGGGATTGAGTACGGGTGATCCGCTCATCCCCTTAAAGAGGATGACATAGTCTGCTATTTTGAGGGAATAGTTGCTCATTCAATAATGATAAGGTACTCTTTCATATCGCGGAAGAAGCTCAGCACATCATCGACAGCCTCCCTGGGCTGCACCTCGAATTCCTCTTCCAGTTCATCGATGATATCCTTCACCGTATGTTTGCCGTCGAGCCTGTCCCAAATAAAGGCGGCGGTGCTGTTAAGAGTATAAACGGATTTCATGTCTGCGATATTGTCTGTTACCGGCACCAGCACATAGTCATCGCCGGTGTCACGTGCCACTATTCCCGGTGAGCGCGTATATTTTGTCTCCAGGTTGATCATGCCATGCTGCTGTTGTGTTGAGCTAATCTTTCAAAATTATATAGCCAACAGCCTGAAAGGATTTGTAATAGTCTCATTACCAAATAAACGTAGTAAACCTACAGAATCATCCTTCCTGATATTTGCTTTGAGTATCTTTTTTAGTTGAAATGGTTGATTCAACGACGGAATACGAGAAGCAAAGAATGGCCATAATTGGTCATTAATGTAAATTTTTTCAGTATCCGGGAAATCGATAATAGGATTTAATTCCGTTCCTTTCCGGAATTCATCTGAATACTTAAAAGTCCATTGATTATCCTCGTATGACAATATACCTATTACCTGCTTTCCGTATTTTAATTGAAAAGCACCCTCCGAACCGGCAGGATTATCATTAAACTCCATGCCGTCAACTTTCCACAATATATTTTTCAACTTTTCAATCATGATGCAAAGTTAAAGATTTTCTTAATGCAATCGTGTCTGTATAGTAAACAATTTTTAACCAGCTCCCTTCTCTCAAAACTCATTAATTGACCAAATTCCCTGTCTATTATGTTTATCACTTCATTTATTTTTGCCTCATCACATATGTTTTTTAATGTTTCGCAGCTTACTGCAAGCGGTAATTTAATAAGATTTTCGACCAATTCAAAATGGTTCAATTTTTTGTAACCATCCCAACCTATTTTTGGTGAACTGCTATCGGAATACTTTTTAATGAAAGATTTTAAACGTTTTTTATCAGAATAAATTACTTTCAGCTTGTCTTCATGATAGTTCCAGAATAATCCCCTGGCTGTATCGTAAATTGGTGAAAATACAGGTTTTTCTTTACCCTGGATATTTCTTATGCCCATGTTTGGCAAGGAATAGCGGCCATGTTTCGGGCATAAAATTTTATGATTCGAGCATAAAGTCGAGTTGCTTTTTCTGCAGGTCGGCTTTGACCACGCTTACCTGCACGCTGTCGCCAAGGGTATATTCCTTATTCTTATAGCGTCCGCGCACGCAGTAGTTATCCTCATCATATTCGTAGAAGTCATCATCGAGGTCGCGTGTGGACACCATGCCTTCGCACTGGTTCTCCACTATCTCCACGTAAATACCCCATTCGGTTACGCCTGTTATGACACCTTCGAATACCTGTCCCAGCTTATCCTGCATAAACTCAACCTGCTTATACTTGATGGATGCCCTTTCGGCCTCCACTGCCAGCCTTTCCCTTTTGGAGGAATGCTCGCATCTCTGCTCATATTCCTGTTTATCCTTTGATGACTCGCCCTTGAGGTAGGCTGTCAGCAGACGGTGCACCATCATGTCGGGATACCTCCTTATGGGTGAGGTGAAGTGGGTGTAATGGGTGAATGACAGGCCATAGTGACCAATATTTTCCGTTGAGTACACCGCCTTGGCCATGGAGCGCAGCGCCAGCGTCTCGATAAGATTCTCCTCCTTCTTGCCCTGCACCTCTTTGATAAGGCTGTTGAGGGAGTGGGACAGTGAGCGTCCGCTCTTGCTGTCAAGCTTGTAGCCGAAGCGCTTGACGAAGAGGCCGAACTTATCTATCTTCTCCGGATCGGGCTTATCATGTATCCTGTATACGAATGTCTTTCTCTTCTCCTTTTTTACACCACCGATGAATTCGGCCACCTCCCTGTTGGCCAGCAGCATAAATTCCTCGACCAGCTGGTTGGCGGTGCCGGTTTCCCGGAACTTAATATTCACCGGGTATCCTTTCTCGTCGAGCACAAACTGCATCTCCCTGCGTTCGAAGGAGAAAGCCCCCTTGTCGAATCGCCGCGACCGCATCTTCTGCGCCATGCCGTGCAGTGTGAGTATTGTATCTTTGAGGGGGTCTTGCTGATTTTTTTGATTTTGCGTACCCTTAGCCCCGTCTATTATGTCCTGTGCTTCGGCGTATGTTAAGCGCCTGTCCGAGTTAATGATGGTACGTCCGAACCAGCGTTCCTTTATATTGGCCTCATCATCCATGGTAAAGACAGCCGAATATGTGAGCTTGTCGCTTCCCGCGTTAAGCGAGCAGAGGTTATTGGACAGCCTTTCCGGCAGCATGGGTACCACGCGGTCCACCAGGTACACCGAGGTGCCGCGGTGCTCCCCTTCCTCGTCCACCACGCTGTTTTGATCAACATAATGCGTCACATCGGCTATATGTATCCCCACTTCCCAGAGACCATTTTTCAGCTTGCGCAGCGACAGCGCATCATCAAAGTCTTTGGCATCGGCGGGGTCGATGGTGAATGTAAGTGTTTTGCGGAAGTCGCGGCGGGCTGCCGCCTCCTCCTTTGTTATCTGTGCCGGTATCTTCTCCGCCGCCTTCTCCACCTTATCGGTAAATTTAACCGGCAGCTCAAACTCGGCCAGTATGGCATGTATCTCTGTCTCGTGCTCACCCGGCATGCCCAGCACCTGCACTATCTCGCCCACCGGGTTTTTCTGCCTGGGGTCCCACTGCGTTATGCGCGCCACCGCTTTCATTCCCTGCGTTGCCCCGTTCAGTTTGTCGTTAGGTATAAACAGGTCGAAGGGCATCCCTTTGGTGTCGGGTATCAGGAAGGCGAACTGCGGCATTGTCTCCACCGTGCCCACGAAGGTCTCGCGCGCCCTCTCTGTTATCTCCACCACCTCGCCCTCGGGCCTGTTACCTTTCCTGCGTACCAGCATACGCACCTTCACCTTATCGCCGTTCAGGGCCGTGTTAAGGTTGCGGTTGGACACGAACACGTCTTCTTCAAGTTCGGTGCCTGTGATAAAGCCATAGCCCTGCCTTGTCATATCCACGGTGCCCGTGACGTGGCCCCCGGACTGCCTCATCCTGTAGCGGCCTTTGTTGACTTCCTCTATAAAGCCCATCTTCTTGAGCTCGAAGAGGATGTTTGATATCTGTTTGCGTTGTGTGGGCTCGGTGATATTGAGTCGCGCCGCCACCTGCTTATAGTTGAATATTTTTTTCTGCTCTCCCTGGAATACCTGTTTTACCTGTCCGGCCAGCTTCTTATTGTCTTTTGCCGGCTTCTTTTTCTTTGCCATATATATTGTTTTCCACAAAGATACAATTTATTTGCTGTCTGATTGTGTTATCCGGGTGACTGTTGCTGATCGGGTTGTTTTATTCTGATGACAGAAGCTGTCAGGCCTGTGGAATTTGGATGGCTGATGCATAAAATTTTATGATTCGAGCATAAAGTCGAGTTGCTTTTTCTGCAGGTCGGCTTTGACCACGCTTACCTGCACGCTGTCGCCAAGGGTATATTCCTTATTCTTATAGCGTCCGCGCACGCAGTAGTTATCCTCATCATATTCGTAGAAGTCATCATCGAGGTCGCGTGTGGACACCATGCCTTCGCACTGGTTCTCCACTATCTCCACGTAAATACCCCATTCGGTTACGCCTGTTATGACCCCTTCGAATACCTGTCCCAGCTTATCCTGCATAAACTCAACCTGCTTATACTTGATGGATGCCCTTTCGGCCTCCACTGCCAGCCTTTCCCTTTTGGAGGAATGCTCGCATCTCTCCTCATATTCCTGTTTATCCTTTGATGACTCACCTTTGAGGTAGGCTGTCAGCAGACGGTGCACCATCATGTCGGGATACCTCCTTATGGGCGAGGTGAAGTGGGTGTAATACCTGAATGACAGGCCGTAGTGACCAATATTTTCCGTTGAGTACACCGCCTTGGCCATGGAGCGCAGTGCCAGTGTCTCGATAAGATTCTCCTCCTTCTTGCCCTGCACCTCTTTGATAAGGCTGTTGAGGGAGTGGGACAGTGAGCGTCCGCTCTTGCTGTCAAGCTTGTAGCCGAAGCGCTTGACGAAGAGGCCGAACTTATCTATCTTCTCCGGATCGGGCTTATCATGTATCCTGTATACGAATGTCTTTCTCTTCTCCTTCTTTACACCACCAATGAATTCGGCCACCTCCCTGTTGGCCAGCAGCATAAATTCCTCGACCAGCTGGTTGGCGGTGCCGGTTTCCCGGAACTTAATATTGACCGGGTACCCTTTCTCGTCGAGCACAAACTGCATCTCCCTGCGTTCGAAGGAGAAAGCCCCTTTGTCGAATCGCCGCGACCGCATCTTCTGCGCCATGCCGTGCAGTGTGAGTATTGTATCTTTGAGGGGGTCTTGCTGATTTTTTTGATTTTGCGTACCCTTAGCCCCGTCTATTATGTCCTGTGCTTCGGCGTATGTTAAGCGCCTGTCCGAGTTAATGATGGTACGTCCGAACCAGCGTTCCTTTATGTTGGCCTCATCATCCATGGTAAAGACAGCCGAATATGTGAGCTTGTCGCTTCCCGCGTTAAGCGAGCAGAGGTTATTGGACAGCCTTTCCGGCAGCATGGGTACCACGCGGTCCACCAGGTATACCGAGGTGCCGCGGTGCTCCCCTTCCTCGTCCACCACGCTGTTTTGATCAACATAATGCGTCACATCGGCTATATGTATCCCCACTTCCCACAGTTCGTTCTTCAGCTTGCGCAGCGACAGTGCATCATCAAAGTCTTTGGCATCGGCGGGGTCGATGGTGAATGTAAGTGTTTTGCGGAAGTCGCGGCGGGCTGCCGCCTCCTCCTTTGTTATCTGCGCCGGTATCTTCTCCGCCGCCTTCTCCACCTTATCGGTAAATTTAACCGGCAGCTCAAACTCGGCCAGTATGGCATGTATCTCCGTCTCGTGCTCACCCGGCATGCCCAGCACCTGCACTATCTCGCCCACCGGGTTTTTCTGCCTGGGGTCCCACTGCGTTATGCGCGCCACCGCTTTCATTCCCTGCGTTGCCCCGTTCAGTTTGTCGTTAGGTATAAACAGGTCGAAGGGCATCCCTTTGGTGTCGGGTATCAGGAAGGCGAACTGCGGCATTGTCTCCACCGTGCCCACGAAGGTCTCGCGCGCCCTCTCTGTTATCTCCACCACCTCGCCCTCGGGCCTGTTACCTTTCCTGCGTACCAGCATACGCACCTTCACCTTATCGCCGTTCAGGGCCGTGTTAAGGTTGCGGTTGGACACGAACACGTCTTCTTCAAGTTCGGTGCCTGTGATAAAGCCATAGCCCTGCCTTGTCATATCCACGGTGCCCGTGACGTGGCCCCCGGACTGCCTCATCCTGTAGCGGCCTTTGTTGACTTCCTCTATAAAGCCCATCTTCTTGAGCTCGAAGAGGATGTTTGATATCTGTTTGCGTTGTGTGGGCTCGGTGATATTGAGTCGCGCCGCCACCTGCTTATAGTTGAATATTTTTTTCTGCTCTCCCTGGAATACCTGTTTTACCTGTCCGGCCAGCTTCTTATTGTCTTTTGCCGGCTTCTTTTTCTTTGCCATATATATTGTTTTCCACAAAGATACAATTTATTTGCTGCCTGATTGTGTTATCCGGGTGACTGTTGCTGATCGGGCTGTTTTATTCTGATGACAGAAGCTGTCGGGCCTGTGGAATTTGGATGGCTGATGCTGATCGGGCTGAGGAAATTGGATTCCTGATGCTGCCTGGTTTATTTGTTTATTTAACAAATTGTACATATATTTGTACATTATAATGTACGTAAATTAATTATTATGCTTACAACAACCATATCGGATTTCAGAAAAGATATCAAAAGGTATCTTGACAGGGTGACTGAAAATTTCGACACCCTTATCATTAACCGTGGTAAAAATAAGGGAGTAGTTATCATTTCACTGGATGAGTACAATTCTTTAACTGCGACACAACATGAATTATCCTCAAAGATCAATGAAGCACGCCTGGATTCTGCGATTGATAAATTTAAAAGTGGTTCATCGTTCCGGAAAGATCTCATTGAAGAATGAAATATATATTTGTTGATGAATCCTGGGAGGATTATTTATACTGGCAAAAAACAGATAAGAAGATCCTCAATAAGATAAATAAACTTCTCAAAGATATTTCCCGAAACCCTCATTCCGGTCCTGGTAAACCCGAGGCTCTGAAATATAAATACAAAGGCTGGTGGTCGCGAAGGATCAATAAAGAACACCGCCTTATCTATCAGGTCAGAGAGGATGAAATATTAATAGGCAAGTGCAGGTTCCACTATGACTGATTTTATGCAGGGATGTGGACAAGGAGATATTTTTTGTATCTTCCCTTAATGAAGCGGGCATGAATCTGGCGAAGCGGTCTCATGCACGCAGTGAATAAATTGTTAAGCGTATGAAGCAGAGGATCAGGCTATTCAGAAAATCGCTGGAGCTGGTGCGGCGTTCGGCGCCGGGCTGGACGGCTGTCAATATTATTATATCCCTTGTCAGCAGCTTCCTGCCCCTGGCCCTGCTGTGGTTTATCAAGCAGCTTATCGACTCGGTGACCATGGCGGCGGATGATATCAGTGCCGGCAATACAAGGATGGTGCTGTGGATGATACTGGCCATAGCCCTCTTATATCTCATTGATGAGGCTGCCCAGTCCATGGGCAACCTGGTAAGGAAAAAGCAGGCCTGGCACCTGGAGTCATATATGTACCGGCTGATACATAATAAGTCGGTGTCGCTCGACCTGCAGCATTTTGAGGATCCCGGCTATTACGACAGCCTTACCAGGGCTGCCCGCGAGGCCCCTTTCCGTCCGGGTTCCATAGTGAACAATATAGTGCTGCTGCTGCGTTCGGGTATCTCGCTGCTGCTGATAGCGGGACTGCTGGCTACCCTCAGCTGGTGGCTGGCCGTGATACTGCTGGTGGCCAATATACCGGGTATATGGCTGAGGGTTCATTTTTCCGGACTGCTGTATAATTTCCGCCGGGAGCTGACGCCGGTAGCCCGCAAGGCAGCCTACTTCAACTGGCTGATCACCGGCGACCGCCCGTCGCGCGAGCTGCGTCTTTTCGGCCTTGGCAGCTATTTCTCCGGGCTGTTCCGCGACAGTTTCGACAGGCAGAAGAAGGAGGAGCTGGAGATAGTGAGGCGGCGCTCGCTGATAGAGCTGGTGTCTGCTGTGTTTAAGTCGGCGGCAGTGCTGGTGACACTGTATTATATAGTGATGCAGACGGTGGGGGGAGGTATAGGTTTGGGCGACCTGGCCATGTTCCTGCTGGCTTTCAGGATGGGCATGACATATATAAAGCAGATGCTGGGTGCTGTGGCGGGACTCTACGAGGACAGCCTCTTTATAACTGATATCTTTGATTTTCTTAAGCTGAGGGAGACGGTGACGGTGAGTCCGCCCGTGATAGCTGTGGACAGGCTAAAGAGCAATATAAGGATAGAGAATCTTTTTTTCAGCTACCCCTCATCGGAGAGCGATGTGCTTAAAGGGGTGAGCCTGAAGATCAACAGGGGGGAGACGGTGGCCCTGGTGGGTGCCAACGGTGCCGGCAAGACAACGCTGGTGAGGCTGCTGTGCAGGCTCTATGATCCCCGGGCCGGCAAGATACTGGTTGACGGCAATGATATAAGGAATATAGAGCCCGCTAAGGTACCGCCGGCTGTTCTCCGTTGTCTTCCAGGATTTTATGCTTTATAACCTCAGTGCCGCCGATAATATCAGGGCGGGCGATATACATACGGAGAAGGATATGGACAGGATAAGGGAGGCTGCCGGCAAGGCAGGCATAGCGGAGCTGCTGGAGAGCCTGCCGCGGGGCTATGATACCGTAATAGGCAGGCTGTTTGATGACAGCCGGGAGCTGAGCTGGGGCGAGTGGCAGAAGATAGCGCTGGCGAGAGCCCTGTACCGCGAGCCGGAGATACTGGTGCTGGATGAGCCGGCCTCGGCCCTGGATGCCGCCTCCGAATATGATATGTTCAGTCGCTTTAAGGAGCTGTCGGCCGGACGCACATGTATACTTATCAGTCACAGGCTGGCCAATGTGAAGATAGCCGACAGGATAGTGGTGATAGACGGGGGTGTGGTGACGGAGACGGGCACCCATAATGAGCTGATGAAGGCAGGCGGCAGCTACAGCCGCCTGTATGAAAAGCAAAAAAGCATGTATTGATGATGAAGATAATGCCCGTGCATGAATTGCTGATTGCCCTCTGCCGCACCTCTTTCACTGATGAGGACAGGGGGAGGATAGAGAAGCTGGCAGCAGGCATTGACAGCTGGGAGCGATTTGTGTGGCTGGCCAATGAGCATGGCATCAGCGCCCTGGTATATGATAATTTTAAGGAGCTGGGTCTGACCGGGATGATACCGGAGCAGCAGCTCTCAGTGTTATACAATGCATATATGAAGAGCCTGGGCAGGAACACCATGCTGTCGGAAAAGTATGATGAGCTGGAGAAGCTGCTGGGGGAGATTGGTATAAGGCCGCTGCTGATAAAGGGTATGGCCCTGGAGAGGACCGTGTACGGCAACAGGGGTCTGAGGCAGATGAACGATGTGGATTTTTTGGTGCCGCGAAAGCGGAGCATGGAGGCATGGGAGTACCTGCTAACCAGAGGCTTATGAGCCACATATTATTAAGTCGCCGCGCTACCGGGAGATACTGCCATGGATAGGCAAGCATATGCCCGAGCTGTATAAGGACGGCATCTCCTTTGAGATACACCACAGCCTCTTTGAAGGGGAGGAGCAGCCGGTTCTCTTTGAAGGAGATGGCAAGCATTCCGGATCCGTTGGAGGGGATAAGCACCGCCTGCTGGAGGGAGCAGATGCCGGTATACTGTCGCCCCGCATTCACTTCCTGTTCCTGGTCAAGCACCTTCATTACCATGAGACGGTGCAGGGGGAGTCGCAATTGCGGCTCTACACCGACCTGCTGATGATGCTGAAGAAGTACGGTGATGATCTGCTCAGTGCTGAGCTCTACCGTATGGCGGAGGAGCTGGGCATGGGGGATATGCTGGAGGAGCTTTTATTTTTGCTGGAGCGCTTTTTTATCGCTACGGAAGAAAGCCCCCACACAGATACCGGCACCATACCTGATGAGCAGAGGGTTATAAGTCGCTTTATTGATTTTCTGGATAATCCAAAGGATAATGTGGCGGGGATAAGCAAAAGGAAGAATTACAGGCAGAGGGTAAGGAATATACCCGGACGCAGGCGCCGGTTTATATATATAATGGGTGATATTTTCCCTTCCTACAGCTATATGAGTCACAGGTATAATACAGGTAACAAAGTGATCCTGACTTTTTTATATCTGCACAGGATAGCCAAGCTTTCCTGGCTTGTTTTCTGACAGCCTGCCGGTTCTTTTTACTGATCCGTTGATCCATATGTGTTTTCTGCCTCGGCCGGCCGCCACTCAAAAAAAATATCGACTAATTTTATGTAGCCTCGGCCGGCCGCCACTCAAAAAAAACTAACATTTCTTAGCGCTTTAGTATTCGGATTTTCGGCTTAACTGATTAAATTAGCTTTCGAAAAATCAAAAAGTCCCGTACTATGGAAAACCAGATGCAGATATTGATAGTGATGCTTATCTATATGGGCCTGCTTATCAGCTGGGGTATATTCCAGGGAAGGAAGGTAAAGACCAATAAGGATTACGCCATTGCGGGACGGGGACTGCCCGGATGGGTGGCGGCGCTGTCGGAAAGGGCCACGGGCGAGTCGTCATGGGCCCTGCTTGGACTGCCGGGCGCTGCCTATGCCATGGGTATGACGGAGATATGGACGGCACTGGGCTGCGTGGCAGGTATCATAACGGCCTGGGTGGTGCTGGCCTGGCGATTGAGGGATGAGGCTGAGAAATATAATATAAGCACCTTTGCACAGTATATATCAAAGAAGCATGGCGAGAATGGCAGGCAGATAAGGATAGTGGGCAGCCTGACCATAGTCTTTTTCTTCTTTTTCTATGTGGGTGCCCAGTTCCTGGGTGGTGGCAAGACCCTCCACACCATGTTTGGCATTGACCCGAAGCTGGGACTTTTACTTACGGCGGCTATCATAGTGCCCTATACCATATACGGGGGATTCCGGTCGGTGGTATACACCGATGTTATACAGGCCATAGTGATGATCATAACCCTGGTGGTAGGTCCCATTACGGGCATCATATACCTTTCCAATCACCCCGAACTCTTTGCACAGAGCATACCTGAAGCACTGCGTTCGGCGGGTGAGTCCTATGTGTCGCTCTCAGGCACGGCCCGCGGTTTCGGTGCGGGACTGGTGCTGGCCGGCGGCTTCTCCTGGTTCTTCGGCTACCTGGGCGGTCAGCCGCAGCTGAGCATGCGCTTTATGGCTATCAGGGATGCCCGTCAGGCCAAAAAGGCGCGCAATATAGGGATTATATGGACCATAATAGCATATATAGGGGCGCTGAGCATAGGATGGATAGGCATAGCCCTGTTCGGTCCGGCGGGTCTCGATGATCCCGAATATGTTATGCCCAGGGTCATACTGCAGCTCTTCCCGCCTGCTGTTGCAGCCATACTGATAACGGGAGCCATAGCGGCCATGATATCGACGGCCGACTCCCTGCTTATACTGTCGGCCACCGAGCTGTCGGAGAACCTGCTGAAGAAGGAAGGTGAGGCGGCAGCACTGGCTAAGAAGGACCGCTCGCTGCGTCATTCGCGACTGGTAACGGCGCTGCTGGCAGTGATAGCCCTGGTGATAGCCTGGGTGTCGCCCTCGCGCCTTATCTTCACCCTTGTCAGCTATGTATGGGCAGGCATAGGGTGTACCTTTTCGGTTATCATACTGCTGTCCCTCTTCTGGAAGCGTTTTCATGGCAGGGCGGCTCTGGCTACCATTGTTGTGGGACTCCTCTTCACCATCTTCTGGATAAGCGGCGGCTTTGAGCAGCACTACAGGGTGACGGCTGACAAGACCGCCTTCCTGGTGGAGCAGGAGGTGATAACAGAGGCGGAGACAGAGCTGTTTGAAGCTATGGAGGGAGAGAAATATGTGGCCGTGAAGCCGCTTCAGGAATGAGCTTGCCGCCCTGGTGCAGGATAGATGGAGCAGCGCCGAGGCGGAGGAGAAGATACCGGTGCTGCTGACATCATATACGGAGAAGGGCATACCCGCCAGGCTGATGACCTTTCTGGTGGCCCTGTTTGTTGCGGTAAGCGTCACATACCTTGTTCCGCGTAAGGAGGTGGATGGTCATCGGGCGGAGAATTAAGCGGTATGAGCGCACAAAATGATTTGATTATTTCTTAAAAGAGTTTAACTTTACAATAGATATAATACTTTACGACTATGGAACAGGAAAAGGTAAAGGTAAAAGCAAAAGATACCGAGATTGTTGTTGTCCCCTGGGACTTTACAATAAAGGCCGAGCATGCGCTTGCCCATGCAGCCAAGATAGCCAAAATGATAGAAGGCAAGGTGGACCTGCTTCATATAGTGGACAGGAACATAAAGACCGGTGAGTACAAGAAGAAGGAGGCTAAGCTGAAAAAGATAGCCGCTGAGGGCAGCGAGAAGTACGGCATAGAGGTTAATATGGCGCTTATACCGGGTAATATCTTCAGTGCTATCTCCGAGTTTGTCAATGAGCACGGTGCCAGCCTGGTGGTTATGGGCACCCATGGCATGAAGGGCATGCAGAAGATAACGGGCAGCTGGGCCCTCAAGGTGATAGTGGGATCCAAGGTGCCGTTTATTGTGGTGCAGGATATGCCGCAGGATCTGGATAAGTACCATAATATAGTCTTCCCCGTCGACTTCAGGTCGGAGAACAAGGAGAAGCTGAAGATGGCCATCTTTATGGGTAAATATTTTGAGTCGAAGATACATATACTCAAGACGGTGACCACGGACAAGAGCCTGCTCAAGAAGACCAATATAAATCTTAATTTCGCTATTAAATATCTTATACAGAATAACATAGAATATGAGCTGCATGATATGGACAAGGGAGGCATGGCTCAGCAGACCACTGAGTTTGCCCAGAAGATCAATGCAGATATCATTCTTATTATGACCACCAAGAATATCACCATGGCCGATTATGTGCTGGGGGCACAGGAGCAACAGATGATAGCTAACAGTGCAAAGATACCGGTATGCTGTGTTAACCCAAGGGCCAACTTCGCCAAGGTGTCGCAGTTTATGTACGGATAGCCGGCAGCAATCATACGGTCCGGCAGCAATCACACGGTCCGGCAGCAATCATACGGTCCGACAGCTGTCACACAGTCCGGCAGCTGTCACACGGTCCGGCAGTTGTCAAAGAGTGTTTTACCGCGACTTTAAGGTCATAAAAGGTGGGCCGGGGCATTTAGCCCTCAAAAATCGTGCTGTTTTGAATATTAGTTTTTATTTTTGTCATGACTAAAAGAATATGACAAAAGCAGGATTCTTATGCAAAGAGAGAAAATAAAAAAGGTACTGGAGTCGGAGCCGGGCAGGGATGTGCTGGTGAAAGGATGGGTGCGTACAAGGAGGGGCAACAGGAATATATCCTTTATTGCCGTCAATGACGGTTCAACAATAAATAATATACAGGTGGTGCTTGATGTGCCGGCCTTTGACCAGGATATGCTGAGGCTTATCACCACAGGTGCCAGTCTGGCCGTGGAAGGTAAGCTGGTACGCTCGGAGGGCAAGGATCAGAGCCTGGAGATACAGGCTACCGCGATAGAGCTGTACGGTGCTGCCGATCCGGAGATCTATCCTCTGCAGAAGAAGGGCCATAGCATGGAGTTCCTGAGGGGCATAGCCCACCTGCGCTTCAGAACCAACACCTTTGGCGCCGTATTCAGGATAAGGCATGCCATGGCCTATGCTGTGCATAAATATTTTAATGACAGGGGATATTACTACCTGCACACACCCATTATCACAGGCTCCGATGCCGAGGGCGCCGGGGAGATGTTCAGGGTCACCACCTTTGACCTTAACAGGGCGCCGGTGGGCAAGGACGGTAAGATTGATTATTCGCAGGATTTCTTTGGCAAGGAGACCAACCTTACGGTGTCGGGACAGCTCGAAGGGGAGCTGGGAGCACTGTCGCTTGGCGAGATATACACCTTCGGTCCCACTTTCAGGGCCGAAAACTCAAATACACCCAGGCACCTGGCCGAATTCTGGATGATAGAGCCGGAGATGGCTTTTTATGATATAAACGATAATATGGACCTGGCCGAGGATTTCACCAAAGTACCTTATACGCTATGCCCTCGATAACTGCGGGGACGACCTGGACTTTCTCAATAAGATGATAGATAATGAGCTTATTGAAAGGCTGCGCTTTGTGGTGGACAATGAGTATGTGAGGATAAGCTATACGGAGGCTGTTGATGTGCTGACAGCTGCCGGTCGCGACTGGGAATTTCCCGTAAGCTGGGGCAGTGACCTGCAGGCCGAGCATGAGAGGTACCTGGTGGAGCAGCATTATAAGAGGCCTGTGATGGTGAGCGATTATCCCATGGCCATAAAGGCTTTCTATATGAAGCAGAATGATGACGGCCGTACGGTGCGGGCCCTGGATGTGCTCTTCCCGCAGATAGGCGAGATAATAGGAGGCTCGCAGAGGGAAGAGGACTATGATAAGCTGGAGAGAAGGATAAGGGAGCTGGGCATACCGGAGGAGGAGCTGTGGTGGTTCCTCGAGACACGCAAGTTCGGGACGGCACCCCACAGTGGCTTTGGCCTTGGCTTTGAAAGGCTGATGCTTTTTGTTACGGGCATGAAGAATATAAGGGATGTGATCCCCTTCCCGCGTACGCCGGGGAAAGCTGAATTTTAGACTGGAGAGAAAAGAAGATGTTAAAACAACGATTATCACAGAAGCTCTTACAGAAGCTGTCGCCTCAGCAGATACAGATGATCAAGCTGCTGGAGATACCTACCATGCAGCTGGAACAGAGGATAAAGAAGGAGATAGAGGAGAATCCCGCGCTGGAGGAGGGCAATGATGATGAGCCGGAGATGGACGGATCGGAGGATGAGAGTACAGATGATAAGGATCAGGATGAGTTTTCTATTGACGATTATATAGAGGACGAGGATATACCCGATTACAGGCTGGAGGCCAAAAACTACAGCAAGGGTGAGGATAAGAAGTCGGAGATACCATTCTCCACGGGACGCTCCTTCCATGAGTTCCTGGCCAACCAGGTGCATATGCGCTCGATGACGGAAGAGCAGGAGCAGCTGGTTGACTATATACTGGGTAATATAGATGAGGACGGATACCTGCGCAGGGAGCTGGAGAATATAGTTGATGACCTGGCTTTTTCGCAGAATGTGATGACCACCGAGGAGGAGCTTAAGGAGGTGCTGGATATAGTGCAGGACCTGGAGCCCGCCGGCGTGGGCGCCCGCAACCTGCGCGAATGTCTTATGCTGCAGATGATAAGGAAGGACCAGGACAAGCCCGCGATACGCAATGCCACCAATATACTGGATAAGTATTTCGATGAGTTTACCAGGAAGCACTATGATAAGATTAAGGCGCGACTCGAACTTGATGACGGTGAGCTGAAGGAAGCACTGGATGAGATACTCAGGCTTAACCCCAAGCCGGGAGGCTCCTTCAGCGATCCTATGAACAAGAACAGCTACCATATAGTGCCCGACTTTATCCTTGAATACACCGAGGACGGGCTGGAGATAAGCCTTAACAGCCGCAATGTGCCGGAGCTTAAGATTAACAGGACATATGCTGAGATGCTGGAGAACTATTCGGCAAGCAAGGAGAAGACCAGGAAGCAGAAGGAGGCAGTGAGCTTTGTGAAGCAGAAGCTGGACTCTGCCCGCTGGTTTATCGATGCCATGCAGCAGAGGCATAACACCCTGCTGCTGACCATGAACGCCATACTGGATTTCCAGTCCCAATATTTCCTTGAGGGCGATGACACTAAGCTCAGGCCTATGATACTGAAGGATATAGCCGATGCAACGGGACTCGACATATCTACCATATCGAGGGTGGCCAACAGCAAGTATATACAGACACATTTTGGCATACTGCCCCTTAAGTATTTCTTTTCGGAAGGCCTGCAGACAGACAGCGGCGAGGAGGTATCGACACGTGAGATAAAGAGGATGCTGGAGGAGATAATAGAGGCCGAGGATAAGAAAAAGCCCATCACTGATGAGCGGCTCACGGAATTGCTGCAGTCCAAAGGATACCAGATAGCGCGGCGTACGGTGGCCAAGTACCGCGAGCAGCTTAATATACCTGTGGCCAGGCTAAGAAAGGAGGCATGATGACAGAAGAACCTGAAAACAAGACCTTGAAAGTTATTGCGCAGACGCTGTCCGTGATCTTCTTCCCGGGATTCCTTCCCGTGTACGGGCTGATGATCATATTTTACGCACCCACCATTTTCTCTTACGAGCTGGCTATACGCTATGACGGGCTTAAGGGCACCGTGCTGTTGCTGGCCTTTGTGAATATGACCGTGGTGCCTGTGGCCCTGATGCCCCTGCTCAGGTATAAAAATATCATATCGTCCTACACCATGAATACACGCACGGACAGGATTATACCCCTGGCTATAGGATGCCTGATGTACCTGCTGACAACCATACTGTTCTATTCTTTCCAGATACCTGAGCTTATACGCTCCTTTGTGCTGGCCACCACCATACTGGCTGTGCTGGTGCTTATTATAACAACCAGGTGGAAGATATCTGTTCATTCGGCGGGACTGGGAAGCCTGCTGGCTACCGTTATGGCGCTGTCGGCCCGCATGTACGCCAACCTGACGCTTATATGGATTATAGTGATACTGCTTGCCGGCATGGTTATGGCTGCCAGGCTCTACCTCCGATCGCATAAGCCCTCACAGATATACTCGGGTTTTGCCCTGGGCTTTATGGTTATATGGCTTGTTATGCTTGTCTTTTAATGAAGCAATATATCATCCAGTGCCTGCGACAGCAGCCTGTTGCCTGCTGCCAGCCATTCCGTAATGATTAATTCCCCTGCTCTTTCTTTTGCCGGGGGGTCCGTTCCTGCCTTTTCATCCACCGGGATGACACCCGCTGCCAGCTCTTTCTGTGACACCATGCTGAAGCCGTGGCGGGGCGACAGGTACCCGGCCAGGTATTCTTGTTCGGGCTGTCCGGGTGTAGGCACCAGCAGTGCTGTTCTGCCGGCGCTCACAAGGTCCATCACCGTGCTGTAGCCTGACCGGCATATTATAAAGGAGGCCTGCTCAACCAGGCTCTTTAGCCGGCGGCTGTCCGCCCAGGCTATACGCAGAACGACCTTTCTATCTCCACTGCCGCTATTACTGTCACTATCCCGTTTACCCTTTTTATCATCATCCTCCGGTTTGCCGGCCACTATCACCAGCTGTCCGGGTAGCCTGTGGCGCTGCGCCATGATGATATCCTCCAGTATGCTGCGTTGCGGTTCGGGTCCCGACAGCAAAGCCAGGGTATAGGGTGTGGAGGGAAGTGGCTGCTGACTCCCGTCCGGTGGCTGGATGATGGCAAAGCGGCTCAGTATGCCGATGTACCGGGTGCGGGGCGGCTTTCTGCACATATGTGACAGCAGGCCGCTGAGGTTTTCTTCACCCGGCATATCCGGCACCCAGCACTGATCATAGCGTGAGGCTATTGCGCGGTGGATGGCTGAGGCAGGGGCAGAGGCAAAGCGCAGGGCGCGGGGCATCATCACCCTCAGCTGGTGTGTTATATATATGCAGGGCACTTTTTTTGTCCACAGTCCGAAGCGGTTGTCGCTTATAACAAGATCAATGCTGTGGCGGCGCAGGATGCCTGGCAGGCGGCACCTGTCTGACAGGAAGGTGAACAGGAACAGTGGCAGCTGCAGCAGCAGTGCCAGGGGCAGGGGCAGCTGTGATGAATAGCGGACGGAGGGTGAGGGCAGGGAAATAATTTTATTGTATATATCATAATCAGAGGTTCTGGCCAGGGATGGCGGGACTGCAAGGATGACCTTATGTCCCCTCTTTTTCAGTTCATATGCAATGAGCTGCACCCTGGCGGCATGTCCCGTGCCCCAGTCCAGGGGGCATATAAGTATATTGGCTGCATGGTCTTTTCTCATGGTTGCAATCAGCTTATCCTGTGCTCTGCCTGCTTTTGCTTGTGACATCAAAAATAGTATAATTTGAATGATCTGATATATGCATCTATTGCAATGATTAATATCATTTTATAAGAGATACGATGTTGTATCTTTGTAAGATTAAGCATAAAGCAGGTATTATTAAATAATTATATGATATGAAGAAGACAATCAGTCCTGATCCTTACACATGGAAGAAGGAGTATGAGCTTCATAACGAGCTTTATGATGAGCAGGCCAGGAGGTTCCTGGATATAATCAACAGCATGAAGAAGATTATAGCAGGTGGTGTTCATGACTCTGATATCTCTGATATTTTCTTTCGTCTGACCCATTATTTTGAGCAGTATATGATAAGGGAGGAGATAAACATGAAGGAGTTTGATTATGACAAACTGGACGCTCACATACGCATGCACAAGGAGTTTATTGACCGTATCATAGCTTTCAGGAAGGGTTATGAGAATGGCGACAAAGATGTATATAACGATATGTATTTCTACCTCGAGAAATGGTTTGATGACCATATGATGGTGGACGACAGGCGTGCGGTGAACTTTATATCAGGCGCGCGGTGAACTTTATAGCAGGCGCCGGGCCCTGCTTTCCTTTGTAAGCTTTCATATCAGCAAGACCGGCGTTTTCAATAAGTGCCAGTCCGGGTACCTTACCAACTTCTATACTCCCATATTCATCCTCTATGCCCAGCGCCCTGGCGCCGTTGATGGTGGCCCAGGCTGTCATCTCCGCCAGGCTTATACCGGGGAAGCTGTGGGACAGTGCCTTCATCTCTTCAAGCATATCCAGTGAGCTGTTGGATGCCAGGCTGTCGGTACCCATGGTCACCGGCAGTCCCGATGCGGTCAGCCTGTCCACCGCCGGCAGCCTCTTCTCTATATACATATTGGAGCGGGGACAGAGGCAGAGGAAGCAGTTGCCGCGCCGCTTTGCAGCCATTAAGTTCTTATCGCCTGCATATGTGTTATGCACCAGTATGAGATTGCCTGAGGATGTTATATAGTTGAGGAGTCCCCTTACATGATCCGGCACCCGGTCAAGCATCATATCACTCTCTATGCCCATGTCACGGTACGAGTCCATCAGCTCACCTGCAGCATCCCTCAGCAGCTCCTCTTCGGCGGCTGACTCCATATGATGTATGCTGCTGACCCTGTTGGATGATGCCAGCTCCTTTATCGCTGTCAGCAGGGTGGCCGACAGTGAATAGAAGGAGTGGGGTGTTATGTATGCGGGGACTGAGTAGCTGTCTGCCTGCTTCTTCAGCTCCAGCACCTCTTTTATCCTGATGTCTGCCCTGCCGGGGTCCACCCCGAATACCTCCAGGAAATTGATATATTTTATTTTACTCCGCTCCTTGAGGGGAAAGCTGATGCTGCTGTTGCATATATCTGCGCATGCCGAGGTACCTGTTCTGTACATCATGGCGTCGGCCTCCTCCATGCTTCTGAGCGAGGCTTCGCCGGCTGGCGGCCGCGACTCCCTGACGCTGTGTATAAAGTTTCCCAGTCCTGTTCCGCCCTCTGTGCGCTTATGCATGGCCGACAGCTCGAGGTGACAGTGGCAGTTGACGAAGCCGGGAATGATGATGCCGTTATAGTATTCTGTTTTAGCCTTTTCGGTGGGATGGCCGCCCGTATCTTTTATGTCTGTTATGCGTCCCTCATCATCTGTTGTTATGATACCCCTTTTGAGTATATCACCTGTGCCAGTTATGATATATTGTGCCGAGAACCGTCTCATTTGTTAATATCTTCTCTCTCCAGCACATCATCGAGCTTGTTGACTCTTATGTTCGATACCAGGGCATGCTTTTCCCAGTGTCCGGACTGCGGATCATGGTTAAGCAGCCTGCCTTGTATATGTGTTACCCTGGGATCATCCAGCTCCTCTCTTATGGTAATAAACTCCGGCCTGCTGTTCTTTTTGAGCTTTTTCCTCTCCCACATTATCTTTTTACCCTCTTCGCTGCCGTCGTCATACCAGAACCAGACAGCTATATGCGGGTTGATACTCTGGTCATCTTTATAGACTGTTATCCTGGCTTTTATGATATATTCGCCCAGCCCTTCGGTCTGTATACTGAATGCCACAGGGTTGTCGACCCCCGCATCAGGCATCATGTAGCTACTCTCGCCCTTCCACAGGTTACGGTCAGCATCAGGGCTGTTTGCCATCTTCTGCATCAGCTCCGCCTCCCTACCGGAGAGCTTCTCTATCACCCTGTCATATATATCCTCGTACTTATCAGGCTTATCAATAAAATAGTAGCGCATGCTAAGATCTGCCTGTTCTTTTGTGAGGCCGTGACTCTCAATGACATCGAGATAGCTCTCTATTGAGTCTTTCTCTGAATAGTCGCTTCTTATGGGCGGGTAGTTAAGGAGCCCGTCCGCCAGGTACAGGTCTGTCAGCAGCTCTGTCATCTTCTCCGGTGGTATCACCTCGGAGTGGTTTACACCCGACCTGTTGGTCTTATTGCATGAGCTGACCAGCAGCAGGCTTATGATAAGCAGCAGGCTTATATTGGTGCTCAGTCTATTCATTTTCATTCTCCAGGTATTTTTTTGACATCTGCCGTGCAGGGAACCATGCGGCTATATATCCTATGGCAAGCACTGTGCCAAGCACAGCCATAAAGTCGCTTATCTTCATGCTTACGGGGTAGGCATCCATGATCAGTGTTTCGCCCTGCAGCCTTACCAGACCGTAATGCTGCTGCAGCCAGCATATGATAAAGCCCAGTGTGAGTCCCGCCGCCACCCCGATAAGCGATATCATCCATCCCTCGAAGATAAATATTCTCTTTATAAGCTTCTTGCCGGCCCCCATATTGCGCAGTATGCTTATATCCCTCTGTTTTTCTATGATAAGCATGGTGAGGGAGCCTATTACATTGAAGGAGGCGATGATAAGTATAAAGGTGAGGATAAAGAATATGGCCAGGCGTTCCGATTTCATCACCTTATAGAATATTTCCTGTTGCTGGAACTTATTCCTGACCCTGTACTCCGGGCCGAAAATCTGCTGTACCTTCGACTGCACCCTGTCCTCATCCGCTCCTTCCGTAAATTTTATCTCCAGTGCTGATATCTCCTCGTCATACATCAGCAGCTCGCGCATCACCTCTATGGGCACATAAATATACTGAGAGTCATATTCCTGCTCTACGGAGAATATGCCGGAGGGGAAGAGGTATTTCCTTACAAAGGCATCGGCAGGATTGCTTATCCGCCCTTCCCTTTCAGGCACGTATATTATCAGCGGGGTGATAAAGCTAAGGCCTATGCCCAGGTTATTGGCCACACCCAGTCCAACCACAGCATGAGGTCTTCCGCTCTCCGCCTTAAGAAGAAATTCGCCGTCCCACATCACGCTGTCGAGTCCTGTTATGCTGCGGTAGTTATCGTCCACACCCTTGACCGTGGCTATATACTGTTTATCATCATAGCGCAGCAGCGAGTTCTCTTCCAGCACCAGTGAGTATGCTTCTATTCCTTCCGTTGACCGCAGCTGGTCAAGGTGCTGAGCCCCGGGCGTAAACACCTTGCCCCTGACGGCTCGTATTTCGAGGTCGGGGTCGAAGGTGGAGAAGAGGGAGTAGACCATATCTTCCAGTCCGTTAAAAACCGACAGCACAATGATAAGCACCATGGTGCCAATTGTTACCCCTGCCGCCGATATGCCGGATATCACATTGATGGCATTGCGCGACTTCTTGGCGAACAGGTACCTTCTGGCTATGTATAATGACAGTTGCAAGTTCTTAAAATTGCTTTTTAAAATATTTTATCTATAATCATCAGTCTGCTGTTTCTTTGTGAGTTTTTTCTTTTTCATCAGCCTGCTGTTTCTTTGTGAGCCTTTTCTTTTTCATCAGCCTGCTGTTTATTTTTTTACGGCCCTTACCAGGAGTCCGCTTCCCTCTTTGTTTTTAGTACGTATATCCAGGTAATTAAGTATAAGGGCGAAGGGCATCACCAGTATATAGTACAGGGGAAGGATAATGGCAAAGGCCATGGAGGTGTTAAGCATAAGCACAGGGTATTTCATTGATATGCGCCATGATATCTTTCCCGGACGCCCGTATGTATATTCCGTTTTAATGCTGCCGAAGCCTGCCTCCTCCAGCTTCTCTTCTATCTCTTCTACGCCGTAGCCGTCGCGTACATGTTCATCTATAAAGGAATGATCATCGTGATCATGCACATCGGAGCCTCCCTTATCCGATGGTGTTGATATGATCAGCCATCCGCCGGGCCTGAGTGAGTCGTAAAAATTTCTGAACACCTGCCTGTCATCTTCTATATGCTCCATCACGTCTACCGACAGCACCAGGTCATATTTCTCTTCTTCCCTGAAGGTTGTTAGGTCTGCATACCTGAAGTCCACCCGCGGGGCCGCCTTTGTTTTAGATATAAAATGCTTACAGTCGTCTATCTGTTCCTGCTTGATATCTGTGCCCAGTATATCCCACTTATTATTTATCTTCCACATCCTCCATGTGTACTGTCCGAATCCCGATCCGGCATCCAGTACTCTGACATCTTCATTGCTCCTGCCGGCTTCCTGCCTGTGGCTTCCGGACTCCTCCCTGCTGCCTGCTGCTTCCTTCCTGCTGCGGGCAAAGCGGCGCAGTGCCTTTTTGACATGCCATGTACGCAGCAGCAGTATATCGAGCAGGGCGTAAAATATTTTACGCAGCCATATATTACGGCTGACCACCCTGCCTATGCGGCTTTTTACAGGATCATATCTCATTATGCCGGCTGTTAATCTTCGTTGAGGAGGGAGTCAATATTATCTATATAGTCCAGGCTGTCATCAAGGTAAAAAGCTATCTCGGGTATCACCCTCAGCTGGTGGCGCACTATATTACCCAGCTCATTGCGTATCCTTGGTGTATTTTGCCTTATGCTCTCCAGTGTATCTTCGCTGTCGTCCGAGGGGAATATGCTGAGGTATATCTTGGCTATCCCGAGGTCGGGGCTCACCCTTACGGTGGTAACGGTTATCATCTTACCCCTGGCCAGCTCCGTGGTTTTCTGCCTCAGTATCTCAGCCAGCTCTTTCTGCAGTAGTCTGGATACTTTCTTCTGTCGTGTTGATTCCATAAGCATACTGATTTTTGCAAAGATAGTAAAACCCTCAGTGCCCGCGGAATCTTATATTGCTTATTTCTTAAAAATAAAGTAGGTTTGCCATGAAATTTAAATACTAAGAGATGGATACGGTAGTTAGCGGCATAAGGTCAACAGGCAGGCTGCACCTGGGTAATTATTACGGCATGATGCGTAATGCAGTGAAGATGCAGTATGAGAATAATTGTTTTTTCTTTATAGCTGACTATCACTCTCTTACCACCCATCCTCATCCCGGTGATCTTCATTCCAATATAAGGCATGTGATGGCCGAGTACCTGGCCTGCGGCATTGACCCGGAGGTAGCCACGCTGTTTATACAGAGCGATGTGCCGGAGGTGAGCGAGCTCTACCTTCTGCTTAATATGAATGCCTATGTGGGTGAGCTGGAGCGCACCGCCTCTTTTAAGGAGAAGGTGAGGAAGCAGCCTGATAATGTCAATGCGGGACTGCTGACCTACCCTGTGCTTATGGCAGCCGATATCATTATTCACAGGGCCAGCAAGGTGCCGGTGGGCAAGGACCAGGAGCAGCACCTTGAGATGACCCGCAAGTTTGCGCGGCGCTTTAATAATATGTATGATGTAAACTATTTTCCGGAGCCCGATGCCTATAATTTCGGGGAGCAGCTGGTTAAGATACCCGGACTCGATGGCAGCGGCAAGATGGGTAAGAGCGAGGGCAACGGCATATACCTGTCTGATGATCCGAAGACCATACGCAAGAAGGTTATGCGTGCCGTCACCGATGCCGGTCCGGATAAACCCGGACAGGAACCATCGGAGGCTGTCAAAAATCTTTTCACCCTGATGGATGTTATGTCAGAGCCTGCCACTGCGGCTAAGTACAGGGAGCAGTATGCAAACTGCGAAATACGCTATGGTGATCTGAAGAAGCAGCTGGCGGAAGATATTATAAACTTTACGGCACCTATCAGGGAGCGGATCAATGAAATTTTGTCAGATGATATTTATCTTGGCAAGGTTGTCAGGGAGGGAGCTGAGAAGGCCCGTGAGAGTGCCGGCCGTACCCTCAGGGATGTGAGGGAGATTATCGGGTACCGCTCATTCTGACCATTATGTCTGTTCTGCGCTTTGACTGTCTGCCGTCTTTATCAGACGAGGCCTCCCGGCTGCGGACTCCGCTCTGCACCGGCTGCCTGTCATTGCTTACAAATTCACGGCTTGTATAAAAAATAAAAGCCAGGTAATTTTTATTTACCTGGCTGCCCTTTCTTAAGAGGTATATATTGATGATTGCCTGTGTACAAATAAAAGAGCAAATAGTGTGCCAAACATCTATTTGCTCTTTTATGTAAATAATTATTAACCCCTATCTTTTTACAGATATTCAATTTTAAAAGAAAGAAAGGCGGTCGCAAACCCTAACAACCAGACTGTCGAATGGAAATGAAATGGATTTGGAATCCATATAGAAATAAACCTAACTCTTGTAAAGAACCATTGACCGCCTTCCCCCTGTACTTTCGGAATGACGTGGTCATCCTGTCATTTCTGTCATCCCTGCCGGCCCTGAGGCACGGCTATATTTTCATATGTAAAAATAGGTGTATTTTAGACATTTAGCAAATTCCATCAGTGTTTTCCCTCATAAAAAAGGATAACATTTATCATATACTTATGGTGACAGTGATCACCATTATAATTTATTCATGCATTTCACTGATGGCATTCTGTTTCCATTTGCTGATGTCCTGTTTGGCCTAACTGTCAGGCTCCATCACTATCTGTGGTGTCTGGCTGTGCAAAGATATCACGGTTGCTACCTCCTCTCCATTCTGTCACCTGGCGGGTATGTACATTATACCTGTCGCCGGCCCTGAGCAGGAAAAATTTTCCGCCATTGGGTAATGATTCCCCGTTTTCCTCCCCGTTCCACAGGCTGTAATCATATATAGCCACAAAGCTTTCTCCCATAACCTCCATCTCATTGCCCTGCACTATCACGGCAGTGTTTTCATCGAGGCCTATGCCCAGGAGTTCCGGGTGTGCCTCTATCACCTCCACCAGGTCGTGCTGCCTGTTACGCACCAGCAGGTGCTGATCTATTGCCGAGGAGCTGAGGTATCCGAAGCCCTCTTTATGGTCGCCCATCATTATGGTATTGGTCTTTGTATCGCCCCTGGCCAGGTAGCTGCCCTGTATGGTGGCCCCGGCCGATGATCCGCCTATGACGCCGCCGCGTTCCAGCAGCTTCTCCATCTCTTCCTGCACCGGTGTGCCCTGGTAGGCATCCACTATGCGCCACTGCCTGCCCCCTGTGAACCAGAGTCCCGATGCCCTCTTCAGCGGGTCTGCGAATCCGGGTTCGCATGCCTCCAGCGAGTCGTAGGTATGCAGCACAGTCACATCGCCTGCCCCGCGCGAGGTAAGGAATCCCGTGTACCTCTCCTCATCAATCTCTTCAGCCCCCGAGGCTGTGGGCACCACCACTATGGCTGCATCCGGTCCCCCTGCCAGCTCAATAAAGCGGTCGGTGATGGCGGTGTCGCGCATGGCGCCGCCCACTATCACCAGCGACCCTTTATCCGGTCCCCTCGTCAGCGAGGTGTCGGTTGCGGTACTGCTGCTGCCGTCAGGGCCGGTACATGATATAATTAATAATAATGATAGAGCTGTTGCCGTAATGCTAAGGGTGATTTTCTTCATGGTAATATTTTTTTGCTAAATATAGCAATTATCAGCTAAGTTTTGGGCTTAGCGTAAGTCTTGAAAAACCAGGAATTGAGTGGCTGACGGGATAAATGGCTGACAGGATAAGTGGCTTACGGGATAAATGGCTGACAGGATAAGTGGCTGACAGGACAAAGATCCTCCGCGGCTTTAATACTGTTGCTGTGGCGACGGGACAGGTGGCGACTTCTTATATTTTCAGTCTGAGTGCGATAACAAGGTTGCGTCCGGGTGCGGCTATGCCCGAGGCATAGGGGCGGTACCTGTGGTCAAGGATATTCTCTATGCCTGCATTGATGATAACGGCGTTGCCTATCTGGTATGATGCTTTCATATTAAAGGTGTACCATGCAGGCGAGTAGGGATTACCATTCTCATCGCTGGCATACATATGTGTTTTGCTTATCTCAGATGGCGCCATATCCTCATATGACATCTCACCGTTATAGACGGCATACAGGTCTATCTTCACTTCCTTGTTCTCATAGATTATATGTGTTGAGCCGTATGTCGGGGGAACGTGCCTGAAGGGCACTCCTTCATCATCTGTCCCCTTTGGTTATGTTCAGGTTTGACTTTATCCTGAAGTTTCTTACGGGCGAAAATTGCATGCTCATATGTCCGCCCCAGACGGTGGCACTGCCGGCATTGACTATGGCCAGCACCCTGCTCATCTCTCCCTGGTATTCGATGGAGTCGGCGCCGTTAAAGCTATATTCACGCCGCACCATGGCATTATCGAGCCATGTGACAAAGCCTGTCAGTTCAAAGTGCAGTATATCGAACAGCTCGCGTGTCAGGCCCATATCTATATTCCAGGCATATTCTGACCTGAGATCAGGGTTGGGTACCACTACGAATCCCGGCTCCGAGTCGAACACCTTGGCTGCATCATCCACATTGGGCGCCCTGTATCCTGTTGAGGTATTGATATTGAGCTTTGTTTTTTCATCTGCCTGCCACACAGCGCCCAGGGAGCCTGTGAGGGCTCCGTTACTGATGTTTATCTCATCAAAGGGGAAGTTATAGAAACTGTTATCTTCGAATGTTGAGTGCAGGGTGGTGTAGTTATATCTCAGACCACCGTTAATAAACACCTTTTCCGAGGCTGAATATTTAAAGCCGCTGTAGGCAGCAAAGGAGTTATAGCGGTTATCGCCATCGGGATAGCGGCTTGCTGCCGGGGTTATATCACCGCTCACTATATCACGCTTTCGTCCTGTTGAGTTAACATCGTTGGTCACGGCTTCGAGTCCGTAGAACAGCAGCTTTCTGCCCAGTTCTTTCTCGAAGTCGGCGTTCAGCGACCAGGCTGTCACCTCCTCATAGCGCTCGCGTATAATATCATTATTGAATTTTCTGTCGTGACGGCTCTCGGCAAAATCCTGGCGCGCAGCCACCACTTTCATGGCATCGAAGAGCCTGTTTCCCGGCTTCCATTCCACCGTGACATTATTCATTATCCATTTTTGCGGACCGTAGTACCAATCGCCATAGCGCAGTGTGCTGTCAGCATACTGTATAAGCCTGTCATAGCGCGGTATGTCTGATGATATGCCGGTATGGTTTATAAGGTTAATATTCAGGTTTTCGGTGGGCTGAAACCTTATTTTGGCCGATATATTATGCTGATTATATCCTGATGGCCTCTGCAGGTTTGGGCCAGGGTTAGGCACCATTATATCTGTATTGCCTGACCTTGTCTGGTAGTAGCTGCGCTGGTAGCTGTCATTACCTATCCTGCCCATCCTGAGGTCCTCATAGCCGGAGAAGGTATAGCTGGCCAGCATGGCCATCTTCATGCCCCCCACATTGATATCGGCATGCACTGTCTTCTCATTATTGGCTGTTGACACCCTGGTCAGGGCATCGGCTTTTATATTGACCTTATCGCCCGTTGAGAGCAGTGCTTTCTTTGAGTGGAAGTCCATAACGCCGCCTATGGCATCGCTGCCGTACATGACGGCACCCGGACCGAACACTATCTCGGTATTGTCTATTATATTGGGATCGATCGATATTACGTTCTGCAGGTTCCCTTCCCTGAAGATGGCATTATTCATGCGCACGCCGTCAACAACCAGCAGCACCCTGTGTGTGGCAAAGCCTCTTATCATGGGACTGCCCCCTCCCAGCTGGCTCTTCTGCACGTACACTTCACCGGATATACCCAGCAGATCGGCTGCCGTCTGCGGGTTAGCAAACTCAACGGTGGCATTCCTTATGGGGCTAATCTTATTGGGCACCTCATTTTTATCCTGCTCCCAGCGGCTGGCTGAAACGACAAACTCATCTATTTCAAAGGTCTTGTACTGCAGCATAACGGTATAGTCCATAGCCTCAAGCTGCTCCAATGTAAGGACAATATTCTCGTATGAGGGGTGCTGAAAATTTATCTTATCCGACTCACGGAAGGCATCAATCCTGAATTCGCCCGAGAGATCAGTATAGCCAAAGCGGTTCTTGTTCTCATTAAAAACTGCCACATTCTTCACCGGCTTCCTGTCTTCGGCATCGATGACTTTTATTGTTTGCGCATGCAACAGGCTTGTTGCACCTATTATAATAATAAGTGAGAGAAAAAATTTCTTCATATTCCAGGCTGTAATATTGTCCGGTGGATAAAAACAAAAACCGTACCAGTGTTAAGAGGCAGCTTGATGTTCCTGAGCAGAATGCCGAAACCGTCATGAGCATTGTAAGTAAAGCCGGGAAAATATTTTGTTCCTGAACTCTTGACCTATCAATATGGTATTAATTAATTATTTATTAATTTTGATTCGGTGGAAAAACAGTAAAATCAGCAGCATAGGTGTCGAGACGGTGGACCATAATAATCATAGCTTTTTTATTTGCCGGGATGGCTGCTCTTGCCTGGTTCCTGCAACAGAGGCAGAGGGCATGGCTTGCCAGTCCATACAGCAGCATACCCCTTGATGCGGGCATTATCATCGAAGCTGTTGATATGCCTGGACTCTTTGCTTCGCTGTCGCGCGATAACGAGCTGATAGACGGCATGTCGGAGATACCCGAGCTGCGCGGCTTCACCTCTTCCATAGACATGGTCGACTCCCTGGCTAACAATCGTGAGCTGAGGCAGCTGGCCGGTAATAATTTCGTTCTTATATCCATTCACCTGCTGGGGCGCGACAGGCTCACTCCTTTCTATGCCTTTGCCGCTTCGCCGGAGATACGTGACAAGCATATACGCTCATTGCTGGAGGAGATACCGGGATACGGGTATACGGAAAAAGAATATGAAGGCAGCATTATATATGAGTTAAGGGCTGGTGGTGACCCAGGTGACCCAGGTGGCACAGGTGACCCAGGTGGCACAGGTGACTCAGGTGATTCAGGTGGCTCAGGTGACCCAGGTGACCCAGGTGACTCAGGTGGCTCAGGTGACTCAGGTGATTCAGGTGGCTCAGGTGGTGCTGTTGATGGCAGTCCCGTCATGTACGTATCCTTTACCCGTGGCATTATTATAGCCAGTCCCTCCCATATACTGGTTGAGGCCGGCATACGGCAGATGTCACAGGAGAAGGGCATACGCGATCTGCAGGGATTTGAGCAGGTGGCCTCTGCCGCCGGAAGGAATGAGAACAAGTTGTTCCTTGTCTTTGAGAACATACCAAGGATAGTGTCGCTGCTGACAGGCAGTAGTGAAGGAATGGCCTCGTCGGTGCCTGGACTGGCATCATGCCTGGAGGCCGACCTGTACCTGAAAAAGGAAGGCTTTGTGCTAAGCGGCTATATAGAGGTTGATGATCCGGAGCAGGCATTATATAAATACAGGGATCAGGAGCCCGGCTCATTTGATATATACAGGTATATACCTGCCGGAGCGGCTATGTTTGAGATAATGACCGGGGGAGCCGGTGAGGGAACTGTGAGTGCCAGCGGGGAGACAAGGTATATAAGCGATATCCTCAGGAGCCAGCTGAGGGGTGAGATGGCGAGGGTGTACCTCGACATACAGGGTCAGGAGGCAGAGGAGAGCAAGCTGATGCTTTTTGACCTCAGCGGCAGCAATGCCACAGAGAAGGCTTTTGCAGAGGAGCTTGACAACTATTACAGTCGCCAGGGACAGGGCGGCGGCGAGCATATTATAAGCTATAAGCCTGATGCTGAGACTGAATATATAATATACCGGCTGCCGGAGGAAGATATGGGAGCCATACTGGGAGGCAGCTTTGGCGATTTTATAGAGAGCCGCTATGCAACCTTTTTTGATGGTTTACTCGTCTTAAGTAATACGGACGGTGCTCTTTCAAAATTTATCTATGATAATATACTTAACAGGACCCTGGCCCATGACCTGTTATACCGCGAGTTTGAAAGCACCATGCCCAGCAGTGCGGGTTATTATTTTTACTGTGTGCCGTCAAAGATAATACCCCTGCTGGAAGGACTGTTAAAGGATGATATAGTGAAAGGACTGGAAAAAAATAAGGAATCATTGCGCAAGCTGCAGGCTGTGGGATACCAGTTTGTCTCCAGCAATGATATGCTGTATAATACCCTGTCGGTGATGTACAGGCCGGAGGTGAGGGAAGAGGCCAGGGCCGTATGGGAGAGCCTGCTGGATACAGTGGCTTCATCCAAACCACTGTTCTTCACCAATCATTATACCGGGGGCAGTGAGATATTTATACAGGACCTTAATAATAACCTTTACCTTATCAATTCGGCAGGACGCATACTGTGGAAGAGGCCGGCTGATGAGGCCATAAAGGGAGATGCATGGGTGGTCGATTATTACAGGAACGGCAAGCTGCAGATACTTTTTGCCACGGAGAATTACCTGCACCTGCTCGACCGTAACGGTAATTATGTAGAGAGGTACCCCGTTCAACTCCGTTCACCCGCAACCAACGGACTGGCTGTTTTCGACTATGAGAACAATAAGGATTACCGCTTGTTTATCTGTGGCAGTGACCGTAAGGTGTATGCCTATGATAAGACGGGCAGCACGGTGAAGGGCTGGAACCAGTTCAGGACCACCGGGAAGGTACACAATGAGCTTGAGTTTTTCAGGGTGTCAGGGAAGGATTACCTGGTTGTTAATGACGATAATAATATGTATATTCTTAACAGGCGGGGCAATGTGAGGGTTGACATGAAGGAGCAGGTGTCCAGATCGCTTAATTCAAGTCTAAGGCTCACCACGGGTACCAGTCCGGGCATGGTGCTGGCCTCAGCTGACGGCTCGGTAAAGATTGTTAACTTCAGCGGTGAGGTGACGACATACAGCCTTAATGATTTTTCTGATAACCCCGTTTTTGAATATTTTGACCTTGACGCTGACGGTCAGGGTGAATATATCTTTTTTGACGGCGGTAAGATATATGCATATGATAATGACAGGAGCCGCATGTTCAGCATAAGCACCGGCGGAAGTAATATCCTGGGCCCTTACGGTCTGGAATTTTCGTCCCTTGACAGGAAGATAGGTTTTGTTGACCCTTCTTCTGCCACGGTGCATATAATAGATGAGAGAGGCAGGGATCTGAAAGGTTTTCCGCTGAATGGCACCACGCCTTTCTCGGTAGGAAGGCTGGGTGGCGAAAAGAGCTATAACCTGGTAACAGGCGGCAGCGACAGTTTTTTATATAATTATGAGCTTATAAGATAAAGAAAGGACAAAAAGATGACACGCAAAACAGTATTTATTGTATTAGTTTCTTTCCTGCTGCTCTCCTCATGTGTCAAAGAGACATATGACATGGACAAGCTATCGGGTGAGGCAGCCCTAAATCCCGGGCTGGTGATGAGCGCGGTGAAAGGAGAGGTAACGCTCAGCGATATCGTTGAGCCCAACGACACGCTTATTTTTGATAATGAGCTGCTGAAACTGGTGTTCAGGAAAGATTCGGTTCTTAATTTCGGACTGGACGACTTCTATACCTCCTTCCCGGGAGAGAGCTTTGAGAATACGGTGCCGGTAATATCAGATACAATGTCCACGGTGTATGACACCCTGGATATTGATCCGGGTGAGGATATAAAGCTCAGGAGCATGAAGGTTAGCGGGGGACAGGTATCCTACAGCTTTACCTCATGGTGCTCCTTTGATACGCGCATCAATATCAGGTCTTCCGAAATTGAGATCGGGGGCGTTCCGCTGGACGTAACGATAGACATAGCTGCTGACGGTGTAACAACGGGGGTCATAGACCTGAATGGTGCCCTTATTTCTTTCTATGCTGATACGCTGCAACCATATAACCGCCTGCCCCTGCAGTATGAGATAACGGTGCCACAGGAGCCGGCCATCTACAGTATTTCAGACATTGTAAAGATAAATGTTGAGTTTGAAGAGCCTGATTTTGATTATTTAACGGGCTATTTCGGTAATTACACCGAGGAGATGGAGCGCGACACCATTGACCTGGACATGGAGGAGCTGTTCTCCAGGCTGAGCGGTTCAATACATATCTCTGATCCGTCCATCACTGTTAACTATTTTAATTCCTTCGGTATGCCTATAAGGGTTAATGTCGGGGCGAAGGGTATGAATGATGATGATGAGGTGTCGCTTGCCAGAGATCCGGAGGATCTTGATTATCCCACAGGTCCTGATAACAGGGACATAAGCTCATCATTTGTCATTGACCAGGATAATTCAAGCCTGCCGGAGCTTATATCCATGCTGCCCTATGAGATTCAGTTTGACGGTTCCGCCGCTGTTAATCCAGGTGGCGAGACAATGGACAATATCATTTTCGGCGACAGCCGTTTTATTGCCGGCGTGGAGGTGGAGGTGCCGATGGAGTTCCGGATGAGCAACCTGCAACTCTCGGATACGCTGGATAACTTCATGGCGGCGGAACCCGGCGAGGATGATCCCCTGCAGGACATGGAGGAGCTGGAATTCAGCCTTTATATGGAGAACGGCTTTCCGCTGGGCGTGTTGGTGATGATAGAACTGTATGACTCCACTTCCATGACGGTGCTGGAGACCCTTGATACGGGTGAGCTGTTTACGGCTGCCCCTGTTGATACTGAGGGCAGGGTGACGGAGCCGGGTGTGGGTACGGAAGACATAGAGTTTACACGCAGCTTCCTCGATGCTGCGCAGGAGGCCGACAAAATAATCTTAACCTTCACCCTTAACACCACTGATAACGACATTGAGGAGGATGTGAGGATATATTCCGATTACAGCATACTGTTCAAGGCGGCGGTAAGGCTGAAGGCGGGACTGAAGTTTAACTTTAACTCAGAAGAAAAATGATTATGATGACAAAGAAAATAAGAAAAGCAGCACTGGTGGCCGGAATGCTTCTTATGGCATCGGGACTCCTGGCACAGCATATACAGACCCAGTATTTCCTCAATATACCCCAATCGTCGCAGCTGAACCCGGCATTCAGGCCCGGAGCCAAAGTATATATAGGGCTGCCGGCAATCTCTGATATCTATTTTGGCATGAGTAATAACCTGCTTAATGTGGGTAATATCTTTCAGCCCATGGAAGGCAGCGATTCCATTATGACCATCCTGCATCCTGATTATGACCGCGACCGTTTTTTCAGGAGCATAGGCAATAAGGCCTTTATGTCAGGCGAGGTGAATGTGCAGCTGCTGGGTGTGGGCTTTGTGGTGGCAGACGACTGGTGGCTTGACATTGGTCTTACGGCTAAAGGGATGGGCAGATCCAGGCTCCCTGTCGATCTTTTCACCCTGGCACTGGAGGGCAATGAAGGCTTTACAGGCTCCTCAGCCGACCTGTCGGGTATGGGCATGCAGGCACAGGCTTACCTGCAGACACATATAGGGCTGTCAAGGAATATAACGGACAGGCTACGTGTGGGCGGTCGCCTGAAGCTGATGCAGGGGGCACTGAGCGCCTCACTGATAGCTGAAGAGCTGGAGCTGGAGGTACACGATGATTATTCGCATACGCTGAACAGCGTTGTTGAGCTGAGGCTGGGCGGACCTTTTGATGTGACCCTCGATGAGGATGGTTTTATTGATGATATTCTTTTCCGCGAGAATGCGGGCTTTGGTGAGATAGGTCCAAGCTTCAAAAACTTCGGTATGGGTATTGACATAGGGGCCGAATATATGCTGATGGACAACCTCCATCTATCGGCCAGCCTTATTGATCTGGGTTATATGAAATGGGGCAGGGAATCGTTCGTTTTCCGGGCCACCAATAATTTTACCTTTGATGGTTTTGATGTGTCAGATGCCATTACCGGTGACAGGGATATGGACCTTATACTGGAAGAGTTTGGCGACTCATTGCTGAACACCTTTGAGTTCAGCAGCAGCGAGGAGGGCTATACCACCGGTCTGCCGGCCAAGTTATACCTTGCTGCCAGCTATCAGCCCCTTGACTTCCTGTCGCTGGGAGTGCTCTCGCGCACCACCATGGGCATGGGCGTAAGGGAATCGCTGACACTGTCGGGCACCCTGCTGGCGGGCGATGTCTTATCTACCAGCCTCAGCTATACCATGACCAACAGGAGCTTTAATAATTTTGGATTCGGGCTGGGTGTAAGGGGTGGCCCCATGCAGTTTTATATGGTTATTGATCAGATACCTGCCTCATGGATAAAATTCACCGGGGATAATGGTGCTGACAGCTTTGCTATACCGCAGAGGCTCGATTATATGAATTTAAGGTTTGGCCTCAACCTGCTTTTTGGCAGGGCTAAAAAAAGGATGGCCGATACACCTATGCTGGTTGAATAAGGAGGTAGCGTGTTTTTCAGATTATTATTAATAGGCTTATTGATTTACCTGGTTGTGAGCGCGGTGAGCCGCTTTTTGACGGGTGGCGGTAAGAAGGACAGAACTGATGATGATGCTGATGTCAGCGGTGGTGGTGATAAAAAAGGCGTTCCCCGTGATATGGGCGAGTATGTGGACTATGAAGAGCTTGATGATGATAATGACTGATCTTTCAGCTGCTTTGCCATCTTGCTGGCAAAGATAAAATCATTCAGTGGCTGGCAGTCTGAGTGCAGCACCTCCCTGCTGGTGCCCTCCCAGTATTTGACGCCCTCAGCTATAAAGACAACTCTTTCGCCTATCTCCATCACCGAGTTCATATCGTGGGTGTTGACTATGGTTGTCATCTTAAACTCTTCAGTTATATCTTTTATAAGCTTATCTATCACTATGGATGTTATTGGGTCGAGACCGGAGTTGGGCTCATCGCAGAAGAGGTAGCGCGGGTTAAGGGCTATGGCCCTGGCTATGGCCACCCTTTTCCTCATGCCGCCCGACAGCTCGGAGGGCAGCAGGCTGTTGGCATCACTTATATCAACACGGTCGAGGCAGTAGTCCACCCTTTTCTTTTTCTCTGCCATACCCATATCGGTGAACATATCAAGCTTGAACATAACATTCTCCTGCACCGTCATGGAGTCGAACAGCGCGCTGCCCTGGAAGAGCATGCCTATGGACTTGCGTATGGGCTTTCTCCCTTTCATCCCGATATTGTCAAAGCGGGTGTTATCGTACCATATCTCCCCGCTGTCGAGTTCCAGCAGTCCCACTATAGCTTTCAGCAGCACCGTTTTGCCTGATCCGCTGCGTCCTATGACCAGGTTGGTGGTGCCGGCCTCAAAGTCTACCGACACATTATCCAGCACCTTATTGTCCTGGAACGATTTGCTGGCTGCGTGTATCCTTATCATGACAGTAGCAGTTGGGTTAGAATAAGGTTAAACAGCAATATCAGTATACAGCTGTACACCACCGAACGGGTGCTTGCCTTGCCCACCTCCAGTGATCCTCCCGATACATAATAGCCCTGGTATCCGGATACGGTGCTTATGATAAAGGCGAAGACAAGTGTTTTTATCAGGGAATAGGTGATATAAAAGGGCACAAAGGAGTACTGTATGCCGTAGATAAAGTCGCTGCTCGAGACCACACCTGTTGTTATGGCTGCCACCCATCCGCCGCCGATACCCACAGTGATGCTTATAAGGGTGAGGAAAGGGTTGAAGATAAGGGTGGCCACCAGTTTTGGAAGTATAAGGTATGAGGCGGTGTTGACTCCCATGATATGGAGGGCGTCTATCTGCTCTGTGACCCTCATGGTACCTATCTCGGACGCTATATGTGAGCCTACCTTGCCTGCCAGTATAAGGGCTATGACCGTTGAGGAGAACTCCAGTATTATTGAATCGCGGCAGCCCAGTCCCACAAGGTAACGTGGCAGCAGCGGACTGCTGGAATTATATCCTGTCTGCAGGGTTATCACCGCTCCCATAAAGAATGATATTATCACCACTATGCCTATGGAGTTAACACCCAGGTTTATAATCTCGCTAAGCATCTGCCTGTGATATACCCTGTGTTTCTCGGGTCTTTTGAATATGTTTCCGAGGAGGATGAAGTACCTGCCTATATGAGCTATCAGTTGCATTCTGTTAATGTAAGCCATAAAAGTACTAAAAAATATGGTCGTCATCAATGCGGGGATTTTTACTATATTTGCATCAGTGTAATCTAACTACTCAATTCAATGGAAAACAGATATATAGTTATTATGGCAGGGGGAGCGGGAACGCGTTTCTGGCCTCTCAGTCGTGATGTCAAACCCAAACAGTTCCTTGATATACTGAATACGGGATCAACCCTTCTGCAGGCTACCGTAAACCGCTTTGAAGGTTTATGTCCGCGCGAGAACATAATGGTAGTAACCAATGAGAGCTACCGTGATATTGTAAGTGAGCAGGTGGACATACCCGCGGAGAATATCCTTAGCGAGCCCATGCGTCGCAATACGGCACCCTGCATAGCCTATGCCGCTTTCAGGATATATAAGAAGGATCCTGAGGCTGTTATGCTGGTAAGCCCTGCCGACCATCATATAAAGGATGAGGATGAGTTCAGGAGGGTGATAGAGGAAAGTTTTGCCTTTGCCGGCAGCAGGGATGTGCTGATGACCCTGGGTATGAAGCCTGACAGGCCCGAGACGGGTTACGGGTATATACAGGCCAACAAGAAGAAGCCGGAAGAGGGCTATGATAACCTTATGAAGGTCAAGACCTTTACAGAGAAACCCAAGCATGAGCTGGCGGAGGTATTTCTCAGGAGCGGTGATTTTTACTGGAACTCGGGCATCTTCCTGTGGAAAGTAAAGGCTATAATGTCGGCTTTCGAGCTTTATCTTAATGATATGTACACCACCTTTGATATGCATCGCGAAAAGCTGGGAACGGCCGGGGAGGAGGAAATTATCAGCAGGATCTATTCAGAGTGTTTCAGCATATCCATTGACTATGGTATAATGGAAAAGGCCGATAATGTGTATGTACGCTGCGCCGACTTCGGCTGGTCAGACCTGGGTACATGGAGCTCGGTGAGTGAGCATGACAGCCGCGATGCCGATGGCAATACGGGTGATATGAAGGATGTTTTCGGCTATGAGCTGAAGAACAGCATTGTAAAGCTGCCTGAGGGCAAGGTAGCCGTGGTGCAGGGACTGAGCGACTATATCATTGTTGATACCGGCGATGTGCTGCTTATTGTCCGGCGTAGTGAGGAGCAGGATATAAAGCAGTATATAGAGGATATAAGGGATAAGAAGGATGATGCGTATATCTGACAGGATGGCGGTATAAAAAAAAGACGCGGACCTGCTGGTCCGCGCCATCGTAAGGTGAGAGTATCTGTTTTAGTGATTAATATTCCCAGAGGTCATGTTCAAAGACACGCAGCTCATTCTCTATTTTCTCTGCCTCATAAAGGGCTGACTTACCTGTCTTATACTGGTTGATAAGCCTGTCATCATACACATTTGATTCAGCATATACCGTACTGCCAAACCTCCGCTGCATAAATATATCATCAAAGGAGAGGCGCTGTGCATCATTGAAGGGGTTGAAAACCTCATGCTTTGCAAAGGTGTCGCGATAATCCTCGAAGTGTATCCAGAAAAGCTGCACACGTGACATACGTTGTAGCTGCTGATCCATAAAGACCCTGATAGGCTGTATGCCTATTATCCTTACATCCATACGTGAATGTTTCTTATCGAAGTACCATTCCTCGAGTACCATCAGCTGCTTTATATCTTCAGGATTGGGCTCGTTGTATATAACGGTATCCTGCATCACCCCCTGCATATCGGGTATCTGTACCGTATCTGCCCCTGCACCCATATTGGCTTCTATATCGGAGTAGGTGACACTCACTGTCATTGCATTGGGGTCGAAGGCATTCAGGTTACCTGCTTTTATCTCGCCCAGTATCACGCTCATCAGGCTCTGCCTTCCGTCAGGCCTGTCGGTGATGGGGTAATACAGAGTGTGATTCATCTTCTCCCTCAGGTCTATCAGCCTCCATATACGTTTTGACCAGGCTACGTCTGCTTCCCTGAGAAACGGATATGGTATTGCCTCATTATTGTCTATTGATTTATCATAGATATCGCCAAAAGACTGGCTGAAGCCAGCGGATGAAAAAAGCAATACAACTAATCCAAGAAGAAATAATCGTTTCATATGTTTAAGATTTTAATGTTCGTTTCATTATCCTATCCTGTTTTTAATTTATCGTTAGGATAATAGGCGGCAGGCTCCTTGTTGTCTTATCCGGACCAACGGCCCTGATATTTACTATATTCAGTTTCTGCCCCCTGTTAAGTGATTCTATCAGGCCTCTCTGTTCCTGTGTCAGCCTGGCGCTGTTTGATGTCTCGCTCCTGTCAAACCCACCCGGTAACATTACGGATACTGTAAACTGTGTTATCGTATAAGTCAGGTCGAACTGGAAATTCTCGAGCACTGCAAAGACACCTGGTTGTGCCATAGCAATATTTTTAGCCACTGTTCCTTCGTTGGTACCCGCAAACTGTGCTATCGGGTCGGGTATCCTTTGCACCCTGAACTCATAGCCGGGGAAGCGCATCCTTTCGCCATCAATAGTGGCGCTAACGTTAACCGTAGCTGCCTGTCCGACTGTCTGCGGGACAGCAACCCATGAGCCGCGGTATCCTTTCACGCTGCCCCGTCTTAAGTTGCCGTTGGTCATTGTTGCCTGTATAAGGTTGGGTGCCACACCCGGCACGGATATATCTATGGGGTTCTCGAGACCGGCATACAGCACGTTCATACCTGTTGGAGACACTATCACATTGGGTGCCCCCACATTATATGATTCATCAAAGGGATAGGCCACCTCTGTGCCGTCGGGTGCCATCATTTTGATGAGTCCCCTGTATGTCTGATTGCCCACTGAATTAGCCCGTTCCCTGAACACACCGCGGCCCTGTTCATTGATCTCCAGCTGCTCATAGTCGCCTGTCATCTCGTATGTCACCGAACCGTCGGCACTGGGCACTGCCCTGTACTCGCCTATCAGTATCTTCGGTTCCTTTGTTGTATCGGAAGCAGCGATGAATATTTCAGCTTCATAAGTGCCGCCTCTCATCACGTAGTCGGATTTAGCCAGCACTGTGGACTCTATCTTGTTAAATTTGAAAGAGGAGGCATCGATCTGGTCATAGAGGAAGTTAAGCACATCTGTCTCTGCGTTTCTCACATCTACCTGCAGCTTTGACATTATGGTTATAACAGCCACCAGTGGTAGTGCCTGGAAGGTGTTATTCTCCCATCTCTCCACCGATCCGTCAGTCGCCCTTCCGTCTTCCGTGTCGAGGCTCTGGCTTATCGACTCTTCAACCGCTATGTTCTCCCCGTCTATCACTTCTATAAGAAAACTCCTGTAATCATTGAGTATTGCCCTCAGGTCATTGGCCTTACCATTCTCATCAGCGCCTATCAGTATTTCGGACGGGACATTATTCTCATCTATCTTCTCCACATTATCGATAATTACCTCCCCGTCCTGTATGGCCTCCGAATCTTCGCCTTCGGCTGTGGTTATAATTTCTATTTTCAGGTCTTTTATATATTCAAAGACTTCATCGGCCCTTGCTTTTACCTCATATGCTTTGTTCCTCCACGGTCCTGCTTTAACGGGGTTTTCGGCGGCTGCCCTGTCGAATTCTTCATACGTCAGGTTATTCTTTTTTTCATAGTTGACAACGGTCTTGGTCAGACCCTTATCAACGTTTTTGAATGCTTCCACGGCTTCTTTCGATACGTTCAGTGCGAGCATAGCTGTCAGCACCAGGTACATCATACCG
The DNA here is from genome assembly GCA_034521735.1 of Bacteroidales bacterium. GTDB lineage: Bacteria > Bacteroidota > Bacteroidia > Bacteroidales > VadinHA17 > UBA9300. The sequence continues at coordinate 48,345 of JAXHLX010000024.1, forward strand.
ATCATTTTTTGCCGCGGGGTTTCTTTTCCGTGAGCCATATTCTGGAGTGAGTTTGGTTAAAGGTCTGCTCTATTTAACATTCATTGCTGACAGCATATTTCCATATACTGAGTTAAGTGATGCCAGGTTTTCATTCAGCTTGCTTATTTCAGCCCTGTATTTTGTTGCTTCATCGGCTGACTGCTTAAGGTCATTCAGCATGCCGTTGACGCCCTTCATCATCTCTTCTGTATCCTTGACCTGCTCATTAGCTCCTTTCAGCTGCAGTTCGTACACTGCATTGAGGGCCGAGAGGTTTTTGTTGACTGACTCAAGCTGACCCTGGTATGACTTGCTGCTTCCTTCTATCTGTGTCAGCGCCTCTGTCATGTCGCGGTAGCTGCTGCCTGTTTCGTTTATTATCTTGGCAGTGCTGTGATAGGAGTGCTCCAGCTTTTCGAGTGATGACTCCAGGTCTCCGCTTTTCTTTGCATAGTTCTCGGTTGAGCTGCTCAGTGTATCGGCTGCTTTCTCCACTGAATCAACGAATTTACCTGTTGCTGCCGTGGCATCGCCCATGGCATTGAGGCTTTCCGTTGTATTATTCAGTTTTTTGAGACCTTTGCCCAGCCTGTCGAACACATCAGGTGTTATATCGGCATTGACCAGCAGCTCATCGAATTTAGCCAGTGCTGCCGAGCCTCCGCCAGGTGTTGCACCCACATGTGCTTTGGGTGGTACTGAGTGACCTGCTTCCAGCTCTTCTTCATCTCCAATGCCTGTCAGTTCCGGGTATACCAGTGACCAGTCGGGTTCTTCATGCAGTGGTTCAAAGGCAGAGAAGAAAAATATGATTGCCTCTGTAGTCAGTCCTATAAACAGGAGTGTACCTGCCATGGGATAGTGTTGAATCTTAAAAAGAGCACCAATGATAACAACGGATGCTCCAATGCCGTAAAGCTTGGCCATAAAAGTTTTCCAGCCGCTACTTTGTACAATTTCTGATAGGCTCATATACCTGTATTTAAGGGTTGTTTCTTAGAGTTAGTTTTATATATATATCAGTTAATACCTATATAAGTTCTTACGTTGCGGAACCCGATAAAGCTTTTAGCCGAATCCTGGTACTCATAATCCCTCGAGCTTACCTGGAGGAAATATGCTATATCTTTCCATGAACCGCCTCTTACCACCTTGCGTTTAAGGACGGGATCATCATCAGGTTTTGCATTATACTGGTAGTCAGGGTTAAGGTCGTGGGAAAAGATGTAGGATGAGGGATGATAAGCGCATGATGTCCATTCCGCCACATTACCCGACATATCATAGAGCCCGAATTCATTGGGTTCGTAGGAGGCCACGGCCGCTGTGTATGCTGCTCCGTCGTCTATATAATTGCCTCTCAAAGGCTTGAAGTTAGCCAGGAAGCAACCTTCGTAGTTCCTTGTATATGGTCCGCCCCAGGGGTACATCGACAGGTCGAGTCCGCCCCTTGCGGCATATTCCCATTCTGTCTCAAGTGGCAGCCTGTAGTTCATCACATCAACCATGCCCTGTGCACGCAGTGAGGCATTCATAAAGTCTGTCCTCCATATGCTGAAGGCCGATGCCTGCTTCCATGTGACGCCCACTACGGGGTAGTCGTCGAATGAGGGGTGCCAGAAATATATCGATGCATGCGGCTCGTTGAATGAGTATGTGAAGTCGCGTATCCATGCCAGCGTATCGGGGTATACGTTCACCTGGTCCTGCATGATGAATGATGAGCGGTCCTGTACCTCGGACACCACACCGTCGAGGCCTGTCACCTGCCCTTCATAGCGCTCGTTATCATAGTCGTACCTTGATCTTGCCGCCTGCTTGTAGTCGACCCAGAAATAGTTGTAGTTAAGCTTTCTTACGTCGGTCTGCTTTTTGTTATTGAACCTTTCTCCCGGTGGGTAGTACATCTCTTCAACCACGTCTGCTATCTCCGGCACCTCCATATCTATCTCCTCGTCCCAGTTGATAACCGGAGGGTCTATCTCATTGCCTTCCTCGTCCACACGGTAGAACTGGAAGTCTGCTATGGCTGCCTCACCCAGCTTGGTCCTGAGTATGGAGTCGCGCACCCAGTACACAAATTGTCTGTATTTATTATTTGTCATTTCTGTCTGGTCCATCCAGAATGCTTCTACCGTAACCGAACGCGACAGTGTGTTCATGGAGAACATAGCGTCCTGGTCACTTGGACCTGTAATAAAGTTACCGGCAGGGATAAAGGCCATCTCGAAGGGCTCCGGTTCAAAAAATTTCTTTCTTCCCTGTACACCGATGAGCTCCCCGGTATTGCCGGGCCCGCATGCTGTCATCAGTACTGTAACTGTTAGGGCTAATAGGATTACCTTTTTCATATTGCAATCTGAGTTTAATACTGCAAGTAAGTTAATTTTTTTAAATAATCATAAAAATCTTATACTTTTATATCGCTTGGAACTCCTCCCCAAACTTAGATCAAAGCAATAATTGATCATAAATTCATGGCTGCCTGAAGAGGCTTTCCTGATATCGTTCATAGGAAAATCATAAGCGTATCCTATGCGTATACCGTTATACAGTTCAATACCCAGCATACCTGAGAGGGCATCGCCTGCTCTGTATGAAACGCCGCCCCATACTTTTTTATTGTATCTGACCATTGCATTAAGTGATAACTGGAATATTTTTCCGTCGCTGAAAGCAAAAGCCGAGGGCAGCAGTTCGAAGCTGGGATTTGGCAGTCTCACCGTGTATCCTGCCGTGGCATAGTATTGCCTGGCGACAAAGGGTGTGGCTGTGGTGTATTTTATTTTTGGTTCAGTAAGGTGTGTAACAGACAGTCCGGCATAATAATCGACAGCCTGGTAAAAGAGGCCGAAGCTCATATCGTATGCCAGGTGGCTCTCCTTGCCGTCGGGTATCAGGGGGTCTCCTGTGGCCGGCACGAAGATATCGCCCGAGGGTATATTCCAGTTTGGTTCAATTGCCTTGTTGAGAATCCCCGCATTTATTCCTATTCCCAGGTTGCCGTTAGCCAGCGGGGTAATATAGGAGTATGTCAGCAGCAGGCTGTTATCGTTGTCGAAGCCTGTCTGGTCGCTGATAATGGTCAGTCCCACACCTGACCTGATATTAAAGGGCCTGACTGCTGCGTTGACATGGAATATGGTGGAGGAGGGTGCTCCTTCCAGTCCCAGCCACTGCTGCCTGTTCATGGCAGTGGCGCATATCATGCCGGAGCTGCCTGCCGAGCCTGGGTTATATAGCATGTGGTGGAACATATACTGGCTGCTTACAGGGTCGGTCTGAGCCGTGGCCACCGCAGCAGAAAATGATGCCAGCATAATTATAAGTATTCCTTTTTTCATAGCAGTCCCTTATCGTTCAGGGGCAGGTACAGGTTTAATGAGTAAAGAAAACAAAAAATATCTATTCACGGCAAAAATATTATTTAAAAATATTGCTCAAAAAGAATAAGACAAATATGCCGGCAGTCAGTCTGTTTTCCGGCAGTGAAATAATTTAACGGTATTGCCGCCGTAATGTTGCGGAAAAAGTGATTTTTTTTAGTTGATGCGCGATACTGCCCTGAGGTACCTGGGGGGTATCTCATTTTCCCCGGCCATCAGGTAATCGTTATACGAGCATGCTATATAGTGTTTGGTGCCTTTACTGCCCGTATATTCAATCCACCAGCGGTTGGTGATATTACTCTTGATAAATACCAGGTCTTCGTTGCTGTCTTCTATGCTTACGTGGTAGTTAACAAAACGGCCTCCGTTCTCCCTGCCCAGCAGTGCCGACTCATTCTGTTTCTGTGCAAAGCCTTCAAGGAAGAACCAGATCATCTGTGCGGCCATGGATGTTGTCTGCCTGCGGCTGTCGAGCAATGGGTTAAGCTCGAAAAAGCCTGCAGCCTGCAGCCTGTCGGAGATCCCGGCGTATCTTGACAGCAGGCATATCTCCTCACCGTAAAAGCCATTGACAGGGGGGGCGAAGGTGCCGGGTGCATCGGACTGTCTTATGGCTGATATATCAAAGCTCACCAGTGCGGAATCGCGAAAGGCCGGTTCCGTTTCCTGTATATCCTCCCTTACCTCACCCATGCGTACCAGGTCGTAATTGCGTTTCCTGAGGCGGTTGATCACCTGGGGATCGTTGAGGTATGACTGGTAGCCCATGATAATGAAATTATCGAGCTTCCTGTTTTTATTCAGAACATCAGGCAGGTAGTTGAAGGAGTCTTTCTCCTTACGCTCATTGACCAGGTCTATGCGCGAGTCCACCGCAGCATAATTAAAACGGCCCTGTATACTGTTTGCCATAGCGGGAATGAGGGTGCTGCTGCCCCCTATGACCAGGGGTATGGTATTATTGGCTATCATATACTCCGTTATATCGGAGAGGGCGGCGAGGGTGTCATCGAAGGAGGGTGTTTTCTTTATATTGCCCATATCGGCAATCTTTATCTTGCCGGGCAGCCTTGACAGCTGGTACAGGTCGGTCCGTATCTCGTCGGGCGCCCCTGCGCATCCCTTGTTGGGCGAGCGCCTGTCGTCGGGCACCCCCACTATGGCTATGCGGTAATCATCCACTTTGCTGAGGGGCTTATTCTCGGTGTTGATAACCAGGTTATGGGAGAAGCTTGACGGTTCAGCCATATGAGTCCAGAGCGGCTTTTCTATGCTCACGGGATCAAAATAGTCACTTAAGCTTATCATATAATAAAGGTATTATTTCTTCTTGCCTGTGCCCTTGTTGTTTTCAATGATCTTATTGTTTTCAATGATCCTGAGGCACTGTTCCTCCGTTATTTCTTTTTGCCTGTGCCCTTGTTGTTTTCAATAATCTTAAGGCACTGTTCTTCCGTCAGTGATTCAGGGTCTGTGCCTTTGGGTATTCTGTAATTTTTCTTTTTATATGCTATATAGGGACCGTAACGGCCGTTAAGAACCCTTATGTCGCCATAGCTGTTTATCTCTTTCTTCCTGTCGGCTTCCCTCTTCTCCTGTATCAGCTCAATAGCTCGATTGGCTGTTATCTCATAGGGATCATCCTGTCCTTTCTTCAGTGAAAAGAACTTGTTCTTATGCCTTATATAGGGACCGTAGCGGCCTATATTAACCACCATCTCCTCTCCTTCAAACTCACCCAGGCTGCGTGGCAGCTTAAACAGCTCCAGCACCTCATCAAGGTTTATTGTCTCCAGCAGCTGGTCTTTGCGCAGGCTGGCAAAGCGCGGCTTCTTGTCATCGGAGGCCTCGCCCATCTGCGCCACCGGTCCGTAGCGTCCCATCTTAACATATACGGGCTCGCCCGTGGCAGGGTCCGTGCCCAGCTCCCTGACCCCTGTCTTGCGGTCTGCATCCTTAAGCGTGGAGCTTACATTTTTGTGGAATGGTGCGTAAAAGTCTTCCAGCATCCTGTCCCATTCCTTCTTGCCTTCGGCTATCTTATCAAACTGCAGCTCTAAATTGGCCGTGAAGTTATAGTCTATTATTTTGCTGAAGTGCTCCACCAGGAAGTCATTGACTATAATGCCTATATCCCTGGGGAAGAGTTTTGATTTCTCCTGCCCTGCATTTTCCGTTTTTTCCGCCTTGCTTATCTTCCCGTCCGCCAGCGTCAGCATATTGATCTTCCGTGGCTGTCCGGGCCTGTCTTCGCGCGACACATAGCCCCTGTTCTGTATGGTCGATATGACGGGCGCATATGTTGAGGGCCGTCCTATGCCCAGTTCCTCCATCTTCTTTACCAGGCTGGCCTCTGTGTAGCGTGGCGGCGGACTGGTATATTTCTCCATGGCGGTGATGCTGTTATAGTCCAGGCTCATACCTTCCTTAACCGGGGGTATGACGACCGTTGCCCTGCCGTTATCATTCCCGTTGTCGGAGGATTCGCGGTACACCTTTAAAAAACCCTGGAATTTGATAACCTCGGCCTGTGCCATAAAGGGTATGTCAGTGTTTGACATGCCTATCCTTATGCTTGTCTTCTCCACCCTGGCATTGCTCATCTGCGAAGCTATGGTGCGCTTACGGATAAGGTCATACAGCTTCTTCTCCTGCTGGCTGCCCGGCACCGTCTTGTTTTCCATATAGGTGGGCCTTATGGCCTCATGCGCTTCCTGCGCCCCCTTTGTTTTTGTCTTGTACTGCCTGGACTTTGCATACTCCTCACCATACTCCTCCTTTATCAGCTTTGCGGCCGTGCCCATAGCCATGGATGACAGGTTGGTGGAGTCGGTTCTCATATATGTTATCTTACCCGCCTCGTAGAGTCGCTGTGCCACCGACATGGTCTGTGCCACGCTGAAGCCCAGCTTCCTGTAGGCCTCCTGCTGCAGTGTGGAGGTGGTGAAGGGTGGTGCCGGCGACCTGCTGCCGGGCTTAACGCTTATATCATCTATGCTGTAAGTGGCCTCCGCACATTTCTCCAGGAAGGAGTAGGCGTCGTCGCTTTTACTGAATCTTTCCGCTGCCTCGGCTTTTATCACCGGCGCCTCTCCGTCATTATTCTTTGCGATGCTGCTGTCCTCTATCCTGAATTCGGCACCCAGCCTGTATGATGATACCGCTTTGAAGGATATGATATCACGCTCCCTCTCCACTATGAGTCTTAGTGCCACCGACTGTACCCTGCCGGCCGACAGAGAGGGCTGCACTTTTTTCCACAGTATGGGTGATATCTCAAAGCCCACCAGCCTGTCGAGCACACGCCGTGCCTGCTGGGCGTGGACCAGCGACAGGTCTATGCCGCGGGGCGAGCTGATGGCTCTGTCTATGGCCTCCTTTGTTATCTCGTGAAAAACTATCCTTTTCGTTTTTTCCTCAGGCAGATCCAGTACCTGGCAGAGGTGCCAGGCTATGGCCTCCCCTTCACGGTCCTCATCAGAGGCCAGCCATACCGTTGAGGCAGCGGCGGCTTCTTTCTGAAGCTCCTTAACCACCTTCTTTTTATCATCTGATATAATATATTCGGGCTTAAAGCCGTTTTCTATATCAATGCCTATATTTTTTTTTGAAAGATCGCGTATATGGCCAAAGCTGGATACTACCTTAAAATTTTTTCCAAGAAATTTCTCGATTGTTTTTGCTTTTGCAGGCGACTCTACAATAACGAGGTTCTCACTCATGTTCATCTGAATTACATTCCACAAATAGCCGGACAAAGTAAAGCATTTATGTATCATTGTTCAAAATAAAGCAGATAATTCTTTAATTATAATTTAGTACTTTTGGCGGAAATAAGATATCATAATGGCTAATAAAGAAGATAAATACAGGAAATATAAGATTTGGTTCTGGGCCCTTTTTGCCAGCCCCTTTGTCTTGATTATCACTGTCTTTGTGCTTATCTCGTTTGATGTTTTCGGTCCCATGCCCGGCTTCGAAGAGCTGGAGGATCCGGAGAACAACCTGGCTGCCGAGGTGTACTCCTCCGACGGTGTGCTGCTGGGTAAGTTTTTTCTTCAGAACAGAACCTGGGCCGATTATAATGAGATGTCGCCTGCGGTTATCGATGCTCTTATCGCCACCGAGGATATACGTTTTCACCGTCATTCTGGGATCGACATACGCGGACTGGTACGTGTTGTGGTTAAGAGTATTTTATTGGGACAGGACACGGGAGGCGGTTCCACCATTACCCAGCAGCTGGCCAAGAACCTGTACAGTACGCGTGAGATAATGCAGGACGGTACGGTAAAGAGCCACTTTATAGGCCTGGGCCTTGCAAAGTTCAAGGAGTGGGCCACGGCGGTGCGCCTGGAGAGGAACTATACCAAGGAGGAGATAATAGCCATGTACCTTAACCAGTACGACTTTTTATATAATGCCGTGGGTATAACCTCGGCATCCTCGGTGTACTTTAATACCACACCCGACTCCCTCAATACGGAGCAGGCCGCCATACTTGTGGGCATGTTAAAGAACCCCATACGCTTTAATCCCAAAAGGAACCCTGAGAATATGCTTGAAAGGCGTAATATAGTGCTTTCACAGATGGGCAAATACGGGTATATAAGTACTGAGGAGGCCGACTCCCTGAAGCAGCTGCCCATAGAGATAGACTTTAAGGAGCAGGCTCATGATACCGGACTGGCCACCTACCTGAGGGAATATATTAGGAAGACCATGATAGCCTATGAGCCCGACCGTGATATGTTCTTCTCTGAGAACCAGTACCTCGATGCCCTTGAGGAGTGGAATAATAACCCTCTCTACGGCTGGTGCAGGAAAAACCTCAAGCCTGACGGGTCCAATTATAACCTTTACAGTGACGGGCTTAAGATATTCACCACCATAGACTCCAGGATGCAGAAGTATGCCGAGGAGTCGGTGCACGAGCACCTGGGACTGGACCTGCAGCCGGCCTTTAACGAGGCGGCGGAGCGCTTCAGGTATCCTCCCTACAGCAACGACCTGGACCGTAAGGAGATTGACGAGATAATGGAGCGCTCGATAAGGCGCACCGACAGGTACAGGAATATGGCCGGGCGTGTTTCGGAGGACTCCATAATGAAAGCCTTCAACAGCCCCGTGCCCATGAAGGTCTTCAGCTGGGAGGGTGATATTGACACTGTTATGAGTCCATATGACTCTGTTCTCTACTATAAATATTTTGTACGATCCTCGATGATGGCCATGGACCCGCAGACAGGCCATGTAAAGGTATATGTGGGAGGACCTGATTTCAGGTATTTCAAGTATGACGCCATTAACCAGCAGCGCAAGCAGGTGGGCTCAACCATAAAACCCTTCCTCTATACCCTGGCCATGCAGGAGGGCTATTCACCCTGCCATGAGGTGGAAAATATACCCAGGTATTTTGAGGATGTCGTGAATGATACCGTATGGTCGCCACGCAGCAGCGGTCCGCGCGAGTATCACGGAAAGATGGTTACACTTAAATGGGGACTGGCCAATTCGGAGAACTATATATCGGCATGGCTGATGAAGCAGTTCTCGCCACAGGCCGTGGTGGACATAATGGCCAGGATGGGTATTAACAGGAGGTATATAGACCCTGTGAATTCCATCTTCCTGGGCACCTCGGTGCTAAAGGTGAACGAGATGGTGGGTGCCTTCAGTACCTATGCCAACAAGGGTGTCTTTACCGATCCCATTGTTGTCAGCAGGGTGGAGGATAAGAACGGCAATATAATATCGCGCTTCACCCCGGCCATCGACGAGGTGATGAGTGTGGAGACCGCCTACCTTATGCTTAACCTCCTGCAGGGGGTGGTGGATGAGGGCACCGGCATAAGGATGAGGTGTAAGTATGAGCTGCCGGGACCCATTGGCGGCAAGACGGGTACCACGCAGAATAATTCCAACGGCTGGTTTATGGGTGTGACACCCAACCTGGTGGCGGGTGTATGGACAGGCTGGGAAGACCAGTCAATTCATTTTGAGAGCCTGACGCTTGGACAGGGAGCCAATATGGCGCTGCCCGTTTTCGGGCTTTTCCTGCAGAAGCTGTATGCCGATGAGGATTTTGAGATGCTGCCTGAGGATGAGTTTGATGAGCCACCGGGCTTTGACCTGGAGCTTGACTGCGATCAGCTTAACGAGGCGAACCCCAACAGGGATATATATGACCTGGAGCGTTTTTAGGGTGATGTTCAGGCAAAGAGCATCTTTACCAGTGTCTCTACCTTGCCGACTTTCTCGACTTCAATACCTTTAAGGACGCCTGCAGCTGGACGGGCATATGCTGATATATAGATTTTCTTAAATCCCAGCCTGGCGGCTTCCTTTATCCTCTGGTCTATATGGCTTACCGGCCTTATCTCACCTGAGAGTCCCGTTTCACCCGCGAAGCAGGCCGTCTTCTCCACCGCTATATCGAGGTTGGATGAGAGCACGGCGCTGATAACGGCCATATCTATTGCGGGATCACTCACTTTGAGTCCGCCCGCTATATTCATAAACACATCTTTTATACCCAGCCTGAAGCCCGCCCTTTTCTCGAGCACGGCCAGCAGCATATTGAGTCGTCGTGTGTCAAATCCCGTAGAGCTCCTCTGGGGAGTGCCGTACACGGCGCTGCTTACCAGTGCCTGCGTCTCTATCATAAAAGGCCGTATGCCGTCTATGGTGGCTGCTATGGCTATGCCGCTGAGCTGGTCATCATGCTGACTGATAAACATCTCGGAGGGATTGGACACCTCGCGGAGTCCGGATGAGAGCATCTCGAAGATACCTATCTCGGTAGTAGCCCCGAAGCGGTTCTTCAGGGAGCGCAGTATGCGGTATATATATTTATTATCACCTTCGAACTGCAGCACCACATCCACTATATGCTCCAGTGTGCGTGGACCAGCCAGGCTGCCGTCCTTTGTTATGTGTCCGACCAGGATAACGGGTATACCCGTCTGCTTGGCATAGCGCAGCAGTATGGCGGCACATTCGCGCACCTGGCTTATGGTGCCTGCCGACGACTCCAGCAGCCCTGTGCTTACGGTTTGTATGCTGTCAATGATTATCAGTTCCGGCTTTATGCTGTCGGCACTGCCTGTTATGGCCTCGAGTGATGTTTCGGAGTATATGTAACACGACTCATTGATTTCACCCAGCCTGCCGGCCCTCAGCTTTATCTGCTCGGCGCTTTCCTCGCCCGAAACATATAATACTTTTTTGCCTGCCAGCTTCATGGCCATCTGCAGCACCAGGGTGGACTTGCCCACTCCCGGCTCGCCGCCCAGCAGTATTAGTGAGCCCGGCACTATGCCGCCACCCAGTATGCGGTCTGTCTCCGTCATGCCCGAGCGTATGCGGCTTTTTTCCAGTGGCTCTATATCGTTGAGCAGCCTGGGACTGATCTCAGCTGTGGTAAAAGAGGTGCGCTCTTTCTTACCCGCCGCTATATGCTGTTCCTTATAGCTGTTCCATTCGCCGCAGGCATTGCAGCGTCCCACCCACTTGGGCGAATCGGCACCGCAGTTGCTGCATACATATACTGTTTTGCTCTTAGCCATCATTCCCTTTGTTCAGTCTGCCTGTTTTTCTTTTCCTTCCGTTCCATTCTTTTCTTCCGGCCTATTCTTATCTTTCGTCCCATTCTTTCCTTTCCGGCCCATGATCTTTTCCTTCCGTTCCATTCTTTTCTTTCGTCCTATTCTTATCTTTCGTCCCATTCTTTCCTTTCCGGCCCATGATAAGGAAAAAAGAAACCGTACCCAGGACAGCAATTAATATTAACTGTGACTCATGCGAGAGGGTGGCATATGCCAGTCCGCCCTCCAGGTTTATGCCGTATACGATATTCAGGGCACGCGACACTATCCAGTGGAAAGCCCCTATACCGCCCTGCACCGGTGCTGCCATCCCCAGGCTGCCGGCCACCAGTATAAATACGGCATCGGCCAGCTGCAGATGTGAGGTGGCGGGGAGGGCATAGAAGACGGCCCATGTCATTATGATGTAAAGTGACCATATAATAATGGTATGTATTATAAACTCGAGCTTGTCCTTCATGGCGGCAAAGGATTTGAGACCGCTGTAAATACCTTTTAATATATCGCCTATCCTGGCAAGCATCTTTATCTTCCTCAGTCTTTGCCGGTACACTGTCAGCATAATGGCTGCGGCCAGTATCAGCAGCAGTATGATTATCACTGCCGGCAGCGAAAGGGTGAGGGTAGAGGCTATCTTGTTGCCCAGGGGGCTGAAAGACATTATCCCTGAAGGAAGGAGTTCATCATACTGCCGCGACCAGCAATCATGATGAACATGATAACGAGCACGCTTACCAGGTCGAAGGCCCTCTCGGCTATTACGGTACCGAATAGTTTGTCCACCGGTATCTTCTCCTTCCTTCCCAGGGCCGCGCACCTTGTCAGCTCTCCCAGTCGCGGTGCGGCAAAGTTAAAAAGGTAACCGGTCATAAGGGCATGGTAGGCCGAGCGCAGTGATGGCTCGTAACCCAGGGGTTTTATCAGGAGTATCCAGCGCCTGGCCCTGCTGATAAAGGCCAGCACGGAGGCGGCAAGGGCTATTATTACCCATGAATAGCGGGCATTCTTCAGCTCCCCAAGCACAAGTGAAAGGTTAATGTTCCTGAAAGCTATAAACAGGAGTATTGCACTGAGGCTTATAAAGAAGCCCAGCTTAACTATCCGTTTAATATTGTCTTTCAAGATCAGACCAGTTTGTTTGTATATTGTCTTTCCGGATCAGACCAGTTTGTTTGTATATTGTCTTTCCGGATCAGACCAGTTTGTTTGTATATTGTCTTCCAGGGTCAGACCAGTTTGTTTGTATCGGTGTCGGGAAAGATAAGTTTCGGTTTGAAATTTTTGGCTTCATCATGATCGATGCTGCCATATGATATGATGATAAGCACATCGCCCACGGCTGCTTTACGCGCTGCGGGACCGTTAAGGCATATGGCTCCTGAGCCCCTGTCACCTTTGATAACGTATGTCTCAAGCCTTTCACCGTTATTGATGTTAACGACCTGCACCTTTTCGTTCTCAAGAATATCAGCAGCCTCCAGCAGGTCCTCATCGATGGTGATACTGCCCACATACTGAAGGTTTGCTTCAGTAACCCTTACCTTGTGAATCTTTGATTTCACTACTTCTATAAACATGACTGCAATATATATTATTTACCCTGCAAAGTTAATCAACCTTTTATAAACGGGAAAAAAAACTGCATATTATCGATCAGCCTCACTTTACCTGCATACACCGCTATGCAGCCTGTATAGTTTTTGCCAACCTTTATATCATTAACAGATCTGAGCGGATAAAGTTTATTATCATCGACTATCTCAAAATATTCAACATTAAGTCCATCCACTGCGTTTATTTCTGCCCTCACCTTCTCTTTGAGCCCATCAATATCCCCGTGTCTTTCAATATCTTTGAACCCTTCACTATCCACCCGCTGCTGATCACTGTATTTTTTGAGTGTGCTGTAAATGATGCCTGCCTTGCGGCGCAACCCTGCCGGCAGCCTCTCGTTCCTCGAGCTCATGGCCAGACCGTTCTCTTCGCGCACCACCGGGCAGCCTCTTATCAGTATATCCATCCCCAGCTGCCTTACCATTGTTTTTACCACCGCCAGCTGCTGGAAGTCTTTGCGCCCGAAGTAGGCCCTGTGCGGACGGCACAGCTCAAAGAGTATTTTAACTATGCGCACCACACCTATAAAGTGTCCGGGACGGTGCTGCCCTTCCATTACCGTGTTGAGGTGGCCCAGGTCGACGGCAGGCATCTCCTCATCGCGGTAAATATCATCCGTTTCGGGGGTGAACACTATGTCGCCATCGCCCAGGAATTGCGACAGCTTATCCATGTCGGAATCCAGGTCACGCGGGTATAAGGCCAGGTCATCGGGATTATTAAACTGGGTGGGGTTGACGAAGATGCTTACTATGGTGATATCGTTTTCTGCTTTTGACCTTTCGATAAGTGATATATGTCCTATGTGCAATGCACCCATGGTGGGTACCAGTCCCCTCGTCCTATCCTTATGCCTGTCCAGTTCCCGGCGCAGCCCGGCCGTATCCATTATCTGTTTCATTCTTCCCTGATATATTAGCAGGGGGCAAATTTAATCAAAATAGCTGAGAATGATAATATTCACTAAATCAATAAGCTGGATGTTTAATTTAAGTATTGGAATAATTTTGTTATCTTTGCACTCTGTTATTAATTGGCCAAATGGAGAGTAAAAAGGTATTATTCGTATCACAGGAAATTACCCCTTATTTACCAGAGACAGAGATTTCCAGCATAAGCAGGTATTTGCCACAGGGGATACAGGAACGGGGGAAAGAGATTAGAACATTCATGCCGCGTTACGGTTCTATTAACGAACGCCGTAACCAGTTGCATGAGGTTATACGTCTGTCAGGCATGAACCTGATAATTGACGACACAGATCATCCGCTTATTATTAAGGTAGCAAGTATACAGGCAGCGAGAATGCAGGTATACTTTATTGATAATGAGGACTATTTTCACCGCAAGCATGTGGTGAAAAATACAAAGGGAGAGGAGTTTTCCGATAATGACGAGAGGGCTATTTTCTTTGCCAGGGGTGTTCTCGAGACTGTGAAAAAGCTGAGGTGGGCACCCGACATTGTTCACTGTCACGGCTGGATGGCTGGACTGGTGCCCCTGTATCTTAAAAGGCATTATTATGATGACCCGGTTTTTGCCGATGTAAAAATTATCTACTCGGTGTATGATAATGAATTCAAAAAGCCCTTAAGGTCTTCCTTTATCGATAAGGTGGCAAGTGACGGTATAGACAAAAAGCACCTGGATATAACGGGAGACATTGATTATTTCAGTATATCAAAGCTGGCCATCGATAATTCGGATGGCATAATTTTTGGTAGCAGGGAGATAAATGAAAAAGTAAGAAAATATATTGAAGAGCAGGACAAAGCTGTGCTTGAATATAAAGATGAAGAGGAATATATTGATGCGTATAATGAATTCTATGATAAGATTGTCTGATAAGACAGGCAGGATTACCGCCTTTCTGAGGTCAAAAAGGAAAAAACTTAAGCATCTGCTGGCGCTGCCACTGCTGCTTTCTTTTATTATCATATCATGTGAGGAAGATCCGGCTATCATAGGTGAGGGGATACTTCCGGGCAGTGACTTTTACAATATAGCGGCTGTTGATACTCTTGATGTTGACCTGTACACGCTGTATGATGATAAGGCCACTTCAATGTTCACCTCAATGTCATACCTGGGAAGCAATCTTGATCCCTACTTCGGTCTTACCAGGGCCAATTTTGTCAGTCAGCTATGGCTGTCAGGACCCTGGCCTGGGGACGATGTGAGGATAGACTCGGTAAAGATGGGGATGGCGGTAACAAAGGTAACAGGTGATATGTCGATGCCGGGTGAATTAAAGATATACGAGGTTGACGAGATGATGTATCCCGATTTTGTGTATCATACAAACAGGGAGGTACCGCTGGGCGAAATGCTGGCTTCAGTGCAGATGCCTGTCCTGCCCGAGTCGGATGAAGATACCATTATCGACATTACATTACCCAATTTATTTGCTGAATATATATTAAGGGATCCGGCCAGTATTTACCTGAGAAGCGATACTGTTGATTTCAGGAATTATTTCAACGGTCTGTATTTTGATTATCCGCAGACAGGCAATAAGCATATGCTGGATATTAATCTTGTGAGCGGTGCCACATCCATTATTATCTTCTATACCAATACTGACAGCATTTCCAGGAATTATCAGTTTCTGATGAATGACAAGTGTGTGAGATATAACAGGTATGAGCATGATTTTGAGATGGCCGATCCGGATAAGAAGATTAAATATATAAATGAGCCTGTAAGGGACACCCTGGCCTATGTCGCAGTCCAAGTACGGGGTATATACCCGTCTGGCAATACCCGGACTTGAACATTTCAAATCTGAGATGCCTCTTGCAGTCAACAAGGCCAGGTTATATATCCCTGTTTACCTTGACCAGGAGGACTATACAGAAGATATGGTTCCGGACAACCTGCTTGTGAGGTATGACAGTGCTGGCATTAAAAGAATACTTTCGGATTATATACTGCAACCTACATTTTTTGACGGCACATACAGTAAGGTGTATAACCAGTACGAGGTTAATATAGCAAGCTTTGTGCAGCAATACCTTGAAGGCGATATTACAGAGCCGGAGATAGAGATTTTTCTACCCGAGCAGAGCAGCAGGAACCTGATCATGAAGGCTAACAGGGGAGCTGATGAGGGCGTAAGGTTTGAGTTTACCTATACCATTTTAAAATAATTTGATATATATCTATCCGTACTGCTCCTTGTAATATTTCTCATAATCACCCGACAGCACACGCAGCATCCATTCTTCATTCTGCAGGTACCAGTCTGTTGTCTTGCTCAGCCCTTCCCTGAAGGTATGTTCCGGTGACCAGCCCAGTTCTTTCATTATCTTTGACGAGTCGATGGCATAGCGCATATCATGACCGGCACGGTCTTTTACAAAAGTGATAAGCCGGGCCGACTCCCCCTTGCTGCGACCCAGCTTCTCATCCATCAGCTCACAGAGGGTGCGTACCAGGTCAATATTCTTCCACTCGTTATTGCCTCCTATATTATATGTCTCGCCATGCCTGCCCTTATGGAATACCATATCTATGGCTATGGCATGGTCCTCAACATAGAGCCAGTCGCGTATATTCTCTCCCTTACCGTAAACCGGCACCTCCCTGCCTGTCTTTATATTATTTATCACCAGCGGTATCAGTTTCTCGGGGAACTGGTTGGGACCGTAATTATTGGAGCAGTTGCTTATCACCACGGGCAGACCGTAGGTGTTGAAGTAAGCTCTTACAAAATGGTCTGAGCCTGCCTTGGAGGCGGAGTAGGGACTTTTGGGATCGTATGGCGTCTCTTCTGTGAAGAGTCCCTCGCTGCCCAGGGAGCCGTAGACCTCGTCGGTGGATATATGGTAGAACAGCTTGCCTTCAGGCTTATCCTGCCATGTCTTGCGTGCTGCATTCAGCAGATTGACCGTCCCAACGACATTGGTAAATACAAATTCATTGGGTGAGGAGATGGAGCGGTCTACATGCGACTCGGCAGCCAGGTGTATGACTGAATCAAATTTATATTTTTTGAAAAGAGCGGTCACCTCTTCATCATTCACTATATCTGTCTGCTCAAACCTGTAGTTGCCTGCCTTTTCTATATCGGTAAGGTTAAGAAGGTTACCCGCATATGTCAGCTTATCTGCATTGACAATAAGGTAGCCGGGGTATTTATTAACGAAATGGCGGATCACATGAGAGCCTATAAAGCCCGCGCCGCCGGTTATCAGTACTGTTTTTTTCATAGTGCTTAAAATTTTATTCAGCTCGTTTATGGGATCGCTGTGCAAAGCTCATGTCCGGTTTATACCTGGAATATATATTATTATTTCCTGTCTAAATTTTTTTGCCATTCCCAGGCCGATTTCATGGCATCATCGAGTGATAGTTTCGCAGACCATCCCAGCTCTTTGTTTGCCAGTGAGGCATCGGCCCATATCTTTTCAATATCGCCGGCCCGGCGTCCTGTTACCCGGTAGTTAAGCTTTTCTCCCGATACGCGTTCAAAGGACTCTATGGCCTCAAATACCGATACACCCCTGCCGGCACCAAGGTTAAAGACTTCATAACCGTCTTTGTTCTTTTTTTGGCTAAGCCTGTTCAGCGCAACAACATGGGCCTGTGCCAGGTCCACAACATGAATATAGTCGCGTACAGCCGATCCGTCAGCTGTATCATAGTCATCACCAAAAACCTTCAGTTCATCCCTTATGCCTGCTGCCGTTTGTGTTATAAAGGGCACCAGGTTTTCAGGAACACCAAGTGGTAGTTCGCCTATAAGGGCTGAAGGGTGGGCGCCGATGGGATTGAAATAGCGCAGTGAGACAGCTCTCAGAGACTCGCAGGCCCTGACCGTATCGCTGATAATATCCTCACCTATCTTTTTTGTATTGCCGTAGGGCGATTCGGCCTGTTTGACGGGCGAATCTTCCGAAACGGGTAATTTGTCGGGCTGTCCGTATACGGTGCATGATGAGGAGAAAACCATGGAAGGTATATTGAAATCCTTCATGCACTGCATCAGGTTTATAAGTGAGCTTATATTATTATAATAGTACAGCAGGGGTTTCTCCACCGACTCACCCACGGCTTTCAGTGCTGCAAAATGGATGACAGCCTCAATATCCGGGTTAAGGGTAAAGAAGGCCTGCAGCCTGTCGAAATTGCAGAGGTCTATCTGTTCAAACACCGGTTTACTGCCTGTGATGTCGTTGATGCCATCCAGCACCTTAATATCCGAGTTGGAGAGGTTATCAATAATAAATACATCATAACCTTCATTCTGCAGTTCAACGACGGTGTGGGAACCGATATAGCCGGTACCACCTGTTACCAGCACTTTTTTCTTCATACCTTTAAAATTTTATTCACTCCGTTCATGAGATCGCCTTGCTAAGTTCATGCCCGGTTTATAAGCTCCAGTATGTAAGTTCTTTGATCTTATCCCTGTATATGCCTTTTATATCCACCAGTATGCCTTTATCTGTCAGCAGGCTGCTGAAATAATCCTCTGTGAGCTGCAGGTAGGGTGCATGGTTTACGGCCACTATGACGGCATCATAGGGACCTGATGGCTCCTTCTGTATTTCCAGTCCGTACTCCCTCCTTACCTCATCGGCATCGGCGTCCGGGTCCACTATATCGACCTTAAGGCCGAAATCGAGCAGCTCATTGATAACATCCACCACTTTTGAGTTTCTTATATCCGCCACATTCTCCTTGAAGGTGATACCCATAATAAGGGCCCTGGCCCCCTTGGGACCTTTTGATGCCGCTATTATCTTTTTTACGGTCTGCTTACCCACATACCTGCCCATGCTGTCGTTAACAAAGCGGCCGGAGTCTATCATCTGTGGGTGGTAGCCCAGCTCCTTGGCCTTATAGGACAGGTAATAGGGATCTACTCCTATGCAGTGACCGCCTACCAGTCCGGGATAGAATTTAAGGAAATTCCATTTTGTGCCTGCTGCCTCCAGCACCTCGTAGGTGTTGATGCCCATCTTATTGAAGATAATGGACAGCTCATTCATAAAGGCTATGTTTATATCCCTCTGTGTGTTCTCAATGATCTTGGATGCCTCGGCCACCTTTATGGAGCTGGCCCTGTGCACTCCCGCCTCTATTATCATCTCGTATGTCTTGGCTATCTCTTCGGCCGATACCGGGTCGCAGCCGCTGGTCACCTTAACTATTGAGGTGAGGGTGTTGACCCTGTCGCCGGGATTTATCCTCTCCGGCGAGAAGCCCACCTTAAAATCATCGCGGTAGCGCAGCGAGGATACTTTCTCGAGCACGGGCACGCAGTCTTCCTCAGTGCAGCCGGGATAGACGGTTGACTCATAAACCACGTAATCACCTTTCTTGAGTATGGAGCCCACCGTTTCGGAGGCCGCCAGCACCGGTCCGAGGTCGGGCAGATTATTCTTGCTGGTGGGTGTGGGTACGGCTATTATATGGAAGCTTGCATCTTTCAGGTCATCGGGATCAGAGGTGAAGTGTATATCGGTATTGTCAAATGCCTCCGGGGGCAGCTCATTGCTGGGGTCCATGCCTTTTTTCATGCTTTCCACCCTTTGCGGGTTTATATCAAAGGCTATCACGCTTAGCTTCTTTGCAAATTCAAGGGCTATAGGCAGGCCTACATATCCGAGTCCTGTTACCGACAGTTTTGCTTTTCCCTCAATCAGTTTCTTGTTCATCTTATATTATTAAAAAGTTCCGGCGGCCCTGAATGCTCAGCTGGCTGATATACGGGCCGCAAATATATTATATTAAATATGTCCGGCTGCAAAGGGATGTATCTCTCCCTTGCCAGCCTGTGGTTTACTGTTACGTATATTGAATACTGTTTCGACGGAGCTGCGTGCCTGGTCGAGGCCAAAGCCTTTGCCGGACAGTATATCCCTGTATGTTTCGGTATGCAGGTCGCCAAAGCCACCGCTGAACTCTATCTCGTGGCCCTCCACGCGTATGGACCGGTATGTTCTCTGTCCCTTCTCCTTTATATCTTCCGGCAGGTCATCATGATCGATGCTCAGGAACCACCTCACCCTTGCATTCTCCAGCTCGAGGTAGCCGGCGGCCCTGTTCTCCTGCAGTGTATGCACATAATTCTCCTGTGTTCTGCCGAAGATCCAGCTCAGCATATCAAAGAAATGAATGCCTATATTGGTGGCCACCCCGCCTGATTTCTGTATATCGCCCTTCCATGAAAACTTATACCAGTTGCCCCTGCCGGTTATATATGTAAGGTCTATATCATACTTACGGTCTTTGGGGCCCTTCATTATCTTCTCCCTGAGGGCTATTATTGAAGGGTGCAGCCTGAGCTGCAGCACTGTATACACCTTCCTGCCCGTCTCTTTCTCTATCTCCTGCAGGGCGTCTATATTCCATGGGTTAAGGACTATGGGTTTTTCGCATATGGCATCGGCCTGGTGCCTGAGGGCAAAGCGTATATGTGAGTCGTGCAGGTAGTTGGGTGAGCATATGCTTACATAGTCAATCATCACCCCCGATCTTTTCAGCTTCTCGAAATGACGGTCGAAGCGTTCAAACTCCACGAAAAAGTCGCTATCAGGAAAGTAGCCGTCTATGATACCCACGCTGTCGAAAGGGTCGAGGCTGGCCAGCAGCTCGTTGCCTGTCTGTTTGATGGCTGCCAGGTGGCGGACGGCTATATAGCCTGCCACTCCTATCAGTCCGAAGTTTTTTGACTCACTCATAGATCCCTTTTTATGCCTTAAAGCTAATCATTAATTTTAGAAACCTTATCTCCGCTGATACGGTATCTCTCGCCGCTTTCTGGACAAACGGCTGTGCCCTTGTCATCGAAGCTGAGCCTGTGACCGTACTGGCTCATCCATCCCACATGCTTTGCCGGGTTACCCACTACCAGGGAATATGGTAAGACCTCGCGGGTAACCACTGCCCCGGCGCCTATAAAGGCGTACATACCTATGTCATTGCCGCATATAATGGTTGCATTGGCCCCTATGCTGGCTCCGCGTCCCACCCGTGTCTCGACGTAGCTGTCGCGGCGCACCACGGCGCTTCTGGGGTTGACTATATTGGTAAAGACCATTGAGGGGCCCAGAAAGACATCATCTTCGCATATGACGCCGGTGTATACCGACACGTTATTCTGCACTTTGACATTATTGCCCAGTATGACACCCGGCGATATGACCACGTTCTGTCCCAGGTTACATTTCTCACCCAGCCTGGCGCCGGTCATGATATGCGAAAAATGCCATATGCGGCAGCCCTTACCTATCTCGCATCCTTCATCTATCACTGCTGTTTCGTGGGCAAAATAATCACTCATGGCCTGGTGCTTTTGTGTGTAAAACAATTATTGATATCCCGGTAGTTTCGTGGGCAAAATAATCACTCATGGCCTGGTATTTTTTCAAAAAACCTGTGAATATGATCGCTTACATACTGCAGCTGGCTTATTTTAAGCTCTGTGTGCATGGGCAGGGAGAGGACGGAGCTGCACAGTGATTCTGTCACTGGAAAATCCTTATCTGCCAGTCCGAGGTAAGAGTATGCTTTCTGTTTATGCATGGGCACCGGATAATATATCATTGAGGGGATATTGTTGGCGGCAAGGTATTTTTTCAGCTCATCCCTTATCTCCGGTTCTGTTTTAATAGTATACTGGTGGAATATATGTGTTGAGCTGTCTGAGCGCAGGGGTGTGGCAAGCTGCTCCACCGGGCTCAGCTGCCTGTCATACCAGGAGGCTGCGTTGCGGCGCGACAGGTTATACTCATCGAGGTACCTTAGTTTGACCCTCAGTATGGCTGCCTGCAGGGTGTCGAGCCTGGAGTTGACGCCAACATGGTCGTGGTAATATTTTATTGTGCTTCCATGGTTGGTGATGCTGCGCATCGTCTTTGCCAGCTCGTCATTATTGGTGAACACGGCGCCGCCGTCGCCAAAGCATGCCAGGTTTTTGGAGGGGAAGAAGGAGGTGCAGCCGGCAGTGCCCATGCTGCCTGCCTTTTTCCTTGTGCCGTCGGAAAAGATATATTCCGCCCCGGTGGCCTGTGCCGCATCTTCTATGACAAACAGCTTATGCCTGCGGGCTATCTTCAGTATTTTTTCCATCTCGGCCGTCTGTCCGAACAGGTGAACGGGCAGTATGGCTTTTGTACGCGGACCTATGGCTTTCTCTATGGCTGCGGGATCGATATTGAAGGTGTCGGTTGCAGGCTCCACAAAGACAGGTTTGAGTCCGAGCAGGGCTATCACCTCGGCGCTGGCTATAAAGGTAAAGTCGGTTGTAATAATCTCATCCCCCGCTTGCAGTCCGAGTGCCATTATCGCCACCTGCAGCGCATCGGTGCCGTTGGCGCAGCTGATAACATGCTTAACCCCCAGGTAGGAGGCCAGCTCCTCCTCGAACATATTCACTTCGGGACCCCTGATAAAGGCCGTTGAATCGATCACTGACTGTATGGCACTGTCTATCTCGCCCTTTATCCTCTCATACTGACCCTTAAGGTCTACCATTCTCAGATCTTTCATAGCTTTATTTCAGTTTTCACTTACATCCCTGTACTTCTCCGCCTGGTGTTTTATTTTTTTATGGGGCGTTCGTTTCGGTTTGCCATTTTATTTTGGGATCGGTCCGGTCGACCCCCCAGCCCGGTTAATATCCCTTTTTCATTTTTTTATATTAAAGTGACCGGACAGCGAAGATAATATTTACTTTGCTGAGATGAAATAAATATCCGCGACTTTTATTAAATTTGCATTTAAGGGAGGAGAGGATCTGCAGGATCCTTATTAAAAAATATATGCCTGAGCTGTTTAACGAATATGAATATTAATCAGATGAAAGACCTTAGTCCATTTATCAGGGAGTTGCTTTTCAGTCACGATTGTGTTATACTGCCCGGCCTTGGTGGCTTTATAGGTAATTATAAGCCTGCCGGGATAGACAGGGAGAGTCATACTTTCACACCGCCGCTGAAGGCTATCTCTTTTAACAGTAACCTGGATAATAACGATGGCCTGCTTATAGGAGGCATATCCGCAAGGAAGGGTATTGCTTATGCTGCTGCCAGGCGTATGGTGGAGGATTATGTGAGCGGTTTACGCGCTGCTTTATCAAAAGGTGAGCGTGTTCATATGCCGGGTATCGGCCATCTAAGGCTTAATGATGAGGGCAGCCTCCTGTTTGAGCCTGACAAGGATATTAATTTTCTTCTCGACTCCTACGGACTGGAACCTTTTATCAGGGAGCCTGTTAAGGATTATGCCCTTTCCGGTCTCGCTGCCGCTCGCCGGCACAGGGACCCTGTGGCGCTTGCCAGCAGGCGCAGGATGATATGGAGGGCAGCCGTGGCCATACCTTTTATACTGGCCATGGTGATAGTGCCGCTTAAGACGGACCTTTTCAGGTCAGATGTAAGCCTTAACCCCCTGGCGAAGATCGAGTTTGAAGAGTCGCGCCAGGCACACAATGCCGCTTCCGGCACCATGACTCAGGCTGATAACGCTGATGCGGCGAAAGCGAAGGTGGAGGATGCCGCCGCCACTGAGCCGGCGGAAAAGGAAGAGACAGCTTCCACGGTGACTGAAGCAGGGCAAAAAAAGGATAGCACTGAGATGAGCGTGGATGCCGGCACACGTGGTGCAGGCGTCTGGTACCTTGTGGTGGGCAGCTTTCGGGACAGCGACAATGCCGAACATATGTTAAGGGATCTGGCCGGTAAAGGCTATGATGCGGAGCTGATAAAGTCGGGTAACGGTTACCTCAGGGTTGCCGCCACATCATTTGGCACAAAGCAGGAGGCCATAGACGAGCGCACCCGCCTTGAAGACTCTTTTGACGGGATCTGGCTCTGGAAAAAATAGCAGCTATCCGGATCAATGAGTAGCATCATCTATATTTATCATGGAGCAGCAGTTGCTCAATGGATCAATGAGTAGCAGCAGCTATTTGATTATACAGCCATTCTTTACTTTCTCAGCGGGCGACAAAAACACCAGCTTACCGCTGTCATCCTCTGCCATCAGTATCATGCCCTGAGACTCTATACCTCTTATCTTTCGTGGCTGCAGGTTGACGATAAGCGATACCTGTCTGCCACTGATAGCTTCCGGATCAAAATGTTCGGCTATGCCGGCCACCACCGTACGTGTGTCTATGCCGGTGTCGAGTGTCAGCTGCAGCAGCTTCTTTGTTTTGGGCACCCTGGCGGCAGCGGTGATGGTGGCCGTACGTATATCCAGGCTGGCAAAGTCATCATAGCTGATACTATCTTTTACCGGTGCGGCCTCTTTTACCGGGGCCTCATTCTTTTCCTTTGTCTCCATAAGCTTTTTAAGCTGCCTGTCCGTCTCCTCTTCCTCTATCTTCCTGAAGAGCATACCGGGCCTGTCTGTTTTATGTCCCGCGCTGAGTATATCATCGCGTCCGGCCATATCCCAGGGCAGGGTTTCTATATTGAGCCATTCCCTCAGCTTTGTTACGGAGAAGGGGAGGAAGGGATCCAGCACTATGGTCAGGTTGGCTGTTATCTGAAGGGCTATATTGAGTATTGTTCTGACCCTCTCCTCATCTGTTTTTATCACTATCCACGGCTCGGTGTCGGCCAGGTACTTATTACCCAGCCTTGCCAGGTTCATGGCTTCCTTCAGTGCTTCCCTGAACCTGAAATTATCGAGGGCGGCAGCCACCTTATCTTTCTGTACGGCCATAAGTGCCAGCACCTCCCTGTCATATTCGTTTGTCTCCGCCCTGGCAGGCACGCGGCTGTCAAAATATTTATTGGTAAGTATAAGGGCCCTGTTGACAAAATTGCCCAGTATGGCTACCAGCTCGTTATTATTCCTGTTCCTGAACTCTTTCCAGGTGAAGTCATTATCCTTTGTCTCGGGTGCGCTGGCGCAAAGGGCATAGCGAAGCACATCCTGGTCGCCGGGAAAATCCTCGAGGTATTCATGCAGCCATACGGCCCAGTTGCGGGAGGTGGATATCTTATCATTCTCCAGGTTAAGAAACTCGTTGGCCGGTACATTGTCAGGCAGTATATACGATCCTTCTGCCTTTAGCATGGCGGGGAAGACGATACAGTGGAAGACGATATTATCCTTGCCTATAAAATGTATCATCCTGGTATCCGGATCTTTCCAGTATTTCTCCCACTCGTCAGTAAGCTCGCGCGTGGCCGAGATATAGCCTATGGGGGCGTCGAACCATACGTACAGCACCTTCCCTTCGGCCCCTTCAACTGGCACCGGCACGCCCCAGTCGAGGTCGCGGCTCACAGCCCTGGGCTGCAGTCCCTGGTCGAGCCACGACTTGCACTGGCCGTATACATTGGTTTTCCATTCCTTGTGATCTTCCAGTATCCATTGTTTAAGCCATGGCTCATACTTATCGAGTGGCAGGAACCAGTGCTTTGTTTCTTTCATCACCGGCAGGGTGCCGCTGACCATGGAGCGCGGATTGATAAGGTCGGTGGCATTGAGTGAGGTGCCGCAGCTCTCACACTGGTCGCCATAAGCACTGTCGCTGCTGCAGTGTGGACATGTACCGCTTATATACCTGTCAGCCAGAAAGCACTGCGCCTCATTATCGTAATACTGCTCTGTGGTCTTTTCGATAAACTCACCCTTTTTGTACAGTGTGCTGAAAAACTCAGAGGCTGTCTCGTAATGTATCTTATTGCTTGTCCTTGAATAGATATCGAACTCAATGCCAAAATCCTCAAATGACTTTTTGTTCAGCTCATGGTATTGGTCTACCACCTCCTGCGGTGTGATGCCTTCTTTCCTGGCTTTGAGGGTGATAGGCACCCCGTGCTCATCGGATCCGCAGATGGAGATAACATCCTCACCTTTTATCTTAAGGTAGCGTGTATAGATATCGGAGGGTATATACACCCCTGCGAGGTGACCTATATGCAGTGGTCCGTTGGCATAAGGCAGGGCTGAGGTGATAAGGTGTCTGGCTGGTTTCTTCATATTATTTTCCTTCTTGGAGATGATGTACTATGATGATGTAAAAACAGGGACAAAGATAAGAAAATATTTGCTCTCCGGTTTCTGCGGGCGGGCCGACATAAAGGCCGGCATAAAGGCTCACTTTTAGGCCATGGCGGGCTTATTACCTTAAAAAGAATATATATTTGTATTATGGTACAAAAGATTATTACACCACCTGCCCTGCGCAGGGGCAGCAGGGTGGCGCTTATTGCGCCGGCGGGACTGGCAGACAGGGGTCGGACGGAAGAGGCAGCGGGTATTATGGAGTCATGGGGACTCGAAATTATGCGCGGCCGGCACCTGTATGAGCGTTACGGTGTCTTTGCCGGCACCGACGAACAGAGGCTGGCCGACCTGCAGTGGGCCATGGACGATAAGGCCATTGATGCAGTGGTATGTGCCAGGGGCGGTTACGGCATGTCGAGGATAATAGACGGGGTGGATTTCAGCTCTTTCAGCAGGAAGCCCAAATGGATAGTGGGCTACAGTGATATTACCGTGCTCCATCTTTTTGTTAACTGCGGCTATGGTATCAAAACCATACACGGGGAGATGCCTCTTAATTATGCCGCTGAGGATACTGCTGCGGAGAGCCTGGACAGCTTGAAACAGGCATTGTTCAGCAGACTTGATGCATACAGCTGGAGCAGTGCTCCTTACCGTGGAGGAAAGGCTGAGGGCCGGCTGCTGGGCGGCAACCTGTCGCTTATAAGTCACCTGGCGGGCACCGGCTTGCGCGACTGCCTGAAGGGCACGATACTGTTTATTGAGGAGAGGGGTGAATATATGTACAGTTTTGACCGGATGGTAACCGGACTGCGACTGGCCGGCGTGCTGAAAGGCTTGAGGGGACTGATAGTGGGCGGACTGACAGGTCTTAAGGAGTCGCCTGTCAGCTATGCCGTGGGTGCCAGTGATATTATTATGGATGCCGTGAAAGATTATGATTATCCTGTGGCTTTTGGTTTCCCGGCCGGACATATACCCGATAACAGGGCTTTTTACTGCGGCGCTGACGTTAAGCTGGAGGTGGCCGGCGCTGATGCCTCTCTCAGGTTTATATGATAAGATAAGTCGCCGTGATAATTTATTTTTTTCTGAGATGCAGCTGCAGCCAGCCGTATGATCAAAAACGCCGGTTAAACGGCAAATCTTTTCCTTCCTTTCAGAAAGCTGTCAGCAGCAGGTTTATATCTTTGGAGATAAGATTGAATTTCTGTCCCAGTGTTTCATTGGTCAGCATACCTTTATATACATATACACCCTGGCTGAGACCGCGACTGCTCTTAAGCATATTGTCAAGCCCACCCCGGTCAGCCATCTCCTGTATCAGGGGAGTGAATACATTGCTGAGGGCTATGGAGGCTGTACGTGCCACCCTTGAGGGCAGGTTCCATGCTGCATAGTGCA
This sequence comes from Bacteroidales bacterium, assembly GCA_034521735.1. Classification (GTDB taxonomy): domain Bacteria; phylum Bacteroidota; class Bacteroidia; order Bacteroidales; family VadinHA17; genus UBA9300. The sequence goes on from JAXHLX010000024.1 coordinate 75,358, forward strand.
CCACCCCGTGTTTTATATATACGGGGTCCTGCAGGTCGCGGCACTCCATTGTCTCTATGCATCCGCCCCTGTCAATGCTGAGGTCTATCAGCACCGATCCTTTCTTCATCTTTTTGACCATGTCTTCCGTTATATGATACCAGGGTCTCAGGTCTTCTATCTGTATGGCGCCGATAAGCACATCGGCCGATTTAAGGGCTTTATTGATGACCTGCGGGTGGTAGACCGATGTCTGCAGCCGCTGTCCCACCACCGACTGGAACTTCCTGAGCTGGTGCACAGAGTTGTCAAAGACCATCACTTCGGCACCCAGTCCGAGAGCTGCCCTGGCTGCATATTCGCCTGCTGTGCCGGCACCTATTATCACCACCTCGGTGGGTGTGACTCCTGATACGCCACCCAGCATAACCCCTTTGCCGCCGTACTGGTTACTCAGGTATTCGGATGCTATAAGTATTGATGTTATGCCGCTTATCTCGCTCATGGACTCCACCACCGGCAGCTCATTATGCCTGTCTTTTATCCTTTCAAAGGCTATGGCCGTGATATTCTTCTGCATTATGCCTGTAAGGGCTTCCTTGTTCTGCTTCAGCACTTTAAGAAAGGAGATAATGGTGCGCCTGTCGCCCAGCCTGCCCACCTCTTCCTTTGAAAAGGGGGCTACCTTGATCACCAGGTCGCAGTTAAACACCTCATCCGCTGTTTTGGTGATAAGGGCACCGTTCTCGCTGTAGGTGTTATCTGTATAGTTTGATCCCAGTCCGGACCCTTCCTGTACATATACGGTGTTACCCGCTTCAACAAGCAGGTTTACCGCTTCGGGAGTGAGGGCTATTCTTTTCTCGTTCTCCTCTGACTCGCGTGGTATGCCTATGGAGACACTCTTCTTTTTGCAGCCTGTTTCCAGCAGCTCTTCCTGCGGCATAAAGGCGGAATTGGAAATATATCTTTCCCTTTTTTCTTTACCCTGCATATTCCGGGCTGTTAATTGGTGAAACCAAAGGTAAAAAAATAATTGATGTGGAGCAATAATAATAGTTAAGACGTCGGTTCTTCCAGTTCTGCATTGCGACTGCCATCATCATTAACCCTGATATAAACCCTGAATGTTTCTTCCGGCAGCAGGGGCTCTATCTTTTCCGGCCATTCCATAAAGCATTTATGACCTGATGCCAGGTATTCCTCGAAGCCAAAATCAAAAACTTCCTCATAGTCTTTTATACGAAAGAAATCGAAGTGGTACAGTAGTCCGCCCCCTGCGATATTATATTCATTGACAAGGGTGAAGCTGGGGCTTGTGGCGGTGTCGGTACTGCCCAGGGCCCTGGTAATGGCTTTTATAAATGTTGTCTTGCCCGCTCCCATGTGACCGTAGAAGGCAAAGATATCATGGCCCTTTGTATATTCAACGAATTCGGCCGCAGCCCTGCCAAGGTCAGCTGTGTTTTTTATTATTATCTGCATAGATCATTATGGTTTGGCCGTAATGTATGGCGACTGCAAAGATAATGTCTTTTCCTTTAATGCATCTGCCGGTGAGACTGATATTACAGTCTGCCCGGATCTATAGCGGTCAGGGCAACACTGACCGGGTTGAATGGGAAGCATTCATAGGCTTTGTTAAGATCTGCCCGGATCTATAGCGGCTCGAGTAGGGCTACCGGGAGTATCATCTCCTGCATGGAGATGCCGCCGTGCTGGAAGGTATTATTGTAGTACCTGGCATAATGGTTATAATTATTGGGATAGACAAGGAAGTCATAATTACGAGCAAAAATATACTTTGATGATATATTGCTTTTGGGCAGTCCCGCCGCCGCGGGATTGTCAATACCGAACACATCGGAGGGCCGGTAGTCGAGGTTACGTCCCAGCTTATACCTCAGGTTGGGCGAGGTGCTTCTGTCGCCCGTTACCTTCACCGGGTTATTAACTCTTACGGTGCCGTGATCGGTGCTTATCACCACCTTCACCCCGGCGGAGCTGAGGCGGCTGAGCAGCTCATAGAGGGGTGAATGCATAAACCATGAACGGGTGAGTGCGCGGTAGGCAGGCTCATCATCCGCAAGGTCTTTTATAATATCCATCTCTGTACGGGCATGGGATATAAGGTCCACGAAGTTGAACACCATTACATTGAGGTCCAGACCGAGCAGGTCGGGCAGCTTTTCGTTTATCTTCCTTCCCTCGTTATTGCTGCTTATCTTATGGTATTTCCATTTTGTGCCGGCGGCTAGCCTGTTGATATGTAAGGCCAGCAGCTCCTCCTCGTGCAGGTTTTTTCCCTGCTCCTCATCGTCATACACCCACAGCTGAGGGTAATGTTTCTGTATGTCTGCAGGCATAAGGCCGCTGAAGATGGCATTACGTGAATACTGTGTGGCGGTGGGCAGTATGCTGTAGTATAATGACTCACCTGCCAGCCTGAACATAGAGGTCAGCTCACCGGATATTATCTTCCACTGGTCGTAGCGCAGGTTATCGATAAGTATAAAGAAGAGTTTTTGTTTTTTTGCAAGCAGGGGGAATATTTTTTCTTTCATCAGGGCGGGACTCATAAGCGGTCTGTCCTTTTCATCTTTGAACCACAGCAGGTAGTTTGAGGATATAAACCTTGCGAATGCATTATTTGCCTCCTGCTCCTGCATGGTGAATATCTCCCGCAGGGTGCTGTCGCCTGTCCTGTCGAGCTGTATATCCCAGTAGGCAAGCTTTTTATGAATATTGATCCAGTCATCTGCAGAGCCGGCTTCACTGATAAGTGTGCTTATGGCGGCAAACTCACCGCGGTAGTCACTTGTTGTTTTTTCGGTCACCAGCCTCTTGCTGTCAGTGTTTTTTTTGAGGCTCAGCAGTATCTGCTTGGGCTTAACGGGCTTGATAAGGTAGTCGGCTATCTGTGATCCTATGGCATCTTCCATGATATCTTCTTCCTCGCTCCTGGTGATCATTATAACGGGGATGTCCGGTTTAAGCTGTTTTATCTGCTTAAGGGTGTCTATGCCGGTCATGCCAGGCATATGCTCATCGAGGAATATAATATCATAATCATTGGCTTTCACCAGCTCAATGGTATCAATGCCGTTGGTGCATGTTTCAATCTCGTAACCTTTCTCCCCGAGGAAGATGATATGAGGCTGCAGTATCTCAATCTCATCATCAGTCCAGAGAACCTTAATTTTTCTCATAGTGAAGCATTAATATGATATATGCACAAAGTTATATCACTCGGGGTAGTTTTCCCTGAAAAAGAGGTAATATCTGCCGGCATTCTTATCCCGGATAAGACTTTCGTAGTTGGATGAGCTGATGATAAAGCTAAAAATTTCTGTTTCACCGGTGTTTCTGAGTATATCGGCAGGGCTGAAGCTCTTATAATAATCCATGGCGGCACCGATGCCGGGGAAGGTGCCCACCGTAATGCTTATATATTCATCATCCACCAGCTCGCCCCGTGTATTATAGTTCTCGTTGGTATAGTTATCGATATTGTAATTTATAACATCGAAGGTGAGCCTGTTTATATCCAGGTCTTTGTCCATGATGACAAGCATAAACCTGTAGGGTGGTGTTTGGAGGGTGTCATACAGGCTGACGGCTATTTCTCTCTCATCCTCCTCTTTCAGTTCCGGCACCTTCTCGTTTATATGGGCTATCATCTCCGAGGCCCTGGCTGCTTCATCGGTGCCCGGGTACATATCTGTTATCCTTAGCAGTTCATCCTTGAGGCTTTTTTCATCCAGTGCGGGACCCATGGCATATGCTTTCAGCAGCATGAATTTGGGCAGCAGCTCTGACTGCGGGAATTCATCCGGGGCCCTGTTGCATATGGCTATGGCGGCTTCCATGTCGCCGTTCTTCCAGAGGCTGAAGGCGCTGTTATACATCTCTTCAGCCCTGTTGGCTTCTTTCATCCTTGTCTTGAGGTAGTCAGGGTCGGACAGTATCTTTGCATATTCGCTTTCAGGGTGCCGGCTTATAAGTCTTTCCTTATGTGATTCTGCCAGTTGCGGGTCGCGGTCCTTACAGATACTGTAGATATTGTACAATGCATGGGGCACCCTGGGGTTATCAGGGAAGCGGCTGATAAAGGAGGTATAGGATTCTTTTGCCTTTTCATAATCATTGAATTTCTCATGGTACACCTGTGCAGCATTAAACAATGCATCGGCCATCTTCCTGTCCGATTCTGCCATCAGTGAATCATTCAGAGGCAGGTTTTTGAGGTAATACTCTTTTGACTTGATATCGGCTGTCACATCCACTTCTTCCTCTGCCTGTCCGGCATCTTCGCTGCTGCCACCCACAGCTCCCGTTGATGACTTGTTGCGCCGCCGCCAGTTATCTTCCAGCTGCCTGTCGCCCCACCTGTTACGGAATTCGGTGCGTCCGAAGGTCAGGGCCGACTGGTTATAGAAGTACCATTTGCCGCTGGCCTCAATATTATCCCTGAACCTTCTCTGGTTCTCATAGAACTGACCCATATTGTACCTGCCTCCTTCCGGCATGGCGGCCTCTCTTTCTTCCTGTTCTATCTCTCTTATGATACCGTTTATTATATTATCTATCTCCGAGGGGCTGAGTGATGCCACATATTGCAGGCTGTCTTCCCTGCTCACTATATCAAGGTATGATGTGAGCTCGTTGAGCTTGCTTGACAGCCTGTTATAATCATTATAGCCCGGATATTGCTTGTCCAGGAAGGTAACGGCACTGTCATAATACATCTGTGCCAGGTGGTAGTCGGGTTTATCGTAATAGTGTTCTGCCAGCATAAGGTATGACCTTCCTTTCTGATTATTATTATTGGTGCTGGCTGCTGCCGACCGGTGGTAATAGTCTATGGCTTCGCCGGTATTGCCTTCGCGCATCGACAGGTTCCCATGTGCAAAGTATATCTGGTCGAGGTATTCCTTGTTCTTATCATCGCGCAGCAGCTTATCGAGCTCTTTCCGTATACTCTCAACATCACCTGACTCAACATCAAAGACACCGGCCTGGCTTATCCTGGCATTGAACTCCATCTCATAGGGAGGGTTAAGCTTCAGTACTTTTTTATAATACTTTGTGGCCAGGGTGCTGTTACCTGTTTCCTCGTACAGCCTGGCCAGTATATATGCAGGCCTGTTTTTATTCTTTTTACCCTTGATATTATCGAGGGCATTCTCCAGCGCTGGGATGGCCCTTTCGTACTGTTGCCTGCGCATATGCATATCTGCCAGGCTAAGGTAATATTCGGCCTGCAGCTCATCATCCAGTGGCTGCGGATCAATCTCCGACAGCAGCCTGCCTGCCTCATTATAGTTACCTGCTTCAGTATATGTTCTGGCCAGCCATATCATTGATCTGATGCGCATCTCCTCATCATGTGTCTCCCTGATATTATGCAGAAGTGTAATCCTGGCATTGTTATAATCATGCTTCAGCAGCTGTGCCTTGCCCATCAGCAGGTAGCTGTCGTCCACCCAGTCATTATATTCCTTACGGTCATAAAACTCTTTCTCCTTATCTGTCAGGGGTTTGTCACTGTCCATCTCCGGACTGGCCGTCATGGAGTGCAGGCTTATCAGCTTGGATGCTTTATTGATGGCTCTTTCCATATCACCAACAGCTGAGCGGGCGGCGTTCTCATCACTGTATTCGAATATGGGTATCAGTGTGGCATAATCATCCTTATATGACTGTTTTATCTTTTCCATACCTTCGAGGAAGGCCTCATTGCCGTTGAAATATATATTATAATTACTGGTGAGGTTATGGTAAAAGCGGCTCAGGCCTGTATTTTTCTCGACAGAGCATGAGTATAGCAACAGGCCCGTGGCCAGCACAATAAGGATATTATTTGATTTAAGATATCTTCCCAAATCAATAGGTTTACACTATTAACTGGTAAAAACAGAAAATAGTATGCCTGTGGCTGTGAAAATAATGATAAAAAGACTATACAGCTACCACCTCAACTATCTCCGGCACTTCTTTTATCAGGGCCTGCTCAACGCCTCCCTTGAGTGTCTGCATACTGAAGGGACAGCCCTTGCATGCTCCTGTAAGTTTTACCATGACTTTATTGTCATCACTTATCTCCACCAGCTCAATATCGCCGCCGTCAGCCTGAAGGTATGGCCTTACACTGTCGAGTGCATCCATCACCCTGGCCCTGAGATCTTTTTTTGTATTTTCTTCCATGATAAATATTTAATCATTTGATTGTTAAACTACCCGGTGTCCTGTACCGGAAACAGAGGGTCCGCGCTTCGTTCCCGGGCTACCATAGCACTTAATTAAGCGGTACTTTTTGTGTGGGGTCCTGGTTTTTGTTTCTCTCCTCTGTTCTTTTGACCAGCTCCCGGGCAAGCTTATCAAAGGCTTTGCCTATGTCATCATCACCCAGGGCCACGGGAGTGCCGCTGTCGCCGCTCTCGGCTATACCCTGTATGATGGGTATCTGTCCGAGCAGGGGCAGGTTTTTATCTTCAGCCAGCTTTTTGCAGCCTCCCTTGCCGAAGATATAATATTTATTATCCGGCAGCTCAGCGGGTGTGAACCATGCCATATTCTCGACCAGGCCAAGCACCGGCACGTTTATCTTCTCGTTGCTGAACATGGCAATGCCCTTTATTGCATCTGCCAGCGCTACCTGCTGTGGTGTTGAGACTATGACGGCGCCTGTTACACCCACTTCCTGCACCAGGGTGAGGTGTATATCGCTTGTTCCGGGAGGCAGGTCAACTATAAGGTAGTCGAGCTCACCCCAGTCGCCCTGCCCCAGCAGCTGCTTGAGGAAGTTGGAAGCCATGGGTCCGCGCCACACAACGGCATCATCGGGTGATATGAAATATCCCACTGACAGCACTTTAACCCCGTATTTTTCTACAGGTATTATAAGCTCTTTGTCGCCTTCTTTCCTTACCTGCGGTCTGTCACCCTCCGTGCCGAACATCTTGGGGGCGGAGGGACCGAAAATATCTGCATCGAGGAGTCCCGTTGCATATCCCTGTCGCGCCAGGGCCACGGCTGTATTGACGGCCACGGTTGATTTGCCCACGCCGCCCTTGCCGGAGGCTATTGCTATGATATTTTTAACCCCGGGTGTAAAGTCTGAATCCGGTGCTAAGGTCTGCACCTTTGGCTCAGGGCCTGTTATCTCTACTGATGATATGACGGTGTCAGCACCAAAAGCATCTTTCAGTGCTTTGACACATGCATGTTTAAGGGATGAGGCCACCGGGTCTTTCTGCCTGTCTGTCTTAAGGACTATCTCTATCCCTTCCGCTCCGTGCTCTGCTTTCTCAACCATTCCCATGGAAACGATGTCCTCTTTCCCGGGATATTTTACTTTTTTCAGCACTGTAATTATCTGATCATGTGAATACATATTGAAAAGTTTTATAGCTTGTTTTTATTTAAATTAAATATAAAGAGGCAAGTTTAAGGATTTTTTTTCTAAGCTCAAAGGACTTATTTCAGTTCGCTTGCGGGGTCCCAGAACATATCACTGAAATTAAGAATACGGTCGCCGTCAATGACAGCACCTTCGTTCTCCAGCAGTTGTTGCATTAAGCCGGGATCGCCGAAGTGGTGTTTGCCTGTGAGCATGCCTGCCCTGTTAACCACCCGGTGGGCGGGCACGTAAGTGCTGAGGCTGTGACAGTTATTAAGGGCCCATCCCACCATGCGGGCCGAGCCGGCAACGGATATGTATGAAGCTATGGCGCCGTATGATGTAACCCTGCCATGGGGTATCATCCTTGCCACTTCATACACTTTATCGAAGAAAGTGTTATCTGTCTTCATCGTCTTTGATTTCTGTCAGCTCTTATTCTCAATGCTGGTTTGGCGGAGCACAGTGTTATCCTTTGTCATCGTCTTTGATCTCTGTTACCTTTTTATCCACGGGGGGACGGAAGCAGATATAGTTTATGTTTTTACCGGCATCCAGGAATATCTGTTCATAATGGGTTCTTATGCTAAGGATTTCATCAATATCTTTTTCCGCATGCAGGTCTGTGGTGCTGTTTATGATCTCCATACCATTCTCTTTTATCAGCCTCATGGTGTAATCATACAGCTCGCGGCTGTCTGTCTTAAGGTGTATAAGGCCATTGTTTTTCAGGAAGGAGCGGTAGTGGTTAATAAAGCGTGCTCCTGTCAGTCGCTTTTTATTTCTCCGCTTTTTAAGCTGGGGATCGGGGAAGGTGATCCATATCCCGTCCACCTCGTCCCTGCCGAAAAAGGATTCTATCAGTTCGACTCTTGTCCTGATAAAGCCCACATTAGTGATGGAATCGCGGTAAGCCGTTCTGGCGCCCTTCCATATCCTTGCACCTTTGATATCTATTCCCAGGAAGTTCTTTCCCGGGAACTGCCGGGCCATACCTATGGTATACTCACCTTTGCCGCAGCCCAGTTCCAGGATTACGGGATTATCATTGCCAAAGAAATCTTCTTTCCATTTTCCTTTCAGCTCATGATCTTTTTTGAAGACATCTTCAAACCGGGGCTGTATAACATGGGCATAGTCTTCTATTTCTGCCCATTTCCTAAGTTTGTTTTTACCCAAGATATGCCTCTGTTTTTATTGTTTTATTTTTTTTATTCGTATTCCTATATCTGTAACACCTTCAAGCTTCACTTCTCTCATTCCCTGTTTAATATTAAAGGTGTAGATGCCGCTCTGCGGGAAGATGACATTATTTTTGAAAGGGACGGACAGGTCGTTCACATCACCCAGACCCGATCCGTACCAGTTTCCTTTTTCATCGGCAAGGTAATATTCAACGGTGTCTGTTATGCTTTGTCCGGCAGGCGACAGGGTGGTAATAAAAAGGAATATATTGCGGTAGGGGTAGTTATTATTGGTGCGGATGACCAGGTTGATATCGAATGCACTGATGGTGTCCTGTATATCTGCTTCCAGTTTTAGCTCATTGTTCTTGTGCCATGAGTATTCCGTTATCTGCCGGCTGTCTGTGTACACATCTCCTCTTGTACATGATATAATGATTACAGAGGACAAAAGCACAGCAGCCAGCAGCATGAAAGTGTTATTTTCTTTTTGCATTCTTATATCTCTTTTTTCCCTTCTTCTTTCTCTTTTTCCTGTTATCATTTTTATTATCAAACCTTGTAAGGCTGCCGCCCCCCACTATATCTCCATAGCTGTCAATACTAATATCATCAAAGCGGTCTTCAACAAGCTTGTTCGGTTTTTCACCCCTGCTGTTCATCTTCTGTATTTCCCTTACCCTTTCCACGGGTACGGCAATGGTGTTGGCTGCAGCACCGGGATCGAAAGAATACCAATACAGGCCTTTAAATATCTCCATCTTGGTAAAAAAGGCTTTTCCCTCTATTGTTTCAAGGGGTTTTTTTGGAGGGAATTGCTGTTGTTTCTCGAGGTAGCAGTCGAACTCATAGTTAAGGCAGCATTTCAGTTTTCCGCACTGTCCTGCCAGCTTCTGGGGGTTAAGCGACAGTTCCTGCTGCCTGGCATGTGTTGTTGTGACAGACACAAAGTCAGTGAGGTGGGATGAGCAGCACAGCTCGCGGCCGCATGACCCTATGCCTCCTATCCTTCCTGCTTCCTGGCGGGCGCCTATCTGCCTCATCTCTATCCTTATCCTGAACTCTTCGGCCAGTCTCTTAATCAGCTGCCTGAAGTCCACCCGCTCATCCGATATATAATAGAATATTGCCTTTGTATTATCGCCCTGGTATTCGACGTCGCCTATTTTCATGTTAAGGTTTAGCTCCCTGGCTATTTGTCGCGACTTAAGCATGGTGGGTATCTCCCGCTTCCTGGCTTCCTCCCATTTTTCTGTATCAACGGGTTTGGCCTTGCGGTACACTTTCTTTATATCGTCGGCCTTGGGCACTGTCTTGCCGTGCTTAAGCTTTGATTCAACAAGCCTGCCCGTCAGAGACACCCTGCCTATATCATGACCCGGAGATGCTTCAACGGCAACTATTTCGCCTTCTTCCAGTCTGAGGCTGTTAACATTACGGAAGTATCCTTTGCGGGTATTTTTGAACCTTATCTCAACCAGGTCGGTCTCACGCCCTGTTTCGGGTATGTCAGACAGCCAGTTGATGGAGTTAAGCTTATAATTATCTCTCTGGTATATTACTTCTTTCGGAATATATTGATCTTCCTCTTCTGTTCTGTTCTCCTCAATATCCATAATCCTGTTGTTTTTAATCCCCCTCAGTTTACGGGGGTGGCTTTATATAGTGTCTGTTTTCCTTTTTTCAGGCTCAGGCAAATTTAATTATAATTTGACTTAATATCAATTATTTATTGAGAGCTGTTAGCGGCTGGACTCTTATTGCGTCCGGGGTCGGACAAGCAACGGCTCCGCTGTCAGCGCACTGTTGTTGCTGACCTGTCAGCGTATAAATGATAAGACCGGCCAAAGACCCTCTGTCAGCGTATAAGCGAGGAAACTTTCAGGGCCAGGTCCAGAAAGATGATCTTGGGATTGCCGTTTGATGATATATGTGAGTGGGCCAGTGAAAATTCACTATTCAGTGCGCTGATATTCCTGCTGGTGATGAAGGCCTTGAAGTTTTTTGCAAATTCTTCTTCTTCACCTTCAAGGAAGACCAGCTTATCCGGGGCCTCAGCAATATTAAGGATATAATTTTCCCTTAACTGCGACAGTGAGTAGCTGAGAAAACCTTTCTGTGCTTCCCTGCCCCTGGTGGCCTGATCCTCAGCCCATTCGGCAAGGCTTGGTATATCTCTTTTGTATGCCATTCTCATCATGCTTATGAAAGCCGAAAGCTTGTCTTTGCGTGTCTGGTTCTCCTCTATGAACTCAACAGCCCTGAGGTAGTTGCCCTGCGACAGCTGGGCTATGATGCCTGCCCTGCGCTTATCAAGACTGAACTTTTCTTCCAGGTGATCACTGAGTGGCTCCCTTTCTATGGCCGGCACCCTCACGAAGAGGCATCTTGACATGATGGTGGGCAATATAAGGTCAGGTTCTTCCGATACCAGCAGGAAGAGTGTTTTATCAGGCGGCTCCTCTATCATCTTCAGCAGTTTATTGGAAGTAGCGGGATGCATCCTTTCCGGCATCCATATTATCATTATCTTATAATCCGATTCATATGTCTTAAGGCTCAGCTTCTTGATTATCTCGCCTGCCTCTGTTGCATATATCAGTCCCTGCTGGTTTTTGACACCTATCTCTGCCAGCCACTGGTTGAGGTTGAAGTAAGGTGATTTATTAACGAATGCCCTCCATTCGGAGATATAATTATCGCAGACAACATCACCCGATCCCTTGTTTATCACCGGGAAGACAAAGTGCAGGTCGGGGTGCACCAGCTTTTCGTATTTCCTGCATGAGGGGCATATGCCGCAGGAATCGTCTCCCTGCCTGTCGCTGCAGCATATATACTGTGCAAAAGCGATGGCAAGTGCCAGCTTGCCGCTGCCCTGAGGACCGGCAAAGATCTGTGCATGACTTACCCGGTGTTCCGTGACAGATCTGCTAAGTTTGTTTATTATCTCCTCCTGTCCGATTACCCCTGAAAACTTCATTTTGCTGTGTGTTTGAGTATGAACAAAAATAGAAAAATAGATTCATATTTGATGAAAATATTGTAGGTTTGTACTTGATTGGAATAAGGTAGCTTACAGCATTTTATTAAATAATATATTAATAATATCCAGGACTTTGCCGGCATTAAGGCTCAGGCACGTACGGGTATGAAAATTAAAAACAAGGGTAATGAAGAATATTAACAGTTATAGTTTCGAGGGTAAAAAAGCAATAGTAAGGGTGGATTTTAATGTTCCCCTGGACAGTGATCTGCGGGTTACTGATGATAACAGGATACGCGGGGCCCTGCCCACCATAAAAAAGATAATTGATGATGGCGGTGCAGCCGTCCTTATGTCGCATCTGGGCCGACCCAAGAGCGGACCGGAGGAAAAGTTCTCGCTGAAGCATGTGCTGCCTGAGCTGGAAAAGCTTACGGGCCGGGATGTCATATTTGCCCCTGATTGTATTGGAGAGGAGACCCTGGGAATAAAGAAAAATCTGAAGCCCGGTGATATACTGCTGCTGGAGAACCTGAGGTTTTACAAGGAAGAGACAAAGGGTGATGAGGGTTTTGCATCAAAGCTGGCGGAAGGATGCGATGTATATGTTAATGATGCTTTTGGCACAGCGCACAGGGCTCATGCCTCCACAACAATAATAGCACGCTTCTTCCCTGATGAGAAACTGTTCGGCTTCCTTATCAACAGTGAGCTGGAGAGTATGGACAGGCTGATGCATATGCCGGAAGAACCAACTACTGCCATAATGGGAGGAGCCAAGGTGTCGGATAAGATACAGGTGATTGAGAATATGCTGGACCGTATTGATAACCTTATCATAGGAGGGGGCATGGCCTATACCTTTATAAAAGCACAGGGAGGCAGGATAGGTGATTCGCTCTGTGAAGAGGACAGGCTTGATACAGCCCTTGATATTATTAGGATAGCAAAGGAGAAGGGTGTCAGTATCTTTCTGCCCTCCGACAGTGTTAACGGTGATAAGTTCGATGCCGAAGCCAATGTAAAGCTTAGTGCCGCTGACGCTATTGAAGAAGGATGGATGGGTCTGGATATAGGTATAGAAACCATAAAGGAATTCCGCTCTGTTATTGAGCGGTCAAAGACAATACTCTGGAACGGTCCTATGGGTGTTTTTGAGATGGAGAAGTTTGCAAAGGGCACAAGCGAGATAGCAATGGCAATAGCGGAAGCCACGGATAAGGGTGCTTTCAGCCTTATCGGCGGGGGCGACTCGGTGGCGGCAATAAATAAGAACAAGCTTGCCGACAGGGTCAGCTATGTGTCAACAGGCGGCGGTGCCATGCTTGAATATATGGAGGGTAAGGTGCTTCCGGGCATTGCTGCCATCAGAGGCGAAGAGTAACAGACTATGGGCGATGCGGTAAAAATATTATTAGTGGCTGCTGCGCTAACGCTGCTCCTGCTCCTAGACTCATGTGAGAAGGATCCTGAACAGGCGACGGGCGGTGTTTTTACCATAGATAATACCCTTTACGGACAGGTTCAATTTTACGCTATAGGCTTTTCCTTTGAGCAGGGCCGTAAGCTTAAGACAAGTGATGTACCCGGACCGGATATCACGGTCCATGCCCGTACCGGAGCCACAGGTGGTATTGAGGGCGCCTACATTGACACCCCAAATCTCGTGGAATCATTTGCACTGGCAGGCGGGTTTGGCTCAGAGGCAGAGGCAAAGACTTTTTTTGACGGACTGCTGGAAATAGAGCCTGCATCATATAACTGGGTGCTCAATGCCGATGATGTGAGGATGCACCAGGTATGGATCTTCAAGACGAGTGAGGATAATTATGTCAGGTTCATGATAAAGGATCTTGTGCTTGAGGATGGTGATGGGGTAGCCTATGCGGAGCTTACGGCTGAATGGCTTATACAGGCTGACGGCTCAACTACTTTTGAACAGTGATGGATGCACTTCTGAATGAAGTATTCAGTATATCAACAGGAAAGGATTTTGAGGCTGCTGCCCTGAAAATATTCAGGTACCAGGCAGAACATAATCCCCTGTACTCATTATGGATTAAAGAGCTGGGGGTGGATCCCGAAAAGGTGCTCAGGCTGAGCTCCATACCTTTTATGCCAGTATCGTTTTTCCGCGACAGAAAAATTATTACAGGCAGCCATGAGGCCGAAAAGGTGTTTGTCAGCAGCGGCACCACCGGGATGAGAAGGAGCAGGCATTATATAGCCGAGCTCTCAGTTTATGAGAGGAGCCTTAGCGACTGTTTCAATATCTTTTATGGTGATCCCGCCGCTTATGTGATTATGGCATTGCTGCCTTCATACCTTGAGCAGGGAGAATCATCACTGGTATATATGGCTGAAAGGCTTATCACCCTGTCGGGTTCAGATCACAGCGGCTTCTTTATTTATGATTATGATTTGCTGAAAGAGGGTATTGAGCGCCTGAGGGATGCTGACAGGAAGATACTGCTGCTGGGTGTGAGCTATGCGCTGCTTGACTTTGCTGAATATGCAGCTGTGAGCATGAAAGGCCATATTGTGATGGAGACAGGCGGAATGAAAGGAAGGCGCAGGGAGATGACCAGGGAGGAGCTGCATGACTCGCTGAAGGAGGGATTTGATACGGACAGCATACACTCGGAATATGGTATGACCGAGCTGCTGAGCCAGGCCTATTCAGCAGGAGACGGCATGTATTACAGTCCGCCCTGGATGAAGGTTCTTATACGCGATCCCCATGATCCTTTCTCTTTTTTGCCGCATGGAAGGACGGGGGCTGTCATTATTATAGACCTGGCTAATATTCACTCATGCTCCTTTATCGAGACATCCGACCTGGGACTGTCATACCCTGATGGCAGTTTCCGTATCAGCGGCCGCTTTGATAATTCTGATATAAGGGGCTGCAACCTTCTGGCTGTATGAGCCTTATGCCACCAGTCACCAGTCACCAGCAAGGCACCATCCGGCCACCAGCAAATCACCATCCGGCCACCAGCGAGGCTTCTGTCACCGGCTATTAATCACCCGCCAGCCTTTGATCAACAAGCCATTTTCGAAAAAAATCAAAAACATGTTATAGAACATAAGTGAAAGTTGGAAATTAGTTGTGTTCTCTTTGATATTGCATATTGAAAATGTCTGTGATACATAGTTGAACCTGAAATTGATGAATTTATCTATTAACGGAATACCGTACTGTAACTGTACCCTTCTGATTTCAGGGGCAGGCCGGTTATGGTTTGCTTATTACCGCTTTCAACAGCCGGTGGATATGGAAGAATCACCGCTGCAAACCAATGCTGTTTGCATGAGGTACATTATCTCGCTGCATTTATCTCGCTGCTGAAGCCCTTAAGGAGCTCCTGTTCCCCCTGCAATAGGAGCAGGGCTCCTTAATTTTCGTTTTTAGCCTCCCGACCTGGTGGCTAAAAAAAGCCGCCCCGGGTCTTTGTCCGGGACAGCTGTATTTTTAATAACTACAGATAGTACCTGGCTTATATCAGATTCCCAGTTTTTCCCTTATGGCACCGGGCACTGCATCCTTATGTACCATAATGAATATCACCTTGGCCTTAACATAGCTTTCTGACATATTGAGGTAGCCGCCAAAGCGGTTGCGGGCCGTACCCCATGAGTTTTTGGTGATATAATACTCTGTTCCGTTCTGGTCCTGGACAATACCCGTTACATGCATCAGGTGATCGTCTGTTGTAACGAAGCTTTCAAATCCTTCCTGCCTTATTGCCTGTGTGACGTCAATCTCGGGGAAAGGTTTTTCAAATTTATATACTTCTTCCAGCCTTTCGGAGGGGGACATATCTTCAAACCTGGCCCTGTCAGTGCCTGACAGATCTTCGGGCTTGCTTACATCCGGGTTGATAGCTACGCCGTTGGTATGTGAGAAGCCTTTCTCGCTGACATCACCGTCCCAGTCAACTGTATAGCCATTGTTGAGAGCATAGTCCATTATCTCAACAAGCTCATCTATGGGAACGTTATACATCTTTTCATACCTCCAGTTATCAGGTACCTCAACCTGTCCCTTCGTATAAAACGGGAAGTGTGAGAAGGAAGTTATTTCAACATAGTCATCGGGATTGATACCGAGGCTTGCCGCGAAAGTCTGCGGGGTGTATGTTGTCCCCTTATAGCTGAAGCTTTCGGGTATCTCACCAAGGTAGGTGTTAAGTACGGCATCAACAATCTCGTGATACTCTTTGGATTCATTTCTTCTTTTTACCGGCACTTCGGCTATGGCATTGACAAATGCCTGCAATTCACTGTGATTATGTGTTTCGGAGTCGTAGTTAATACCTGTGTACACTTCTTCAGGTACTAAGCCGTGATCTGAAAAAATGATCGTCCAGTCGTGTGCCAGGCTTCCGGGTCCCAGGTTGCCGTTTCCCCTTCTGAGATAATTATCTTCCAGTCTGTCGATATAGTTATGACGTACGATAAACATCTCCGACAGGTCATATTCACCCTTGCCCATACGCATCAGCTCAGACTCAAAGAATGATGTTGTGGCAAAGCACCAGCATGTTCCTGTGCGCGACTGGTTCTTAACTGATGTGGCATCAAGGCTAACCAGGGTCTTGAACTGGTAGCCCTCAGGTGTTGCATCTTTTTTCCTCTGTGCACTGGCATTGAGAAAAAGGAATGTAATAAGTAAAACGCTTATAATTCTTGATTTCATAAAATATGGATTTAGATTTTACTGAATTTTAAGTACCAAAATAAGGTTTTATTGCGACTTTGCAGAAAAAATGTTACTAAACATTATAGATTATCCTTTTTCTGTTTCCCGTAGCCCTTGACTGCTACTTCAAAGCGTAGGGTAAAAGGCATCCCTGATATGCTCGAGCCTGTGCTCAAACCCATCGCTGACTACTGATATAATATCAAAACGGGCTTCTTTTTCACACTGATGACTCAGGATATATACCTGTGCAACATGGATAATATTTCTTTGCTTGGGAACAGAGACCGCTTCACGCGGGTGCAGCTGGAAATCAGGGCTTCTTGTTTTTACCTCAACAAATATTATGAATTCCTCATCTTCAGCAATGATATCTACCTCCCTGTGGCCTGTGGCCCAGTTTCTTTCGAGTATGTGGCAGCCCTTATCCCTCAGATAGTCAGCAGCCAGCTGTTCTCCTTTTTTGCCGAGTGAATGAGCTTTTTCCACAATCAGATACACCTGTTTTTCAGATAGCTATTATCTTATTCTTTATTGCATACAGTATGAGGCTGGCCGTATTTTTTGAGGCTGTTTTGCTGAGCAGGTTGGCCCTGTGCTTATCTACCGTCCTTTTGCTTATAAAAAGCTGGTCAGCTATTTCGTGGTTTGAGAGTCCTTCGCAGATCTTCAGCAGCACCTCCTTCTCGCGCCTTGACAGGTTTGCAAGCTTTGTTTCTGTTTCCCTGGACCTTATCTTCTGTATGACATGCTGCAGCAGTTCCTGTGAGAAATAGTTACCTCCGTTATGCACTGTTATAATTGCATCCTTCACCTCGTTGATATCCGAGTCTTTAAGCAGGAAGCCCTTGGCCCCTGCTTCAACCATCCTGTGGTAATAGTCTTCCTCGCCGTACATTGACAGGGCTATTATTTTTATATCCGGGTTAATCTCCGTTACCCTGCGTGTGGCTTCAATACCGTCTAACACCGGCATATCGATATCCATCAGTATGATATGGCAGTCGGAGCCGGATATTATCTGCAGTAGCTCTTCGCCGTTACCCGCCTCACCGGATACTTCAAAATTATCAAAGGCATCGAGCAGTATCTTCAGCCCGTTCCTGAATAGCTGGTGGTCGTCTGCCAGGATTATCTTTATTTTATCCATAATATTTTAATCTTCTGTGTTGATCTTGATCAGGGCATGCATACCCTGGTTTTCAGTACTGTCAAGAACAAATATCCCGTTAACTGACTTAACCCTTGTCTGTATGTTTGAAAGACCCATTCCCATATTATCATGGGTGTCAAGTATTGAAGCATCGAAGCCTTTACCGTCATCATTATATTGCAAAATAATAAAATTACCGTGGATATTCAGTTCAATGGATATATTTGATGCATCCGAATGCTTGAAGGAATTATTTATAAGCTCACAAACCGAGCGGTAAACAACGGCTTCAATATCACTGTTAAGCCGTCTTTTACCTACATTGCTGTTAAAGGTGAACCTTATATCCCTTGCACTGCTTACTCTTTTAATAAAGGAGGTGATGGCGCTTTCCAGTCCGAAATTGCTTAGTACATGGGGACTCAGGGTGTTTGAGATATCCTTAATGGTGGCTATGGCCTCGTTTACCACATGGCTGGTATTATTAATTATGTCTTTATCAACAGGGTCGGTGGCCCTGGCTGCCATTGCCGTAACTGACATTTTTACGGTTGATAACAACGGTCCCAGGTCGTCATGCAGGTCCTTGGCAAAGCGTTTGCGCTCATTCTCCTCAGTGTTGATTATAGCATGCAGCACCCTTCTTTCTGCCCTGGCCCTGTCTATGTCAGCTTTTTTAAGTGAGAAGAACAGCTCCCTTATCAGTATAACACCGCTGAAGATAAGTATTGAGATGAAAGCGCCCATCCATTCGTCAATAACTGCCATATCAACTGTTTCCACACCCCGTGTAAGCTCTATCAGGTGTATTATCTTACGTGCAGCCATTACGACAAAAGCCAGGGAAAGCAGTATCCATGAGAGGCGGTACTTTGTAAGCTTCATAAAGCGCAGTGCTATTGATGCGGCAACAATCTGCAGGCCTATTGAGACAACCAGTGTGAGCAGGCGTATCATAATTTCCATTTTTGATTTATCATTACAAAATTAAGAGAATATCCGGATGTGCATGCTTTATTGACCCCGCCCTTATCAAAATGCATTTTTTAGTACCTTTGTGAGCGTTGAAACGATAAGCAATGAGATACCTCTATAATGCGGGAATATACCTTTATAATATGCTGCTGCATATTGCTGCCCCTTTTAATGAGAAGGCGGCGGCAATGCTCAGTGGCCGCAGGGAAACCTTCGGTAAGCTGGACGGCTGCTTTAAGAAAGGGGATCGTGTCTTCTGGTTCCATTGTTCCTCCCTGGGCGAGTTTGAGCAGGGAAGACCGGTGATGGAGAAGATAAAGGATGAGCAGCCGGAAATAAAAATCCTCCTTAGCTTTTATTCACCCTCGGGTTACAGTGTAAGACATAATTACGACAGGGCCGATGTGGTTGTTTACCTGCCGGCGGATACCATGCGTAATGCAAGGCGTTTTATAAGTATGGCAAGACCTGAAAAGGCAATATTCATAAAATATGAGTTCTGGTTTAACTATCTGGCAGTGTTGCAGAAACGTCAGATCCCCCTTTATCTTATATCCGGTATATTCAGGCCATCGCAGACCTTTTTCAGCTGGTATGGAAGGTATTTTCTTAAAATACTGAAAGGCTTTACACGGCTGTTTGTCCAGGACAGTGATTCTGCAGCCATATTGCAGAAGCATGGGATAGATAATTACACTGTTAGCGGGGATACCCGCTTCGACAGGGTAATGGCAGTCAGCAGGGCCTCGGAAAAGATCCCGCTTATCGAGAAATTCAGCAGCGGCAGCAGGATTATAGTGGCCGGAAGCAGCTGGCCGGCAGAGGAGGAGATAATTGTACGGTACATGGGCAAGGGCCGGACTGATATGAAATATATCATTGCGCCGCATAATATAGCGGACTCCAATATAGACAGGATTGAAAGATTGCTGGAGCTGCCCTGCATAAGGTATTCAGAGCTGGACGGGCATAATGTGCCCCCGGATGTGAAGGTGCTGATAATTGACAGCATAGGTATTCTGTCATCTGTGTACAGGTACGCTGATATTGCAGTTATAGGTGGTGGTTTTGGCAGGGGTATACATAATATACTGGAAGCAGCCACCTGGGCGGTGCCTGTTATGTTCGGTCCCCGGCATGAAAAGTTTAAAGAGGCCCTTGATCTCATTGAACTGGGAGGGGCTGTGGTATTTGACAGCTACGAAGCCTTTAGCGCTGCCGCCGACAGCTTGCTGGATGATGCCGGTATGCTTGAAGCCGCAGGCATGGCTGCCCGGACTTATATCAATAACAACCTCGGGGCCAGTGATAAAATATCAGAAGAGTTATTAACAAGAAACTGTTAACAAGCTGTTTATAAACCCTCCCTTTTTTGTATATAAAATGTAACCATAATGTAAAAATTTTGGCCGGGGAAAGCTTTATATTAGTGCCCCGTATGAAACGGTTATTTTTTTAAAGGATGAGCTGTAAAATGCTGTAAAATGCTGTCAAAAATAAATTCAGAAATTATTTCTAACCTTAAATTTAAATATATGAAAAAGCGAATTCTGTTAATGTCGCTGGTAGCGATGTTTGTTTCGGCCCTGACAATGGGGCAGGGATTAACAAATGCCAGTATTGCAGGTAAGATCACAGAAGATAATGGTGAAGCTCTGCCTGGTGCAACGGTTGTTGTTGTACATGAACCAACGGGGACACAGAATGGAACAACAAGTGATAATACTGGTTATTTCAATCTGCCGAATCTTACAGTTGGGGGGCCCTATACTATTATAGTGAGTTTTGTCGGATACGAGGATTATGTAAGCGAGGATGTACATTTGAATCTGGGACAAACATATCAGCTTTCTGCTTCATTGGGAGAAGGGAAAACTGATGTTGGAGAGGTAACAGTAGTGGGATACA
Organism: Bacteroidales bacterium; assembly: GCA_034521735.1. Lineage (GTDB taxonomy): Bacteria > Bacteroidota > Bacteroidia > Bacteroidales > VadinHA17 > UBA9300. The sequence goes on from JAXHLX010000024.1 coordinate 95,650, forward strand.
GAACGCGACAGTTTGAAGTTTTTGACGGTAACAGAACTGGCGCAGAAACAGTTATAGGGAGCGAGGCCATTAATAAGCTTCCTACCATTTCAGGGGACCTGAATGATTTTACACGGTTTACACCACAGGCACGTATTGTTGGTGACGGGGTTTCAATAGCCGGCATGAATAATCGTTATAATTCAGTGATGATTGACGGTACTGTTAATAATGATGTATTCGGACTTGCCGATAATGGGATGAACGGTGGACAAACCGGAATATCAGCAATCAGTATTGAAACAATTGAGCAGTTTCAGATTACTCTGGCTCCTTATGATGTACGTTACGGAGGTTTCGGTGGTGCAGGTATCAATGCAGTTACAAAGAGTGGTACCAACCTGTTTCAAGGGAATGGCGTATTTTAAATATCGTAATGAGAATCTTGCAGGAAAGACTCCTACTGATGATGAGACAGATGAAAGAGAAAAACTTGATGATTTCTCTGCAAAAACTTATGGATTTAATGTTAGCGGTCCGATTGTAAAAAACAAGCTTTTCTTTTTTGCTAATGTTGAGATTCAGGCAGACGCTACTCCTCAGCCCTTTAATGCTTCCAATTATGAAGGTACTTCAACTGTGGCAGAGCTGAATGATCTGCGTACATATATGATTAATAATTATAATCATGATCCGGGTGGATTTGAGAACAATACCAGGGAATTAAGGGGGCGTAAGGCATTCCTGAAACTGGACTGGAATATTAATTCAAAGCATAGTTTAATGCTCCGTCATCAATATACTTATGGTGAAGCAATAGATCCTTACAGATCCAATCCCAGGTCTATCTCTTTCTATAACTCGGGGGTAGTATTTCCTTCAACAGCAAATACTACTGCTCTGGAATTAAAGAGTCGTTTCAGTGATGAACTGACAAATAACCTTAAGATTGGATATTCTTATATTCATGATGACAGAAACACTATGGGAGGAAGATTTCCCGGTGTAACGATTGATGACGGTGCAGGTAAGATTTATGCCGGTGGAGAGATTTATTCAACCGGCAATGAACTCAAACAATCTATTTTTACGATCACAGATAACCTTCAGCTGACAAAAGGAAAGCATTTTCTGACTTTTGGAACCCATAATGAATTTTATGGTATTTATAATCTTTTTATGAGGAGGGCGTATGGCGATTATGAGTTTGATTCTGTTCAGGATTTTAGAGATGGAGATCCCTCTTTTTACAGGATAGGATATTCACAGGTTGATGATATCCGGGGTGATGGTTCTGCAGCAGCAGCAGAATTTAATTTTATGCAGTTTGGCTTGTATGTTCAGGATGAGATAAAGATAAATGAAGATTTAAAAGTAACAGCAGGCGTACGCCTTGATATGCCGGTATTTACCGATTCACCTGGAGAGATTGATCAGTTTAATGATACAACAATAGTTAAACTTGAGAATCACTATGACCTGGAAGGTGCAAGATCAGGACAGATGCCGTTTACTCAGTTCCTTGTATCTCCAAGAGTTGGTTTTAACTGGGATGTAAACGGAACCAAGACCACCCAGATTAGAGGAGGTGTCGGTATCTTTACATCAAGATTGCCACTTGTTTGGCCGGCAGGCTCATATACAAACAATGGTTTGATGATGGGTGATTACCGTGATTACAGTCCGGATCCGGGTTCTTTTGAATGGGATCCTGATGAACAATATGTACCGGCAAAAATATCTGTTGCCGCTGCAGGCAGTCAGATTGACCTGTATGCCAAGGACTTTAAATTACCCCAGATGTTAAGGGCTAATCTGGCAGTTGACCAGAAATTACCCGGTGATTTTGTTTTGACACTGGAAGGGATATATACAAAGACCATTAATAATGTATTATGGAAAGATGTTAATATTAAGCCGGCATGGGGGAATGCAACAGGAACAGGTGATGACAGACCTCTTTACAGAACATACAGGAATGGTGTAGAATCTTACTACGGGCAGATAATGCTTGGTGCAAATACCAACCTGGGCTACACATATAACCTCACTGCACAGCTGAGAAAAGATTTTGCAGTTGGATTAAGTTCAAGCGTGGCATATACATTTGGCCGGGCAAAGTCGGTATTTGACGGAACAAGTTCACAAAACTCATCGCAATGGAATTACCTGGTATCAAGCCCTGTTCCAAGAAACGAAGCTGAATTAGGGATATCAAGTTTTGACCTGGGTCACCGTATTGTGGCTGCATTAAATTACGAAATAGAATATTTAAATATGTTTAAAACAACAGTTTCTTTATTCTATACCGGACAATCAGGCCGTCCGGTTTCATATATTTATGATGACTACAGTGGCAGCTTTACAAATGAAGCCTACAGGGGCCCACAACTTATTTATGTTCCGGAGAATGAAAATGATATTTATCTGGTTGATATACCCGGCGGAGCAACTGCAGCAGAGCAATGGGATGATCTGGATGCTTACATTAGCCAGAATGATTATCTGAGCAGCAGAAGGGGACAGTATGCAGAACGTAACGGCTCCCGTTTGCCATGGGAAAACATTCTTGACCTGAGAATTGTTCAGGATATTTATTATAACGTTAAAGACAGGAAGCAAACATTGCAGATAACATTTGATGTCTTTAACTTTGGCAACTTGCTAAATCAGAACTGGGGGCGTCGTTACTATGCATCTAATGGAAACATTGCTCTTATAGATTATTATGACAGGGTTGATGATCCTTCAACTGCAGGAACAACTGAAGAAACATTGCCTTTATTCCAGTTTTACAAGCCATCCAATGACAGGGCATATTATATTGATGACAGTGGTTTGAACAGTTCACGCTGGCAGGCACGACTGGGAATACGGTATATTTTTTAGGTGAATATTTTTTGAGATGCAAAAGAGGAGTTCCAACATATGGCTCCTCTTTTTGTTTTAGCATCATACCAGTTGTTTAAATATGTTTGTAATCAGGTATATAAGAATGGGGGTTAATAACTAGGTCTGATTGTTAATAATTATGGCTTGCTTCTACCTGAGGCCTTTCTTAATTTAGCAGAACCTGTAAGAATTACTGACCCTAATTCGAACAAGCTTATTTTCAAGTAGAATCCAAAAACCGATCTGTCAATGGGAGAACTTTTTGTCAATGAATCTGCGCTGACCTCACAGAAAGAGAAGGAAAAGAAGGAAAATGAACAGTCATCCGTAATGGAAGGGCCGAAAGAAAAGGAGGCAATCCTTCCGGGAGGTAAAGCCGGGGTGTCACCCGGAAGCGTTGATGACCGTCAGTCATACAGCCATGATGAGGTTATCAGGGAGTCAATAAAGTATTTTGAGGGTGATGACCTGGCAGCACGGGTATGGGCTAATAAGTATGCCCTTAAGGATTCATTCGGCAGGCTTTATGAAAAAACACCGGACCAGATGCATCGCCGCCTGGCCAGGGAGATACACAGGATAGAAAAGAAGTATCCCTCACCGGTAAGCGAGGAGACATTGTACTCGGTATTGAAGAATTTCAGGTATATAGTTCCACAGGGCGGCCCCATGACGGGCATAGGCAATGACTACCAGATAGCATCCCTCTCAAACTGCTTTGTGATAGGCAATGACGGCAATTCCGACTCCTATGGTGGTATAATGAAGGTAGACCAGGAGCAGGTGCAGCTTATGAAACGCCGGGGCGGTGTGGGTCATGATCTCTCACATATACGACCGCAGGGATCGCAGGTGCTTAACAGTGCCCTTACCTCCACGGGAGTGGTGCCTTTTATGGAAAGGTATTCCAACTCAACGAGGGAGGTGGCCCAGGACGGGAGAAGGGGCGCACTGATGCTGTCAATATCCGTCAAGCATCCTGATGCAGAGAAATTTATTGATGCCAAGCTGGAAGCAGGAAAGGTAACAGGCGCCAATGTGTCTGTTAAGATGACCGATGAGTTTATGGAGGCGGTAAAAAATAACAGGCCCTTCAAACAGCAGTACCCCATTGAATCGGATAATCCAAAATTTCAGCAAGAAATAGATGCACGCAAGCTATGGAATAAGATAGTGCATAATGCCTGGCGCTCGGCTGAGCCCGGAGTGCTGTTCTGGGATACCATAAAGAGGGAGAGTGTTCCTGACTGCTATGCTGACCTGGGATATAAGACATTGTCTACCAATCCATGCGGTGAGATACCGCTGTGCCCCTATGACAGCTGCAGGCTGCTGGCCCTTAACCTGTACAGCTATGTGGATAAGCCCTTTACCGAAAAGGCTAAATTCAATTTTGAGCTGTTTACAGAACATGTGCACCTGGCGCAGAGGATGATGGATGATATAATAGACCTTGAGCTGGAGAAGATAGAGGCCATACTGGATAAGATAAACAGGGATCCGGAGCCGGAGGAGATAAAGGCAGTGGAGAGGACACTGTGGGAAAATATACACCATAAGGCCGGGGAAGCCAGGCGCACAGGCATAGGGATAACAGCGGAAGGCGATATGCTGGCTGCCCTGGGACTTGTCTACGGCAACGACGCCGCCACCGAATTCTCGGAACAGATACATAAGACACTGGCAGTGGAAACTTACCGCTCGTCAACCATGCTGGCTAAAGAAAGAGGTGCATTCGGTATATATGATGCAAAGAGGGAAGAGAACAATCCTTTTATTAAGAGACTGAGGGACGCTGACCAGGACCTGTATGATAATATGAAGCAGTACGGGCGCCGTAATATAGCCCTGCTGACCATAGCGCCTACCGGGACGACCAGCCTGATGACACAGACAACATCAGGCATTGAACCCGTATTTATGCCTGTGCATACGAGAAGGAGGAAGGTGAATCCCAATGATAAGGATGTGACGGTAAGCTTTAAGGATGAGCTGGGCGATTCATGGGAGGAGTATAAGGTGTTCCATCATAAATTTGTTGAATGGCTGCGTATCAAAGGCTATGATCCTGATGAGGTGCGTAATATGGATGATGATGATGTGGATGAGGTAGTGAAGAAGTCGCCTTACTACAAAGCCTCGGCCAATGATGTGGACTGGCTGGCCAAGGTGCGGATGCAGGGTAAGATACAGAAATGGGTGGACCATTCTATCTCTGTGACAATAAACATACCGGAAGAGGTTAAGGAAGACCTTGTCAGTGAGCTGTATATGGCAGCATGGGAGTCGGGGTGCAAGGGAGCAACGGTTTACCGCGATGGTTCAAGGAGCGGTGTGCTTGTATCCGGGAAGAAAGATAAGGTGGATGGGATAAAGAAAAGGCCCAGGGTGCTGGATGCGGATATTATAAGGTTTAATAATAATGATGAGAAGTGGATAGCCTTTGTGGGACTCAAGGATGGTGTGCCGTACGAGGTCTTCACCGGTCTGGCCGATACCGAGATCTTCCCCATACCCGATTCAATAGTGAAAGGGAAGATAGTGAAAACAAAGGATGAGGATGGCAGCAACCGGTATGACTTCCAGTATACCGATAAGTACGGTTATAAGAACACCCTGGGCGGACTGTCGCATATGTTCAAGCCAGAGTTCTGGAACTATGCCAAGCTTATCTCAGGCGTGCTGAGACATGGCATGCCCATACCCAGCGTTGTTAACCTGGTGAAATCGCTAAGACTCGACAGTGAGTCAATAAATAACTGGAAGAACGGGGTTGAAAGGGCCCTGAAAAGATATATAGCTGACGGTACCAAGGCAAAAGGTACATGTGAAGAGTGCCAGTCAACAAACCTGATATACCAGGAAGGTTGCCTGATATGCCAGAATTGCGGTTCTTCTAAATGTGGTTAATATATTTATCTTGAAAAACAGCAGGCTGCGGCGCTATATACCGGGCCTGTTTTTTATACTGCCGGCAAAAGAAACTAAGCTGTTATGATATGACCGGAATGTCTGAAAAAGACGGTTCTTTTTTATATAACCTTCAGCTCTTTCCCAATTTTCTCAAAGGCATTGATGGCCCTGTCGAGCTGCTCCCTGGTATGCGCCGGCCGACAGCTGCACCCTTATCCTGGCTTCATCGTTGGGAACCACCGGATAATAAAAGCCGATAACATAAATACCCTCATCCAGCAATCGCGATGCAAACTCCTGTGATAATTTGGCATCATAAAGCATAACGGCGCATATGGCCGACTGGGTGGGCTTGATATCAAAGCCCAGCTCCTCCATCTTTTCCAGGAAATATGATGTGTTATCGTGGAGCCTGTCCTGCAACTCATTGGTGCCTGTCATCATATCTATCATCCGGCTTCCGGCGGCAGCCACCAGGGGTGGTATTGAGTTGGAGAACAGGTAGGGACGTGAGCGCTGGCGCAGCATGTCAATAATCTCTTTTTTACCCGTGGTGAATCCGCCTATGGCTCCTCCAAAAGCCTTGCCCAGGGTGCCTGTGATAATCTCAACCTGCCCTTTGACATCAAAAAGCTCTGTAACGCCCCTGCCTGTTTTGCCTACAACACCTGCCGAGTGGGACTCGTCAACCATCACCATGGCATTATACTGCCTGGCAAGCTCAAGTATCCTGTCCAGGGGAGCAACATTACCGTCCATGGAGAAGACACCGTCGGTGACTATCAGCCTGAACCTCTGTTCCTGTGCTGCCTCCAGCCTGTTCTCCAGGTCTTCCATATCCGCATTCTCATACCTGTAGCGCTTGGCCTTGCACAGCCTTACCCCGTCAATGATGGATGCGTGGTTGAGTGAATCGGAGATAATGGCATCCTCACTGGTGAGCAGCGGCTCAAAGAGTCCACCGTTGGCATCGAAGCAGGCAGCATAAAGAATGGTGTCCTCTGTGCCGAAGAAAGCCGATAACTTTTCTTCCAGCTCCTTGTGAAGGTCGCTGGTGCCACATATAAAACGAACGGATGACATACCGTAGCCGTGAGTGTCAAGCGCCTCTTTGGCTGCATCAATAAGCTCCGCACTGTTGGATAAGCCCAGGTAGTTATTGGCGCAGAAATTAAGTACGCGGCTTCCATCCGTCAGCTCTATCTCAGCTGCCTGTGGCGAGCCTATTATCCTCTCTTTTTTGAATAACCCGGCTTCATTGATCCTGGCCAGTTCCGTATGAAGGTGTTCCTGAAAATCTTTATACATCTTTTTTGTTTATTACAAGTTCATTTGACTCAGCATGATAATCTGCATTTATAAATACCTGCATTTATAAATTAATGCCGGTCCTTTTTGCTCTGAAATACCTCTGAATAAGCGAGTCGATAATTTACGACTGCGAATGTACTATTTCAGCAATTAATAAACCAATACATTTATCAGGTTTTTGAAGCAGGAAAAACGTTTAACTCCCATAATTATATGGGCAGTAAGCTGTTGGAAATTGTGCGGCCTCTGCTCAGGAGGGCCTCAATTAAGCTGAGTCACTTAAAAAATGTTAAAAATAGAGTATTATGGACATAAAAATTTATAAATCATTGTTTATCACAGCTTATAGTTGTAAAATTATAGTTCTGTTGATGAGAAAATAGTAAACAGGGGCTATTGTTGCTCTTACGATAAAGGGAATAATAATAACATATATGCTTATGATTCAAAGATTCAGGCAGTTGAAATTATATGTACCGGTTTTTACGGTTACATTGATTATGGTTTTGATTATGCAGTCATGCAATACGGGCAGTGGGCAGGATGAGGAAAATGATATACTGCCTGCGCCCATCGATCCTCAGCAAGTGCAGGACCAGGATGCTATGACATGGGATGATTATACTCCCATACCCGGCAAGAACTGGGCTGACCCCTCGCTTGTTCCTGAGCGTGAATTTAAGATGGCACTGGTGGCTGTTGACTTTTCCGACCAGCCTTTTGTTATTACGCAGCCAAAACATTCAGATCTTTTTGGTAATCCGCAGATAAACCCTGTGGACCGGGAGGATGTGCCGGAATTTTATGCTGATTTCTGGCTAAAGCCTTCGGAAGTGAATCACGGGCAGACGATCAACGGGTACTGGATGGAGCAGTCGAGGGGTAAATTCGGAATTACCGTCCTCGATCCCTACGGACCATACCGTATGCCGGAGCCGCACTGGGAGTACGGGCTCAGGGAGCATGGCCAGCATACTTATACACCTGACGGCTCTGTTGCCAGCAGCCGTATGGAACCCGATGTTGATTCCTTGTGGAGAGCCGATGTGGGTGATATAAAATCTGACTATGATGCGATACTGCGGATATATGCCGGTTATGACGAGACGGGCGTATGGCAGGAGTTTGGTGAGATGAAATTCATGAAGGATGAGATACCGGCAGAATGGGGTAACCCTGATACCACAAAGCCACGGTGGGTGCCTACGCGTTATGTCGACTGGACATCATGGAAGGCGGGTATGATGCAATGGGGACTCTCATCAATACGGCAGGGTGAAAATTCCGGGACCATTACGCATGAGCTGGGCCATTATGCCTTCAGAACGGGCGATAATGCCAATAATCCTTATGTTGAGCCTTACCGGCGTGCCGGAGCAGGTACCTGGGATATGATGGACAGGGGATGCTTTAACGGTCCGGGCGGACCCCATATGCGATGGGTGGTGCCACCAACAATGGGAGCAGCCATGCCGGCCGGACTGATGCTGCGTAACAGGATGGTTAATGGTTTTATAGAAGAAGAGCAGGTGCTGGAGCTAAGCAGGGAAGGGCTGGCTGTAACAGGACTGGCAGTGGCAGATATTACATGCAGGGCTGTGGAGCCACTGCCCGGGACATATGCCGGGCTGATTGTGAGGCTTGACGGCGAAGAGCCGCATGACCGTACCCCTGTTGAGGATCCGGCAGAGAATCCGCTGTCGCAGGGACTGGATCCTTATAACTTTTATTCCATGGAAGTGATACAGCGTATAGGATATGATTCCTTTGTTCCGGATAACGGGGTACTGCTGGCAAAGAATAAAGACAGGGAAGGCCGCAACGGTGGCCCCAACCAGTTTAACTGCTTTAACTGGATTATTGACGCCCATCCCGAAGATATTGATATGGTGGATTTCGTGAGGCCTGATGGTACCGAAGTGATGAGGACAATAGCCGATTACCGGCAGCTGAATGATGCACTGTTCCATGCGGGACTCCGCTCAGGCAGTGAGTTTGAATATATAGACGAGCCTAACAGCCTGCATTTTTATATTATTGACCTGCACAGGGATGATGATGGTATACGCAGCTATACCGTGGCTGTACGTTCGCTCGACGGTCAGGGTCCCCATGAAAGAGGTGTTGCCGTTGAATCATCCGGTAACTCCGTGAAGGTGGATGACAGGGGTGTGCATACCTTTACTGTCTCAAATACCGGCACTGCCGGTGATGTTGACGGGGGATCCCACACTGATGATGTAACTGAGAATACAGCTTATGATATCTACAGGCTTAAGCTGACCGTTGAGGGCAGTGGATGGGAGGCAGGACTGGAGAATGAGCTTATATCTGTCAGGAACGGTGAGAAGATTGATGTGCCCGTGTATTTCGGAACTGAGAATGAAGGGGCCGGGGAAGTGTCCATTACACTTACCGCAATATCCGAGAGCGACCCGGAAAAAAGATCAGAATACACTATAACAGTGAATAACTGAAATATAATATAATGAACTGAGCTGCAGGTAAAAAAAGTGCCCTCTGGCCCTACAGGCCGTATTTATCAATTATCTCCTGCTTGCTGAGGCCGAGGATGCCATGTTTTTCACCTACTTTCTTAAAGGCATCAAGTGCTTTCTCCAGGTGGTGCATGTCATGACCGGCTGATATCTGTGTTCGTATGCGTGCCTGTCCGTTCGGCACCACAGGGAAGAAGAAGCCTATGGCATATATACCCAGTTCAAAAAGGTCTTTTGAGAAGTCCTGGGCCAGCTGGGCATTAAACAGCATAACGGGCACAATGGGACTGTCACCTTCTTTCAGTACAAAGCCGGCATCCTGCAGTCCTTTCCTCCAGAATTTTGTATTCTCCTCCAGCTTATCTCTTCTCTCGGTGCTGCCCGAGAGTATATCAAAGACCTTTAGCACTCCTGCCACCACTACCGGTGATATGGTGTTGGAGAAGAGGTAGGGCCTTGCTTTCTGCCGGCACATCTCCACTATCTCCTTCCTGCCGGAGACGCATCCTCCTGATGCTCCACCCAGAGCCTTCCCGAAGGTTGTGGTTATTATGTCTATCTTACCCATTACGTCGCAGTGCTCATGTGTGCCCCTGCCTGTTTTGCCAATGAAGCCTGATGAGTGTGAGTCGTCAACAAAGAGCAGGGCATCATATTTCTCGCAGAGCTCAACCATCTCGCCCAGCTTTGCCAGGTCGCCGTCCATGGAGAAGACACCGTCGGTGATCACCAATTTTATCCTCTTATCGGCATGCAGCTGCAGCTTCTGTTCCAGGTGCTGCATGTTGGAATGCTTGAAGGTGTCATGCTCGGCACTGCAAAGCCTCATGCCGTCGATTATTGAGGCATGGACGAGCCTGTCGGATATCATTATGTCCTCGCTGTTAAGCAGGGCTTCAAAAACACCCGCATTGGCATCCATGCATGAGGGGAAGAGTATGGTGTCTTCGGTGCCCAAAAACTCTGACACCTTATCTTCAAGCTCCCTGTGTATATCCTGCGTGCCGCAGATAAACCGTACCGATGACATGCCGTAGCCTCTGGTATCAAGACCCTCATGGGCTGCCTTCAGCACTTCGGGGTGACTCGACAGGCCAAGGTAATTATTGGCACACATATTAATCACATTACGGGTGTTTGATCCTTCGGGAAACTCGACCTCTATATCCGCAGCCTGTGATGAATGTATGAAACGCTCCTCCTTGTAGATGCCCGCAGACTTAATGTCGCTGAGCTGACTCAGATACAGGTCTTTTACTTTATTACTGTAACTCATAGTGATGATTTTTTATTTTTTATCAAGATATCCGTTAACCAGGTCAACAATTTTGTTCACAGAGTCGAAAGCCTCCGGTGTGGCTTCCTCGTCGGGTATTTTGATGTCGAATTTTTTCTCAAGGAAAACCTTAAGTGATACCATTGAGAAAGAGTCTACGAAACCACTTGAGATAAGGGGTGTTTCATAGGTAATCTCATCATCTTCGTCTTCCTGGTACTCATTGATCACATATTCCAGTACCAGATCTTTAATGTTGTCCATATTATTTGGGTTTTTAAGTTAGTAATATCTGTTTTATTATGTCTCAGCCCTTAAGGCTTACTGTCCGGCGCAGAGTTAGCTATTCTTCCTTTCCCGTTCCGGCTATAGGGCTAATCATCTTCCAGTGTTGATGTGTCGCCTATATCTTCACCCCATTCTTTTGCGTGCAGTATCCTTCTCATTATCTTGCCGCTTCTTGTTTTAGGCAGATTATCGACATATTCTATCTCCTGTGGCATGGCCAGGGGCGACAGCCTCTTCCTTATAAAATTCATTATGGCCAGCTCCAGGTCATCGTTCACCTCGTATCCGGGTTTAATGGTGATAAATGCCTTGACCACCTCCATATTCACCGGATCGGGCTTTGACACCACCGCCGATTCGGCTACTGCCTCATGTTCTATAAGCGCCGACTCCACCTCAAAAGGACTCACCAGGTGGCCCCCTGTATTGATAACATCATCATCGCGGCCAATAAACCAGAAATAACCGTCTTTATCTATTGTGGACCTGTCGCCGGCCAGGTACCAGCCGTTGGCAAATTTCTCCTTATATTTTTCCTCGTTGTTCCAGTAGGTGGTCATCATTGAAGGCCAGCCGGGCTCAAGGGCTATAAGTCCCATCCTGCCGGGCTCCTCTATGGGCTCGTAGGTGTTAGGATCAAGCACCACCCCTTTGATACCCGGGAAAGGCTTACCCATTGATCCCGGCTTCACTTTCATATCAGGATAATTGCTTATCACCATACAGCCCGTCTCTGTCTGCCAGTAGGTGTCCAGAAAGGGCAGTCCGAAGACTTTCTCTCCCCATACCACTGCTTCTGCGTTCAGAGGCTCGCCCACGCTGGCGAGGTGACGCAGACTGGAAAGGTCAAATTTCCTGACAATCTCCTCTCCCGCCTTCATAAGGGACCTTATGGCCGTGGGAGCGGAATACCACATGGTGATCTTGTATTTTTCTATGAATTTGTACCATGATTCGGCTGAGAAGCCCTTATCAAGCACGCACTGTGTAACACCCAGACTCCATGGCCCTATGATACCGTATGAGGTGCCCGTCACCCATCCCGGGTCGGCTGTGCACCAGTATATGTCATCATCCTGCAGGTCGAGCACCCATTTTGTTGTAAGGTATTGAGATATAAGGGAATAGTGAACGTGACGTACGCCTTTTGGCTGTCCCGTTGTACCCGATGTATAGTGCAGCACTGAAGGTGAGTCCGCCTTTGTAGGGAAGATATCCATATCTTCCACCGGCTCTAACTTTTCGAGGTTTAAGGCTGTCTCATTCTCTTTCAGGGCTTTGTCTTCCTTCTGGTCAATAATGATTATATGCTCCAGCTCTGGCAGCCTGTCTATTATCTTCCTTACTTTGCCTGCATGCTTTCTCTGGGTTATGATGGCTTTTGTGCCTGCATTCTCCAGCCTTACGTATAGCGACTCATCGCCGAAAGCGGAGAAGAGGGGCTGCACTATGGCGCCTATTTTCAGTACGCCCAGGAAAGAGAGGTACAGTTCGGGTACCTTATCCATAAAAAGGCATACCCTGTCTTCATTCTTAATGCCCAGATTGCGGAGGAAGGTGCCGATGGTATTACCAGCCAGCCTTATGTCGTTGAAAGTGTAAGTTTTTGTTTCGCCGGTATATCCTTCATGGTGCAGGGCTATTTTATCTGATTTGCCCTGCTCGCATATCCTGTCGGAACAGTACCATCCTATATTGATGATATCACCTTTCTTATATCCCAGTTCTTTTTCGGATATAGACCAGTCGAAGTTCTTAACTCTTTCGTCATAGGAGCCGATATTACTCATAGGTTCAGTAGGATTTGGTTTATACTGGCCCTTAAGATAATGTTATTTTTGAAAGATTAATAATCAGGCTCCGGGAAATTTGAGCTGTTTGGCAGCATAATTGATCTGTCCTGTCTGAATCGTTTCTGTTTGCAGGCGCGATTGTATTAAGTGGCGGAGCCCGACGGAAGCCTTACTGTAAGCCGGCAGAGGACCCGGCCTGGTGCCTGTCCATTATATCCCTGAATTTCTTATGTATGATCCTCAGTTTCTCCACCGATCGTTTTTCATCATATATACGCACGAAATCCAGTATTCCGTTCTCATTATACATTGTTGCAAGGGCTGCATCAAAAGAAAATTCGGTGATATTATTCCTCACATCCCTGTAGATATTCTCAAAGCTGTCCCATGACAGAGGCCTGTCAATATGAAGGTAAGCAAAGCTGGGGTTGTGGGTGTCAAGAAAAACACCCTCTTCCACCTCTTCGGTCTTGAAATATTTGGTAATCCTTATTATAGCATCAAAATGCGGGAATTTGCGTTGTGCCATGAATTTTATTCCTGCATTTCTGAATGCATCAACCAGCAAGGGAATATGCTCATATGACAGACACCTTACCCTTATCATCACCAGGTGCTTGTTCAGGAAGCTGATGGTGCCGGGGACGGCATCAAAGGCGTGCTCAAAATCCTTTTTTACCGCCTGTATGGCTCTTATTATGGTATTATCGTCATAAGCATGATCCGTAACGAGGAACATTGACTGCGGCTCTTTCTTTTCGGGTACTGTTGTACCGTAATAACCCGAGTAGGGATGTTCTGCTATAAAAACCAGTGCCGAACTGTTTTCAATACGGTCATTGAGTATTATCCGGTCTTTCCTGGTTACCGTTCCTATGGAAGAAAATTCATTTGCTGCCATCATTAACCTGTTAGCTTAGTAATTAACTTATAACAAAGATATTACATAGTTAACAATTAATCCGGCAAAATTGTTCTGTTTCTCCGGGCCTGGGGTGTTTTATATCCTCGGGCTGACTGAGTGCGCAGCAGGCTAATGCTGTGGAAGCTGAATTGTATTTCAGGGAGGACTATGGTATTTTATATCTTCAGCCCTGCTGAGTGCGCAGCAGGCTAATGCTGTGAAAGCTGAATTGTCTTTCAGGGAGGACCCTGAATATTCATTTACCAAGCGGTGGACACCCTGCCGGGCTGTAGTGGTGAAAGATGAACTACCACTCAAGGATGACCTTGCCGGAGTCGCCTTCTTCCATTACATCGAAACCTTTCTGGAAATCATCTATGGGAAAGTGGTGTGTGATAACGGGATCGAGATTGATACCTCCTATTATCATCTGCTCCATCTTATACCATGTCTCCCACATCTCACGGCCATATATACCTTTCATGGTTATGGCCTTGAAGATGATATCGCTCCAGGGCACTTTGAAATCTGAGGGAAGGATACCAAGCAGGGATATTGATGATCCGTTATACATATTCTCTATCATCTCATTGAATGCTTTGGGTGCTCCTGACATTTCCAGTCCCACATCAAAACCCACCATACCCAGCTCTTTTACGGCATCTGATATTTTTTCACCTTTTGAGGGGTTGACAACCATGGTGGCTCCCATCTTTTTAGCTATGTCAAGCCTGTAATCACTGAGGTCGCTGGCCACAACATACCGTGCCCCGGCAAACCTGGCAATGGCTATGGCCATGCTGCCTATCAGTCCCGCCCCCGTTATCAGCACATCTTCACCCAGCAGGGGGAAGGAGAGGGCCGTGTGTGTGGCATTGCCAAAGGGGTCCATAATGGATGCCCAGTCGTCAGGTATACGGTCATCCAGCAGTATGACATTCTCCGCAGGCAGCTTTAAATATTCGGCAAAGGCACCGTCTGTGTTAACGCCTATACCAACGGTGTTCTCGCATACATGCTTCTTGCCGCGCCGGCAGTTACGGCAGTGTCCGCAGGCGAGGTGCCCTTCGCCCGTTACCCTGTCGCCAGGCTTAAGGTTTTTAACCCCGGCACCCATCGACTCGATATGACCTACATACTCGTGTCCCACGGTCATAGGCGTTTTTATGGTCTTCTGCGCCCATTCATCCCACATATATATATGCAGATCGGTACCGCAGATGGCATTTTTCTTTATTTTGATAATGACATCATTAAGTCCCGGTTCAGGTACGGGTACTTCCTGCATCCATAATCCTTTTTCCGGTTTTGCTTTTACAAGTGCTTTCATTTTTTTCATATGCCCGTTCTTCATTTTATTCTACAGGATCAATAATAATACAAATGTAACTGAAAAAAGATGATTTTTCGCAGTCTGCTTTCTTGAAACAGATTCTTTATCTTTGCAGGGCATTATTATTAACACAGGAAATATTATGACTGACAGACCCAGAGTACGATTTGCGCCCAGCCCTACAGGCCCCTTGCATATAGGGGGAGTGCGCACAGCATTATATAATTATCTTTTTGCCCGCAGGAACAGGGGTGTCTTTATACTGAGGATAGAGGATACTGACCAGGCACGTTATGTTGAGGGAGCGGAGCAGTATATAATGGAGTCGCTCGACTGGTGCGGCATAAAGATAGATGAAGGTGTGCGTGAGGGAGGTGAATACGGTCCGTACAGGCAGAGTGAAAGAAAGGATATTTACGGCGATTATGCGGATAAACTGCTGTCGGCGGGATGGGCATATATTGCCTTTGACACTGCAGAGGAGCTGGATGAGCTGAGGAAGAATGCCGAGGCCGCCGGTGATACCTTTATGTATAATGCAAAGAGCAGGGGGGCGCTGAAAAATTCACTCAGCCTGCCTGAAAAGGAGGTATCCAGACTGAAGGCCGAAGGAGTGCCCTGGGTTATACGTTTTAAGATGCCCCATGATGAAGAGATTGAGATGGATGATATGATAAGGGGCCATGTGGTTGTTAACAGCGGAAGTCTCGATGATAAGGTGCTGTTTAAGGCTGACGGCATGCCCACCTACCACCTGGCCAATGTGGTGGATGATTACCTGATGAAGATAACGCATGTCATAAGGGGTGAGGAATGGCTGCCCTCGCTGCCGCTGCATGTGATGCTGTACCGGGCTTTTGGCTGGGACACACCTTCTTTTGCCCACCTGCCGCTGCTGCTCAAGCCAACGGGCAAGGGCAAGCTGAGCAAGCGTGACGGCGATAAGATGGGATTTCCTGTTTTCCCGCTGCAGTGGCCTTATGGTGATAAGGCGAGGGGCTTCAGGGAAGATGGTTATTTCCCCGGGGCCTTTGTCAATATACTGGCCCTGCTGGGATGGAATCCCGGTACCGAGCAGGAGATATTTACGATGGATGAGCTTATAGATGAATTCAGTATTGAAAGGGTGGGCCAGTCAGGTGCCCGCTTTGATCCGGAGAAGGCAAAATGGATTAATCACCGTTATATGCAGTTGCAGCCCGTGGAGAAGGTGGCCGTTGATTTTGAAAAGCTGCTGGCCGGTAAGGGGATATGACACTGATCTGGAGAGGGTTATTGAGCTGGTGAGCATGACCCGTGAGAGGGTTAATTTCATCCATGAGCTATGGGATCAGACGGACTTTTTCTTTGAGGCGCCCTCATCCTATGATAAGGCTGCAGTGAAGAAAAGGTGGAAGGAAGGATCGCCGGCTGTCATCAGGGAGCTGAGGGCGGTGCTTGAAAAAGCAGAGCCTTTTACTTCTGAAGAGACAGAGAAGGTGGTAAAAGCGTGGATAGAGGAAAAGGATTACGGCATGGGGGCGGTGATGAATGCTTTCAGGCTGGTGATAGTGGGCGGATTGCGGGGACCGCACCTCTTTGATATAATAGCATGGCTGGGCAGGGAAGAAACATTGGAAAGAATAGACAGGGGACTGGAAAAACTGGCTTAAAATAAGGCATGTGGCCAATGAAATAAATAAAATATAATCACGTGAAAGGACCCGGTAAATATGATTTTATAAATATCCATGACCATGGTGCCCAGCCGGCAGCCGGGATTTTTACGGTAGATAATATAATGGTTCACGAGGATCGTTACCCGGAGGTGCTGGATGGCATAGCCTACAGCTGCGGTATCCATCCCTGGTATATTGATGAAGGGGCACTGGAGGGGCAGCTGTCAGAGCTGAGGCGCATTGCTTCAATGGATAATGTGATAGCTCTGGGTGAGGCCGGCTTTGACAGGATAAAGGGTGCTGAGTCCGGACTGCAGGAGAAAGCTTTTATTATGCAGGCGGACTTATCGGAGGAGATGGAAAAACCGCTGTTTATCCATTGTGTAAAGGGATGGGATGAGTTGCTGAAAAACCATAAGGAGATAAATCCGCGGATGAGATGGATAATACATGGTTTCAGGGGCAAGCCGGAGCTGGCAGGGCAGTTACTCGATAAGGGTTTTTACCTTTCGCCCTGGGTGGAATGGGCCATCAGGCCAGCCTCAAAGGAAACGATCAAATCAATACCCCCTGATCGATTATTCCTCGAAACGGATGGTTTTGATATAGGTATTGAGCCGGTGTATGAGGTGGTGGCAGGGCACCTGGGTATGGAAACGGAAAAACTGAAAGAGCAGCTGTGGAATAATTTCAATGATTTGTTCGCTCTTAACGGGAGGTAGGTTAATATGTGGCAGTCGCGTACAGAATTATTACTGGGCAGTGAGAATATAGAGAAGCTTGCATCTTCAAGCGTGCTGGTTGTGGGCCTTGGCGGCGTGGGTGCCTTTGCCGGGGAGATGATATGCCGGGCGGGGGTGGGACGTTTGACCATCGTTGACGGCGACAGGATTAACGAGACAAATATCAACAGGCAGCTGCCTGCCCTTAGCAGCACTGCCGGCAGGTATAAGACAGAGGTGATGGCAGAGAGGCTGCTCGATATCAATCCCGCCCTTGAGCTTATCACCATCAGCGAATTTATCAGGGATAAGCGCATGGAGGAGATACTGGACATGGGTTTTGACTATGTGGTGGATGCCATCGATACACTCTCGCCCAAGATATACCTTATATACCACGCTATGCAGAAAGGTATTCCCCTTGTCAGCTCCATGGGTGCCGGCGGCAAGCTTGATCCCACAGCCATAATGATAAGTGACATATCAGAGTCATATAATTGCAAGCTGGCACGCATACTGAGGAAGCGCTTGCATAAGCTGGGAGTGCGCAGCGGCTTTACCGCCGTATTCTCCCCCGAGGACGTGCCCGGCAAGAGTGTTGAACTGACGCCCGGTGAGCGGAATAAGGCCTCCAATGTGGGCACGGTGTCATATATGCCCCCTGCCTTCGGCTGTGCCTGTGCCTCGGTGGTCATACGGGGACTGATATCATAAGATTGAGCTGTCCTCCGGCATTTGCTGCCTGTTCCTCCTTCTGGTTACAGTATTCCACTGTCTGTCGGACAGTTTTGTGGCCGTCATCAGCTTGTAGAATACCGGCACCACTATAAGGGTGAGCAGGGTTGACACCAGCAGCCCTCCCGTTATGGTCCAGCCCAGCGGTGCCCACAGTGTACCGCCGCTCAGCGTGAGTGGCAGCAGGCCTCCTATGGTGGTGAAGGCGGTGAGTACGATAGGTGTAAGTCTTGTCTCCGATGCTGCCTGCAGTGCCTCGGTAATCGTCTTCCCGTTTTTACGAAGCCTGTTGGTATAATCAACCAGTATAATAGAATTATTGACCACTATGCCCATAAGGCTTGTCAGTCCCACAAAGGCGGTGAAGGAGAAGGTGTATCCTGTTATCAGCAGCGCCCACACCATTCCTGTGGCTGCGAAGGGTATGGCCAGGAAGATGATAAGCGGCTGCCTGAAGGAGCGGAACTGCAGGACCAGTATAGCGAATATTGATATTATTGCTATGATAACGGCATTGAGCATGCCTGCAAAGGACTCGTTCCTGCCCTCCAGCTCACCGGCTATCTTATATGAATATCCTTCCGGGAAAGGGTACTCGTCCAGCATCACCTTCACCGGCTCCATTATGTCATCGAGTGAAGAGCCGCTTTCAATATCAGCCAGTATCTCCGCCGTACGTTCTGTATTATATCTTTTTATTGTGCTCGGTGCCTGCCGGAATTCAATATTAACAAGCTGCCTTATGGGTATAAGTCTGCCCGACATTGAGGCTACATACACCTTATCCAGGTCTTCCGGACTGAAATCATCCGTTTCATCCATCCTCAGCACCATACGCGACTCTTCACCGGAGGCATTCCTGAAATCGGAAACACCCAGTCCCGCAATGGCAGTACGTATGGTACGGTCAATCTCTATAACCGGCACCCCAAGCATATTGGCCTTATCGCGGTTAATATCGAACAGCAGCTCTGTGCTTGTCTTAACAAAGAGGTTTTCCAGGTTGATGACCCCGGGCTGACGGGCAATGAAATCTTCTATATCAGTGGATATATCTTTCAGTATATCATTATTATCGCCGGTAAGGAAGACCTGTATGGGTGCATCGAAGGGGGGACCCTGTTCAAACTCTTTTACCCTGATGCGGGCACCGGGATAATTATCAAAGCTGTTACGCAGCTTTTCGAGGAGATCCCTGAAATCATCCGGCTCGTATTCATACAGTTCAACATATATATCACTCAGGCGCAGGTTAAAACGCTGTGGAAAGACATTATAATATATCTGGGGGTTACCGTGACCCACATTGACGGCGTAATATTTTACCCCGGCGGTGGTGTCAAGCACGCCGGATACAAAGCGAGCCGCTTTATCCGTTCTGCTGATGCCTGAGCCTTCGGGCATTGATATCTGCACCATCAGGTTTGACTGTTCGGCCTTGGGGAAGAAGCTGATGCCCACGAACCTGAACATCCATGCCGACAGTGCCAGGATGATAATGCTTACTGACACTATAAGCCATGGCTTGCGCAGTGCCCAGGCGAGGCTGTGCCGGAAAGGGTGTTCAATAAACCACTGCAGCATTTTTCTTGTTCCCTTAAGCTTTTGTTTCGTGAGGTCCTTTTCCCTGAACAGCCTGCTGGTGATGACAGGTGTGAGGGTGAGTGCTATAAAGAGGGATGCCAGCAGTGTGACCATGATAGTTACCGGCAGCGATTCGATAAAGGCCCCTGCCTTGTCGGGCATGGTGGCTATGGGTATGAAAGCCAGGATGGTGGTAAGAGTGGCTGTTATCACGGGCCATCCTATCTCCGAGGCCGCCAGTATGGATGCCTCTTTTTTCCTGTAACCCCGTACCACAAAGCGGTTTATGTTTTCCACCATAACGATGGAGTTGTCAACCAGCAATCCCAGCGCCACTACCAGGGCGGCAATGGATATCTGCTGCAAACCGTATCCCAGATTGTCAATCACCCCTATGGCAATGACAAGGGACAGGGGTATGGCTACAGCCACTACCAGTGATTCCCTTATGCCCAGGGAGAGGAATATGACTATGCCGACAAGCAGTATGCCCTGCAGCAGGTTCATAAGGAAGCTGTTGATGCGGTCTTTAACCCTTGCACCCTGGTCGAATACTATCTCTGCACTGATACCTTCCGGCAGCTCCTTATTGAACTCATCAATCACAGGTATTGTCTCCTGCCTTGTCTTAAGCACATTGAGCCCCTCTTTTTGTTTTACGGTGATAAATATGGCGTCAGAGGCCCCTGAGCGTATGCCGGTGGACATGTCTCCCCCATACCTGGCGTAGTATTTAAGGTTCTCATAGTCATATTCTACCGTGGCTATATTCTCAAGGTATATAAGTTTGCCCTGGTGTGAATTAACGACTGTCTTGCGTATCTCTTCAAGGTTCTTATATGAGCCTGATGATGTGACGCTGAGGTTCATATCACCTATCTCCAGGTCTCCTCCCGGTATACTGGCATTATTGCTCTGTATGGCTTTCTCCACCATCCCCAGGGAGGTGTTCACCCGGGCCATTTTCTCAAAATCGAGATCAATATGTATCTCCTGTTCAGGCAGTGCATAAAAATCCACTGCCTTGATGCTCCTGTTTTTCTCCAGCCTGTCCTTCAGCTTCTCTGCCTGGTATGACAGGCTGGCATAGCCTGTCGTGTCGGAGACAAGAGCCAGCTGAAGCATTGCTATGTCGGTGGTTGTCCACTGCCATACCTCCATCTGCATTATCTCTTCAGGCAGCTCATTGCGTATATTGTTTACCTTCTGCAGCACCTCATCATACTTCTCATCAGCGTCTGTGTTAAAATCGAATTCGACAGAAATGATTGCCGAGCCATCCCTTACTGAGGTGCTTATCTTTTTTATATTCTCCAGCTCATTGAGTGCTTCCTCCACGGGCATGGCCACCAGCTTCTCCATCTCCACGGGATTGCTGCCGGGCATAACCACTACTATGGATGTCCCGGGCACATTGATCTCCGGGTTTTCGGTCCGGGGCATTATCAGCAGCGATCGTATGCCCACGGCTGCAAGGAAGATAAACAGCATCCAGGTAAAGGAGGAATTATCGATTGCCAGTCGCGGTAGTTTCATTGGTTTAAAATTTTGCTATCTTTTTTATTGTTTTGACTGCTTCATTCAGTTATTCAACTTTGCTCATGAGGTTTAACTCTATACTGCTTCTCTGCCTGTTTTTGTTTCGTTACCTGACTTCCTTTATGGTGTCGGTTACGGTTATTCATGGTACCCGGACTTAAATAAGCGGCACCGTCGTTTATTATCATATCATTTTCTTCTATGCCCGAGGTGATGATAATATTATCGCCTTTTACCGGTCCTGTGATGACATCCCGTTTTACTGCCCTTCCATCCTTTGCCACATAGAGGCTGGCCCTGTTACCCCCGGCCTCCCGTATGGCGGTCATGGGGATACTGTAGCCCTGTGAGCTGTCCGAGGGATATATGGTGGCCCTGCTGATAAAACCTGAGCGAAAGCCTGTGCCGGCATTCTGCAGCTTAAGCTCAGCCTCGTAGGTGCCCGTTACCGGGTCGGCCATAGCCCCCAGCTCCGATATTATGGCCTGGAAAAGGCGGTCAGGATAGGGGTCCATGCTTATAACGGCACTGTCGCCCACGGCCACCCGCACTATATCCTTATCGGTGAGGGCCACCCTCACCACCCATTCATTAGCTGTTGTGGCAAACAGCAGTACGGGGTATCCCGGTGCTGCCATCTCATGTTCTTCCATAAGTATCTTTTGTATCTGTCCGGTTGAGGGCGCTTTTATAAAGGAATGCTGATAGTTAAAATCGGCTATCTGTTTAGCGGCATATGCCATGCTGAGAGCCGAGCGTGCATCCTGGTACTGTTCGAGTGTTGCAACACTGTCGCGATACAGGTTCTCTGCCCTCTCCAGGTCGCGTATAGCCTTTTCATGCGCTGTGCGGGCTTTCTGCCTTTCTGCGCTTATCTCCGAGAGGTTAAGCCTTGCCAGCAGCTGTCCGGACTGCACATACTCACCTTCATGGACATTGACAAGATCAATGAGTCCGCCCGTCTTAAAGCTTAACTTCATCTCTTTGCGTGTGGCAAGCATGCCGCTGGCCCTTACCGGCACAGTATAATCACATGGTATGGCATGGGACAACTTTACCTTAACGGCCTTTTCGTTCCCTCTGCTTTCAGCTGCTTCCTGCCTGCAGCCAATGATGAGCAAAATGAGGCTTGCTATAATAATTATTGTTTTATTCATATTAATATTAATAGTTTTTACCGCGTGAATTCATCTCCCCTGGCACATTCCAGTCTCGGCCAGCTTAATGAAATAATTACTGACAGCGCTTATATGGTCCGAGTTTGATTCCGTCATGGCGGTGCGTGCATCTGTCAGCTCAAGGAGTGTGGCCTGTCCCTGCCCGTATCTTTTATGCACCACCCTGTATGCTTTGCGCGCCGACTCCTGCTGCTTGCTGGCGGCCGTCACCTGATCATAGGCTGAGAGGACCGAGTAGTAGCTGTTGAGTACCTCCATCTTAATTGATTCTTCAGCCTCATTATACATCTCCTGCAGTTTTTGGGATTCCAGCTTTCTCTGCTCCGTCTTATGTTTGTTTACCATACCCTGGAACAGGTCCCAGCGCAGAACGAGTGAGGCAAGCACAAAATCATCATCCCCGGTGAAGCTGTACTGCTTACCCTGGTAACCGTAATTGACCACTCCTGTTATCTCCGGCAGGTTATCTGACCTGTCCAGCTTCAGTGCATAGTCGTTGGCAGATATATAGCTGCTTATCTTATCCAGCTCACCGCGTTTATCCAGGGCATTGTCCTGCGCCTGCTGGAGTCCCGATACCGGCACAGGTTCCTGTACCCGGCCTTGCTCAAAGGCTGTTGTAAGAGGCCTGTTAAGCAGGAAGTTGAAATATGATTTTGAGCTTTCATAGTAGTTGACTGCCCTGGCACGTGCCGCCTCTGCCTTCGACAGCTCGGCCTCTGAGCGGTATACCGCATCAATGGTAATCTTATCATTATCAAAGAGGCTTCTGCTGACCCTAAGGTTTTCCTTCACCAGCACTATGGTGCTGTCGGCCAGATCCAGCAGCGACAGCGCTTTGATGCAGGTATAATAAGCTATTTTTATCTCTTTAACCAGTTCGCGTTCATACAGGCCGATATCGGCCTGAGCTATCTCGGAATATTCCTTATTGATCCTGTAATTATATATAAGATCAGTGTTAAAAACGGGCTGTACCATTGTTATTTTGGTCTCGTGCTCACGCGGACGGTAAAAATTGAATGACTGGTTTTCGATTGTGGGGAACTGTGCACTGCCTGTCAGCATATTGAGTGTGGAGTAGACGGGATTCAGCAGGTCGCCCACAGGAAACTCAATGACCCTGCCTCCCCGGGCTACGGTGTAGCGTGCGTTTATGTCTATGTCAGGGAAGAATAATGAACGCGACTCCTTTAGCTTTGACAGGCTGATGGTGTAATCAATATTACGTTGCCTGAGGGCGTGGTTTGAAGACAGTCCTTCTTCAATATATTCATCGAGCACGCTGTCCTGTGCATTTCCCTGCAAGGACAGTATGGCAATGGCAAGTATTATAAAAACTATTTGTTTCATGCTTTTCTGAGAAAAAATTTTCTTAAAACTTTATTCACTCTGTTCCCGGGAACGCTTCTCAGGGTTAACTTTTTCATGACCTTATACCGTTTAATACCAGTTCTATTGATGCGTCTAACAGCTCTTCCGTTTCCATGTCGACCATTTCAAACAAGCCCCGCTGTATGGTAACAAACTGGTACATGCCAAGCATCTGTGACCACAGGGTGTTGGCTATTATGCCCGGGGGTATATCGCTGCGTATGATTTTTTCATTGACGCCCTGTTCCACCAGTTCCATTACCATTCTGACGGGTGTCTCCCTGAAGATAACGTCCTTCAGTTCTTCCCGGCTGAGGCTGAGCTGCCGGAAGTCGAGACTCTCAACATACAGTATGGACTTGAGGTGACCGGGGAATTTTCCGGCAAAGCTGATAAAGGTGGCGGCCAGTTTTTTCAGCTTATCTATTGCGTTGTCTTTTTTACTGCCAATATCCGGGAGCAGGCTGTTTAGGATATTGATTGCCCTTATGGCCACTGCCAGGTGTATGTCTTCCTTGCTTTTAAAGTAGAGGTAGAGTGTTCCTTTGCTGAGTTCTGACTTTTTGGCGATATCGTCCATTGTTGCAGTATCAAAACCCCTGGAGAAGAATACTTTCTCAGCCGCGTCAATTATCGATTCACGCCTTTTCTGCTTTTCCCGCTTTTTCCTTTCGCTTGTTCCCATTGACATATTATTTTTGATGACTGACAGTCATAATATGACCAAAGGTACAATTTTATTTCTAATTTAACTGCTGGAGGAACGGCGGGAAGAGAATACCAGGTACTTAATATTTCACCCTGAATTCATTATACCCGGCAGGAGGGAGGGGATCAACAATAACTGAATCAACCCTGCTCAAGCCCGGTCCTTTACGGCACCATTCAACAAAGGCATCAAGCTGGTCTTTTGACCCTTCAGCTTCAATCTCCACGCTGCCATCGGGCATATTTTTTACATAGCCTGTCAGGCCGGGTTTCTTTGCTTCGTTGAGGGCGCTGTACCTGAACCCTACGCCCTGGACCCTGCCCGCGACCTTTATGACATACCGTATTTCTATATCTTTTCCCATAATTATAAATACAAAAATAGGATTTTTTAAATGAATTGACAGAAACTGCAAGCTGAAACGGATCTGTTGGCCTGTCTTGTAAAAAGGGATCAGGATAAGGAGATTCTCATACCATCAGATAAAAAAAAAGCCGCTTGCGCGGCGTTTCTTTGTTGCTTCGCCAGGGCTCGAACCTGGACTCTTCTGATTCAGAGTCAGACGTGTTGCCAATTACACCACGAAGCAATAATAGGTGTGCAAAGTTATAACACTTTCAATTAGTAGCAAGAGCAGGCACTATTTTTTTGTCATTTTACCCCAGGTGTCACGCAGTGGGACTGTACGGTTAAAGACAGGCTTGCCTGTACCGGAGTCCTTATCGACACAGAAATAGCCCAGGCGCTGGAACTGGAATTTCTCCCCTGGCTTTGCCTCTGACAGCGAGGGCTCCAGCTTGCAGTCGCGCAAAACCTGCAGTGAACCGGGGTTAAGGAAATCCTTGAAATCATGCCCTTTCTGTCCCATGGGGTCTTCATTATTGAAAAGCCTGTCATACAACCTTACCTCAGCATCAAAGGCATGAGGGGCTGAAACCCAGTGCAGTGTGCCTTTTACCTTCCTGCCGGCTGCCGCACCGCCGCTTTTGGTGTCCGGATCATATGTGCAGTGTATTTCAGTGACCTGTCCGCTATCAGGATCTTTGACAAAATCTGTGCATCTGATGATATATGCTCCCTTTAACCTTACTTCCCGGTCGGGACCCAGACGGAAAAACTTGCGGGGCGGATCTTCCATAAAGTCATCCCTTTCAATAAACAGCTCCCTGCTGAAGGGCACCTTTCTGCTTCCCATGGCTTCGTCCTCGGGATTGTTTATTATCTCCATCTCCTCAAGCCTGTCTTCCGGGTAGTTGGTGATAATAAGTTTCACGGGATCGAGCACGGCAAACACGCGTGGTACTCTGGCATTAAGGTCGTTACGCACGGCATGCTCCAGCAGTGCAAAATCATTAATTGCCTCAACCTTGGTATATCCTATGGTTTTAACGAAGTTGCGTATTGACTCCGGGGTGTAGCCCCTGCGTCTGAGTCCGGATACAGTAGGCATTCGCGGATCGTCCCATCCGTTTACAAGCTTCTCTTCCACCAGCTCCTGCAGCTTTCTCTTGCTCATTACGGTATATGTGAGGTTGAGCCTGTTAAACTCTATCTGCCTTGGACGGTAATCATCTGTCCTGAGCCTGTCGACCAGCCAGTCGTACAGAGGCCTGTGCACCTCAAACTCGAGGGTGCAGAGTGAATGTGTTATTCCTTCAAAATAGTCGCTCTGGCCATGTGCGAAATCGTACATAGGATAGACATGCCATTTATTACCGGTACGGTGATGAGCACGGTTAACAATACGATAAATAACGGGATCGCGCATATGCATATTGGGAGAGGCCATATCGATTTTGGCCCTGAGGACGTGAGTGCCTTCACTGAATTCACCTGCCTTCATCCTTGTAAAGAGGTCAAGGTTTTCTTCCACACTGCGGTTCCTGAAAGGACTTTCAGCACCGGGTTTTGTGGGCGTTCCTTTCTGTGCGGCAATCTGTTCAGAGCTCTGGTCGTCGACATATGCCAGGCCTCTGTTGATAAGATCCACGGCAAAATCATAGAGCCTGTCAAAATAATCGGAGGCGTAATATTCCCTGTCTTCCCAGTCGAAGCCCAGCCAGTGTATATCTTCCTTTATGGAATCAACATACTCTGTTTCCTCTTTCATAGGGTTGGTATCGTCAAACCTGAGATTACATTTACCCCCGAACTTTTCGGCAGCACCAAAGTCGAGGCATATGGCCTTTGCATGTCCTATATGGAGGTATCCGTTGGGCTCGGGCGGGAAACGTGTATGCACACGGCTGTTGTTTTTACCGGCGCGTATATCCTCCCGTATTATCTGTTCTATGAAATTAAGGGATGATGAGTCAGTTGTCTCCTTACCTGCAGTGTTATTCTTTTCGTTCATTACTGATCTTGTTTTAAGCTACAAAAATAGGATGAATTTGGGATATTTTTTTTATTTATTCACTTAAGTGATAATTTTAGCCTTTTATTGATTCATTTAAAATAATAATCATGGCCACGATAGAGATAGAGAATATGGAATTCTATGCCTTCCACGGTCATTTCAAGGAAGAGCAGATAGTGGGCAATAAGTTTTTGATAGACCTGTCGATTGAAGCTGATCTTGACAAAGCCTCCAGGACGGATAAGCTGGAGGACACCGTTGATTATCAGGTTGCCTTCAGGATAGTTAAGCAGGAGATGGAGAAGAAGTCAAATTTGCTGGAAAATATTGCCGGGCGTATTCTTGATTCCATATACGCCAGGGTGGATGGTGTGCAAAAAGCTACGGTGCGTATAAGGAAGATGAACCCTCCGATGGGCGGGCACATAAACTCGGTGGCAGTTATTATGAGCAGGTAAAATATTTGCTTTGAGGCAGTTTTTTGCGTAACTTATGTGAAGCAATTTTAAAATCCACTGCCATGAAAAATCTGCTATTTGTTTTATTATTACTGGGCTCATTATCTTTTATTCAGGCACAGGAAGCGGAACAGAGTAATGAGCATCCTATTTTCAGCACCCTGCCCGGCTTTACCCTTTTTGACTTTGAACAGAAAGATTTCGGGGCCTATCGCTTCTGTGACATCAATGGTGAAAACTATGTTGTTGAGGGGCAGGTGTCATATTATTATTATGAGACTGATGATACCGTTGATCCAAAGATCATACTTAAAAGGTTTGAGGAGAAAGGCGAGATAGGCTGAAGGCTGAAATTTACGGTGACGGGAAGAATCAGCTGTATATGGTCTTACATCATAATAACAGGCGTATCTATGTTGATCTGTATGCTGAAGACTTTTACTATACACTCAACCTTGTTGAGAGGGGAGAACTGAAGTCGGAGATAACGGATAAAGACTTGCTGAAAGATCTTCGTGATATAGGCAAGTCCGTGTTATACTTTAATTTCAAGCGCAATGAGTGTGAGTTGACAAGTGATTGCGATGAAATAATAGAGATGATAGCCCGTGCTTTACATAGTGTTCCTGCCATGGGCATAAGCATTGATGCCTATACCGATAATGTAGGTCCCCGGGAAGAGAACCTTGAACTGTCAGCGAAGAGGGCTGAAACAATTTATAATGCCCTGATGGAAGAGGGCATTGACAGCCTGAGGATGGTTTTTAACGGCTACGGGGAGAATGATCCGATAGCCGATAATAATACCGTGATGGGCCGTGCCTTTAATAACAGGATTGAGCTTGTAAAGAAATAATCCTCAATCAATACCTGAAGAGGGCATTTATTTCTGTGTCTGCCACTGGCATTTCATCAGGATCGGAAAGATATACCTGACCACCGTTATCCAGTGTGTTCATTGCTGCCAGATTAAACAGGGAGACACGGGAGTCACTCTCCTCGTGTTCTATTATGTCTCTTGTCTCAGGGTCATAATATCCGTATTGATCGCTGTCCTTTTGCAGGAACAGTGTATCAATACGCCCATCAACAGCTGCCGGTATGATCTTTTCAGGATCAGCCGAGGTTTTACCACCCGATGAGCTGTCGCGGTACCTTTCTGTCCTTGTCTCCCTTTCCTGCCTGAAGTGTTTTTCCAGTATCATCCATGCCTTCTCATGCAGCAGTATGGGGTCTTCTTCATCGGGATTCCCTCCTATATATTCATCGAACAGGTGATTATAATTTGTCACCTCACGGTAGACAGGGTAATAATGGTCTACGCAGGCCAGCACCAGTGGTGCATCCTCTTCGTTCAGTATATTCATCAGTCCTTTATCCACAGCCCTGAAGAATTTTTTTATCTCGTCTTTTTTATCGTCTTTACCTGCCCCCTGACCGTGATACATCGCCGTGCCTCCTCCTTCCTGGCCGCCGCGGTGCTGCAATGAGCTATCCTCATAGTCATAGCCCACCGCATCTTCAAGCCTGCCCGGTACCAGGTCGTCTATCACTATTTCTGCTATATCATGGCGCGATCCTTCAAAAAAATTCACCTTACCAAGGCTGATGCTGAGCAGGTAAAATATGCCATTATCATTAAACAGGGGTATAAGGGGCAGCAGGTAATAATGATCGGCAAGGTATATAGTTTCTTTATACTCGCCGGGCAATGTAAAGCATTCCATTATGTCCTCCTGCATAAAAACGGCCAGACCGTCGGACTGGTTTCTCCAGAAATGCACATCTTCCAGCAATGTCTCGAGGGGCTCAAGATATTTTACTATCTCCTTGTTTTTAAGCCCTTTCTTCTCACATATGCTCTTTAGTTCTTTCAGGCTGTTCTTATATCTTTTTTGCAGCTGCCTGCTGTCAACCTCCTCTCCCGCACGTGAGGTGGGTATTATAATTGTAAAGCAGTGTGGGGCGTGGACAGATGCCAGCTCTCTGAACTTTTTCTCTGTTATCAATCCTGACGTGTCTTCGTTCTTATTTATTTGCATAATAACTCCTGGTATGGATACTTTATTATTATCTGTTTTCCGGAGATCACCTCACCGGCCAGGTACCCATGGCGTGATGCCAGGGTACTGCCTGTAAGTCATTTCCTGTGGCTTCCCGATTAGTTATCTATCAGGAATGATATTTTTGCATTTACAGCATATGATACAATCTTATTATTTTCAACATTGGCATTCATATGCTTGATATATACAGATTGTATGTTCTTAACTGTTTTTGATGCTTCTTTTACCGCATTCTGTGTGGCATCATCGAATCCTTTATCTGATGATGCAATTACTTCAATTACTTTTACCATTTTCATAGTCTTCTTTTTTTGATTTTAAAATTCTTTTTCCGCTTCTTCTATGGCTTTCTCCAGGTCAGTCATGGCCTTGGATGTACCTTCTTTAAGGTCTTTCCATGCATCACCTGCAGAATTATTGATATCTTCTATTTTTTCATTAAACGCGGCGAGCCTGTTTTCCATTGATTCAATCTTTTGTTCAAGCTCCTCCTTTTTCTCATCACTGGCTGATTCATATTTCAGTTTCAGCTCCTCAATCCTGCTTTCCATCTCAGCGGCTCTCTCTTCAAGTTTATTGAGCACCTCGTCTTTTTCACCTTCCAGGTATGCTGCTGCTGTACCTGCAGCTTCACCCAGCTCCTCTGCCACATCTTCTCCGGTGACCTTTTCTTCCTGCTCTTCCTGGCTGCCACTGCCACATGCAGATATCATAAAGACCAGTGCTATTGAGACAAGCATCACATAGATGAAATTTGCCTGTTTTTTTAGGATAGTCATGTTTGGTTTTGTTTTCATACTATTAAATTTTTTTGGTTCGCCCATTTATTATGTAAAAAACATGCCAAAGAGGGCATATGCAGCTTTTATGACCTCAAAAAGCCATAAGGAGGGGGGAAGAGGTGAAAGCTGGCATTACAGTTCTGGACTTTGATTGTGCAATTTCTTACATGCATTGGGGAATTATTTTCACAGTTCCCCCTCCCGGACGGATTTACTTCTACCTGTAATGCAGCTGCAGGACTATCTATATTGCCCTATCCGGATTTTATTATCTTACGTGTTAATACATATGTTCCAGAAGGTATTTTCAGGATATAGACACCATCATGGAATCTGCTTGCGTCCCATTTGATTACATGCCGGCCTTCCGGGACCTTTTCATTGAGCAGGGTACAAACCAGCCTTCCTGCCAGGTCAAATACTTCTATTACCAGCTTGCTCATGTGTTCAGTGGTGAATGCAATATTAGTCTAATCTCTGAAAGGATTCGGGTAGTTACTTTCGAGTTTAAATCCAGGTAAAATATTAGTTTCTATAGAGGTGGCAAGCAGGACAGGTCCCCCCGGGATCTGAGCTCCACTGTGCCTGTGTATATAATGGCAGCAGGCCAAGTATTAAAAGTAAAATGGCAAACCTGTCCTTCTTTTTCATGGTTATATTTGTTTGGTTTTCAATAGTCAGATCATATGTTTGTCACTTCCGTGCAGGGTGTGTTGCTGCAGCTATTTGTAATGCAGCTGCAGGACTATCTTTATTGTGCTGTCAGGATAATCGGTGCTTACATAGCTGTAATTGTTTGTGAACTCCCACTCGCCGGCAGAATCAAATGATGTATATGATCCTGTATGGCTTATACCTGCCAGGACGGCCTGTGTTTCAGTTGTGCCGGCTGTCTGGAATTCCTGCACATCACCTGCCAGCTCGTAAGTCTGCTGTTCAAAGTCATAGACATTCTTCAGCTCCAGTTCCTGTGTTTCCGTTTTTGTGTAAAAGGTGACTTCCGGGTAATAGGTGCCCGAAATGGCTGTGTAGTATTCCTCAAAGATGCCTTTCTCGTGATTATCCTGGCTTATTTTGATGGTTCCGGATAAAAAGTTGTATTTTATGGTCTGGCTCCTGGTGAATATATACCTGTTTGCAGCTATGTCCTGGCCGTTATAAACCCTTGCTTCCTGAACAAATGACACCTTTATTATATAGGCGGAATCGCCAACCATCTTCTTCTCACGGGTATAGTCAGTCAGCATTGTTTCGGTGAACACTCCTGTCTTATGCAGATCGAGCAGTCCGGATATCAGGAACTCCCTTTTTTGCCCGTCGCTGTAATTATGTATTTTCTTATCCGAGACGTTGGCATAGGCCAGGTCATCGATATTTATAACGGGAAAAGCTTTCAGCTCAAATGCGGCATCAAAATCATTATCAAAACTGAGCACATCGGGACATTTGGTGTTGACAAAAAGCAGGAATGAGGTGTTCTGGCATTCGCGCACCGACTTATCCGATCTGGAATCCAGCAGCAGTGAATAGCTTGCTGAGTCGGATATATCGGTGAATTCCATTATCCCGCTTTCGAAGTTATACCTGCCGTGGTACACCTTTTTATTCTCGTCCGGCTCATATGTGGGTTTATAGTTCACAACCACCATTTCGTCCGGTGTATTATTACTTAAGACCAGTATTTTAGAGGCCAGGTATGGTATATTAATACTCATGGTTTTTTCCTTCAGTGTATCGCCCTCTTCAAAGTAGAATACTTCGCGTTTTGCAAAGCTTCCGTTATTGGCGCCTCCGGAGTTGCGGATAATATTGCTCAGCGGATTGCCGCTGCCTGTGTTTAGTATGGTGAAGGATGGGTTACTGCCGCTGAGCAGGTAACGAACAAAGTCATCATATTCACTGCCCACGTTTGTACCCAGTTGTTGCTGCAGCTGGTCGTTAAGGAACTGCCTCCATGTTACCGTTGTAAT
Source organism: Bacteroidales bacterium (assembly GCA_034521735.1). Classification (GTDB taxonomy): domain Bacteria; phylum Bacteroidota; class Bacteroidia; order Bacteroidales; family VadinHA17; genus UBA9300. The sequence goes on from JAXHLX010000024.1 coordinate 127,968, forward strand.
GCCCTGCACAGTGGCATGTGCTTTCAGCAGGCTGCCCGCATTTAGCTTTGTCCCCTCGCGGTATGAACGCATGTAGTGAAGGAAGGTACTTGACAGGTTTGCATCAGCAGGCTCAACGCTGCGTTTTTCAATTACCGGCAGTGATGTCTGGGCGTCCCAGGGCCTGCCCAGCAGGTCATAAATGCTACTGTTGCCCTCTGATGGCCTGAACGACTGGCCCAGGTGTGATTCCGGTTCAGGTTTCTTATGTTTATCACTGTTCCACACCATACGGTCGGCCAGCGGGGCGTTAGCCTCGGCCCAGAAATAATTGGATGTCAGGACGTTCATATACCTGCTTTGCGTATAATGCATATATTCATGAGCCAGTGTCTGCCTGAGGTCTTCGGCTGAGGCCGCCAGTGCCGAGTTGATGGTGAAATACCCGAAATTATATCCTGCCAGTGTTATATGGCCCAGTGAGCCTGAGCCTGTATTGCTGACGTACACTTTGAAGGTGGAGCCTGCCGCTTGCAGTTCAAGCGATATAAATTTGTCTATTATCTGGTTCATATATCCGGCTATGTCCTGTATCAGCGCCGGCTCACCTCCGGCATCTGGATCAGTGTTGGTGTTATGCCATGGTTCAGAGGGAAAATCTTCAAGCCCGTAGAGGTATCCCAGGTAATTATTTCCCTCCCCTGTGCCTGTGCCATATTTATATATCACCTCAACCTTATCACTGATAAAGCGGTGTGTGTATGAGCCTTCTGTCAGCTCCCACCACGACAGCTTGGTGAGGTGATGTGTATGAAATTCAATCACTGAGTCGGTAAGGCTGATACCTCCTTCTGTGTACTGCACCCACTTTTGCTCCAGGTCATCATAGTACACGGGCTTATAGGCCGGCAGATCGAGAAGATCGAGTCCTGACAGGTCAATATTACCCAGCCTGATGATCAGCGGTATCTCAAACACTGACCCTATGCTGAGGCTTACATCATAGGCGCTGCCCATGGTGTATCCCTTATCATTTGCGGGAGGATCATCCAGTTTGATAATTGTAAGCCTGAAGTCCTCATCATGTAGTCCGCCCGGCAGTATAACCTGTATGCTGTCTACGCTGACCGACAGTGAGTCGGTGGCCACATTAACCATATCATCATACAGTACTTCTCCCAGGGGGTATACCTTAAGCGGTTCACTTATCAGGGGATCACAGTCACCCTCGGTGAGCATGCACCTGTAAAAGACAGGTCTTGCCGGCTGTATCACCAGTTCTTCCACAGAGACTGACTTTATATTTTCCAGTATATCCTGCTGCTGCATACCGCTGCTTATATCGTACCAGTTAAGGCTGTCTGTTGAACCCTGCCATGTTATTTCTCCACGCAGGTCAAAGGGAGTGACCAGTGTTATATCATTACCGGTGATATTGCCGTCCGCCAACTCTGAGGAGGAGATAATATATTTATCAGGATAGGCCTTATTAAGTAATTCCTCTTCAGTATAAATGCCTGTTGTAAGGGTGTCTGTGTTAAGATATCTCAGTGCGGGTGTTATGTAAGTATATCCTTCCCATTCCCAGGTATAGGATGAGGCCTCATCATTAAACACCTTACAGTAGAATTTCCGGCCTGCATTTTTTTCATTCACTACCAGCTCCAGTACCGGTCCTTCCTTTTCTCCCTCCATCTCCTCGTGGTATTCGGCGACCATAAGATCAGGATATTCGAGCCAGTAGTATTTATTACCGGGTTCCGAAAGGCTGCTGATATCACGTATATCGATGCGGAGGGTATCGCCCTGGCGCCCTTTGATAATGCTGTCTGTAAGCTTGAAAAAAGCCTGTTCGCCTACTCCCCGTACCAGCGATGATGATTCAGGTATATCCTTGTATCTGAACTGGTTATGACTGAGGTCGAAAAAGTTATTATCAACAGACAGATGATATTCAGGCACCGGTCCGCTTATCATGTTACTGTCGAGATGCACCTCGGCCACATCAGTCATCATGTCAATTGATGCAGGGAGGGCTGTGATAAGATTATTATTGAGCTTTATCTTCCACAGCTCAGTCAGCAGGCAGAGGTTTTCAGGAAAGCTGCTTATCTTATTATATGAAAGGTCTATCTCCTGCAGTTCGGGCCAGGCTCCGAAATCAAGGGGCAGGTAGTTAATATTATTATTATTGGCTTTGAAATTTATTATGCCCGGGATATTGATGATGGAGTCGGGTATGGCTGTGAGCATATTATATTCCAGGTTTATGGTTTTGAGCTTAAGCAGACGTCCTGTTTCTTCAGGCAGTGATGTAAAAGCATTCCGGGCGAGGTTAAGGGATTCCAGTCCGCTCATATTGCCAATGGAGGGCGGGATATCACCTTCCAGCCTGTTGCCCGAAAGGTTAAGGTTGCTCAGGTTTACACAGCCGCCCATTGTTTCAGGCACTGTGCCTTCCAGCTCATTATCATGCAGGTAAAGGTAGCTGAGCTGTGCCAGATTGCCTGTACCGGCGGGTATGCTGCCGCTGAGACTGTTGCCCGACAGGTCTGCTATCACCAGAGAGCCCAGGTTACCCAGACTCTCCGGTATATTACCGGACAGGCCGCTATCGTTAAGGTAAAGGTACATAAGGCCTGTAAGATTACCTGTTTCGGCGGGGATGCTGCCTGTGAGACTGCATTGCTGGAGTCCCAGGTATTTAAGATTGCTTAGGTTCCCTATTGTTGAAGGTATGGATCCCTCCGCCGCCCCATATATATACAGTTTTTCCAGGTGGGTCAGATCACCTAACTCTTCGGGCAGCGTAAGGGTCATCGAACCTTCTTCAGAATAGAGCGACAGTTCCCGCAGTTCAGTAAGCGATGATATTTCTGCCGGCAGTGAGCCCTGGAGATTGCCTCTGATATTCAGCCTGCGCAGATGTGTCAGCTTGCCTGTCTCGGTTGATATGCTTCCTTCCACGCCGGTGAGCCTGACCTCCATCACCCTTTCGTTCATCACCACTACGCCGGGCCATTTGATTACGGGAGTTGACAGGTCCCATCCCGTAGTGCCGCCAAGGCTGTTATGCAGGGCTACCAGTGCCAGTGAGTCCTGCTCGGCAGTCCACTGCGGCTCCCTTGCTATATATCTGGCATTTGAGATATTTGTACCGAAGGTATAACCTGTTGTTTCAGGCCCTACATGGAAGGTGGTGCCCGAGTTAAGAAGGAAGTAGCCATTATGGCTTCCGCCCCAGCCGAAATTGATATGATAGTAGCCCTCACTGTCATAGCCGTCCACAACAACCGCATGTCCCTGACCCCCTGGTATCTCGATATATGCCGGCCTGCCATGATCCAGCTCATTGGCCAGGTAGTACAGTTCGGTGTTGCCTGTATAAACAAAATAGCCATAATAGTCTTCCAGCACAGAGAGGTAGGAGGGTGACAAAGGTGCACTTCCGGCCTTCCCCCCGCAAAAATCCATTTGCATGGCTATGGCTAACTGGTATGAGAGAAGTTCATAATCAGCATCAGTCATATTGTCCCAGTCCCAGACGGTATTCTCTATGTCGGCGCAGAGTGTCCCGTATACAGGGTGGTTATAACATGGCGAACCGCTGCCTGAGTCAGGGTATTTATAGTAGGCCATTATCATTGCCATGGCTGTTGCAGTGCAGCCGGTGGGACAGCCGTCCACCTCACTGTGCCAGTACTGGTTAAGGCTCACCCCCTGTGCATCGAGCATGGGTGCCACCACCAGGTCAGCCTTTGTTGGACTGTCTGTCTTTTTTTCAGGGTATAGCCTGATTCTTCATATATGCTTATAAGGTTCAGCAACGCATCCGGAATATCACCCGGGATAAATGATCCTGATAATGAATAACCTACAATATTATAATTATTACCGGTCTGTGATATCAGCACAAAGCCGCCCTTATCATTCTGGAAAACCGAAACCGGGTTGATGCTGCCCGGGACAGAGTGGTATTTTTGTTCTATTGCTTCTGTGCCGCCTTTTATATCATGGACCTTAAAAAAATCCATCGCAAGCTCCTTTGCCCGGGGATCAGATACCTGGGCAGTGGCTAATGAGAAGGTAAAGAGATACAGTGTTAAGATAAACAGCAGTTTATAGCAGTGATTATTGGAGTTGATACTGCCTGTTGTGGAAATACAGCTTTTGATATTATTAAGTTTACAGAAGGGCTTATTGGGGTTGGCAAAGGCGGTCTTCATTTATCTTTATTCTTTAGGGGAATATAATTTTATTTATATAGTGAAAATCAGCACCCCTTATATCGAGGAAGTAAAGCCCTGCGGGGAGGTTGACCGGGATAACGGCATCGCTGTTTATGACTGACTCATAATATTTTACTCCTTTGAAATCGAATAGCTTAATTGCCACATCGCTGTTTATATGCTTATTAAATCTTATCAGGATATTCCTGCTGGCCGGGAGAGCCAGGCTGTAACAATTTCATCATCTTCATTGCCTGTATTTATTCCAGATGATGTTTCGGTTATTACAGGTATTGTGACAGTGCAGTTATTATTATCGATAATCACCAGTGTGTAATTATTTCCCGCTGAAGCTGTGATCACTACCATACTGTCTTCACTGATTATATTGTCATTTTCCAGCCAGCGGTAGTTATACGGTGCTGTGCCGCCATTGATGTCGTATCCCAGGGGTCCCAGCACTATGGGTATATCCAGGGGCAGCAGTTCATCAAACAGTGTGCTGGCTGAAAGGGCCTTGTCGCTTTGCTCCGGCATCTCCATCCTTACCACTGCCTGCGACTGTGCTGCCAGTTGCAGAAGGAGGAGTATGGATATTATTAAGATGTTTTTTTTCATGCTCTTACCAATGTTTAGCATATTTATAGAGGCATCACAAAGCGGAAGCCTACTGGTCTGCAGCGGAAACATACCGGTTCATCGGGATCGCCGGTATCACCCCAGCACCCGTTATAGCATGAGGGTACCAGGTAGCTCCTGTATTTAACGCCGCATTCACCTACGTTGAACATTACCGTGCTTTTATAATTGCCTCCCCGGACAACTTTCTCATCGCCTGTGGAGGGTCCGGTTGGGTTATGGCTGTTATCGGTGGAGTAGTAGTATTTATACCAGTCGCCGCACCACTCACTTACGTTACCGCTCATATCATACAGTCCCAGCTCATTGGGCATTAATTGTTTAACCTCATGTTTTTCGCCATCTGAGTTCCGGTCGTACCATCCTGCATCTTCCAGTTCATCACTGCCTGCATAATCATAGTCATTATTATACTTTCCACCCATGGCTGCAAATTCCCATTCGGCTTCAGTGGGCAGTCTGAAACCGAAACCTGTTACTGTGCCCAGCTCATCCAGGAAGTTATCGTTAATCTCGTCCCAGGTAGCTGCTGTAAGTGGATGTTGCATCATGGAATATTCAGCATGCCCGGCATATTCATCGATATTATCATAGGGAAGTCCGCCCATTACGGCGTACCAGAGTTCGTTTGTCACTTCCGTTTCGCAGATATAGTAAGCAGACAGGCTTACTTCATGAGCCGGCGTGCTGCCATAGAGACTCTCATCGCCCAGCATAAAGGTGTCACTCTCTACCAGCATCATCCGGAATGAGACCTCATTAACTGTTATTGTTATCTCAGGGGCACCCATCTGCTCCACTGTTATTACATGCTCACGGCTGCCTGATGTGATGCTTATACTGCCCTCCCTGGGCACCGATTCGTTAATACTGGTACCGGCCAGTATGCCTGTTGATCCGGCATCTCCCGACCCGGCTGTCAGGGCCAGCCACTCACTGTCTGTTGTGGCCGTCCACGCTTCATCGGACTCGATAATTATCAGTGCAGCATCTCTGCCGTTACCGAATGACAGTGATGAGGTGGCAGAAAGGTTTTCATCCGTGAAGTTTACGCTTAGTGAAACAGATACATCTTCCCTGCTGATATTAAGAGGCGTATTATCCTGCTCCGGTAAATTAATTTCATTTTCGCATGAGTTAAGCAGGGCAATAATCAGAAGTAAAAAAACTATTAAAGTTTTGGTATACCTGAAAAACATGAAGTCTGGTTTTTACAAGTATAGCATAAATTTTTTTTATTACCATCAGCTTATATTCTGTTTAATAATATTTTTTTGTTATTTCTTAACTGCAGCAAACACGCCATTAGGCTGAATAAACTTCAAGCCGGTAGTCTGATTGTTTTCTCTTACAAACTGCACACTGTATCCGTCAAGTATCTTTACATTGAATTTATTATCTCCAACCGATATCAGTTCATATTCAGGTTGTCCGGGAACCAATGCAAACAGTCTGTCATCACCTTTCAGATAAACCTTAACCGTAGTACCCATAAGGTCGTAATCACCGGTAAATGATTCCAGTGTTTCCTTATCTACCTCAACAATTTCGGGTGTGCGTTTAAAAAACAAGGGATCGAGTGCAGGTTCCATCTTAACATGTAAACCTGTGATATCACCGTTATCCCCGGTTGAAAAGTTTATCTTGAGCTGTATCTGGTTTTTGTCAATCCCGTTATCAGTTACTTCAAACGGAATAAACACGTCATAATGATAGTGTTTCAGCCAGTATTTTTTAAGCGGGAATGTGGCATAGAGTGAATCATTAACAAGTATAAGATCAAATGATCCATAGCCTTTGTTTGCATATGTTCCGGTATACTCATTTAACTGATGTGACGGTTTTGTCCCTTCCTTCCTTAAGGAATCAGCTGATGATTGTGCTTTGGCCTGTGCTTGCCTTGCGTCATCAATTTGTTTTTTAGCTATTTCAATCCAGTTGTCCCTGTCCACTTCCAGCATTCTGTCCGATATAATGTTACGCACTACTGAAGGAACCGGAGAGGCATTCTGGTTTGCCAGGACAACAATCCCTATGCTGTCGCTCGGGAAAAAGCAGGTGCTGGCTGAAAAACCATCAATATTGCCTCCGTGTTCCACCCTGTAATGTCCTTTATATGAGCTTATAAACCAACCATAGCCATAATTCATAAGAAACAGGCCCGGTCTGTCCTTTCCTGGAAGAGCTGCTGATGCGACCATGTGTGATGATATGGCCTTATTAACAAAGCTTGAAGGGATTGTCTCTTTATCCATGTACTTCCCTCCGTTTATCCATGTAATAAGCCACTTTGACATTTCATTAACGCTGCTGTTTATGCTGCCGGCCGGAGCCATTTTTGCTATGCGGTAATAATCCATCTTTTCTATCTTTGCACTGTCTTTTAGCTGATAGGCATATGCAGCGTTATCACTTTTTTCAAGTTCATCAATGGAAAGGTTGGAGCGGTTCATTCCAAGGGGATTGAATATTCTTTCCCTGACATTATCTTCCCAGCTTTTACCTGTTATTTCTTCAACGATTACTCCCTGTGCGAGGAACATGAAGTTATTATAGTACCATTGCTCCCTAACTCCGGCGAAAGGTTCCTGGTGGGCCACTCTCATTAACAAACTTTTTTTCGATTCGGCGGGGAAGTAATACCATGAGAAATCATGTCTTGGAAGGCCTGTGCTATGGCTCATTAAATCTTTGATGGTAACTGAGCTGTTCATTTCATCGCTTGAGAACCTGAAGCCCGGGATATAATCTGATGGACTTTTATCAAGCGATAGTTTATCCTCCTTCTCAAGCATCCCTATAAGCGAGATTGTAAATGCCTTGGAACAAGAGCCGATTGCAAACAGGGTATTTGCATCCGCAGCTATTTTGTTTTCATAATCCCGGTAGCCAAAACCTTCAGAGAAAATAACTTTATCCTTTTCAACTACCGCTACGGCAAATCCGGCAACTTTAAAGGTTTCGAGTACTTTTTCGAATTCTTTTTCAATTCCTTTCAGCCTACTGTCAGATTTTTGAGCGGATGCCTGAAAAAATAGAGCCAGCATTAAAATAAAGGGCAATAGTTTTTTCATAGCTTGTGGTTTTGTTTACCCCAAATGTAATAAATTAATATCGAAAGGAAAATCGCTGCCCATGAATGTTCACCTTCAGCGTTTACTGCAATTCCGTTGGCTATCCATAGGGCAAGACCTTCATTAGAGAGTCTTTGCACCATAATATCACCGCCGAAAATTGAATTGTTGTAGCGGTAATCGCGCCATGATATGAAAACACCCCCGTTTCCATCAGTGATGATAGCTGGTTCCCTCTGGTCTTCCTCCGCATTGCATACCAGGGTGTTCTCATTGGGATCTGTGCTCCACTGGCAATATACCATTACAGGGATAGTACAAAGCAGCAAAATCAGAAAAACTAAGAGCTCAAATCTTTTCATTGTTATATCAGGTTTGATTAGTTATTTACTATAAGTGTTACCGGCAGGCAATTTCCTGTCCTCTTACCTGGCTGCGCTCATCACCAGACGGAAACCCAGGTCGCTGCCATGGCCATCTGCCGGGTAATACCAGGTGGCACTTATCCGAAGAACATCATTATCCCCGCCGGGATCATTTTTTTCGCAACTGTAAAAGAATGGCAGAAATATAGCCAGGGATGTCAAACAAGCTATGGTCTTTAATTTTTTCGTGACTGGTATTTTTTAGCTTTGAATAGATATTGTATTAGTGATTATTTAATAAACAATTTCGAATATTGATTACCAGCGGTACTGCTGAATTGAAGAAGGTAGATTCCGCTGTATGGATAAGTCAGGTTGATATATTCTCCGCTTATATATTTTTTCTCACAGATTATTCTTCCTGTCAGATCTGTTATTTTTATCTTTCCTCTTATTTGCTCTTCTCCAATCTCAATTCTGAAAATGCCTTCATTGGGATTTGGTATCACCTTCATTCTAGATGGATTTTCGTGCGCAGGTTTTTCTATTCCGGTCTGAGGCGTTTCAATTACCGTATATGTATCATAGACACTCTTCATATCTTCAGTGTTCCCAACCCGGTCTGTGGCAATTGAATGGAATTCATAACGCGCACCATCTTCTCCTGTGAATTCAGCGACTGTTTCCTCTGTTTTCATCCAAAGGAATGCTTCTTCATAGTCTTTTGATACATAGATATCGAAATTACCGATCCCGCTACCGGGGTCTTCACCATTAAGATGTATATCGAATGTCAATTCTGTCTGTACAGGATCGAGAGTCTCAATATGGCTTGAGGGAGGAATAAAGTCGAAGACACTGGTGTATGGTCCTGCGGGGGGTGCCGGACCCCACGGGCCAATGCCATCGAAATTAACAAAGGCCTGGTTCTCGAAGCTTGCATCATGTTTCAATTCACCTTCAGGGCTGATTGTATAATTAACCCAGCCCAACTGGTACCCAGTAGAATCTATAGGAGGCAGGTAGCCTGACATTGGATCATCGGGCAGGTCCATTGTTTCGGGGTCAAGAGTGGTATGCACCCAGTAGACTTCCCTGGTAACATGATCAACGGTTCCTTCAACATTTACGATGTAAGGCATATCGGGACGGCAATCGACATTGACATTAAAATACTGGCCTCCGTCAAGTTTAACTTTCCATTTCAGGAAACCAATTTCTGTAAACCTGAGGGTTTTAATGTCGAAATCGTTATCGATAGTGTCTCTTATATAAACTATAGCTGCCGGTGCTGTTGCATCTTCCTTGTTCCAGTAATCTATACGGTACTCAAAAAACTTGAGGCTGTTTATATAACTTTTACCGTTTTCTGTTCCATAACCGACAGGGCCATATTTATCTTCAGGTGTGGTTGAATTAACAGCATTCTTGTTCCTTTCGCGGCGGAAAGTAGGTAGCTTATCAAGAATTTCCTTCATCTTGTCACAGGCATCCAGGAAGGCATCTCTCGTACCTGTCACTATTTCCTTGCATGCGGCCCAGGGGTTTGTCATTATGGTGAATGTTTTAGAGACATCATTGAAATTATCAGAGAAAGGCAGTGTTTTACCTGCAAAGAAACTGAGCCATGACATTGTCAGATCTGTAGCAATTTTAACTGTCTTCTTTTTGCCTTCATGATCATATTCGAACTTGGTTAATTCTCCGTCATCCTTTCCATTGCAGGCATCGATAAACCTTTCAAGGGTCAATTCTCCAAGGTACCATCTCATTGATTCAGTGATAGCATCAGAGGTAACCATAAGATTATACAAATCTGTGGCCATGTCATTCCTTACCGAATAATATTCTTCCTCATCAACGGCACCGATAATTAAGCCTACAGTGAAACTTTCATTTCCAGGGAATGTTGAAGAATGTATCTTGAAAATAATATCTATTTCTTCTCCCGGCTTCATGTCTTCAATAAATATTGGCATCTGTGTCAGATTTTCTTCCTGCAGCACAGTGTTAACGGAATCTGGCGGATATTCTGATGGGGGCGTATCTGTTACAAATATGCCGACCTGATCGCTGGAGGTGAAAAAATATCCCATTGCATAAGGGATATCAACTGTGCCATTATTTCTTAATCTGATAATGCATTGTTGATAACGTCCCAGGCGATACAGGTCACCTGTCAATAAGGATCCGCTAATTGATGTTTCTACCTCCTGCACTATCTCTACAGTCCTGCCATAGTTTATAACGGTATCGGCATTGCTAATTTGCAGTTGATAGCTTTTCGGCCCTACATTGCTGAAGTCGTAAGATGCAACAAGTTCAGTGCCATCTTCGGTCACATTCTTAATATCCATTATGATTGTTGACTCACCATCCTGGCTTAAAAGACTGACAGTATTCACCGATGACAGGTTTGATCCTGTAATTATTAACGAGGACTGGCCTGCTCCCAGTCGATGACTGGATAAATCTCGCAACGACAATAATCCCTCATCCTGGGTTAATTCAGATCCTATGAAAATTATATATGTTCTTGTCTGGTCATCACTGTGATTGTAGAATCCCTCGTCGCTGTCCTGGAGTACTGCTGAATCGATATAACGGACGAAGTAGCGACCGGCCGGGGCATTTACAATTTTACCCTGTATATTATAGCCCTGGCCATTGTTTCTGAACGTCCAGTTCAAATCGGGGTTATTTATACTGTCGCAGGATATGTATAATGAGCTCCACAGGCCAAAGCCCTCAGTTTCGAAAAAGAGGGTGTCAGCCTGGCTATCGATGGAAAAGGTCTTCCAGTCGCTGCCATATGCACGGTTTATTGTTCCTGTAGACCATTCATTCATTTGCGCCTCAGGCAAATGGTCCGTAAAGAGAATGGAGCCGTAAGCTTCCTCTAAAATATCTTCTGCAAAAACCGGGACCAGGTAGAGGCCGTCACCGGGTTGTTTGATCTGGAAGATAAAATCATCACGGTCCGTACTCTCTTCCATCATGCTTTGCCAATTCTTGTCGCCGTGCTGGAGAGTAAGATCTCCATACCATGTATCATCGTAGCCAATCGTATTATTTTTTTCACAATCACGAAAAGCTCATCAAGATCAGAAGGTACAGTGCAGGTATATATTCCTGACACTTCATAATCAGTAGTTGTTCCGAAAGGGATCTCCTGAGGTGGGATTTCGGTGTTGACCCATATTCCCAGTTCTTGCTGATCAGTTGTGAAGTTGAAAATATCCATTGAGTAGCTACCTGTTTGAGGGAGCATAAACGCTTCGCCGTAGCTTAATACAACAGTGTCGCCACCGGGGGTAAGCATAGATGTGCCGGAAGGGAATCCCAGCCTGACCACTTCTCCGGCTTCGGCATTAAAAATGAAGGGTAATCTCTGGTATGGAGGTACGCTTATCTGGTAAGTAATATCTTTTTCCACAAGAGATGCTTGCGGAACGATGGAGGCACAAAATTTCATTTCGACAGGACTGTTTTCTGTATAAGTGTGCCAGATTGTAATAATATATTCACCATCATCATCCAGCGTGATCTCTTCGAACAGGGTAGTTTCAGTATTGGCAGAAAGAGTATCATAGAGGCTAAAAATGATATCCCCGCCCGGATCTTTCAGTTCCACAACTTTCGACGGCAGATCGAGCCCCATTCTTAAAATATCATCCTGAGCAGCGGTGAATGAATAAACATTACGGTAACGAGGAGCCGATTCCTTGATGATTAATGTTCCCGGTATATATTGATCGGGTATTATTGCAACGCTCAGTCCATATACGTTAGCTCCCTGCAGGTCAGCGTCGATGATTATCAAATAAGTTCCTTCTTCTTCTGTATTGAGGATTTCAGCAATATGAACCTCATCTATCGTATCGTTGCAAATAATAGTTTCGTTGGCGGGTGTTACGACATAAACAGATACTCCTTCAGTTGAGCCGCTAAAACTGATAAGAAGATGATACCCGTCCATGCCTTCGAACCGGAAATACTTCAAACCAAAATTACCCAGTGTGCCACCATATGATTCATTGAACTGAACAGGTAAAGCCTCTACCGGTTCCAGGAGGCAGATTGTAAATGTATATACCAAAGTGCTCACCAGGGGAGTAATTGAGATAAGGTATTCCCCGCTTTCTCCCAGGGTAAATTCTTGTTTGATTCCTTCTTCAGGGGGTATCTCAAATGATTGTTCATATATTACGGTTCCAGAGGGAGCTGTGATTTTTAATGTGGCAGAAAAAATACCTCCTATGCCTATTCGGATTTTTGCGTTTTCCTCTCCGGTGAACGAGTACGTGACAGGCGAATAGATCTCTTCCATAATATACTCGCCGAATTCAAGGGGAACAGGTTCATCAGGCCCCGTACTCTTCTTACAATCCTGCACTGGTACATTGCTGTTTCACCTCCGCGTGAGAAGCAGATCTGGTATGTTCCCACGCTGCTCAATGTGAGCTCCTGTGACCTGGGGGAAGACTCAAAAGTGGGCATATAATCACTGAAGAGCTCCTGCTGATCAGAATTCGTAACATTCATTGTTGCATCCCACAGGTTATAAGTCAGGACATATTCACCTGCCTCTTCAATCGTCAACTCATAACATTCTGTATCGCCCGATGCGAAAGATCCCATCACTTCCTGGCCAGGGTCTATTGTCTGCTGACTATAGAGAGCAAGGGACAAAAAGATAAACAGGGTGGAGGCTATTATTTTCATTTTTTCAAACAGTTTTCTGGGTGATTTTACCCGGTACAGATGGCCATTCTTTTGAGGTCGTGGCATATTTCATGGGAGGCAGCCCCCACATAAAGAATACAAAACCGCCTATTATTATAAACAGTAAGTCCAGGACTACAGGATTTGCTTTTCCCGGTTTTCTTGTTGGTCTGCTACCTATTCTCATGATGCTTGCAGATTAATAATGTAATAATTCATTTTGCGCCGGCGGCCTTAAGTGTTTCAGCAATACCTGAATACTCATTTGATAGGGCAAGGGAAAGGGGTGCCAGTCCCTCTTTTGTTTTTGCATTGACATTCGCCCCGTTTTTTATAAGAAAACTGACCAGCTCTTCATTACCGTGATTTACGGCATAGTGTATTGCTGCCCAGCCCTCCACATCTCCGGATGTTGCTGCCTCATTAACATCAGCACCCTTTGAGAGCATGAATTCTGCCAGTTCAATATCAGTAGCTCCCATAAGGATCCCAAAAATACAGCTTGTAAATATCCCTCTGCCGTCATCTCTCCGGGCAGTGATATCTGCACCCTTCTCAACGAGCATAAGGGTAATTTCCTTCGAGCTCTCTGCTGCTTCAAGAAGAGCTGTAGAACCATCGTTTGCACGTATGTTTACATCGGCACCTTCAGAGATAAGAAATTTAGCCACTTCCGCATATCCCGGTCTCGAACTGTAGGTACATGCCCACATGAGTGATGTATACCCGTTATCGCTCTGCCTGTTTATATCGGCGCCTGAAGCAAGGGCCTTTTTCGCTGCTTCGACATCTGCTCGAATGGTTGCATTGTAAAGAAGATCACTCTCCTGGGCCTCCTGTGCGTAAATAATTGCTGTCAGGAAGAGTCCGGTAAGTAATGTAATGATTCTTATAAGTTTGTTGTTTAGCCGTTTATTTCTCATTGCTTTAATATTTATTAATTTAGGTTTTTTTATAGCTGTGACATTTTTGCTTCAGATGCCTGTCTTTTAGCCTTAATGTCGCGGCTTAATGCAAATAAGCCTACGAAAAAGAAGATTGCGGCGATACCGGCCAGCATATAATCTCCTGGTTTTATTCCCTGTACTGTTTGCCAGGCCTTCGAGGTGCCTGAATATTGCAGTGGCGGCAGAGCAAAGAGGAAGAACAATGCACCGCCGACGATGGCAAATATGATTCCCAGGGTAAGCGGATTGGCATTACCAGGTTTTCTCCTACGGGTATTACCTATTCTTATAACCATTGCTGTTAATTAGTTTTGGTAAAGGTCATTTCGTAGTCGCTGCCAGGAGAGAGCACCAGGTAATTTTCATTAATGAGATATTCCGTGGTTTCCTCCGGCTCGCCATCTTCCTGCATGGTGATAGTTGTCTCAGTATATGAATAGCTGTAATCAAGGGAGGTGTTTGTGGTTTGACCGTTATAGATTAGTACACCGGAGTATGTCATGGTCATATCCGACCTGAATAACATGGTCATAACAAGCGAGCTGATATCTGTTGTATTGCTGAACTCCCATGTTCCGATAAAAGGATTGGGTTCATCCTTTTCGCACGAAAGAGCAAAAAGAAATACAAATAAGGCTATTACTATAATTTTTGTACTTTTCATTTGATTAATATTTATAAGTATTAATTTTTATTGCGTCTAAGAGAAATGCTCCCTGAGATTGAAATAAGACCTTCGGGGCATATGTCTGATCCAAATGTTACATAGTACGGCTCTGAATCGTTTATACTTGCTTCTATCCTGTCGTTACCCTTATCATCCCTGGTGTAATGGCCCTTCATTTCAGCTCCTAATGGAACAAGAATTGGCATTTCACGTGTTTCCGCCCTGCTATCATTCTCTTCTAAATCACCAGTACACACATTATATACCTGATAACGAAATGTGTGATTCACAGGATAATTTTTTAAACCTGGTATTATATTAATAGCTACCTTAATGGGTATACTTGAGCTGCTTTGGTCACCCTGAGCCAGATTAAGCATATCACCCTTTATCTTATCCATGGCTTGAGTATCCATGGTTTTTAAGGCTTCCTGCAATTTAGCTTGCATTTCAGCCATTTGCTGCTGCATATTATCCATCGCCTCTTTGTCTCCCACCATTTCTTTTACAATAAGCAGATTTAAGCCTCCATCCTCAATATCACAGTAAGCCTGTCCTGCCATCGTCTCGTTCCTGATGCTCCAGTTACCAGGAGATACCCATTCGTGCTTGCCACTACCCTTATTAAAGCATTCTGTTTTATCTGCATTCCCCTCAGTGGTATGATCTTCACTCATATTTGTTGTTAGCTGCCCTGAGATATACTGAAGTTTCGCTCCGGCACTTGTTCCATGCGAGGGAAGGTCAAAATCACTCAGTCCAAGTGTAATATTTGCCACTGTGCGTTTATGATCAGCTGCCTGTGTCCTTGAGCGACTAAGGTCGCTGATCTGTTCTTCAACATCGCAGTTAAATGTCTGGGTTACCTCAAGGCTAATGGTTCCTGTCCATGCGAAGCCTGATCCGGCTATTAGTAGATCTTTTTTCTGCCTGCTTTCCGGATCCGGTTCGGACAGCTCGCCCTGGTACTTGCTGTCTACCCTGTCTCCCTGATATTCGGCTGATATTGGGAGTGGGGGACAATTACAGTGCAGGGGAGCCTTGCTTATAACGTAGTTGCCGTTTTCGTCGGCATTCGCTTTAAGGTATTTTGTGTCGTCGGTAACCTGGACCTTTGCACCCGGAGCATCGCTGACCTCTTCACCTTCCTGCACCTCTACTTTTCCATAGAGAGTGCCATAGAAGCCAAGGATGTAATTTTCAGACTTCTCGAGTTTGTACTTTTTGGCAAGGGAGAGATACCATTGCAGATTTTTGTCGTTATTATGCTTGTCGTCGCAGAGAAAATCCAGGAGGAACTGGTTCATCAAAACAGTTCCATCATCATAATCAATAAGCTGAAACCACTCGCAAACATCACGAATTTTATCCACATAACTCAGCCCCTTATCCACAGGAGCAAGTTGATTACCCTCTGATACTACAAAAAATACACTTCGGGGATAGCAAGAGCCATCGCCCTCAAGGTCAGCATTAGTGTGGGTTACTCGATTTTCATAAAGGCTTAAATATCCTGACTTTTCCACAGCCCCTAATGCGAACCGCATCAGGCATCTAACGCTTTCTCTTATATACTCAGCATCAAAACTTAATTCGCTTGCGGTTAGGAATAATCTTTTCCCAAAAATCTCAGCATTTCTGACAGCTTCATGCCAATCATTTTTATGTCCCTTCAACTCTAAAAATTTAGCTTCAGCTTCCCATAAAGTTCCCTCTCCAGATTCTTGTGCCTCATGGACTAAGTCAAGGAATCTCTTCTCCCAGTAGGGATTACCTTCCATTGAATATTTTGATGCCAGATCACTTGCGATATCTCGGTCGGCAGCTTTAACCCTCAGCCAGTGTATATATTCTTCGAAGGTTGCGGAATGAGGCTCTTTATCTTCAGCCTCTATCTTAGCTTTCAGCCGGTCATATTCTGCCTGTTGGCTGAGGGTGACCTTTCCTATTAGAATTAATGGGATAAAAAATAAAACGAAATGTTTTTTCATCTTACCAGGTATATGATTACGGCATCATCTTCGGCATACCCATCACCTGGTAGCCTGCCGGTATTTCAAAGCTTAAGGCATCGGGGGTCCAGGGTTGTATATCTTTCAGTTCCATGGCTGTATCGTCCGATCCACTGATATGGTTGATTAGCTTAATCGGGAACTTGTATTCATCGGAGGTCCAAACGGTATACATTTTCTGGTCTGGATTATCTTTATTATACAGTCCTGAACGGGTGCACAGGATGCCATTGACAGTTTCTTCGCCTTCTACTTTCATTAATCCTTCCTCCTGGTAATAACGGTAAGATGCAACGGGATCATTACCCATACTCATAGGGTCTGTAGCGGATCCTTTCATAGCCATTTTCTGCTGTGGCATCAGTATTACAATTTCAGGAGAGCCCTTTTTTGATATTATCACTCCTTCCTGACCGTTCTCATTGAATTCATAACGGTAACCGGCATCGGCTGAATAGACGGTAAAGACACGTTCCTGTCCCATACTGGTGAAGTGCATTTTGGCGGTGAACTGTGCGCTTACCGGTAGCAACAGCAGTACGGTTGCGAGAAGAACAATTATTTTTTTCATTTTAGATAAATATTTAGTGACTTAAATGTTTGATAAAAAATCCTGGGGATGTCACTACACCATCCCTGTGTATAATGACCGATATGTCTGATCAGGTCATTTTATTTTATACAGCGCACAAAAAGACCTGAGCCTTTTGACATCTGGTGCTTATGCATATAATCATCTTCGGCAGCCAGGTAAATTGATGGGCTCCATGGAGTGCCATCATCGTCAGAGCCCCACCAGTATGCTTCTGTCCCCGGGCTTGCAAATTCCCCATTATAATCACAATAGAAACCGGGTAGCCCGTTAAAACCACTGGCATTTGTTCCATTCGATCCATTCCATCCGGTGGTGCTTTTCATTTGTTTACCTGCCACACCAATAGTCAGTTTCTTTCGAAGAATATCCCAATCCTCTGCAGTTGGAATCCTCCAACCTTCAGGAGCAAGTCCCCTGGAATCATTTACTGCAAACCAGTTATATAACCTTTCTTTAGTACCCTCTCCTGAGGCGCTAAAATTATAATAACACCATGCGGCTTTCTTCTCAAATTTCATATTTTGCCACTCTTCTGCACTCATTGCCTGGGGTATAGGGTCGCCATTACGAAAAGTGACAACGTCAAGGTTATCCTGCATCCACTCCTGGTTACCAATTTTAACCGACTGATAACTTGTTGTACTGACTGAACTCTGGTGGCTTAGGGTGTTCTGAGAAGTAGGTGGAGGGCTGCTGCTCTGAGCTTCTGAGCCTAAATTTCTCACAAACTCCACCCTTCGGTTACTGGCCTTGCCTTCGGGACTATCATTGGGTGCCACTGGCTTGCTTTCGCCATATCCCCTGAAACTGAGCCGGTCTTTTGACAAACCCATCGACACCAGTTGTTTCATAACAGTCTCAGCCCTGTCTTCTGAGAGCTTCTGATTAAGATCATTATCTCCATCACTATCTGTATGTCCTTCAATGCTTACATTTACATCAGGATGCTCAGACAACATTTTATATATTTCATTCATTACTCCCATAGACTCAGGACGTAAACTTGCCTTTCCTACATCAAAACGGATACCATTGGAAACAATTTTTCCATCCTGAAGGAACCTGTCATAGTATTTTATACCTCCCTCTGCAATCCTGAAATTCTTAACATAATATCGTCTGTTGTCGTTGGCATGATATGCATTCAGAGTAACTCCGGATGGATTAAATTCGAGATGTGGAATATTTATCAAGCGTGTATCATCAATATATGCTTTTAACTTACCATTAGTGTATGCCACTGATATGTGTGCCCACCTGTTGCTGATTGAACCCCCGTCAGGCAAATCACTTCTTGCGGGTCGTAATTCCATCGTTGTTGGTGTTATGCCAAGATATGTTTCCCCTGTTGGTCTGGTCTGGTTTTTCCTGTCATAAAAGTAAACGATAAAGGTATTGTTGGGCAAATACAGATCAAATTCAACTGTAAATATTTCGGGTAGATAATCATTTTCAGGATTCTTCAGATATGGTACAATGGTCGGATCACCACCTCTGAACATAATAACATTATCACCACCAAAAACAGCATTCTCAACTGTTCCCTCTCTCAGGTCCCACCTGGAAGGGAATTCCCCGTTTTCTTCGTAGATAAGGTTATCCTCAAAAATTATCTTATCGCCCGGGACAAAGTCATACTTGCTCCAGTTGAGTGTAAGTGCTTCGCTTGTATTCATGTCACCGACAGCTGCACCTGTATTTCCTGCACCTGCATTTCCTGCACCTGCGGCCCGGCCCTGTGCGCCTCCCTGGTTTCCTGCCTGCTGCTGAGCGGCTTTAACACTGTCCTCACCCGTCAGCAGTCCTTTGACCCCTTTCTCCAGCTCATCAAAGCCCTTCTTTACCCCTTTATCTGTCTTTTCATTTGCCCGCTTGTTAGCTTCCTTTTTTATTCTCTTCTTCAGGTTGATCTTTACCTGGCAGGTTGCATCCGGGGTGGAAAGAAGAAAAGCAGCAATAACGATTGTAAAAATTGTCCTGGTTTTCATAATACTAACCTTTTTTATTATAAAATTAAGACACAGGAAGGAGATTTAACAGTACAAATTAGTATTCACCCCAGTTAGCTTAGTATTGGGGGTGAGAATGATAGTATTATTAAAAGGTCAGTTATTAACTGCGACAATGAAGGCGATGTTTCACTTGTGAGAATGATAGTATTATTAAAAGGTCAGTTATTAACCCCGACAATGAAGGCGATGTTTCACTTGTGAGAATCATAGTATTATTGGAAGGTCAGTCGTAAAGAGAGTCGTTTATTGCCTGGATAACTTTTTTCCTCAGGTTTTGTGAGACAGGGATTTTAGTTTTATCCTTTAGCAGGAGGTAGCCACCGTCGCGCTTTACGAAACGGTCGACCCAGGCGATATTTACCAGGTGCGACTGGTGAACCCTCACCATTCCGGAGCCTGAGAGCAGGCTGTCAAATTCCTTTATGGTGCGTGATACCATAATCTTTTTGCCGTCAGAAAGCAGAAAACGGGTATAGTTACTGTCAGCCTCAGCTCTTATAATGTTCTTTATTTCCACTATGTGCAGGTTCTCTGCTGTGTGCAGCACTATCCTCTTCATGACCTTTCTGTTTTCCAGGTTTGCCTGCAGTGTTTTTAGCTTCAACTGCTCTTCCTCTGTATTTATAAGGCTCATGGCCTTATCAACAGCGCCGCAAATATCATCGGTGCCAAAGGGCTTTAATACGAAATCCAGTGCACTCACCTTTATAGCCCCGAGGGCATATTCCTGGTGTGCCGTAATAAATATTACTTTAAAATCTATTGATGATATCTTTTTCAGAAGGTCAAAACCGGTGCCATCAGGCATCTCAACATCAAGAAAGAGAAGGTCGGGCCGGTGTTCCATGATAACTTTATACCCTTCCTCAACCGATGCTGCAGTGGCGGCTACCTCAAGAGTGTGATATTTATCCCTGAGGATAGCCGAAATGGAATTGCGGACAGATGCTTCATCATCAACTATTATTACCTTCATCATATGTGTTTTATCATGCAAAAACCTTTCTGAAAGGCATCATTATGGTCACTTTTGTGCCAGAGGGATCTGAATTCTCATACAGGTCTTTGATATCGTAGGTGATATTCTTTATTTTCATTTTTTTCCGGAAGAAATCCAGTCTTTCCTGTATCACCGCTGTGGAGATAGATTGTTTATTTATGTCCCGTTCTTTTTTCTCCTTTCCTGATAATTCCCTGCCTGTCCCGTTATCAATTACTTCCAGTCTCAGTACCCTGTCTTCAATCTTATAGGAAACATCTATTTGCCCTCTGTTTTTCCCGGGAGCAAGCCATGCTCAATTGAATTTTCCAGGCATGGCTGTGCCAGCATTGGGGGCACGGATATATTTTCCGGATCAATATGGCTGTCAATACTGAAATTATATTCAAATCCTGACTCAAATCTCAATTGCTGAACATCCAGATATAGTTTCAGTGTTTCTATCTCTTTTTCCAGCGGGATGAATTCTTCCCTGGAGTTTTCCAGGATATTGCGCATCAGGCTTGCAATTTTTACCAGGAATGCATTTGCTTTCTCTGGTTGACCGGACAGTATAAGATCCTGGATGGCACAGAGCGAATTAAAAATAAAATGAGGGTTCATCTGTGTCCTTAACAGTCTTTGTTCCAGGTCTATACGTTCATACCTGGCCCTGAGGCGGGTGTTTCTTATGTAGAACAAGGAAATTACTGCCAGCAGGATTATCAGTATAACCAGTCCCCTTACATACAGCTTTTGTTGCCTGATCCTGTTTTCACGCATTAGCAGTTCCTGTTGATGTTTAAATTCAGCTGTTTCCTGTTTCCTGTCATACTCATTCTGTATCTCAAGCCTTGTTATTTTCTTCAGGAATTCATTATTGCTTATGCTGTCGTTGATTGTATTATACTCTGTCAGGTAGTCCCAGGCCAGATCTTTCCTGCCTGTTTCACTGTACAGGGCACTGAGCAGTCCTGCGGCAGATGCCAGGGCTATCGGTTCTTTCTGAGTCACAGCCATATTATAAGCCTTAAGGGCATTATCCGTGGCATCATCATAATTCTTCATTCTTCTCTGGATGCGAGCCAGTGTAACAAGATAATTAACAATCTCGGGATCATTTATCTTTTCCGCCAGGTCCAGCGACAGTGAGATATAATGGTATGCTGAGTCCGGTTCACCTTTGAGGGAAAATGCCGAAGCAATATTGTGGTAGGCGGAGGATATGCCGGAGCTAAAGTTCATTTTTTTATTCAGTTGCAGAGATTGCCTGAGGTAATAGAGTGCACTGTCGTTCATGTTTTGTGCAGTATATATCTGTGATATATTATTGAGTGTTTTGCTCTGCTCCCACAGGTCTCCCATACGCTCTGATACCGGCAGTTTCTTAAGGTTGAATTCAAGGGCTCTGTCATATTCCTGCTGGTAGAAGTACATCAGGGCAATTGAGCCATATGCAATGGCCAGTCCGTTTGTATCTTGATTTAATTCCCACAGCTCAAGGGCATCGAAATATGAGTCAATGGCCTCATTGAACAGCAGCATATCTTTATACAGGTTGCCCAGGGTGTTCAGTGCATCTGCGAGCGGCAGGGTGTCGTTTACTGACCTGGCAGTTTCAATAGCCCTGTTCGTTAGTTCAAGGGCTCCCTCATAGTCATTCTTTTGTCTTGCAAGATAAGTCAGCGCACTAAGGGCGTTAAGCATTCCCCTTGCATCACCTGCTTTTTCGAAATTTTCGAGGCTCATCCTGCCATATCTCTCCGATTCATCCAGTTGTCCTTTCAGGCTGTACACATATGACAGGCAATAATAAGCCCGTGCCTTGCCGGTTATATCACCTATCTCATTATAAATATCAAGAGCTTCCAGATTATAATATGTTGCGCTGTCGCCGGCATCATACCTGGCAAAAAATGCCATTCCCAGAGCCAGGTATGCATCGGCCATTCCTTTTTGTATTCCATATCAGATGAGACTGACAGTGCCTGGTGTGCATCCCTGATGGCAAGGTCGGGATTTCTCCTGGCCACCATATAGGCCTGCCGGGTCTGGCTGTTGATGGCTGCGGTGTCAATAGCAGTCTCCTGCACCGTTACAGAGGCATCGGTACGTATTGACAGGAAAAGGAGCATCGTTATAATAAACAACAAAGACTTCATTTGACGAGTCCTTTGGATAAGTCTGAGTTATTAAAAGTATGAATTTTTAGTGATATTTCAGCATTGCTTGCAAAAAAATAATAAGCTGCTCGCCTGTGAAAGTCAGACAGCATTCCTTTCGCTTATTACCTCAATGTAATAGGAAAATGAAATAAAATTGTACGGAATTGATAAAGTTTGTAATTTGCAGTTATCACCTCATTAAAAAACTTAAAATATGAAAAAGAAAACCTCGATCTTAAAATTTTCTGTTTTTCTTTTGCTGGCCATGTTTATTCATGGCTGTAGCGAGTCTTATGATCCCGGAAATGATCCTCTCCCATGGGAACAGGCACCCGGGATAAGCATTGCAGCCGAGAAGGTGCAACAGGTAATGGATATCCAGGACCGTGCTACCAAAGCTCTTTTCAGGAACCCGGAAGTGGTTGGAACAGGTACGGGAATAGATGACAATGGTAATCCTGCCATTGTGGTTTATACCATGACCAAGGTTGAACAGAGGGCCGATATCAACCTTGAGAATGTCGGTCTTGGCGAAAGACCCACAGCCCTGCCGGTATCCATTGACAGGATTCCGGTGGTACCCAAAGTAACGGGTATGTTCAAGGCATATTCCGATCCCACAGCATGGTTCCCGAGGCCGGTGCCGATAGGAGTATCAACGGGTCACCCTGACATAACTGCCGGTACTATAGGCTGCCGCGTGAAAGATTCACAGGGGAACGTATATGCTCTCAGCAATAACCATGTGTATGCCAATGTTAACGAGGCCTCAATAGGGGATAATGTGCTGCAGCCCGGATCCTATGACGGGGGCGTGAACCCGGGTGATGCAATAGGTACATTATATGATTTTGAGCCAATTGATTTTTCTACAGATAACACAATGGATGCTGCAATTGCACTCGTTTCAACATCAACACTAGGAACCGCAACACCGACTGGCGACGGATACGGGACACCATCAACCACCCTTGCTAATGCCGATATAGGGCTTGATGTCCAGAAATACGGACGTACTACGGGCTATACCCATGGGGTAGTATCCGAAATAAACGTCACTGTTGACGTATGTTACGAGACAAGAGGGCCCTACAACTGTGTTAAGTCGGCAAGATTCGTTAACCAGTTTACCATTACGCCCGGCGACTTCAGTGCAGGTGGCGATTCAGGTTCACTGATTGTCAGCGAAGAGGGGAATAACCCTGTAGGACTCTTATTTGCGGGGGGCTCAACACATACTATCGCCACCCCGATAGGAGTTGTGCTGTCAAGATTTGGCGTTAGTATTGATAATGAAAGTGGAGGTACTGTTAATTACCCGCCTGCTGCTGATTTTACATATACTATCGACAACCTGAATGTTAGTTTCACCGATCAGAGTACCGATTCTGACGGAAGCATTACGGCATGGTCCTGGACTTTTGGTGATGGAGGCACTTCAACAGCTCAGAATCCTTCACACACATATGGCGCAGGAGGAACATATACTGTCGGCCTTACAGTAAAGGATGATGGTGGCGCCACCGGGTCAACCTCGAAAAATGTTAGCGTTTCTTCGAGTAGTGGAGGTGACGGAATTATACTGACAGCAAGCGGATATAAGGTGAGGGGTGTAAGATTTGTTGACCTGGAGTGGACAGGAGCGAGCGGCGCAGTAGATATATACCGTAATAATGTAATTGTTGCCGAAAATGTTTCCGAAAGCACCTATACAGACAACCTTGGCAGGGTAAGCGGAACTTTCACCTATAAGGTGTGTGAATCAGGTTCTACTTCTGTTTGTTCCAACGAAGAAACGGTTGTTTTCTGAGATAAATGAGACAATGAAATATACGGCAGGGGCTTTATTTTGGCTCCTGCCTTTTTAACGCCTGTCTGTGAAGCATTCAGAAACAGGCGGTAGAATGTTAAAATGAAAAATACTCCAGATGACTATTGAAGCAGCATTACAAAAACATACAGGAACATTAATGGAAATAGACGGTGTTACGGGTACGGGACAGGGCCTGTGTGATGGTAAGCCCTGCATTAAGGTGTATGTAAATAAGCTCACTGATGAAATAAGAGAACAAATCCCTGATACCATTGAAGGATATCCTGTTAGCCCGGAGGAAACAGGGATGTTCAGAAGCCTTTAATCCGGACAGTGTCTTCCACGGTCAACCTGAAAACACGACCGGTTTTTTATCCTGGTGCCCGGCTGAAAATGCGACCGGGTTTTTATCCTTGAGCCCTGCTGAAAACGCCACCGGTATTTTATCTTGCAGCCCTGAAGAGTTCTTCGGAATTCAACAGGAGGTCGACATACTGTGCTCTTTTATAGACAAATGGGTTGCTGCTGAGACTGTTCTTTGACAGTTTGCCCCTGAAGTCATCAAGGCTGCTATAGTTCTTGCTATCCATCCATCCTGTTATCTCATCCAGCATGCTGCCGATCTGCTTGAGGCCGTTTTCATAGTAGGTGCTTACTGCCTGCACTGATGTTGATCCTGCCAGGATAAGCTTTATTATATCCGCACCGGAAAATATGCCATGGGAGCTGCATATGTCGGCTTTGATGTTACCGGACAGAATGCCTGCATACCTGAGTGATTGCCTGTAGTCGCCTTCATTACTCAGGTTAAATGATTTGATATGCTTTTCATCGTCAATGTCAATATCGGGCTGGAAGAAGGAATTGAACAGTACAAATGCATCTGCACCTGCCTTATCCAGTTCATTGATAAAATTCAGGATATTTGAATAATCTGAGCTCAGCTTTACGCTGACCGGTATTGAAACATTCTTTTTTATCTCTTTAAATATCTTCACCTGTTCCTCTTCTATTTCCGATCCCTTTTTTGCAAAATCAAGAGGGGTCTTATAGAAATTAAGCTCAATGCCATCTACACCGGTCTCGGCCAGCAGACCGGCATACTTAACCCATGTGTCCTTATTGACTGCATTAAGGCTTGCTATAACTGGTATGGAAAGGCTCTCCTTGACCTTTCTTATATTCATCAGGTGTTCATCCGGGCCTGCATGATCAATCTCAGGGTGAGTGGTTATCATCTCGGCATTCAGCTCGTTATATTCAGTCAGGCTTTGATCCATCTGGTACCTTTCGAGCTGTACCTGTTCCTCAAAAAGGGATTTATAAACTATGGCCGCCGCACCCTGCTCTTCAGCCTCTTTCAGCTTGTCCGTGTCCGTTACCATATTGGATGCTCCTACGATTATGGGATTCTTTAACTCTATTCCCATATGTTTGGTCTGTAAATTCTTCATAGCCTGGGTTTTTATCTTTAAATATTAACAGTTAATCAATTCAATTTATAAAAGGTATAAAAAATATCTTTACTTATAAGACAATCAGAAGCCTTTAATTGTTTAATAGCTGTGGTTTTATTACCTGTTCTAAAATCAGTTTTTATGTGCGGTATTTTTTTTACAGCGCGATAGATGGGTGCTCGTCAGGCTCCCGCTTTCCTCGTGATCCGGATGGGGGAAGCCAATAAATTGGGTACAGGTTAAGTTTCGGGTTTACTCCCATTATTTTCTGAAAGAATAATTACCTTCCAGGGAGGTAGACTCCCATGGTATTTGCTGGTTGCTTGATTTTACGCGTACTTCCGAACGCACTTTCTGAAACACTTCCAGGATGGTCAGCTCCGGATTGTTCATGTATTTAAGCAACGAAGAAGTATAAAGGCCGTTTTCCCCGGTTCCGTCAGATGCAGTGCTGCCCGGTGCAGTGGCATAGGCAATAAGTGAGCCGGAAGGTGCATTCATAAAAGCCAGGCCCTGTCCCTTTGCTTTACGTGTCCAGCTTCTTTCAAAGGGATTGTTCCGGCAGGCATCCAGAATAACAATGTTGACCTTGCTGCCAGATTCCTCCATTCTGCTAAGCAGCCTGCCTACCTCGACGCATTTAAATTCCACTTCAGCTTCACTTTCCAGAGAGACGTTAACGGGAATCAGGTAATTATACCCTTCAACCTGAATGCCATGCCCGGCATAGAAGAACAGGCCTGTATCAAATTGCCTGAGGCGCTTGCCGAAATCATCGATGGCCTGCTTCATGGTATTCTGGTTGACATTAAGGTAAACCATTGTTTCAAATCCCAGTATTCTAAGAGTTTCGGCCATGTCCCTGGCATCGTTTTCGGGATTGGAAAGAAAACCGGACCTTTTATAATCGGAATTCCCTATAACAAGGGCAAGTCGCCTGTCTTCCGGGATATATATGTCGTACAGGTCAACATCCACTTCCGGAACCTGGATCCCGGCTGTTGGTATGATATCGTCAATTTCCTCTTCAGTAAATTTTTCATCAACCAGGTAGTAGTCTTCGGCAAAGTGAAAATGAAGAGGTGTGTCAAAATCCGGGTTTATTACCATCTGGCCGGAAATATTCACACAACCATATCTGCCATTTTTTTCAACGCATCCTAATCCATGGGCAAAAACAAAGGCATCATCATATGCCGGTTCAATAATAATGTCGCCTTCCCTGTTGATATATCCCCACCGGTCGTTTATTTTTACCGGCGCAAGGCCTTCTGAGAAGTTTTTTATATCCTCAAAAACGGGCGAAATAATCCAGTCTTCGTCAGCATTTACCAGTCCCCATCGCTGATCCCTGTTTTTTTTGAAAAGAAGACCTTCCCGGTTATACCCTGTGTGGTCAAGAGCTATATCGTATATTTCCTCTCCCTGTCTGTCAACATAGATCCATTGTCCTCTTTTTTTGACTTTGGCCAGACCATTCCTGAACGGCCATACCTGATCATATACCGGAAGGATTTCCCACTCGTGGTTTTTATTGATGAATCCGTATTTGCCGTTCATTTTGAAAGCGGCAAGGCCTTCGTAGAATATGGTCATCTTTCGGGGTGTGTCGGATAGAATATTGCCTTTCCGGTTGATGTAAAACCTATTTTGACCTTTTGTTACAACTGTAAAATGTTTTTTGAAGAATGGTGCTGCATCATCAAACTCAGAAGGTATTACATAATTGCCCTTATTATCAATATAGCCCCATTTGTTTTCTGACATTACGGCAGCCAGCCCGTTATAAAAACCTGTAGCTTCCTTAAAAGCCGGCTTTATCTTCCACCGGCCTGTTTCATCGATAAAACCGGTTTTTCCTTTCTGAGAAGCAATGGAAAGCCAGTTTTGTGACAACAATGGTGAACAGACCAGGGGAGCAGACAAAAAAATGATCAGAATAATGTGTCGCAGTTTATTATATAAGAAATTAAGTAATATGTTCTTTATGACCATCAAAAAGTATTTTTTTTGGGGTGAATGCTTCAAGTTACAAAATAGTTGTATTATTACAAATTGTTAATGCATGAAACTACAATCAGGCATATTAGATAATTTACCCCGGTTAATGATAATCTTACTTGTCCGACAATAAATTGGCATATTCTTAATAATTTAGTATATTTGACTGTAGCCTAAAGAAATATGTTATATGTGTCTTTTTAAAAAGACATATTTGCTGATTATTCTTCTGCTTGTTTCACCTGCCTCACTTCATTCACAGGATAAACAACCCCGGGTAAGTAATGTGCATTTTTATTTTAACCCTTCAGAAAATGAGGCTGTGATAGTTTATGATCTGATCAACACCTCCCCCCTTGAACGTTATGAGATCGAATTATTGTTTATTGATGGGATGAATCAGAAGATCACACCTATAACTGTTTTCGGTGATGTTGGCCCGGATGTTCAGGGGGAGAAAATAAGCGTATTGTATGGAATATCTTTGACGATGTTGAGAGCCTGTCAGCAAGTGCCCGGCCTCTCATCGGTATCGTTTCGACAAAAAAAGGCCCGGTAGATCCTACCCTGGCCCTAATTATGGATCAGATGCAACTGGGAGCAAAGGGTGGTTCTCAGTTTGAGATGAAGCGTGAAGGGGTATTGATAGGAGGTCTGGCTTGTGGCGTGGGTGCTCTTGTCTGTGCTTTTAAAGCCAATGAATTTGTGAAGGAAAAGAAACTGGCTGATAACCTTGAAGACTATAATCGTGCCGGGGAAAATGCCGATAAATTCTATACTATAAGTTATATTATGGGCGGAATCTCGGCCGTATCGGTAGGATATTCGGTTTATCAGTATATCCGCCGGGAAAAGAAAAAAGGAGACAACCTTCTCTTTTGCGCCGGGCCTGAATAATGAATTCATATTTTCCATTAGGGCAGACTTCTAGTCTGTGACCTTATTGATGCTTGCCAGAACGATTGCTAACAAAATATATTAGAGTAATTATGAGAAATTAAAATTTAAAATTATGCGAATTAAAGATTTAATTCTCTTGCTTCTTTTGATTCCCCTTGCCTATTCCTGTGAGAAGGATGATTCAGACGAATTTAAAGTTGCCGAGCCGGTTACTTATTATTTACGGCACGGAGAGGAACTGAGTCAAACCCCCGGGACTTCCGATGACTGGATTTATATTACCAATTATATCTATCCCGGCAGTCAGCTAAATTCAGTGTCATGGGATGTTTATCTTGAAAAGAATATTGTTAAGGGCTATGTTGGGTGTGACCTTACCTTTTATACGGATTCCGATTGTGAGGTAAGGCTGGATTTCATCCTTAAGGATGGCAGTGATGAAACAGTAATGGTGACAAAAGATGTTACAATTCCCCACATAAATGACTCAACGGGTGTCCAGATCAAACGAGATCCCGCTTTAAGCCCACTGGACGGGGTAAATCCCATGTCAGGGCGAAACAAATATTTGATCTTTAGGGTAACTCATATTTCAGGAAGCGATCCGGTTGAGATTTTGTTTGATGGCGCCCCTGGCTACATGGGTTGTTCGTCCATTACGGTCTTCCACGACAAATAAGCATAAAGTCTATTTGTCCGGTTTTCGGGTAACACTCTTAAACCATGTTATAAGCTTTCAGGAATATCTGGCTACGAAAAGGATTAAACCCTACCCTGCAAACATCAGCAAAGATATTCTTGATGGCTACTTTCATTAGCTCCACCCTGGATTGATTTCAGGCTTAAAATTCACGGTAAGCTCAAGGAGTTTTTCAAATATCCTGCAAAGGAAAGGGGTTTCACCTTTACATTCGATTAGATTGATGGAACCTAAACCATTTCTTCATTAATAAGTCATCTGAAAATTCCATCCATAAATCACCAATAATAATTATTATTCACTAATTATATGTTATTTTAATTGTTTTTCACGAACAATAAGCATTTTTCACGTAGATTTGCATTAAACATAGTTCAAGTATTATGTCAAATAATAAGCGTTTTTCACGAGAATTAATTGAGAAAACAAATTTCTTGCAAGAAATAAGTATCTTTCACGGAAGACAGGCCCCTGAAAAAGGAACACTGGTTGGATATGGGGCTATTATTGAAACATTGGGCCTTCCCATGCCTTTCCCAAACACTTTAGCTCTTATAAGTGAGAAGCATAGACGATATGTGGTTCCAGGTTGGATTGTTTATACACCAAGACATAAACCACTGGATTCTCTTTATAATCAGCTTGTTTTTAGCATTAAATATGAAGGTGTCAATCTTCTTTTCTTCAAGAAACTCTTTGAATCTGTTGATGAAATAATTATTGAAGAGTTGGTTAAGAATGAGCCATTGAGCCAATTCAGTCGGAGGATATGGTTTCTTTATGAATGGCTAATACAAAAAACATTGAATATTCCTGATCTTAAAGAAGGTAATTACATTCCTCTGTTGGATGAGAACCTGCAGTATACAATAGGGAAAGGTGATAATTCATCACGCCACCGGGTCAGGAATAATCTACCTGGGACAATAAATTTCTGCCCATTAGTGAACAGAAGTGAAAAATTAGAAAAGTATATAAAGGAGGATCTTTCAGAAAAAACAACAGGATTAGTACACAATGTTCATAATGATATTTTGCTAAGAACTTCTGCCTTTCTTAAATTAAAAGACTCGAAAGCTTCGTTTAATATTGAAGGCGAAACTCCCTCAAACAGCCGGGCAACCAGATGGGGCAAAGTGATTGGACAGGCCGGGAGCCGACCATTATCAAAGGAAGAACTAATCCGTCTTCAACAGATTGTTATTGAAAACGACCGTTTTATAAAAATGGGATTCCGTGAAGAGGGTGGATTTGTCGGGGGACATGAAAGAACCACAGGAGAACCTGTACCGGAACATATATCAGCACGATGGCAGGATCTGGAAGCCTTAGTGGACGGGTTGGTTAAAACTGATTCCAAACTGGAGCTTTCAGAATTTCACCCTGTTTTAACTGCTACTATGATCGCATTTGGATTCGTATTTATCCATCCTTTTGTTGATGGTAATGGCAGGATCCACAGGTATCTTATACATCATATTCTGGCAAAGATGAAGTATACACCCCAGGGAATTATATTCCCGGTATCAGCAGCAATATTAGAACAGATCGATGACTATCGAAAAGTTCTCGAAAGCTATTCCCAGCCGCTTCTTGATTTTATTGAATGGAAAATGACTCCGGATAATAATGTCGAGGTTTTAAATAGCACTGCTGATTATTACAAATACTATGATGCGACATTGCAAGCAGAGTTTCTGTTTGATTGCATTGATTACACAATTAATGAAATTATTCCTGAAGAAGTATCCTATTTAAAGAATTACGACCAAATGAAAGTCTGGTTGGATGACAATTTTGAAATGCCGGATAAAACAGTGGCCTTGTTGATCCGTTACCTTGACCAAAACAAGGGAGCATTATCAGATCGGGCACGAACCAAGGAATTTTCAGCTTTGACGAATGATGAGATATTGCTGATTGGGAAACAATACCAGAAGATATTCCGTAATAAATAAGCCTTGACCATCCTTTCGTGATGAAAAGGGGAATGAAGCCAGTAGCGGGGTGCTCGTCAGGCTCACGCCTTCCTCGCGATCCGGATGGGGGAGCCAATCAACAAAATCCTCCGGGCCTCTGGCCCTTGAGTCTTATTATTTCTACCCTCGCCGGAACAGGTTCCGCTCGCTTATAAATAATAATCCTCCACCACTGCGTGGAGGAGGATTTTGTTGAGGTCGGTAGCGGAGTCGAACCGCTGTACCCGGTTTTGCAGACCGGCGCCTAGCCACTCGGCCAACCGACCATGTACGGCGACGCCTCTACGGTAAAGTGGCGTCATATGTTCTGTAGACATGGCTGCAGAGCATCATGTTCAGGCCGTACAAAATTACTAAAAAATTCTACAAAACAAGCTCCTCATTTTTTTAAAATAATTTACATAATATATATTACAGAAGGTAAAAAATACAAAAGGTCAAAATGAAAAGTCACGGGGCCCATTTCCTGTTACTGCTTATCAGTGGCCTGTATATTTCTGTGTCTGAAAGAAAGAATGAAATTGACAGGTTAATGAGTAATATACAGGGAGGTAATTTAACGACACTGCCTGCCTTGCTGTGATCGAAAGAAAGAAGGCTTTGATAAAACATTTATTTCACCTGCTGCGCCCGGTACGTTATCTGATGATCATAGTTTTATTCTCTGTGGTGATCCGTCATATTTAACTGTTATATAAGTTTCCTGATCAGGATCTGTTGCTTGCTGTTTTCCTTCCGTGACGGTGAAGATACGGAATGTTCTTCCCCGGAGCATACCCGGATATTCACCTTGTCTCCGGCCTATTGTCAGTGTTTTATCCTGTTCATTATAATTAAAGCTTATCAGTGAGTATGCTCCTTCCTCGTAGTTATAATTGTTATTTTCATCTTCATAGAGCACAAAGCGGCCATCTGCACCGGTATACACAAAGAGGCTAATGGGCTCGGCAGGTTTTTCCGTTGAGTACTGTAATTCAGGTCCAAAGGGTATTATGGATCCTTCTTTAATATACAGGGGTATCCTCTCATATGGTGCCGGGGCATCGACCAGCTGTCCGCCTCTCAGATACCTTCCGGTATAAAAGTCGTACCATCCGCATGATGCGGGCAGGTAGACCTTGCGGCTGCGCGCCTTATACTCATATACCGGGTTTACAAGCAGGGCAGGGCCGAACATATACTGGTCCTTAATATCATGTACTTTGCTGTCTGCCGTGAAATCCATTGCCAGTCCCCTCATAATCGTATAATCATTAAGCCAGGCATGACCTGCCAGCGAGTAGATATATGGCATCAGCCTGTATCTCAGCCTGTCGTATGACAGCATAGACTGGTATGCCGGATGTGATGCAGGGGCTATATTGAATATTTCCCTGTAGGGGTATTGGCCGTGGGACCTGAAGATGGGGCAGAATGCACCATACTGGTACCAGCGTGTCATCAGCTCCCTCCATTCCTCAAGGTCTTCCGGAGAAGGGTTATAGTACCTGCTTTCCACTGCAAAGCCTCCTATATCCATTGTCCACCAGGGTATGCCCGACATGCTTAAATTCAGTCCGCCGGGTATCTGTGCTTCCATATCGTGCCAGCGGGCTGCTATATCGCCGCTCCAGTTGGCTGCTGAATAGCGTTGTATGCCTGCATAGGCTGAGCGGGTGAGGATGAATACCCTTTTGTCCGGATTCTGTCCGCCGCTGCCCTTCATATACAGCCTTTGCATTAACAAGTGAAAATGCATTGAAATATTCGGCTGCCGGTCCCAGGGCCGTGGGATGCATCAGTGCCTTGCGTTCATCCATGGGCAGGTTGGAGTTAATATCGGGCTCGGTGGCATCGAGCCACCAGGCATCAATGCCTTTACTGAAGAGGCTGTCATTTATCTGTTGCCAGAAGGCCTGTTGTGCCTCCTCATTAAAGGCATCGTAGAATGTTGAAACATAGCCCAGCCAGTCTTTCTGTCCTTTTTCAACATTCCTTTTATACAGCCACCCCTTATTATTCATCACCTTATAATTGTCTGTCCCAACATAATATTTGGGCCATACAGATATCATTATTCTTGTATTGAGCGAGTCGTGCAGTGTCTGTATCATGCCTTCGGGATCGGGGAATCTTTCGCGATCAAACTCATGATCGCCCCAGCTGTCTGTTGGCCAGTACTGCCAGTCCTGAACAATATTATCAAGAGGGATATCTCTTTTCCTGAATTCGCGCACTACGGACAGCAGCTCTTCCTGGCTGGTGTAGCGCTCGCGACTCTGCCAGAACCCCATTGCCCATTTTGGCATTACAGGCGCCTTGCCTGTTACAGTGCGGTAGCCGTTGATAACATCATCCATATCCTCACCATTGATGAAGTAGTAGTCTATCTGCCGCGCCACCTCCGAATAAAGAGATATGCGGTTCTGCTCATCCTCCGGCAGGGGATCAAGGTGTTTAAGCGCTATATATGATTCTCCGCCGTCGGGTATCCATTCTATCCGCACGCTGTATTTTTCACCTCCTTTCATCGGCAGGTCAAAATAGTTGGATGAGGCATTCCAGGCTACACGCCAGCGGTCAAAGATAAGCCGGTCATCGATATAGAGCCTGGCATATCCTGCCGAGGTGAATATAAATTTATGCTGTCCTCTCGTGGTGGGCTCAATAAAGCCTTCCCATGTTACATATCCGTTGGCCAGGTCATAGCCGGATGGCAGTTTAACCAGGTCAGGGATAAAGCGGTAGCTTATTTCCTTTTCTTCACGCCGGGTGAATACTTCATCCCTGTCGTTACGGTATAAGTATGTAGCGGTCAGACCTCCGGGCTGGCCCCGGGAGTTATATAATTTCATGGAGGAGATATCCTTATAATCTCTTTTGTCTCCGAATTTTGACCTGGAGTAGTTATCCCAGAGGATACCGTAGTTACGGCTTGAAAGCAGGAAGGGTACGGCTGTGAGGGTATTATACTGGTAGAGGTCTGCATCTTTGCCCTTTAGGTTCATAAAGGATGTCTGGTTGCAGCCCAGTCCGTACAATGCCTCATTATCAGGCGATTCAAATTGCTGCTGCACAGCATAATAATTATTGCCCTCCAGCTTCACCTCTTCGAATGACTTACCGCCTCCCTTTTTTTCTTCAAGGATTATGTTGCCATCGGTATCTGTGAACCAGACCTCACCTGTGGTGGTTGATACGTATGCTTTTAGCCGGGAGGTGCTGAGCACCATTACAGTATCTTTCTCCTCGACCTTAAAATCAATATCGGGGGATGGATTTTTAACAGCCATCAGGCTTTCGGTGTGGGGGAAATCCTTACCGGGAACGGATGTGATCCTTATTATATGGTCGGTGATAACCTGCAGTCTTATTGCCTGTTCAGGTTTGTTCTGCGGGTAAACGGTAATGCCCTCATCGCTTATTTGTGTAACCTTTTCGGAGCATGATGCAGCGGTAATGATAAGTGCTGTAAACAAGTATAAGGTAAGTCTATGCATTGGTAGTTAGTATTATGTCTTTGCTGCCTTCAGTAGCTGTATATAACAAAGATACCATTTTCTGAGGAAAAGGATTCAGTCAACGATAACTGTCCATCCGACATATTGCTGCAGTGTGTCAAGGTCTTTCCTTACAAGGTCTAGTGGATGGGGATTTTCTTTCCTAGCCGAATAGGATGTTTTAAACTATATTTGCAGTTTTGTGTTTTACAAGAACTTAATTATAAAATATTGATATGAGTAAAGAAAAGTGGAATAGGGAAAATATTCCTGATCTTGAAGGTAAGGTAATAATAGTGACAGGTGGCAACAGCGGACTGGGTTATGAATCTGTGAAGGCTTTTGCTGAAAAGGGTGCCAGGGTGATACTTGCCACGCGCAGGGAAGAGAAGGGCAGGGAAGCTTCGGATAAGATCAGTAAGGATTTTCCTGCTGCGGATATTAAAGTTATGGAGCTGGATCTGGCCGATCTTTCTTCAGTAGAATCATTTGCCAGCAATTTCAGGTCGCGCTTTGACAGGCTTGACATACTTATGAATAATGCGGGAATTATGACCACTCCATATTTCACCACCAGGGATGGTTTTGAGGGACAGATGGGGACCAATCATCTCGGTCATTTTGCTTTGACGGGCAGGCTTATGGACATAATAATGAGCAGTGCCGGTTCAAGGATAGTGAATGTGAGCAGTTCAGCCCATAAGTCGGGAAAGATGGATTTTGACAACCTGCTTTTTGAGGATGGCAGGGCTTATTCGCCTATGAAGGCCTACGGCCGCTCCAAGCTTGCCAACCTTCTTTTTACCTACGAGCTGCAGAGGCGCCTGGAGTCAGCCGGAAGCGATACTGCCAGTCTGGCTGCACATCCCGGTTTTTCACTCACCAACCTGATGAGGTATATAGATAAGAAGCTTCTTTATAAGCTGTTTAGTCCCCTTGTGTCTCTTGTTGCACAGAGTGCTGCCATGGGCGCCCTGCCCCAGATAAGGGCTGCCGTTGACCCGGATGCCGGGGGAGGTGAGTATTATGGTCCCGGTGGCTTCAGCGGCATGAAGGGTTATCCTGTAAAGGTTGAGTCTAACAGCGCATCACATAATACGGATGATGCCCGCAAGCTGTGGGAACTTTCAGAGGAGCTTACGGGGGTAAGGTATGAGCTTTAAGATATACATTGACAGGCTTTTGGCAGCTAAAGCTTGCTAGCCATATTTGCCGTCTTCATCCTTGCAGCATTATCTGAATGAGACCATGACTTCCATAGCCTGCAAACAATTACTTTACGGCTTTCACTCTTTATTTTTTATTTGAATGATGGCACAACTTCCATATTGGCCAGCTTTGTTGTAATAAGATAACCCAGCCTGGATATGCTCTCCGCTTTGTCATAATCTATCTTTTCAGGGTCGTCGCCCGGCCGGTGCAGGTCTTCGTGTACGCCCGAGAAAAAGAAGAAGGCAGGTATGCCGGCCATCATAAAGCTCTGGTGATCGCTGCCACCGGGGGAGTCATCATCATTATCAAATATCAGGGGGAAGTCGCATACCTCATTATTCAGCTCATTAATAAAATCTTCTATTTGATTGATATATTTTTTATCACTTATTACGTAGTGAGCCCTGCTTTCACTGTTAACGGGACTGCTACGGCCTATCATATCCATATTGATATTGAATTTCATCTTTTCCAGAGGCAGGGCTTCACTTCCGACAAAATGCCTTGATCCTTCCAGACCCATCTCCTCGGCGGTATATGTTATAAAAACCACGGAGCGCCTGCAGGGGTTCATAGCTATGGCTTCGGCTATCTCAATAACACCTGCCGAGCCGCTGGCATTATCATCAGCCCCGTTACATACCTGTCCGTTCACCGGTTTAACATGGTCGAGATGGGCGCCCACAATGATATATTCATCCTTCAGCAAGCTGTCGGTGCCGGTCACTATACCGGCAACATTCTTTGTTTCGATAAGCTCTTCGCTCAATATGTTGATCCGGCTGCTCAGGGATACTCCTTTGAGCAGCTGTGGTTTATAGTTGCTGAGTATATCTTCC
>JAXHLX010000025.1:0-17159 GCA_034521735.1 Bacteroidales bacterium
TGCCTCCTTATAGTCGTGGGCAGGATCAATATTAAGGTATCTGGATAATCTCCTTGTACCTATATAAAAAGGTATGGTGTCTAACAGGGCACTCACCATCTTAAACACATAATTTGACAGTATAAGTATGAAAATGGCATGAGTAACTGTTTCACCCGGGCTGATGGTTATGGCATTCCTTGCAAAGAGCCAGGTGATGGAGACAACTGCAATGGAATCAACCATCTGGCTTGTTAATGTGCTGCCATTATTCCTTAACCACAGGGCCTTTCCTTTCGTTAGCTTCTTAAAGAAATGGAAAACCTGAACATCCACAAACTGCGCTGTGAGGTATGCCAGCATTGAGGCTAAAGTGGCTCCGAATGTCCATTGCCTTATCTGGAAAAAAGTTCTCTGGGGATCACCGGGGAAGGGGAGGTTGTCAGGACCTATCTCAGGTCTGGGTGGCAATATTCCTCCCAGCCACAGGATGAAAAGCACCCATATATTAAGCATCAGACCGGTCCATACCACCATAGTGGCTCTTTTCTTGCCATATAATTCGCTGATAAAGTCAGTGCAAAGAAATGTTATGGGATAGGGCAGCACGCCTATAAAAACAACAAATGGAACAGTCCTTCCCATAA
Source organism: Bacteroidales bacterium (assembly GCA_034521735.1). GTDB lineage: Bacteria > Bacteroidota > Bacteroidia > Bacteroidales > VadinHA17 > UBA9300. The sequence goes on from JAXHLX010000025.1 coordinate 627, forward strand.
TGGCAAAGGTAAGGTCTATCTGTCTTGATATCCCCAGGATATTGAGGATGGCAAGGGTGCCTAAAAAAAAACCGGAAAGAATGATAAAGACAATTTCTCTCCTTCTTTTGTATTTACCGTCTTCGACAGCCGATGGTTCAAACATGAGATAAAGTTATTCAATAATAGTTAATTTCAAAATAAGTAAATATTATTATTGTTTATTCACATTTTTGACGGCCGGGCCTGTTGTATATTGTTTTGTTCAATGCCGGCAGTGAAGAATTTATCTATTTGAAAACTTATTAAAAGATTAACTGCTCATAATGCAGCTGTAAGGATAATTTAATTAAATTAGTACGTTAAAAACAGGCATTAATGGGAAGCGGTATATCTAAACTCTTTAGCATAGAAAAAGAGGAAAAAAGTATAATAGGCATACTGCTGTTCCAGTCTGTTTTCCTGGGTGTTTTTTATGGTGTATTTAATATTACGGCCCACGCAATATTTCTGTCAAGGTTTGATGAAACTGATATGGCCAGGGCTTATATTATAAGTGGGCTGGCCGGTAGCGGCTTAACCTATCTTTATTCCTTATTCCAGGCACGGTTCCGTTTCTCCGCTTTTTCTGTTTTTAACCTTCTTTTTATTTTCCTGGTAACAGTATGTCTATGGGTACTGATACGCACCACGCCCGAAGCATGGGTGGTATATGCAATATTTGTAATGCTTGGCCCTCTCTTTATACTGGCAATGCTTAGTTACTGGGGGACGGCAGGGCGTTTATTTACTTTGAGGCAGGGAAGAAGGTTTTTTGGTATTATTGATACCGGACTAATAGTGGGAATGATATTAAGCAGTTTTTCCATTCCTGCGCTGCTGTCATTCGGCATACAGACGCATAATATTCTTCTTATAAGTGCGGTGAGCATACTGGCATCGGTAGTGGTGCAGCTACTAATTAATAAAAGACATAAAGCAATGCTCAGTGACCGCCGGCACTCAGATCAGAGCAAGGCCGGGCTGAAGGTTTTCAGGGAAAACAGCTATATAAGGGCAATGGGTATATTTATAGCCCTGTCTGTGCTGGTGGTCTTTTTTGTACAGTACTCATTTATGGCTGTTACAAAGATCAGGTACCCTGAAGAAGGTGAGATGGCTCGCTTCCTGGGTTTCTTTGAAGGCACCATGATGGTCTTTACCTTACTGATAAAAACATTTATTTTTTCATACCTGATAAAGAACCAGGGCCTGAAGGTTACCCTGGCAATATCGCCGGTGTTGATGGGACTGTTTGCAATAGTAGCAGTAATTATCGGTACTACCAGGGGATTTGTTGCCGGCTCTTCAGGCTTTATGATTTTCTTCCTGGTGCTGGCAATAACCCGCCTGTTCTCCAAGGCATTAAAAGATTCAGTTGAATCTCCTGCTTTCAAGGTACTATACCAGACCCTGGGGGAGAAATTCCGGCACAGCGTACAGTCAACCATCGACGGCACCGTTAATGAAGTGGCTGCTCTGACAGCAGGGCTCGTACTTACCGGGCTGGGTGCACTCACATTTATTAAACTGATACACTTTTCATGGGCATTGTCAATTATTATTATCCTATGGGTCATTTATGCCTTACGCCTGTATTCGGAATACAGATCATCCATACGAAAGACGCTGGAGGCGACAGTATCCGCAAGCAGCGGGGAAGAGAAAGAGTCAGAAAATGAAGTGTTCAATTCCGTCAGCTCGTCCGGCTTATTCATTGATAATAATTACTTTGAAATTATTACGGGCACCGATATACATAATGACATAGCAGCCAGCAGCCTTTTGATGGAACAGCTTATCAATAAGGCGGAGAAAAGCCTTAATCCTGATATCCTTCCCTTGCTTCGCCGTATAAACTCTGTAGGGATTGGTAATAACGGGCCTGGTATCAGGCTTGCTTCGGTTATCGGTAATATTGAGACTAATATTGAAAAGCAGGGATTGGGAGGAGGGAAAAACCTCCTGTCTACAATTGAGGAGAGCAGTAACCGGAAAATGCATCTGCAGACACTGATGTCAGGATCCGATGTGCCTGTAATAACGGACCTGATGAGACTTATCCGTGATCAGGATAATGATATAAAAAGAGAGACAATATTTATTGTAGGGAAATTCAGGATAAAGGAATTATTGCCTGAGATATGTGAATGCCTTGATAATGAGGTAATAGCCAGTGATGCCTATAGCGTACTGAAAAGGTTTGGTGAGGAAGCCTGTCCCGCACTGGCCGGACATTATTTCAGGTCATCGGGTAATATCGCTGTGAGAAGATTGCTGTTGAGGCTTTTTTCTGAAACAGGGGGCAGCCAGGCCATTGATTTCCTGCTTCCCGGTATATGGTCGATAAACAGGCTTATAAGAAAAGAAGCAGTAACAGGACTGGTCAATTGTGGATACAGGGCAGATGAAGATACCCGCAACAGGCTGCTGCAGGAAGTACAGGATATTATAGGCCTGCTTACATGGAACCTGTCAGCACAGATAAGCCTCAGGGAAAATAATAACCATTTGCTTTGTGATACACTGGAGAAAGAAACACAGTGGTGGTCAGGGTTTTTATTTGATCTTCTGTCACTCATCTATGATAAAAGCTCACTGGATAAGATAAAGGAGAACCTTGATAGCGGTACGGTGGAAAGTGTCAACTTTGCACTTGAGATGCTTGATATTGTTGTTGATGATGAGCTTAAGCCACGTCTGACTGCTTTCCTTGATGTGGTATCCGTGGAAGAGAAGGTGAAAAACCTGTTCCAGTTCTACCCCGGTAATATTCCCGAATATAATACACTGGTGCAGGAACTGGTGAATAAAGATTATAATCATATTGGGATATGGACAAAGGCGTGTGCATTAAGGAGCCTTTACGATTTGCCCAAACCCGATGAAACAGATTTTTTGGTGGCTCTCCTTTTCGGTGTTCACAGGATTTTGAGGGAAGAGGCCTGCCGCTACCTGCAGGATAACTATGATGATGTGTACAGTAGTTGTTCTTACCGCCTGCCAAAGGTATACCGTGAACAACTGGAGCTGGTGCTGAAAGAGAAAAAGGATGAAAGGGAACTGTTATATAATAAGCTTCTGTCACTATCCATGATATTTACGGAGATACCTGAGAACAGTCTGCCGCAACTGGCAGAAAAGATCAGGATTATTGAGAATGGTAATGACCTCCGGCCCTACGCCGGATCGGACTATATTATCTGGCCGGTGCATAAGGAAGCAGGGCAAGAGGAGGTAAAACTGTCTTTTAACTGGCATACACCCGGACTTAAATTTGATGCAGGCAAAATAGAAGAGGCAGAGGGCGTTTATTACCTGCTGGAGATTGAGGAAATAGAGAAATTAGTGTTTTATGAACCTGATAATTATCCCTTGCTGGTAAAATGCATGGATAATAATATTATTGAAGATGAACAGTAATCAGACTACAATATTCCGCCAGCTGGTACTTAATGTTATTTTTCCAACATTGCTGGCACTTATTGTCATGGCAGTAATTAATTTCAGGAATACAAGAACACAGATTACCAGGGCTAACGATGAAAAGAACAGGATAATATCAGGTGAGATAACAGAAGTGCTGGAACTGCAGGATCTTGCCATATCCATTATTGAGCGCAGCATGTCTGTAAGGATGCATGATCAGTCTGAGCAGATAGTAAATGAGATATTGCCGTCTTATAACAGTATCGAAGAGATAGACCTTGAGAAGATACAGACCAGGCTGGATATGGATCCGGACCTGGAAGATATTTACATTATTGACACCAATGGTATTATTGTTAACACTACCTATGAAAGAGACCTGGGCTTTAACCTTTTTGAGATTGGTGAGGAGCATAAGAGTCATCTCCTTCATGTACTGGACACCGGTGTGTTTGTCAATACACGGTTTGCCATTGAGGCAGCCACCAAAACGCCACGAAAATATACATACCAGGCTACCCGGGACAGGAATTATATAGTTGAGCTGGGTGCTTTCTCGGAAGAGGCAAATGAGGTTATTCAGACAATTGAAAGGGTAAAGTCCGATATAATAAATGATAACCAGGGTATTATTGATCTGGAGGTTTTCTTTAATGCTGATACTATCTTCAGCCTTAACAGGGATGCAATGGTCTTTAAAGATAAACCCGACGTTCTGGCAAGGGTCTTCCAGGAGAAGGATACCCTTACAATTTTTGAGAAAACAGGCCGCGACTGGTACCATTTTCAGTTTTTTTACCTGCCAAGGCAAAATTCAAACCTTTATAAAGGATCGGTAATAAGGATAGTAAGTGACCGGACGGCTGAAAAAGTATTATTGAAACGTGAGCTGGCAAAATTCATAATACTGTTTTCACTGACCCTTGTTATTGTTATGATTCTTATTTATCGCAAGACAAGGGTTATAACACAGCCTATAGCCCAGCTGGTGGAAAATGTTGACCGGATAACGGGTGGGCACCTGAGTGAGAGGGCCGAAGTGACAGGTAACAATGAGATAACACGCCTGTCCAAGAAGTTCAATATGATGATCGATGAACTCGAGAAGTATTATAATGAGCTGGAACAGATGGTGCGGGACCGCACAGCAGAGATAGAGAAGCAGAAACTCGAGATAGAAGAACAGAGAGATGTCCTGAGAGACCAGAAAAACAAGCTTTATGAAAGAAATACTCAGCTAAACGCTGCATATACAGAGATAAATGAGCAGAGAAAGCATATAATGGATTCTATCTATTATGCCAGGAGGATACAGACAGCTATTCTGCCTTCTGAGGATCATATATATGATAAGCTGGGTGACCATTTTATACTTTATCGCCCCAAGGATATCGTCAGCGGCGATTTTTACTGGTTCAGGGCAATAGATAACAGGATAATGGTTTCGGCAGTGGACTGCACAGGCCATGGCGTGCCGGGTGCCTTTATGTCAATTGTGGGTTATAACCAGCTTAATCATGCTGTTAATGTAGGTAAAGCCAGGAATGCAGAAGATGTGCTTAACCAGCTTAACAGAGGTGTGATAGAAACCTTATCGGTTGACACCCACGAATCAAAGGTTATGGATGGCATGGATCTGGCATTATGCGTTTTCTGTGAGGGGATGAGAACCGTGCAGTTCTCGGGTGCCAATAACCCGCTGATAATAATCAGGGATGGAGAATTATTCCAGTATAAGGGTGATAAATTTCCTATTGGAGCATATGAGGGTGAACGTTCGCAGGTTTTTACCCGCCAGGAGATAGAGCTGAAAAAAGGAGACTGCCTTTATATTTATTCTGATGGTTATGCTGACCAGTTTGGTGGCCCGAGAGATAAAAAATATACTACAAAAAAATTCAAAGAGCTGCTGATGGATATTCATAAAGAACCCTGTGATGTTCAGAAATATTTACTTGATAAAAGACTGGATGAGTGGAAGGGTGACAGGGAGCAGCTCGATGATGTGCTTGTGATAGGTATTAGGATTTAAGACTTCTTTATTGATAATCGTATTATGGCAAAAAAGATACCCGAAAATGATAATTCCGCAAAAGGTATATTAAATCCTTTCCCGGGTTTGCGGCCTTTCACACCCGGGGAAAGTGACCTTTTCTTTGGCAGGGAAGGACAGAGTGGTGAAGTGTTGAATAAGCTGAAAGCCAACAGGTTTGTAACTGTAATAGGTGCTTCAGGCAGCGGTAAATCATCGCTTATATATTGTGGTGTAATACCACATCTTATTGAAACAGAGGGTGCCAGTCTGGATCAGTGGCAGGTTGTTAATATGCGCCCCGGGAATGACCCCCTGGGCAATCTGTCAGATATGATCGCTGATAGCTTAATAAAGGATAAGGATAATGAAATAAACAGATCTGTATGCGATACCATATTAAGGAAGGATGAGAAAGGCCTTGTTAATGCTGTCAGCAAGCTGTCTGAAACTAAGGATAGAAAGCTTTTAATACTGGTAGACCAGTTTGAGGAATTATTCAGGTATAGATCAGCTGCTAAATCAGATGTCACTGAAAGAGATGCCAAATATTTTGTTAACCTTCTTGTTAATGCTGTAAAAGACGCCTCATCAGGAATTTCGCTTATAATAACCATGCGTTCTGATTATATAGGCGACTGCGCACATTTCCAGGGACTGACAGAGCTGATCAATAACAGTAACTACCTTATTCCTCATATGGCTGAGGATAATTACCGGCGGGCAATAACAGGTCCTGTAGAATATGCAGGAGCAAGCATAGATGATGATCTGGTGGACCTGCTTATTAGTGAGATAGGTGACCGTACCGATCAGTTACCAGTTCTTCAGCATGCACTGATGAGAACATGGGAGCACTGGCAGGCGATGGGAGTGTCTGACAGGCCAATATCTATATCCAATTATGATGCCGTGGGACAGATGGCTGAAGCTATGTCAAGGCATGCGAATGAGGCTTTTGAGGAGCTGAATGAAAGAGAACAGGAGATTTGTGAGTCACTATTCAAGACAATAACCGAAAAGGGAACCGATAATAAGGGCACAAGGCATCCTACCAGGGTATCTGTTATAGCCGCTATTGCAAGGTGTCCGGAGCCTGAGCTGATAAAGGTTATCAATGCATTCAGGTCCTCCGGAAGATCATTTATTACACCCGGTGAAGGTGTGGAGATAAACGGGGAAACAGTAATCGATATCTCTCATGAGAGTATAATGAGGTTGTGGGACAGGCTCAGCGGGTGGGTGGATAAGGAGGCTGCCTCGGTGCAGATGTACCTTCGTCTGTCAGAGGCGGCGGCTATGTTCCAGGAAGGGAAGACTACCCTGTGGCGCCCCCCCGATCTGCAGCTGGCTCTTAACTGGCGTGATGAGAATATGCCTACCCTGACATGGGCTGAAAGGTTTAACCCGGCTTTTGAAAGGGCGATGGTGTACCTCAGGACCAGTGAAAAGGAATTCATTGCAGAAGAGGAGAATAAGATAAGGGCCCAGAAAAGGCAGCTGCGGCGAAGCAGGATAACAGCAATAATACTGGGTACAGCAGCCATAATATCCATGTTCTTTATGCTGTTTGCCTTCGTTAAGCAGGTTGAAGCAGAGAAGAACAGGCAGGAAGCTGAACAGCAGAGGGAGAGAGCTACCACCGAACAACAGAGGGCTGAGAAGATGGCAGAAGAGGCAAGATTGAATGAAGAAGAAGCAAGGAGACAGGAGGAAAGAGCCCTGGCAAATGCTGACTCTGCAAGGATAAGCGCCCTGGAAGCACTGAGACAGAAAGAGTTTGCAGACAGGAGCGCTCAGGAAGCCAATGTGCAGAGGTCGAAGGCGGAGATGAGTGCTGAAGAAGCAAGGAGACAGGAGGAAAGAGCCCTGGCACTGGCAGATACGGCCCAGATGAATGCCGAAGAAGCCCTGAGACTAAGGATGGTTTCAGTAGGTAAATCTATGTCTGTCAAGTCAGTACAGCTTAGTGGTGAAGGTCAGCTGCAGACACTGCTGGCCTACCAGGCATATCTTTTTAATAAACGAAACGGTGGCACCGCTAATGATGCTGATATCTATATGGGCCTGTATAATGTTGCCAAAACACACCGGGCCCTGAATTATAAAACATTTGACGGTCATTCGGGAATGGTTAACAGCATAGTGTTCCGGCCCGGTACTCAGGACTTCTTTACCTCGGGATCGGACGGAAAGGTGCTGAGGTGGAATGCCAGGAGTTCTGAGGGACAGCCAGGCTCTGTATTTGAGGGAAATGAGATAATTGAGGTGCTGAGCACAAGCAATGACGGACGATTACTGGCATGTGGCAGCGACAGGGCAGTGATAAGGATAATACCCGTTTCCGGTGAGGGTGCAATGTATGAACTGACCGGTCATACGGATAAGATAAAGGCTCTGGCCTTTACTCCTGATAATAAGGAACTACTGTCCTCAGGTGTAGATGGTAAAATTATTATATGGGATATTGAGAACAGGCAACCTGAACTGTTATTGACAGCTTCTGAGGCCGTTAATGCACTTGATGTGTCAGGATCGGGGAAATATCTTATTGCAGCTTCGGACAGCGGTCTGATACATTTATGGGATCTGGAGAATATGACACCGCTTAGTGATCTTGATACAGAAGAAGGTTCAATAAGGGTTGTCCGGTTTATTGATGATATGAGTTACGCTGTGGGTTACCAGTCTGGATTGATAGAATTCTGGAATGTAGGGGAGAAAAGCAGTAATGAGTCCGTTAGAGCCCACTCGGTGAGGGTGACGGACATACAGTTTAATAACGAGCTCAGACAAATGGCCAGCAGTGGTTTCGATGGACTGGTTAAGATATGGAATTATGATGACCTTACCGAACCCCCCATATCACTTGATGATAATGATGGCTTTGTGTTCTCCCTGTCTTTCAGCCCTGATGGCCGCTTGCTTCTTTCAGGCAGCTCGGGTAATGTGAATAACAGGAACCTTATTGCAAGGCCAACACATGTGGATTATATGGTAAATGATATATGCAACCTGCTCACCAGAAACTTTACGGTGGAGGAGTGGTGGAGATATGTAGGCAGGGATATTGATTACGAGGAGACCTGTAATAAAAATGAACTCAGCATTAAAGTTCAGGAAAAGAAAGGAGATTGATTATTTAAACCTAATGTTCCGTTATATGACCCGACCAGCCTGCTTATTATTGCTTCTTTCATTTGTTTTTGGCACAGGATTGTCTGCACAGGATTGTGCGGTTAACCTGCGTAATGCAGAGGAACTGTTTGGTGCCGGCCGTGTTGAGGAGGTACCCGCCTTGCTTGAATCATGCCTTGAGTCCGGGTTTACAGCTGCAGAAGAGCTTTCAGCATATAAACTTATTATAAGGTCTTACCTTTTTGATGATAAGACAGATATGGCTGAGGCTATGATGCTCGAATTTCTGAAGAAAAACCCGGAGTATGAGATCAGCCCTACGGATAATACTGATTTTATATACCTTTTTAATAAATTCAATGTAAAACCGATGATACAGCTGGGACTGAAAGCAGGGATTAATTATACATATATAATGGGTAAAGAAAACCTCTCAGTATCTGGTGAGGCGGCCGGAACAGATTATAAAAATGAAAATTTTACTATCGCCCTCGGTGGTCTGGTCAAATATAAGATCAATGATTTTTTAGAAGCAGGCATAGAGCTGGATTATTCGGAAACATCATTTAATAACAGTGAGGAATTTCTTTCTTATGGTATTGTCAGCTATAATGAGAAACAGCGCCGGCTGGAAAGCACAGTGAATGTTTATTATGAGCCACGGGATTTCAATGGCTTTATTCCATATTTTAAGGCAGGCGCCGGTGTGGCATATAATATTTCCACAACAGCCAGTTCGACTTTTTATAATTCTGATGTGAATAACCCTTTTGAAAGGGCCGGACCTGAAGTTAACAGGGTGGATTCGCGAAACAGGTCCGATATACTGATTGCTGCCGGAATGGGATGCAAGTATAAACTGCCATCGGGTTATGTCTTTTTTGATTTGGATACACGCGCAGGTCTGATGAACCAGTCAATACCGGGTGTGCCTGCAGATCAGGAGCTTTACTATTTTTTTACCGATGACAGGTTCAGGCTGAATGTGATGAGAGCGAGCCTTGGCTATATATTCATAATTTATAAACCCGAAAGAATACCGGAATAGAGCCATGAAACAACTATTTATTTTAATTCTCAGCCTTGTCGTTATCCTTGTTTCATGTGAGAAGTACCCGGACAAAGGCACATTTGATAACCCGCTGCTGGTATACCATGGTGATGCCTTTGTTGACCTTGGCCTGTCTCTTGACCAGACACAGAACGGCTATGTCATAGCAGGTATGCGTACGGTAATTAAGCGCTCCGAAAGTAATATAGGAGGCAACATTATTGATTCCGCAAAGCAGGAGATGGCTGTTATCAGTACTGATGATGAGGGAAAACTTGTATGGGCATATCTTAATGCCGCTGCTGCTTATGATGAAGCCCGAAGTATTAAAACTCTTGCAGACGGCTCTGTGATATGTGCCGGTGTGGCAGCAAGCCCTGAAGAAACAGGCAGGGGGAATGAAATGATAATAACCTTACTGAATGCCGGTGGCAGTGTCAACTGGCAGAAAAGATATGGTGGTGCAGGAAACCAGGCAGCTAAGGATATTATTGAGTGTGATGACGGAGGATTCCTTGTTCTGGGTTCAAGTGATAAAGAAAATATTGCCGGCACCTTTGGCCAGGATAATCCGCAGGGCCGCCTGAATATTTATATCCTGAAGCTTAATGCCATGGGCGACAGCCTGTGGTCAGTATCCTATGGTTTTGATGAAGATGATACAGGTATTAAGGTAAGCAAAGACCTTGAAGGCAATGGCTATATGGTTCTTGCTACAACAGATAAGGATGGGCCCGGACAGTCAGGAAGAAATATTATGTTTATCAGGATTAACAGTGTTGGTAATGTTACCAGAAGTGAGACTTTTGGGAGCACGGCTAATGAAAAGGCCGTTGATCTTATACTGCAGGATAATGCCTATATCATACTTGGAGCCGGCGGACCTGACGCCAACTCCTATAATGAAATGTATATTCTGAAGCTGGCCGCGGATATATATGCCAGCCCATTGCTGGAGAAACGTATCAGCATTAATGGTAGAAGACTGGTGTTAAATTCCTTATGCTATCATCCGGAGGGTTTCTGTATTATTGCCGGCGCCATAGGTGACGCCCTTGAAGAAGACATGCTGTTTTATTTTATGAATGCTGATGGCAGTGAATATGCAGAGCCACATATACCGGCAGGACAGGGTAGCCAGGTGATAAATGATGTGATTGTGGATACACAGGAAAGTATTGTGTCGGTTGGAACTAACGGAACAGAAACGAACTCGCTGATAACGTTTTATAAGTTTAAAAAACCTCCTCAGTAATTTGAAAGACTTTAATAGAAATATACTTGCATTGATTTAAATAATTCCCGATGAGACGATTAATTATTACCAGTTTAGTTTTATTACTGCCGGGAGTAATGGCATTTGCCCAGGAAGTAAAGGATGTATCGATAATTGGTGTTTTTACAGAGGGAAAAACCATTATAGCTAATTATACCCTGGAAGGGACATCAGGTGATGAAGATGTTTATCTTCAGTGGATGAGGGTTTCGGCAAGCGATAGCAATGATCTGGCTATTACAACTGACTATACCATAGTTGCAACTGATGTGGGCTCTAAGCTGCTGCTGAGGGTGTTGCTGGAAGACGACGGAGCAGTAAAGGATACAGCCTGGAGTGCCTTAAGCCCTGAGGTGATAGCCAATACAGCGCCCGTAGCTTCAAATGTGGCGATAACGGGCGGATTGGATCCTGGTGATTATATTTTCGGTGATTATGATTATAGTGATGTTGACGGAGATGCTGAAGGAACATCAGTTTACAGATGGGCCGTTGGCAATACAACAGTGCAGGCTGATGCATCGGTTACAGGCGGTGAAACCGGCATTTCATATAAAATAAGGGATGCTGACCAGGGAAGGTATATATTCTTTGGCGTTCAGCCTGTGGCGAAGACAGGTAAAACCACTGGAACAGAAGAATGGACAGTCGCTCACGGTCCGGTTAATACCCAACCTGCAGCCAGTACAGTAATTATTGATAATACAGCTCCAGTGGTGGATGATGTGCTTACCGGCTCTTATACTTATAATGATATTGATGGTGATCCTGAAGGCACATCCACTTACAGGTGGCTGAGAAACGGCACTGAGGAGATAGCAGGAGCCGCGTCGCTTAATTATACTGTGACATATGATGATGTTGGAAGCAGCCTGGTTTTTGAAGTGACACCGGTATCAGCAAGTGGTTATCCGGTAGAGGGTGATCCGGTGCAGAGTGCTGCCACATCGGCTGTTCCGCCCTCGGGCGTACCTGTGGCATCGAATGTTTGCATATCTGGTGTGCGTAATACCGGTAATACAGTGCAGGGTAAGTATACATATACCTATAACAGGCAGGAAGGCAATTCACTGTACCAGTGGTACAGGGACGGAACAGCCATACCTGGTGCCACATCCGAATCATACGTGCTTACGGAAAATGATATCGAAACGCTTATACAATTTGCGGTAAGGCCTGTTTCCAAATTCCCCTCATCTGTTACGGGTGCGGAGGTACTAAGTGATCCCCTTGCCACATTTATTATACCCACTGATAATGTCAGTGTGGCAGATCCTCCTTTTACCCTGGTCGCTAATCCTGAGGGAGGGATATTCACGGGTGAAGGTGTTACGGTTAATACTTTTGACCCGGATGCTGTCAATACCGATAACAGCCCCTTTATTATCGACTACCTGCTGATAATTCAGTATGATGAGTACAGCTGTATACAGGAAGTGTCTGACACAGTCAATGTAAAACCCGTTGAAACATATTTTGAGAGCTTTAAGGATGTATATTGTTATGATAACGGCAATGACACCATTATTATAAGGAACCTTCCCTCTGATGCCACCAAGCCGCTGTTTTTGTTTACAGAGCCATTAGCTTTCATAAGCCTGCTGGATGACACAACTGTTGTTTTTAATCCGGAGCTGATGGGTCCGGGTGATAATGCTGATAGTTTATATTTTTCCTATCAGCGCGATTCATCAATTATAGAAATAAACAGAGGCTTTATCATTGATTCAGTTGGTACGGCGCTTGCTTTTCAGAACCTTGACGATGCATATTGCACTGATGACCAGGCAAGGTTTATAAGCGTAGATAATCTATATCCGGCTGGTGGAACAGGTGAGTGGACAGGTGATATGCTGACCAGTAAATCGACAGGATCTGCAGTCTTTGATCCGTCGCTGGTACCGGCAGGCGCAGTATACCCTGTAACATACCTTTACACATCACCCGGGGGCTGTAAAAGCCTGGTGATAAACAGGGATGTGACTATTAACCCCCTGCCTGATGCAGACTTTGCAATCGATCCCACATATAATAAAGCGGGTGATCCTGATATTCTTGTTCCGGTACTGGCGGGCGGTACCTTTACGGGATCAGGTATTGTCGGCGACCAGTTTTATCCTGAGCTGGCGGGTGTGGGAAGCCATGATATACGCTATTTAGTTAGCGATGTGAACGGGTGTTTTGCTGCAAAGACTAATAATACACTTGTGCGGGAGGCACAGGGGTCGATAGAAGGCCTGCCTGATATTATATGTTATGATGATGTTTTATATAGCATTAATGTTACCGGCCTGCCGGCGGGAGTAAGTATTACAGGCTTCAGCAATACAAAAGGAGGTATTAGTTCAAGCGGCACCACTACCGCCGATTATTATATACCCGGGGTGGGAGCAGGTTGGGATACTGTGAGCTTTGCCTATGTATGGGAGGGTGTTGATTATGAATTATCCAGGAAGGTGTATATTGATTCCATAGGTAAACTTGAGATTATAGGACTTAATGACAGCTATTGTGAATATGAGGGAGATGTTAATATGCGTGTATCCGTCGAAAATTCAACAGGCTCCGGTAATTTTGCTTTTAGCGGTCCGGATACCTCATTTGTTAATTACGGGCAGATAGCCGACCTGTACCCGTACAAGACACCGCCCTCTGATACCCCTTACCAGCTTAGCTTTACCCATGTTTCGACAGTTCAGTCATCAGGATGTGTCAAAACAGTAACAAGGGATGTGTATGTTTATCCAAGACCTGATGTGGAAATTCTGACCGACAGGTCAACAGTCAGCCTTGATGAGGCACCTTTAGAGCTTGCGGGCTCTCCTGCTGACGGCTCTTTTTCAGGTAGCGGGGTTTATCTGGACGGGACTATTTATAAATTTAACCCCTCAGTGGCCGGTGAAGGAAGCACGGTGGTGAATTTTTCCTATGTTGATACCAACAGCTGCGCTTCCGGGATAAATACCAGCATTATGGTTGTGCAGCCTGAGGGCGCAATAACAGGAGTAAATGCTGGTAACCAGTATTGCTATGATGGGCTAAGGGATACACTTATCTATGAAAATACGGGGGCGACATGGACGGGTATAGGCTTTGAAGGCGCCGGGATAATAGCTATTGATGATACCAGGGCAGTATTCGATCCGGCAGCTGCCGGCAGGGGCGATCACAAGGTGCAATACAATTATTACGATTCGGTGCTTACACGCTTTGTCATTTCTGTGACGCTTAATGTTGATTCCCTGGGAACAGTGGAGATAAATAATCTGGATGCAGGTGATGAGTTTTGCAATAACACGGAACCGTTTGAACTGTTTACCTCAAAACTGGGAGGGGTGTTTACGGGGCCTGTAGACGATAACTTCCTTGACCCTTCACTGGGGCTGGGCGACACAGAGGTTTCATATACCTATACAAACCAGGAAACGGGTTGCTATGTTGCGGTGAGCATGCCGGTAAAGATCAATCCTGCGCCGGCGGTGGATTTTGATGTACTGGATGTGTGCATAGAACATGGTGGAGACACCACACTTTTTATTAATAATACAGCATCAGATGACCCTGTTAATACATGGGCATGGCGCTTTGGCGATCCGGGTAGCTTTAACGAGAGTGATAAGGAAAGTCCGGGACATCTGTACAGGACACACGGACCAAGGGTGGTTGAACTTACAGCCACCACTGTAAACGCTTGCACAGACAGCCATGAGAAGAATATTGATCTAGGCATAAAGCCTGAAGCAGATTTTGCATGGACGGGAGACTGTTATATTATTGATGACTCCTTACTTCTTTATGATCAATCATTCTCCCCGGCGCCGGTAAGTGACCATATATGGCGCTTCTTTGACGGCAGCGACCCACTTTCAGGGGAACAGGTCAGGTATCCCAAAACCTCTGTTGGAGGATTTGATGTGCAACTGATAGTTATGACAGGCTATGCTGCATGCCATGATACAATAATAAAAGAAGTGACCATCAGACCTACAATTACGCTTGAGGATGATGATTATTACCAGGATTTTGAAGACGGGCAGGAAGGATGGATAGCAGGACTGGGTGAGAGCCTTAATGAGTGGAGACTGGGAACACCTGATCGTGAGGTAATGGATGTGGCTGCATCTGGATATAATGCATGGCATACAAACTTTGATATTGGCAGCCAGCTTGAATCAGGATATTCAGTGGAGAGTCCCTGCTTCGACTTTACCAATATCAGCAGGCCATATGTGTCTGTGGATATATGGAAGAGATTTGACAGGAACAGGGATGGTGCTGTGCTTCAGTACAGGGTAGGTAATAGCGGCGACTGGAAGCTGGTGGGTAGCCTGGATGATGGCATTGACTGGTATAATTCGGTTTTGATCAATGGTAAACCCGGGGGACAGTCAATAGGCTGGACATCGGTAGCTGGACAGGATACAGGCTGGGTAAACGTCAGGAATAAGCTGGATGTGATAGCAGGAAAAAAAGATGTTAAATTCAGGCTTGTTTACGGATCGGATGGTACAGCAAATGACAATGAAGGATTTGCCTTTGATAATTTCAGTATAGGCATAAGAAGCAGGAATGTATTGCTGGAACATTTTACCAACTATAATAACACGGATAATAAAGATGCCAATGAATTAATGAAGGAGGTAGTTGATAATACCGGCAGTGACGTGATAAATGTTCAATATCATACCAATATACCCGGTGCTGATGATTTTTATTATGACAATGAGGCCGATGTGAGCGCACGCATGCTTTTTTACGGACTGTCCGGAACACCTTATTCCTTTGTCGATGGCGGGATAAATACAAATTATGCCTTTGAATATAATTATGTGCTTAATAACCGGCTCGATTCAGTTGATCTGTATAAGAGGAGCATGATAAATCCATATTTCGATATGGATATCAGCTCGCAGCTGACGGAAGGTGTATTGACTGTTTCCTGTGATATTACAGCAATGGAGGATGTAGATGCTCAGAATCTTACCTTATATGTGCTGGTAATAGAGAAAGAAACGGATTATAATGCCCCTAATGGAGAGACAGTGTTTTATAATGTGTTTAAGAAGATGCTGCCCGATGCCGGGGGTACCGACATAAAAAAGTCATGGCTTAAAGGTGAGAGTGAGTCCTTTGACGGATTCTCCTGGCTGATAGAGAATATTTATGATACAGGTGATATTGAGATAATAGCCTTTCTTCAGAATAATGCCAGCAAGGAGGTATACCAGTCGGTATCCACTTACCAGCCGGATGTGGCTACAGCTGCCTATGATCCAATCAATGAGGATGTGACTTATGACTTTTCTGTTTATCCCAACCCGGCATCTGATTACCTGCAAATTGATTTCAGGAAAGAGCTGGAGAGTGATGCAGTGCTGAGTATATATAATTATGCCGGCAATAAGCTGTTGTCACGCAAGCTGCCTGGGGGCCTGTCCGAATTAAGGATCGATGATCTTAATCTTCCCGAAGGGATCTTTATTATCAGGCTCCTGAGGGATGGCCGGTCCATTGCTTATAAAAAGCTTGTTGTTTCAAGGCGGTAGAATGCCGAATCTGTGCCTCTTGACTTTTTTTGCTACCTTTGTG
>JAXHLX010000026.1:0-17481 GCA_034521735.1 Bacteroidales bacterium
AGACAAACCCGGGAGCGCTTAGAAAAACTGCCTCCCGGGTTTCTTTTTTTATAGCTGCTGATCCATAGGTATCCTTAGCATCCTGTTGCTTTTCTTATGTCTTGTTTCCAGGCTGATGGTGTATTCGCCCGGGGCCTCTTTATCTGTTTTCCATACATACCTGTTGAAACCCTTAATTCCGTCTAATTCCTCCTTAAGCAAATAATTCCCCTTGTCATCACTTATTGTCAGTACCGGCACATTCCGTGATCCCTGGCTGCTGCCATCCCTTAAATAATAGAATATATTGACTCCCTTCTCCGGTTCGGGGGCAGCAAAGCTGTATTTGTTTACCCCGTAAACAGTGCTGTCGTCCACATTGCTCTCCAGGTATACGGGTTCGAAGAGTATATTTTCTTCACCGAGACTGTCGGTGCTGAGACTGGAAAGAAAGGATATATTGTCCAGAATCCACAGACCACGGCCATAAGTGCCCAGTACAAGACTGTTTTCACTATCATGTATCTCAATATCGTCAACGGCAACATAAGGCATTTCGCCGTGCATACGTGACCATGAACTACCGCCACTGAGAGAAACAAAAAGCCCGTTATGCACACCGGTAAACAGCAGGTCCGGGTTTTCAGGATGCTCGGCAAAGCCTCTTATAACAGCTTTGTCCGGCATATTATTGCTTATATCTGTCCAGGTTTTTCCGTAATCATTGCTTACAAAGAGGTAGGGCGACAGGTCGCTTGCTTCATAAAAACGTCCGAATCCTATATATACCCTTGCTTCTTCATGCGCCGACGGAACGATCCTGGTAAAGAACCTGTCTGCCGGGGCAGGGATATTGGATGTAAGGTCTTCCCAGCTCCCACCGTCATCCCGGCTCACATGAAGCCTGCCGTCATCGGTCCCGGCATAGATAAGTCCTTTTTTGAGTCCCGATTCAGCCAGGGCTGTGATGGTGCGGTAAGGCTTCAGCACTGGTTTTTGCCCTATGACTAGCAGGGTGTCCACCCTTCGCCCCGTGCTGAGGTCATCACTTATCTCATACCACTCCTCGCCCCGCTTATCAGTTTTCAGCACTCTCTCTGCTCCTATATAGAGTGCATGCGGCTTATGGGAAGAAACAAAGAAAGGAGTGTTCCAGTTAAACCTGTAATCAAGGTCATCATCATCCCTGCCGGGTTTTATCCGTTTCCTTTCACCACTGTCATGATTATATCTGACTATATTGCCAAACTGCGATTCGCCATAAACAACAGAAGAGTCTTCAGGATCGGTTGCTGAATAAAAGCCATCACCTCCGTTTATCCGTATAATGTCATCCTCCGTCACCGGCTTACCGTCGCGGGAGCGTGATGGAGTGCCCCATACACCATTATCCTGCAGCCCCCCGTAAATCATGTATGGATCACTGTTATCCACTGATATATTATAGTACTGGCCGATGGGCAGGTTGCCTATAAACTCCCAGTTTTCCCCGCCATCTGATGTGATGTATAGACCCCCGTCATTGCCAAGAAGCCTGTTTGATGTGTTATCAGGATCAACCCACAGCACATGGTGGTCCACATGCACACCCCTCATCCTCAATGCTTCAAAGCTGCGGCCGCCATCAAAAGACTCCTGTATCAGTACCCCCATCACCCAGAGGTGGTCCTCATCGGTGGGGTCAACATATATCCTGCCATACCAGTAAGATGTTCTGATATCTTCATTAACGGATTCCCATGTTATGCCTTTGTCGTCCGACCTGAACAGACCCAGTGAGTCATGTTCCATGCAGGCATATACGATATCCGGATTTGAAGGGGCTATAGCCAGGGCTATCCTTCCTGCTTTGCCGGCAGGCAAGCCGTTCTCAATTTTCTCCCAGCTGTCACCCTTATCATTTGAACGGTACAGTCCGCTGCCCGGACCCTGCCTTACATGTGCCCATGCACTGCGTCTCTGCTCCCATGCTGTGGCCATCACCGTATGGCCGTCGGGGTGAACGGCTATATCACCGATACCTGTATTATCATTAATATAAAGTACTTTTTCCCAGGATTCACCTCCATCATCTGTCCTGTAAAGGCCTCTTTCCTCACATGCGCCCCACCTGGTGCCGGTGGCACCCGCAAAAACCATATTGTCATTATCCGGGTGAATCACAAGCTTTGAAAAGTGCCTGCTTTCTTCCAGTCCCATATTCTCCCAGCTTTTACCTCCGTCAATGGATTTGTAAACGCCGTCGCCTACCGAAGCGGGATTTTGCTCGCCTGAAGCTTCACCCGTACCTGCCCACAGAAGGTCAGGATTATTTGCAGAGATATCCATATCGCCAATAGCGAGACTTTTACCTGCATTGTCAAAAACAGGAGTCCAGTCCATGCAAGCGTTAACTGATTTGAATATGCCGCCTGTGGAAGGACTGACATATATGACAGAGTCATTTCCGGGATGAACGAGTATCTCGGATATCCTGCCTCCGAAGCTGCCGGGACCGATAGCCCTCCAGCTAATGTTTTCAAACATATCTTCGCTTAAAACATTTATATCCTCCCTGCCTCTATCACATGAAGCAAAAATCAATAATAATACCAGGGAAATTACTGCACCGGAAAGCTTTAATATTCTCATTTTTCATTTATTTAAAGGCTTAATAAGGATTTATTGTTAAAATTATAACAAATTTAAGAAATATCTTTAAGTGTATTATGTACATTAAAAATAATTTATATATTTGTTTCAAATTTAGATTAATTATTGGGTAATAAAAACCTGTCAATTGCACATTGGGAAGTCATCTGCTAACTTAATACCAATCAGGTTTACAGGTTTTAATTTATTATATAACTAATTCTTAAATAAAATGACAATAGTTGACTGGATTGTACTGGGACTTTTCTGTCTTGTTTTAGTCGGTGTTATTATTTGGGTTGTAAGGAAGAAAGATCAAACCTCAGCTGACTATTTTCTGGCGGGACGTGATGCTACATGGATAGCCATAGGAGCATCCATATTTGCTTCAAATATTGGATCAGAACATCTTGTGGGACTGGCAGGAGCAGGAGCTGCAAGCGGAATGGCCATGGCACACTGGGAGATGCATGGCTGGCTTATATTATTACTGGGCTGGCTCTTTGTGCCGTTCTATGCCCGTAGCGGGGTGTTTACCATGCCTGAATTCCTTGAGAGGCGTTATAACAGTAAATCGCGCTCCTTTCTTTCAATAATATCTCTTGTCAGCTATGTGCTTACCAAGGTGGCTGTCACAGTTTACGCCGGAGGTATTGTTTTTAAACAGGTATTTGGCATTGAAACGATGTTCGGGATAGATTTTTTCTGGATAAGTGCCATCGGACTGGTAATTTTGACCGGGGTATATACGGTATTCGGTGGAATGAAAGCGGTACTCGCAACTTCGGTTATCCAGACACCCGTTCTCCTTGTCGGCTCCATGGCTGTTATGGTAATCGGACTGATGAAGCTCGGCGGCTGGAATGAAATGATGGAGATATGCAGGGCGGTACCCGTAAATGAGTACGGCGATAATATGACCGACCTGATACGTTCATCCAAGGATAATGAGTTTCCCTGGACAGGTGTGCTGCTGGGTTCGGCTATTATTGGTTTCTGGTACTGGTGTACCGACCAGTATATTGTGCAGAGGGTACTATCGGGTCGTGACCAGAGACAGGCACGGAGGGGTACCATATTCGGTGCCTACCTTAAACTCACCCCCGTGTTTATTTTCCTTATCCCTGGTATGATAGCTTTTGCCCTTAACCAGAAAGGCATGCTTGATCTTCCCAATTCAGATGCAGCCTTCCCGGTACTGGTGCGTGAACTGTTACCAATGGGATTTACCGGTATAGTAGTAGGAGGTATACTGGCAGCCCTTATGAGTTCGCTGGCATCACTTTTTAACTCTTCAGCAACATTGTTCACGGTTGATTTCTATAAAAAATTCAGACCGGAAGCAACGGAAAGGAAACTTGTGATAGTAGGACGCTGGGCAACAGTTGTAGTAGTTATCCTGGGTATATTATGGATACCTGTTATGAAAGGAATGGGTAAGGTGCTCTACGCCTATCTGCAGGATGTGCAGTCATTGCTGGCACCAGGTATTGCAGCGGTATTCCTGCTTGGTATATTATCAAAAAGAACAAGTCCCACTGCCGGTTTTACGGGACTGGTAACAGGCTTTGTACTTGGTATGACCAGACTTGGGCTGAAGGTGTTTGAAGAAGGTCTGAACCCGGACGGATTTTTGTATACTGTGTTTGTAGCACCCAACTGGCTCCATTATGAGATAGCTCTTTTCGCTCTTGTCATTGTGGTTATGATAGTGGTTACCATGTTTACAGAAGCCCCTGTGCCGGCGCAGATAAGAGGCCTGTATCTCGGCTCCCAGTCAGCTGAAGAAAAGGCCATCACAAGGGCCAGCTGGAATAAATGGGATGTGATAAATTCAGCAATAATTATAACAGTAATAATAGTATTCTACGCATATTTCTGGTAGAAAAAATCTTGATTTAAATGAATATTTATAAAAACTCTGAAATTTGGTTCATCACCGGCAGTCAACACCTGTATGGCGATGAAATATTAAAAAAGGTAAAAGAAGACTCACAGGTAATAAGCGGCCATCTCGATAAGGACAAAGGCATACCTGTAAAAGTTATTTTTAAATCCGTTCTTACTTCTGCGGAAGCAGTGGAAGGCTTGTGCTCACAGGCTAATAATGATGATGCCTGCATTGGCCTCGTTGCATGGATGCATACTTTTTCTCCTGCCAGGATGTGGATCAGCGGACTCAAAACACTTAACAAACCCCTTCTTCATTTCCATACACAGTTTAACAGGGATATACCCTGGAAGGAGATAGATATGGATTTTATGAACCTTAACCAGTCGGCGCACGGAGGCAGGGAATTTGGCTATATTGGCTCGCGACTGCGTCTGGACAGGAAAATAGTGGCAGGTCACTGGCAGGACAGTGAATGTATTGAGGATATTGCAATATGGTCGCGCGCAGCAGTGGCACTGGCTGATAGCAAAAAGTTGCGGATAGCACGCTTTGGGGATAATATGAGAAATGTGGCCGTTACAGAGGGCGATAAGGTGACAGCCCAGATACAGATGAACTATACGGTTAACGGTTATGGTGTGGGAGATCTTGTGAAGGCATGTAATGATGTTGCCGACAGTGACCTCGACAGGCTGATAGAGGAATATGGTGATACATACAGCATCGGTGACAGGAATATACTCAAATCAGAATTTATAAGGGATTCGGCACGTATAGAGGCCGGCATGACGGGCTTCCTTGAAGAGGGAGGTTTTAAGGCTTTTACCACCACATTTGAAGACCTGCATGGATTGCCACAGCTGCCTGGACTGGCAGTGCAGAGGCTTATGGCAAAGGGTTATGGTTTTGGTGCCGAAGGCGACTGGAAAACATCGGCACTGGTAAGATCAATGAAAGTGATGGCTCACGGGCTTGAAGGGGGAACCTCCTTTATGGAAGACTATACCTATCATCTTGAACCTGGTAATAATGCTGTCCTTGGTGCCCATATGCTGGAGGTATGTCCCAGTATAAGCGGCGAAAAACCCAGGCTTGAAGTTCATCCCCTCTCAATAGGCGGAAAGGAGGACCCTGCAAGACTGGTCTTTAAAGCAGGTTCCGGATCAGGAATTAATGCCTCGGTGATCGATCTGGGTAACAGGTTCAGAATGCTGCTTAACCCGGTTAAAGTTATTGAATGTCCTGATATGCCAAAACTGCCTGTGGCCAGCGTGCTATGGCAGCCTATGCCCGACCTGAAAACATCAGCTTCGGCATGGATACTTGCAGGAGGAGCTCATCATACCGGGTTCTCAACAGCAATAGATAACAGGTATATGCTGGATTTTGCTTCAATGACAGGTGTTGAAACGGTGATTATTGATGAGGAGACAAGACTTGAAAGACTGAAGGATGAACTGAAATGGAATGAAATATATTTTCATTTTTCAAAAGGAATTATCTAAATTTATGCCCGGATAATTTATCTGTTCTGATATCGCCGTTCTAATAACATTTATTGAGTTATGATTGATCATTACGCGGTCCTTGAAAAAAACCTTCTTGCTGTCGATTGTGTTATCTTCGGATATAATATCAGTGATAAAGAACTGAAGCTTTTGCTTATAAAAAGGAAGTTTGAACCGGAATATGGTAAATGGTCATTGCCTGGGGGCTTTGTTAAAAGAGATGAAGGTGTGCAGGAAGCAACCTACAGGGTGCTGTACCAGCTGACGGGACTGAAGGATGTGTATCTGGAGCAATCTTCAGCCTGGGGAGATGTAAACAGGGATACCGGCGGAAGGGTCATAACAATATCACACTTTGCCCTTATCAATACATATAAACTGGACCCTGTGATGATAGAGGCCAGCTCGGCACACTGGAGGTCAATATCCCGTATACCAAAACTTATTTTTGACCATAGGAAGATTGTAGAGAGAGCTCATAAACAACTTGTTGACAGAATAAAAGTAAAGCCCGTAGGCTTTGAGCTGCTGCCTGAGAAATTTACACTGGTACAGCTGCAGGATCTGTATGAGGCTATATACCAGCGAACTATTGATAAAAGGAATTTCAGGAAAAAGATCATTTCAATGAACCTCCTTGAAAAACTTGATGAAAAAGAAAAGGAAACATCCAAGAAAGGAGCTTACTATTACAGGTTTATCCCTCAGAGATATGAGGATTTCAAAAGGCAGGGATTCTATTTTAACCTTGACGTTCATTAAAAATGACCGGGATATAGTTTATGTTCTGTAAGTTAATAAGCGTAAGATTTACAATTAAAAATTAAAGCATGCTTGAAAAACTGAAAGAGGAAGTACTGAAGGCCAATATTGATCTTTATAAATCAGGACTTGTGATACACACCTGGGGTAATGTAAGCGGTATAGACCGTGAGAATAATATTATGGTGATAAAGCCTTCCGGTATTGACTATGACACTATGAATGCCGATGATATGGTTGTGCTTGATCTTGACGGAAAAATTGTGGGGGGCAGACTGAAACCATCATCAGACTCTCCCACACACCTGGAGCTGTATAATAATTTTCCCTCTGCCGGCGGGGTGGTGCATACGCATTCCGCCTATGCCACTGCCTGGGCACAGGCCGGACTGCCAATACCTGCCATGGGTACAACACATGCAGATCATTTTTATGGTGATGTGCCATGTACACGCAAGCTTGAACAGGGGGAAGTGGAGAATGATTATGAGATGAACACTGGAAAGGTGATAGTCGAAACCTTTCGGTCCCTGGATGAAAAGGCAATACCGGGGGTTATTGTCAATGATCATGGCCCGTTCGTATGGGGTGGCAGTCCCGCAGAAGCGGTATATAATGCCATTGCCCTTGAAGAGATAGCACGCATGGCCTTTATGACATATTCACTTGCCGGTAATGACAGGATAGAGCAGTACCTACTGGATAAGCATTATAAACGCAAGCATGGTAAAGATGCTTATTACGGGCAGAAATAAACCGGGCAGAAATAAACGGAGACTTTTAAGGTATAGTCCCACTCCGGACCAGGTATAAAAATTTTGGAAACAATAAAAAATAATTAGTAGAGCATGAGCAAATATGTAATAGGAGTAGATTTTGGAACATTGTCCGGGCGATCGGTCCTGATAGATATAGAGAATGGGAATGAGGTGGCAAGCTCTGTCTTCGATTACCCACACGGTGTAATGGACAGGCAGCTGCCTGATGGTACGGAGCTGGGCGTCGACTGGGCCCTGCAGCATCCCGGCGATTACCTTGATGTATTTTCGCATACAATACCCGCTGTCTTGAAAAATGCAGGTATTGAAGCAGATCAGGTGCTTGGCATAGGCATTGATTTTACCGCCAGCACCGTGTTGCCGGTAAAAGCCGACGGCACACCACTCAGTATGCTGGATGATTTTAAATCAGAGCCAAATGCATGGATTAAGCTGTGGAAGCACCATGCCGCACAGCCCGAAGCTAACAGGCTGAATGAGATAGCGGCTGAACAGGGACAGGATTTCCTTAAAAGATATGGGGGCAAGATATCGTCTGAATGGCTTGTACCGAAAGTATGGCAGACGCTTAACGAGGCACCGGAGGTGTATGATGCGGCTGACAGGTTTATTGAAGCGGCCGACTGGGTGGTGTGGCAGCTTACTGGTAATGAAAAGAGAAATACATGCACGGCAGGCTATAAGGCAATATGGCATAAGCATGAGGGATATCCTTCTGATGATTTTTTTGCCTCGCTTGATCCGCAACTTAAGAACCTTGTCAGCGACAAGCTATCCACTGAATTGTTACCGGTGGGAACAAAGGCAGGGGAGATAACAGCAGAAGCTGCTAAGCTGACCGGCCTTAAGGAAGGTACGGCAGTGGCCGTGGCCAATGTTGACGCTCATGTGTCTATGCCAGCTGTAGGTATATCCGAGCCGGCAAAGATGCTGATGATAATGGGTACCTCCACATGCCATATGGTGCTGGGAGATAAGGAAAAAACGGTGCCGGGAATGTGCGGCGTGGTGGAAGACGGTATCATTGAAGGTTATTTTGGTTATGAGGCCGGACAGTCATGTGTGGGCGACCATTTCCAGTGGTTTGTTGATAACTGCACCCCTCCGGCGTATTTCGAGGAGGCCGCGCAGAAAGACATGGATATACATGAGCTGCTGACAGAAAAAGCAGCTGCACTGAAGCCCGGTGAGAGCGGGCTGCTGGCACTGGACTGGTGGAACGGTAACCGCTCGGTGCTGGTTGATGTTGATCTGACAGGCATGATGCTTGGCATGACACTGGCCACCAGGCCGGAGGAGATATACCTGGCCCTGATTGAAGCCACCGCCTATGGCACG
Source organism: Bacteroidales bacterium (assembly GCA_034521735.1). GTDB lineage: Bacteria > Bacteroidota > Bacteroidia > Bacteroidales > VadinHA17 > UBA9300. Next base: position 8,892 of record JAXHLX010000026.1, read on the forward strand.
AGAATGATAATAGACACATTCCATGAAAAGGGGGTGCCGGTAAATGAATTATACGCTGCCGGTGGCATTGCCGAAAAGAACCCTTTTATTATGCAGATCTATGCCGATGTGACCAACAGGGAGATAAGGATCTCCGGATCGCCGCAGACCCCGGCGCTGGGATCGGCTATGTTCGGAGCCGTGGCTGCAGGTAAGGAAAGGGGAGGATATGATAATATTGTTGAGGCGGCAAAAGTAATGAGTAAGCTGAAAGATGTGGTTTATAAGCCCATAGCTGATAATGTTGAGGTGTATGATAAATTATATAATGAGTATAAGACTGTTCATGATTACTTCGGAAGAGGGGATAATGATGTGATGAAAAGACTTAAAGAGATAAAGAAAACCAGCAGGTAATATGGCTGTGTGGTTAAAGGAAGCCGAACAGGATAAGATGTACAGTAATGATGAAAACAAATAATTAATAGATATGTTAAAATTAAGGATCACCGCAATTTTATTTCTCTCAGTATTAATGCTGACAGGATGTTCTGATAAGCAGGACGGTAATACCGCTACGGTTGAGCCCGTTCCCTTTACAGCTGTTACGGTGACAGATAATTTCTGGGCACAGCGACTGGAATCGAATCGCAGGGCTACCATCCCCATTGCAATAGAGCAGTCGGAGATAACAGGTCGCATAAAGAACTTTGAAGTGGCAGCCGGTATGGCCCAGGGCGAGTTCTGCTCCGAGGCCCCCTTCGATGACTCTGATGTATTCAAGATAATAGAGGGCTCAAGCTATTCCCTGCAGACTTATCCTGACCCGGAGCTGGATGCCCTTCTTGACACCCTTATTATGAAGATTGGAGCGGCACAGGAGGAGGATGGTTACCTCTATACCTACCGTACCATTATGGGCGACGATTCCCATCCATGGATAGGGTCGGAGAGATGGCAGCTTACCCATATACTGAGCCATGAGCTGTATAACCTCGGACATATGTACGAGGCTGCCGTAGCTCATTACAGGGCCACAGGCAAGCGCACATTCCTTGATATAGCCATCAAATCGGCTGACCTTGTTGACCGTGATTTCGGCTGGGGTAAGATAGAGAATTATCCGGGACACCAGGAGATAGAGATAGGACTGGTTAAGCTATACCGTGTAACGGGTGATGAGCGGTATCTTGACCTGGCAAAGTTTTTCCTTGACGTGCGTGGTCCCGACGGGGATGAGTACTCACAGTCACATAAGAAGGTTGTGGACCAGCGTGAGGCTGTGGGCCACTCTGTAAGGGCTGCCTATATGTATACAGGGATGGCTGATGTTGCTGCCCTGACAGGCGACAGTGAATATATTGAGGCCATAGGAGAGATATGGAAGGACATTGTTCACAGGAAGATATATATTACAGGCGGTATAGGTGCTGCGGGAGGCAACGAGGGATTTGCCGAGCCATATAACCTGCCCAACCTGACTGCTTATTGCGAGACATGCGCCTCCATAGCCAATGTGTTCTGGAACCAGAGGATGTTCCTGCATCACGGTGAATCAAAATACTATGACGTGCTGGAGAGAACACTGTATAATGCCCTGCTGTCAGGGGTAAGCCTGTCGGGCGACCTGTTTTTCTATCCCAACGTGCTGGAGTCAACAGGCAGCCATCAGCGACAGAAATGGTTCGGCTGTGCCTGCTGTCCCTCAAATATATCGAGGTTTATACCCTCCCTGCCCGGATATGTGTATGCACACAGCGATAATGATATATTTGTTAACCTCTACCTGTCCAGCACGGCTGTGATAGACTTACCCGGCAACAGCGTTGAGCTGGTGCAGGAGACTGAATATCCTTATGGCGGGAAGGTGGAGCTTACTGTTAACCCTGAGACAGCGGGTGAGTTTTCGCTGAGGCTCAGGATACCCGGCTGGGCTGAGGATATAGCCATACCCGGACCCCTGTATAACTTTTCCGATGAGCAGCAGGCTCAGATATCTCTTACAGTAAATGGTAAGACAGAGAGAATAAGGAGGGAGAATGGATATGCTCTTATCAACCGCAAGTGGGAGGAAGGCGATAAGATAATTCTTAATATGCCCATGGAAGTGCGAACGGTGACAGCCGATGAGAGGGTTGAGGCCGACAGGGGCAGGTTTGCCGTACAGCGCGGACCAATAGTGTATGCAGCAGAATGGGCTGATAACGATGGCAAGGTGCTGAACCTTGTCTTTAACCCTGATAACGAGATGAGCATTGAAGAACGGCCGGGAATGCTGGATGGTACCGTGGTGATAAAGACAGAGGCCCGTCCGGCAAGCAAAAAGCTTGATTCTGACGTGGAGCTGGGTGAGAAACGCGATGTTACGCTGATACCTTACCACCTCTGGAATAACCGCGGACCCGGAGAGATGATGGTATGGCTTCCGGCTGAACCGGAAGCAGCAATGGCAACTCCGGCACCCACAATAGCATATCGCAGTGAGGTGAGCGGCAGCAAGATGAACCGCTCACTCAACACAATAAAAGACCAGTATGAGCCTAAGAGCTCCATAGATAAAACAAGGTCATACTTTCACTGGTGGCCTGAGAATAATAAGTGGGTATGGCTCCAGTACGATTTTGAAACGCCGGAGACAGTGTCTTCCTCATCTGTCTACTGGTTTGATGACCGTCCGCACGGGGGCTGCAGGGTGCCCGACGAATGGGAGTTGCTGTATATGGATAATGGCAGCTGGGTGCCGGTGGAAACCTCTGGGGAGTACAGTGTAACACTTAACGGCTGGGATAAAATAGTTTTTGATCCTGTTGAGACAACAGCCATGCGCCTGAGAGTAAAGCTCAATGAGAACTTCTCAGGCGGCGTACATGAATGGCTTGTGGAATAGCTCTTTCCTGCAATGAAGGGACAGGTTTTATTATTTAATTATCGAAGCTATACGCTTATCCAGTTCTTCCTGGTCGAGGGTAAATGATGCCAGTCCCGCCAGGTTAAGCAGTGTATCCGGTGCAATCTTCCCGTCATTTATCTTATCCAGCCATGTTGAGCGTACGGGTATCTTTCCTTCGTCACTTACCTTCTGTTTATCTTCAGTGCTCAGTACAGGGAACATATCTTCAAAGCCTTCATCATGGAAAATCTTCTCCAGGTCTGTTGGATCCTTTATAAGGGTATTTCCCAGCATCCTTGCCAGATTTGACAATCTGCCGTCAACCTCCCAGAATTTATTCATTCCTTCCTGTTCAGGCTTAATGTCCAGTCCGGGTTGATAATTTTCAGTAAGCCTTGATGTAAAGTTACCGGAGAGTTCATCGTATCCTGACTTGGCAACTTTCGGAGGCATGGTAAATACATCTACTCCTGCCAGTGCCTCTAACTGGTCATGGTGCCTGATACTTGCCGCTATCAGTTTTGTTTTTGTATTGATGGAAGACCTGATTTCTGCTATATTTTTTTGTGTTTCGATCACGGTCTTCTCTCCTATACCGGATCCGTCACCGAGATTATTATCAGCCACATATGCACCTATACGGCCAAGGAAAACATTGAGATAATCAGGCCTGGCTATATTGGCGGCAAGCACGTTCTGCCTTGCGCTGAAGCCCAGGGTGAAGTTTATCCTCACACCCTTATCCCTGAGCATCCGTGCGCCTATCAGTCCGGATATTGTATGAGGAACCTTTATGATGAATTTATCGGGACAGATATCCCTGTACCTGAGTCCGTAGTTTACTATCTCATCCACATCATGAGCTGTTGCCGTATGCAGCTCAACGCTTACAAGTCCGCCGAACTTTTCCGTCAGTCGTAATCCGTGCCTGGCATTAAGGATAAAGGCTGTCTCCATTATTTGTTTTTCCCTGGGCAATGATCCCAGAAGTTCCTGTGTGCGTGAGATAAAGTCATCATAGATACCTTTCTGGATCACCTTATTTATAAGCGTGTTATTTGTTGTAAGCGCTTCCATATCCCCGCTCCATATCTCAAGTGCTTCATCCATATCGCCGGTATCAAGCCATAATGTTGTACCGCTGTTCTTGAGGGCTGTCCAGAAGCTGTCCTCTGATCTGTTTACTCTTTCTTCATTTATACCTTTCTGTATGTATTCCCTGATCTTTTTTTCTAGTGACATAGTATGTATTTTTTTATTTATTTGTTAATAATTTGAAGTCGTCGCCTGTGGGGTACTGGAACACGCGCAGACCGAACTCGGGTACAACGGCCAGCAGATGGTCAAAAATATCCGCCTGTATGGATTCATAATTGGCCCATATCTGGTCATTGCTGAAAACATATATCTCAATTGGTAGTCCTTTTTCCGAAGACTGTAATTGCCTGATCAGGAAGGTCATATCATTATGTATCCTGGGATGCTGTTCGAGATATGCCTTTATATATGCCCTGAAAGTACCTACATTTGTCATCCTTCTGCCGTTCACCAGCACAGAGTTATCTATATTATTCTTTTTATTGAAGTCCACCATCTCTTTTTCCTTACTCTCGATATAATCTTTGAGTATCTGGATTTTTTTAAGCTTTTCTACCTGTTCAGGGTCAAGGAATCCTATGCTTTTAATATCAATAAAAACGGATCTTTTAATTCTGCGTCCGCCCGACTCCTCCATACCCCTCCAGTTCTGAAATGATTCCTGTATAATGGCATATGTGGGCACGGTGAGTATTGTCATGTCAAAATTCTGCACCTTAATGGTATTCAGAGTTATATCCATTACCGTTCCGTCCGCCCCCCTTGATGGCATGGTTATCCAGTCGCCCACCTTAAGCATATCATTGGCTGAAAGCTGCACACTGGCTACCAGTCCGAGTATGGTGTCTTTAAAAACCAGTATTATCACTGCTGCCATGGCACCGAGACCGGTAAGCAGATTGCTGATATCGTTGTTGGTAATAGCGGATATCATTATTAAGCCGGCAATTACCCCAACGAAGATCTTCAGCATCTGCACATATCCTTTTATATGCCTGTGTTTTGATATGGGCAGGGTAAGGTAGATATTATGCCAGGCCGTGATAAAGGCAAAGAGAAAGAGCATGCCTGCCAGTATCATATACAGGTAGGTAAGGGTGCGGACAAAATCCAGCCACCCGGGATACGGCTCAAGGGCCCATCCGGCCATAAGGTATATGATGATTGCCGGGGCAAAATGGGACAGGCGTGTAAAAACATGGTTGTCAAAAAATATATCGTCCCATTTAAAACTTGTTCTCCTGATAATTTTTGCTATTACCTTATCGATAATGAACCTGGTGATTATAAATGACAGCCAGCTGAGGGCGGCCACCAGAATAACAATTATCACTGTTTCCATAAAAATGGACATGGCCTTACTCAGCCCGAGGCTGAGGAATAAATCCCTGAGGAAAACAATAAGATCAAAATCACCGAGCATGGTAAAAAAGGGTTTTAGAATTTTGCTCAAAATTATACAATAAAATTGAAAAGTCCCTGAGAAATATTATCCCTGCTTTCCTCTTTTATTATGATACTTTCAGTATAATCTTAATTATGCTACTTTCAGTATAATATTTATTTTGAAGCCTTCAGTATAATATTTATTATAATACTTTCCGTATAATACTTATTTTGATGCTTTCAGCTTAATCTCCCTTGTTTTTTCCAGGTCTATAACGGCAGCTCCCCGTTCAGTCTTTATTCCTGAGGGCATGCTGTATGCAGGTGCCACAGCTGTCTCTGACGGCTGCTCCACCCTTAACCTGGCCTGGTTGGTATAGTCGTTTGTCTGGTCAAGCCTTATTATCACATCACCGCTCTTTTCATCGTAAGATACAGCCTCAAACCTGCCGGCATCAAGTGTCAGCCACAGGTTGGCCGGGGCGATGAATACCCTTGACCTTGCTGCTGTGGACGGTATAAGTGATATCTTCCTTTTTTCCTTCTTTATATTACCGCCAAAAGCCACCCAGCCGTACTCGTCATGATTGAACAGGTAGCTGGAGCTGTTAACGGCATAACCAAAGAAGCCTGATCCGTAGTCGCCTGAAAGGTGATCTATCCTCAGTGTTGAAGGATAGGCATGAAAGGCTGAGGGACCGAACCCTTCGGGTGTAATATTTGATAATGCTCCCATCATGCCTGCATGTCCTACCCTCAGCAGGTAGAAATCATCAGGATTGTCGCGGTATTCGCTCAATACCGGTATCGCGTTAAGTGCGGAACCGTAATGATGAAGCTGCCGTTCAATACGCCTCAGCTTACCGGCGTACTGGAAATCCCAGTAACGGCGTGCGCTGCCGTTATATCCCCAGTGGGGCACTGCCGGCATATAGGCCAGTATGGCATTGAGGGTTACATCAGCTTTCTCTGAATAGCCAAAATATTTGGACCATATATATACCTCTTCCTGTCCGGTTGAATCCCAGGGCATTTCGCTTCCGAAAGGGTATTTCAGTGATTCCCAGAGGTCTGCCCGGCCCTTCATCTTATCTTCCAGCATTGATGCCAGCTCATCCATGCCTTCACGCTGGAGGTCCAGCAGTATAAGGAAAAAGATGCTTCCTTCCATCTGTCCGAACTGAGCATAATGAGGAGCCTGGTCCACCATGGCTACAGCCGTATGGCATGCCTGCTCCAGGTACCATTCCCATGAGCCTTCCACAAGCTTATTATGGTTGCGTTTAAGCTGGTACATGACCCACCATGCAGATGCTACGTGGGGGTAGTTATATGAGCGTCCGGTTGACCTTGCTTCCCTGGGCGGCCATGCTGACCATCCGCCGTAATTAATATTATCGCTGTAGGTTCCTTCCGGTATATTATCAGGGTCATAGTAGAACATACTCTTGCGCACCCCGTATTTTTTCTCTCCCTCACTGTATTGTATTCCACCCCACAGTGTCTGGTTAACAAACTGCTGCATCTTTTCCAGTTCTCCGGCATCAGGCTGTATCAGTTGCTTCATCATGGCAGCCAGCCATGAGCCTGCACCCCCTTCATCGCTTAGACCGGCAATCCATGCCCTGGAGTCCTCGGTAACCTGCTGCATCTTGCCGTAGTCATAGCTGATAACCGACAGGTGACGGTCAAAAGGATCATCAGGGTCCTCGAACCATTGCTCACTGGTAAGGAATGAACCCATATTATTCACTATCTCTTCTTCAGGTTTTATCACCTTATAATGTATGGTTTGTGTTGTACCGTCTTTATAGCTGACAGTAAGCCTGGCCCTTCCATGCTTTACCGGGGTGATATTATAGTTTTTCCATCCTCCCGGGCTTACTTCACCTTCTTCAAATGTCATTGCCCCGCCGGGGTGAACGTCAAGTGAACGTATATCACTGCTGTAATTGAGCAGCAGTCTGGCTTTAATATCGCTTGGCAGCACATACCCCGGTAATCCTACTGCTACAGGACGGTTATGGCTAATAAGGGTGGTTTCAATATCCCTGATAGTTGGTGAGAGAACAAATCTGACACCGTACTCGCGTGATTCACCCGGGTTGAGGCGTACCGACTGCGGGTGATTCCATTGCTCTGCCTCACTCCATTCCTCATCGGCGTATGCTTTTGACAGGGCCATCCATTCATAAAAGCCCTCGAAGGTTATGCCCCGTGGTGTGCGATCTTCCAGCAGGGGTTTATATGCTTCAAATGCAGTGTCTCCCCATGGCAGCACCAGCAGTACGGGTCCGTGTCCGTGCAGGCGTGTCACCTGAAGGTAGCCTGCATCCTGTCCAATATAAGGGTCATAGAATGAGCATTCTGCATGAGCCTCATCCAGACTTTTACCTGCCAGTATATTATTGAATACCATGGGTATGCCCAGAGATCCTATCTCAAGAGGTTCGCCGGAATTATTCTCTATCCTGAAGCGCAGCAATAGGCCTTCACCAGCTTTCTCCCAGTAACGCTCTACCTTAAGAGGTATATCATCGTTGAAAGTAGCAGTGATATCTGCAGCGGCGAGTATATCACCCCTTACGGCTGCAGACATTGAGCTCACCGGCTGCCTGTCCGTGGCAGTGGAGTAGTGCATCCATTCGTCCTGCTCTATAGTGCGCATCCTCAGGTTGATATCGCCCAGGTGATACAGCCCGTTGCCATTGCGGACCTCCAGCCTGTCAGCCGGTGTAAAATCAAATCCACCGGCATCTTTTGGCTGCAGGGCGGCAATGGTTTGCGATTCCTTTACCAGCCTGATGTTAAAAGCCGGTGTAGCGGTTTCTATAAACCCCCTTTCAAGCCCCAGTGTACCCTCTTCGGCGGCAAGCCGCTCCCATGGCGACTGTGCTGTTATCAAAAGGCTATGTGTTACAGCAATTATTATAAGCAGCTGTAAACGCTTGCTGATTAGCGTTATTATCCTGTTTTTCATCATGTCATTTTTGATTATATGATTAATAAAAATCATGCTCGTTTTATTTCGTTTATTTTATAATATTTGAGAAGTGTAATATATACATTTAAAATATTACTGCCAAATTTTTTTGCTTATGTCAGATTTTTGTACGGTGACAGGGAATTGAAGATCTGGAGCGGCGACTTATCGTATCTTTTCATCACCAGCATTAAAAGGCAGGTTAATGGCGAAGATCACAGCAACATTTCCGGAAACTTATCGCATCCTGCTTC